>JAIXWM010000075.1 GCA_027491255.1 Rubrivivax sp. | reverse complement strand
TCAAAGACGGTTTGCGCCCTGGGCGGCCTTGCGGTTTGCTCTGCGCCACTCGCTGCCTCGCTTCGCTGCACATCGATCACAGCATAACGCATGAGACGTTGATTACGTTTACACCCTCTGAGAGGCCGAGAGTCATTCCCCAAGCCCGTCTTGCACGCCCACCCCCCCCTGGCTCATCGATGCAAATCCTCGCCAGGGCCCGGGCTGTGGCTGTGGGTTGCGCCTCGATCCTTGGCGATTGGACGCGCGTTTCGGGCGCGGCGGAAAACGCTCAGCCTCTGAGCCTGAACAGGCAGCCTCGGCCAAGCTCAGGCATCATCCGCCTCCTCGGAGGAAATACCCATGCCCGGTTTGCTGCCCCACGTCGACCCCGACGGCCTGCTCGAGTACTCGGTCGTGTACACCGATCGAGCGCTGAATCACATGTCGCGCCGCTTCGGCGGCGTGATGCGCGACATCTCGGGCGTGCTCAAGCAGGCCTACGCGGCGCACTCGGCCGTCGTCGTGCCGGGCAGCGGCAGCTTCGGCATGGAGGCCGTGGCGCGCCAGTTCGCCACCGGGCAGCATGTGCTGGTGCTGCGCAACGGCTGGTTCAGCTACCGCTGGTCGCAGATCCTGGAGGCTGGCGGCATGGCACGCTCGTGCTCGGTGCTGAAGGCGCGGCGCCTGCGGGCCGGAGCACGCGAGCCCTTCGCGCCGGCGCCACTGGACGAGGTGGTGGCCGCGATCGAGCGCGAGCGCCCGGCCCTGGTCTTCGCGCCGCACGTCGAGACCTCGGCCGGCCTGGTGCTGCCCGACGACTACCTGCGCACCGTGGCCGACGCGGTACACGCCGCGGGCGGGCTGTTCGTGCTGGACTGCATCGCCTCGGGCGCCCTGTGGGTGGACATGCAGGCCACGGGTGTGGACGTGCTGATCAGCGCGCCGCAGAAGGGCTGGAGCGGCTCGCCCTGCTGCGCCTTCGTGATGCTGTCGGCCGCGGCGCGCGAGCGCATCGATGCCACGACGAGCTCGAGCTTCGCGCTCGACCTGAAGAAGTGGCTGCAGGTCATGGAGACCTACGAGTCCGGCAGCCACGTCTACCACACGACCATGCCCACCGACGCGCTGACCGTCACACGCCAGGCCATGCTCGAGACCCGCGAGCGCGGCTTCGAGGCGCTGCGCGAAGCCCAGCTCGCCCTTGGCCGCCGCGTGCGCGAGGTCATGGTGGCGCACGGCTACCCGAGCGTGGCCGCGCCCGGCTTCCAGGCCGCCGGCGTCGTCGTCAGCTACACCGGTGACGCCGAGATGCAGAGCAGCAAGGCCTTCCTGGCGCTGGGTCTGCAGACCGCCTCGGGCGTGCCGCTGCAGTGCGATGAAGGCCCGGACTTCCGCACCTTCCGCATCGGCCTGTTCGGGCTCGAGAAGCTCGGCCGCATCGAGCAGACGGTGCAGCCGCTGGAAGCCGCGCTGAAGCAGATCGCCGCGTCGCGCGAGCCGGTCCGGTTGGCGGCCGCGTAAGCAAGCGATCCCGGAAGCCCCCTCCCCTCGTGGGAAAGGGGTTGGGGAAAGGAGATGCACCGAGATCTGGATGCTCATCCCCCCTCCCCTCACCCCTCCACCGCCAGGGGGTAGGTGAGACAGACAGCCCACTCGGGCGCGGCCGACTGCCTGATCCAGGCTCAGTGCCCGTCGCTCGTGTACGCCGGCGCCGGCTGCGTGAAGTAGGCGTGCAGGATCTGGTAGACCATCTGGTAGTTCTTCTGCTGGAAGCTCGCGTGCGAGATGCCGTTCATCACGGTGAACTGCTTGTCGGGCGAGGGCAGGCGCTTGAAGAACTCGATCAGGTCGTCCATCGCCGCGATGCCGTCGAACTGCCCGCGCAGCACCACCGTGGGCACGGTGATCTTGGTCGGGTCCACCACCGGCAGCTTCGAGCACATGTCGATGTAGGTGCCGTTGGGCATCGAGTCGTCCAGCGCCAGGATGGCGTCGGCGAAGGCGTCCACCACGCGCTTCTCGGCGCAGTCGGGGTGGTCGCGCTCGAAGATCGAGTAGACGAACTTGCGGTCGATCGGGCGGCGCTTGTTCGCCATGAACTCCGGCAGCTTCTTGCGCCGCTGCTCGAGCGTGGGCGCGCCCTCGCCGGTCCAGACGAAGGCGTCGAGCGCCAGGCGCGAGACGCGCTCGGGGTGGCGCTGCGCGAACAGCGCCGCGCGCAGCGCGCCGGAAGAGATGCCGTAGGTCAGGAAGCTGCGCACGCCGCGCGTGGCAAAGATGTAGTCGCTAGCCGCGGCCAGGTCGTCGGCGCCGTTGGCGATGTCGCAGAAGATGTCGCGGTGCTTGTCGCTGCGGCCGTAGCCTTCCATGTCGACGCACCAGCAGACGAAGCCGCGCTCGGCGAACCAGTCCATCACCGACGAATCGGGACGGCCGGGCACGGTCAGGTCGAAGGTGGGCTGCGAGGCCATCGACGAGCCGTGCACCCACAGCACGGCGGGCTTGCCCTCGGGGCTGCCGACGTACTTCTCCCACAGGAACAGGCGCACGTCGCCGTCGGGGGTCTTCTTGGTGGTCCAGTGTTCCTGGCCGGTGACTTGGGTCATGGAAGGGTTCTCTTCGAGGTTCTTGGGGAGGGAACAAACACGGACACGCCACCCCGGTCCATCCAGGGTGGCGCAGGCTCGGTGGACGGTCAGTCGACCTTGGCGCCGGTCTCCCGGACGATGCGCGCCCAGCGGTCGCGCTCCTCGCGGAAGTAGGCGTCCATCTCGGCCGGCGTGGAGCCCACGGTCTCGATGCCGGCCTCGTCCATGAACTTGACGACCTCGGGCGCCGCCAGCGAGGCCTTGAATTCGCGCTGCAGGCGGTCGACGATGGCCGCCGGCGTGCCTTTGGGCGCGAGCAGGCCCATCCAGACGTAGGCCGAGTACGAGGGGAAGCCCGATTCGGCCAGCGTGGGCACCTCGGGCAGCTGGGTCGAACGCTTGACGCCGGTGGTGGCCAGCACGCGCAGCTTGCCGCCGCGGATGTGCTTGATCATGCCGTTGGCTCCCGGTACCGACAGGGGTACCGTGCCGGCCAGCAGGTCGGTGGTGGCCTGGCCGCTGCCCTTGTAGGGCACGTGCGTGAGCTTGATGCCCGCCATCGACGCGAACATCGCCATGAACAGGTGCTGGCCGCTGCCATTGCCCGACGAGGCGTAGTTCAGCTGGCCCGGCTTGTCCTTGGCCAGCGCAATCAGCTCGACCACGTTCTTCACCGGCAGCGACGGATGCACCACCAGGGCGCCCGGCTCACGGCCCAGCAGCGAGATGCCGACGAAGTCGTCGATCGGGGCGAAGTTCAGCCTCGGGTACAGCGTGGCGCTGATCGCGTTGGTCTGCGAAGCCAGCAGCAGCGTGTAGCCGTCGGGCGCGGCCTTGGCCACCATCTCCGAGCCGATGGTCGCACCGGCGCCGGGCCGGTTCTCGATGAGGACCTGCTGGCGCAGGCGCTTGGACAGGTCCTGCGCGATCGCGCGGATCGGGCCGTCGACGGCGCCGCCCGGCGAGAAGGGCACGATGATCTTGATTGCGCGGTTCGGGTAGTCCTGCTGCGCCTGCGCGGGCAGCGCGGCGGCGGCGATGCCGGCCAGCAGCAGCGGCAGCGCGAGACGGCGGGGGAGCGGTCGTTGCATGCGAGTCTCCAGAAAAGCGCCGCGGCTCAGGCTCGGGGGGTTGCCGCGGCAAGGCGGCGATTCTGCGGTCTTCGCGCCGGCACGTGGCAACGCACGGGAATCCCGGTGCGCCGCCCTCGGAAACCCCGCAACCGCACGCCCGGGCCGGGCGCATTAGCCCGAGTTTGTCATCCTCTCAGCGCAACCCCAATAAAATCAACAGCTTAGCTCGTCACGGAGGCGCGTATGGCACTACGCTTGCTTTGCCCGCCGCCTTCATGATTTGACTGC
>JAIXWM010000094.1 GCA_027491255.1 Rubrivivax sp. | reverse complement strand
TCCAGCACCGCCAGCGCCGCCGTGCTCAGGCCCCGGATCGCCGTCGTGCCGATGGCCGCCAGGTCGTCCGTGGCCAGCGCATCCGCCTGCCCCGTCGTGATCGCCGCCACCTGCGCCGAGCCCAGCGCCGCAAACTGCGCCGTCGTCAGCGCGTTCAGGTCATCTGTTCCCAGCGCGGTCAGTTGGGCCGTCGTCAGGCTCGGAACCTGCGCCGTCGTCAGCGCCGCGAGGTCTGCGCTCTCCATGGCCGCGAGCACATCGGTGCGGATCGCCCGCAGCCCCGTCGTCGCGATGTGCGGGACCTGGGTGGTGGTCAGGGCGGCGATCTGGGCCGTGCTGAAGGCCGCCCAATCCTCCGTCGTCAGCGCAGCGATGGCCCCCGTGCTCAGGCCGGCGATCGCTGAAGTCGACAGGTTGGGAATGAGGGTGGCCATGGTCGTTTCCTTCTACTAGCCGCGAGCCCATGCCGCGGCAGACAACCCGGCGATCGGGCCAGCACGCCCTCGCCCCGGAATCGTCTACGTCGCCTATTTCGGCTCTCACCGATTGGACTTGAGACTGGTAACTTCAAATGTCCGAAAAAAACCTGGGCAAGTCACCTGTTCTCGGGAGATCACGAGACTCACCCCTCGCCCACCAACCCGTTCCTGATCGCGTACACCGTCAGTTCAGCGTTGTTGGACATGCTCAGCTTCTCGAGCACGCGCGCGCGGTAGACCGACACCGTCTTGGGTGACAGCAGCAGTTCGTCGGCGATATCGGACAGTCTCTTGCCAGAGGCGATCATGAGCAGCGTCTGGAGTTCGCGGTCGGACAGGCGTTCGTGCGGCTTCTCCGAGGGCGGCGCGGTCAGGCTCTCCACCAGCATCTGCGCGATCTCGGGCGTGACGTACTTGCGCCCCTGGGCCACGGTGCGCACCGCGCGCACGATCTCGGCCGGGTCACCGCCCTTGTTCACATAGCCCGAGGCGCCTGCGCGCAGGGCGCGGATCGCGTATTGCTCCTCGGGATACATGCTGACGACCAGCACCCGCACGTCCGCGCCCTCCTCCCTCAGCGCGTGCAGCACGTCCAGACCGCTGCGGCCCGGTAGCTGGATGTCCAGGACGAGGACGTCGCAGCGCTGGGAGCGCATCAGGGCACGCAATTCACCATACTCGCCGGCCTCACCGACGACACGGATGTCGGTGGCGTCAGACAGCGTGTCGCGGATGCCGCGGCGGATCAGCGCGTGGTCGTCGCACAGGATCACCTCGATCATGGTCACCCCCAGGCCGCGGGGTCGGTGCTCGTCGCCGACGGCGACGCACCGGCCTGCCCGGAATCCGCGGCCGGGCCGTCCAAGGGCACCGACAGCAGCAGCGTCGTGCCTGCCGCCGCGCTCGAAGACAACTCCAGCCAGCCCCCCACGGTGCCGGCTCGCTCGTGCAGGCCGCGGATGCCGAAGCTGCGCGCCTTGGCCAGCGCACCTTGGCTCATGCCGACGCCGTCATCCGCAACCTCCAGCGACAGCACACCGTGAGCCAGCGACAGGTCCACCGTGACTCGGCCGGCCCGCGCGTGCTTGTCGATGTTGGTCAGCGCCTCCTGCGCCGTCCGGTAGGCTGTGAGCGCCACACCGGCAGGCAGCGGGGGCAGCACCTCGTGACTGGTGCGAAAAGCGGTCGCCACGCCGCTGCGCCGCTCGAAACGCTTCGTCATCCAGTGCAGCGCGGCGACCAAGCCCTGGTCCAGGATGGCCGGGCGCAGGTTGTGCATGATGCGCTGGCTGGCCTCGATCGCATGAGTCACCGTCTCCAACGCCGTCTGCACCCGCTGCCGGACCTGCGGGTCGGCGCTGCGGCGCTCGATCCAGGCCAGGTCGAACTTCAGCGCGGTGAGCGAACCGCCCACGTCGTCGTGGATCTCGCGCGAGATCGCCGCGCGCTCCGACTCGACGCTGGTCTGCAGGTGCTGCGCCAGTTCGGACAGGCGCTGCCGCGACAGGGCGAGCTCCCGGTCGGACGCCAGACGCGCGCGTCGCGCCTCGTTGGCCTCGATCGCGCGCTCCAGCGCCGGGGCCAGACGGGCCAGGTTGTGCTTGAGGAGATAGTCACTTGCGCCGCTGCGCATGGCCTCGACAGCGGTGTCCTCGCCGATCTGCCCGGACACCAGGACGAAGGGCAGCACGTCCCCCCTGACACGCAGGCACGCAAGCACCTCCAGCCCCGTGAATCCCGGCAGGTGATAGTCACAGATGATGGCGTCCCAGGGCTCGTTCAGCGCGGCCTCGAAATCCGTCAGGCTGTCCACGCGCGTGGCATCGACGCGCAAGCCGCCGCGGTGCAGGTGCGCCAGCACCAGGGCATGGTCGTCCTCGGAATCCTCGACATGCAAGACCCTGAGCGTCGGGACAGCCGCCGTTGGCGCACGAGCCTGCGCCTCGAACTCCGGCAGCGGCGCTTCTCGGGAAGCGCCGCGCCCCGGCAATACGGTCATCCACTGAACGCTGCCGCCTGTCACGTGGACTGACACGTCCTCGCTGCCGGCAGGCTGAGAAGACCCCGCAGGAGTGAACTTGACAGCGATCTCGGCATTCACGTCACAGAGTATCGCCCAGCGGAATGCGTGCAGCAGCGCTTTGAGACCACATTCCTCCACAAACCCGCCTCACGGCGCGACACAGACGCTTCGCCTCCACGAGCTGCCTCGAACGGGGCGGGATTGGTCCGACAATCGGTGACGTGGCGTACCTTCCGACGAACCCCGAGCCCATGGCCCCTGCGGTTGCGGCAGACCGCAACCCGCAGGCCTTGGAGGCGTGCCTCGACCAGCTGGAGCAGGTTCTGCTGCATGCGGACACGCAGTCGGCACACGGAATCGACACCTCCGGCGCGCGCAGCTGCCTGGAGCTTGTCGCGGCGCACCTGTCCGGCCGCGACGCTATGGGCGCCAGCCTGCTGGCTGACCGCCTTCTCGCCTTGGTGCAAGCGCTCGCGCAGGGCGTCGCGCGGCCGACATCGGCCGTGCTCGACACCCTGCACCGGGCGGTGGATTGCCTGCGCGCGCTCGCGTGGGCGGAATCCGGGGCCGATCCGGAGGCGGAACTCGAAGGCCTGCTGGTCGAACTCCAGGCACTCACGGGCGGCGCGGCGGCCGCCGATGGCGCGCAGGCCATGGCGCTGGAGCGCGGTGCCAACGGGTCAGCCACACCAGGCATCGAAGCAGCCGGATTTGCGGACGCCGCTTTCACGAACCGCCAGACCGCCACAGCGGACTGGGCGACCCTGGACGCCCTGCTCGCCACCCTGGGGCCCTTGGTGAATGCGCAGGCAGGCCTCGTGCAGGCCGTGCGCATGCAGGTCACGCCACTGCCGCCGCCGCTGGAGCGGTCCGCGGCGCTGGTAGACGGCTGCGTACAGGACACTGCACGGAGCCTGGCTGCATGGCGCACTGCGCACAGCCCGGACTTGCCCTCGGCGCCCGATCTGCTCGAGGTCATCGCCGTGCGTGCTGCAGCCTCCATCTGCCTCGTGCCGGCAGCGGCAGTGCTGGGCTGCACGGCGGCGTCGACGCACGAGCCGTACGAGTTTGGCACCAACCACGCCACGGCGGGTGACGACGCTGGCGGCGCCGAGGATGCCGAGGATGCCGACACACCCATAGACCTGCGCCGGTGGCTGGCGCAAGATGCGCAAGGCACGGGCGCGGCAGCGAACGGACCGCAGAGCCCGCCCTGGATGCTCACTGTTTGGGCTGGCGCAGGGCAGACGACCTGGCTCGTCGACGAGGTGCTTTTCCAGCGCACGGTTGCCGTCCAGCCGCTCGAGACACATTTCCGGAAAGTGCCCGGCGTGGCCGGGGTTGCGGTGCTGGGCGAGATGGGCATTTGCCTGCTGCTGGACACGGACACGGGACCGCTTGTGCGGCCCGGCGGCGCCCCGCAGGCGGGCGGCGAGGCCCGCGTCCGTTGAGCCGTCGCTGCCGAGGAACCCGACATGTCCCTGACCCACCACCGAACCCAGGTTGCCATCGTCGGCGCCGGCCCGTCCGGCCTGCTGCTCGGCGCGCTGCTGCACCGCGCCGGCATCGATGCGCTGATCGTCGAGCGCCAGAGCGCCGACTATGTGCTTGGCCGCATCCGCGCCGGCGTCCTCGAGCAGACCACCATCGACCTGCTGGACGCCGCTGGCGTGGGCGAGCGCATGCATCGTGAGGGCCTGGTTCACGGCGGCTTCGAACTGTGCTTTGGCGGCGCGCGGCACCGCATCGACATGCACGGCCTGACCGGTGGCCGCCAGGTGATGGTGTACGGGCAGACCGAGGTCACGCGCGACCTGATGACCGCCCGCGCCGGCGCGGGGTTGCCCACCGTGTATGAAGCCGCCGACGTGCGCCTGCACGACTTCGACGGCGATCACCCGCGCGTGACCTTCCGGCGCGACGGGGTCGAGCACACCATCGCCTGCGACTTCATTGCCGGCTGCGACGGCTACCACGGCATCAGCCGCGCCAGCGTGCCCACCGGCGCGATCCGCACCTACGAGAAGGTCTACCCTTTCGGCTGGCTCGGGGTGCTGTCGGACACGCCACCGGTGAGCCATGAACTGATCTACAGCAACCACGAACGCGGCTTCGCGCTGTGCTCGATGCGCTCGCCCACGCGCAGCCGGTACTACGTGCAGTGCTCGCTGGAGGACAAGGTCGAACACTGGAGCGACGACGCCTTCTGGAACGAACTTCGGCGCCGGCTCGACCCGGCCGCCGCGCAGTCGCTCGTGACCGGGCCGTCGATCGAGAAAAGCATCGCGCCTCTGCGCAGCTTCGTCGCCGAGCCCATGCGCTTCGGCCGCCTGTGTCTGGCCGGGGACGCCGCGCACATCGTGCCGCCCACCGGCGCCAAGGGGCTGAACCTGGCAGCAGCGGACGTGGCCTATCTCTCGCGCGCGCTGATCGACTGGTACGGCGGGGACCGCGCCTCGATCGACCAGTACTCGGCGCGCTGCCTGCGTCGTGTCTGGCGTGCCGAGCGCTTTTCCTGGTGGTTCACGACGCTGATGCACAAGTTCCCCGACCACGGGGAGTTCGGGCAGAAGATGCAGGCGGCCGAGCTCGACTACCTCGTCAGCTCGCGCGCAGCCTCCACGGCGATGGCCGAGAACTACGTCGGACTGCCGATGGCGTAGCCGCGGCGCAGCGCCTCGTACAGGCACACCGCCGCGGCCGCGGCGACGTTCAGAGACTCCTCGCCACCGGGCTGCGGGATCCGCACCGTCAGGGCGCAGCGAGAGAGAACCGCCTCGTCCAGACCCCGGCCCTCGTGGCCGAAAGCCCAGATCGCCTGCGCCGGCAGCGAAACCGCCGGCAAGGCGCAAGTGGCCTGCAGGCTCGTGCCGACCCAGGGCAGGCCGCCGGGCCCGAGATCCGCCAGGCTCAGGCCCTCGGCCAGCGCGAGCCCGAAATGCGACCCCATGCCGGCGCGCAGCACCTTCGGCGACCACAGCCCCGCCGTGCCACGCAAGGCCCACACCTGGGGCACGCCGAAGGCCGCGGCCGTGCGCAGGATGCTGCCGACGTTGCCGGCGTCCTGCAACCGGTCCAGCAGCACCGCCGGTCGCGATGGGTCGGGTCGGGACGGTGCCGGCCGCGGCACCACGAAAGCCAGCCCAGCCGGCGACGGCAGGCTGCTCAGGCGTGCGAACAGGCGGTCGGGCAGCACCAGCACCTCGGCGGCGGTGCGGGCCATCTGCGACAACGCCGCGCTGTCCCAGGCCGAGGCCGCAACGAAGGCCTGCAGTGCCCGGCCTGCGCGGTCGAGGAAGGCGCTGCACAGGTGCTCGCCCTCGAGCCATACCATGCCGGTCTCGCGGCTGGCACCGGGGTCTTGGGCCAGGCGCGCCGCGCGGCGCAGCGCCGGGTTGTCGGGCGAGCTCAGCTCGCGCACCAGGCCAGCCATCCTCAGCCCTGCCCGCGCAGCGCCCGCGCCACCGGACCGAAGCTGCGCCGGTGCTCCGGGCAGGCACCGTGTCGGCGCAGCGCGTCCAGGTGCGCAGCCGTCGGGTAACCCTTGTGGGCATCGAAGCCGTACTGCGGGTGGCGCGCATGCAGCTCGGCACAGAGCCGGTCGCGTTGCACCTTGGCCAGGATGGAGGCGGCGGAGATCGCTGGCACGCTGGCGTCGCCGCGCACCACCGTCTGCACAGCCATCGGAAGCGCCGGGCGCTGCGTGCCGTCGACCTGCACCAGCACAGGCGACTCGCGCAGGCCGAGCACAGCACGCCGCATCGCCAGCAGCGTGGCCTGCAGGATGTTCAGACGGTCGATCTCCTCGACCTCGGCCACACCGATCGCCCAGCAACGCGCATGCTCGACGATCTCGTCGTGCAGCCGCTCGCGCGCCTGCGCCGACAGACGCTTGGAGTCGCGCAGCCCGTGGATCGGCCGGCTGTCGTCGAGCACGACGGCAGCGGCGAACACCGGGCCGGCCAGCGGCCCGCGGCCGGCCTCGTCGACCCCGGCCACAAGGCCCGGTGGCCCCAGCCACGGCGCCAGGGTCTCAGGCGGCGAGCACACGCGCGATTGCATCGGTGGCCAGACGCGCAGTGTCGCGCCGAAGGAGTTGGTGCAATTCGGCAAAACGCGCCGCCACGCGCTGACGGGCTGCGGCGTCGTCAAGCCAGGTCAGCGCCGCCTCGGCCAGCGCCTGCGGCGTGAAGGCGCCCTGGATCAGCTCGGGCACGACGAACTCGCGGCACAGGATGTTGGGCAGCCCGACCCAGGGCTGGTAGGCCATGCGCTTCATCAGCTCCCAACTCAGCGGGTGCATGCGGTAGACGATGACCATCGGGCGCTTGAACAGCGCTGCCTCCAGCGTCGCGGTGCCGCTGGCCACGAGCGTCAGGTCGCAGGCGGCCAGGGCCTCGTGCGAACGCCCGTCGAGCAGACACAGCCCGGGCGGGCCGTGGCGGTCCACGAGCGCCTGCAATGCCGGGCGCAGCCCAGGCGCAGCCGGCACAACGAAGCGCAGCGCCGGCCGCGCGGCTGCCAGGCGACGAGCGGCCTGCAGCATCGGGGCTGCGATCGCCTCGATCTCGGAGCGGCGGCTGCCCGGCAGCAGCGCCACGACGACGGCGTCGCCGGGCAGGCCGAGCGCGGCACGCGCCGCGGCGCGGTCGGGCTCCAGCGGCACCACCTGCGCCAGCGGATGACCCACATAGGTGGCGTCGATGCCGTGCCGCTGCAGCAACTCGGGCTCGAAGGGAAAGAGGCACAGCACCTGGGTGGCGCTGCGCGCGATGCGGTGCACCCGCCGCCCGCGCCAGGCCCAGACCGACGGGCATATGAAGTGAACGGTCGGGATCCCTGCGCGTCGCAGCCGCTCCTCGAGGCCGAGGTTGAAGTCGGGCGCATCGACACCGACGAACACCGAGGGCGGCGCAGCAAGCAGGCGCTGCGTGAGCTGCTCGCGGATGCGCGCGATGCCGCGGTAGTGACGCAGCACCTCGACGTAGCCGCGCACCGCCAGACGCTCGCTGGGCCACCAGGCCTCGAAGCCGGTCCGTTCGAGCGCGGGCCCGCCGATACCCGCGGCCCTCAGCTGCGGCCAGCGCTGGCGCAGGCCTTGCAGCAGCAAGGAGCCGAGCAGGTCGCCCGAGGCCTCGCCAGCCACCATCGCCACGGTCGGCGCGGTCTCGACGGTCATGGCGAGGCACCCGGCGCGAAGCAGCAGCGACCGGCCGGGCAGCCCGGCGGCAGGTTCAACGCGCGATGCCGCGCGTGGACGCGGCCAGGAAATCGAGCATCAGCGCAAGGTCGGCGTCGCCGCCGTCGACCTGGCCGTGCAGACCCTGGATCGCGGCACGCGACTGCTCCAGAGTGAGCCCGTCGCGGTACAGCAGACGGTGCATCCGCTTGACCTGGGCCATGCGCTCGGCCGAGAAACCGCGCCGGCGCAAGCCCTCGATGTTGAAGCCGTGAACCGCCAGCGGGTTGCCGCCGACCATCATGAAAGGCGGCACGTCCTGAGAGACGTGGCTCTGGAAGGCCGTCATCGCGTGCGCGCCGATGCGGCAGAACTGGTGCACCCCTGTCAAGCCGCCGACGATGGCCCAGTCGCCCACGTGCACGTGGCCGGCGAGCGTGGCGTTGTTGGCCAGGATGGTGCGGTGTCCGACCTGCACGTCGTGCGCGAGGTGCACGTAGGCCATGACCCAGTTGTCATCGCCCAGGCGCGTCACGCCGGCGTCCTGCGCCGTGCCCCGGTTGAAGGTGCAGAACTCGCGGATCGTGTTGCGGTCGCCTATCTCTAGCGCAGTCGGCTCGCCACGGTACTTCATGTCCTGCGGCGCACCGCCGATCACGGCGTGCGCGTGGATGCGGTTGTCACGGCCGATCGTCGTCGGACCCTCGATGACGCAATGCGGGCCGATCTCGGTGCCGTCGCCGATGCGAACGCCCGACCCGACGACAGCGTATGGACCGACGCGCACCGTGGAGGCGAGCTCCGCACCCGCATCGACGACGGCCGTCGGGTGGACCGTAGCCATGCTCAGCCGACCTGGCGCATCGTGCACATCAGCTCGGCCTCGACAGCGAGCTCGGTGCCCACGCTGGCGCGCGCGGCAAACTTGTAGATGCCGGCCTTGGCGCGCAGCAGCTGCACGTCGAGGATGAGCTGGTCACCGGGCTCCACCGGCCGCTTGAAGCGCGCGCCGTCGATACCGGCGAAGTAGTACACCGAGTTGCTGTCCGGGTCCCGGCCTGCGGTCTCGAACGAAAGCAGCGCCGCCGCCTGGGCCAGCGCCTCGAGCATCATCACGCCGGGCATGACCGGGCGGTGCGGGAAGTGCCCCGGAAAGAAAGGCTCGTTGATGGTCACGTTCTTCAGGGCGCGTATGCGCACGCCGGGCTCGAGCTCGAGCACGCGATCCACCAGCACGAAAGGGTAGCGGTGCGGCAGCTTCTTAAGCACCTGATGGATGTCCATCATCATTTGAGGTGTTTCTCCAGTGCTCGCAGGCGTTCGCGCAGGCCGTGCAGCTGCCGCAAGGTCGCGGCGTTCTTTTCCCAGGAAGCATTGTCGTCGAAGGGGAAGACGCCGCTGTACTGCCCCGGACGCAGGATCGAGCGCGTGATCACCGTGGCTGCCGAGACGTGCACCTCGTCGACGATCTCGAGGTGGCCGAGAACGATGGCCCCACCTCCGAAGGTGCAGCGCTCACCGATGCGGGCGCTGCCGGCCACACCCACGCAGCCGGCCATCGCCGTGCCGGCGCCGATGCGCACGTTGTGCACGATCTGGATCAGGTTGTCCAGCTTGACACCGTCGCCGATGACGGTGTCGTCGAGTGCCCCACGGTCGATGCAGGTGTTGGCACCGATCTCGACATCGTCACCGATACGCGCCGCGCCGAGCTGCTCGATCTTCTCCCACCGGCCTTGGTTCGGGGCGAAGCCGAACCCGTCGGCACCGACGACCACACCAGGATGCAGGATGCAACGTTCGCCGACCGTGCAACGCGCGCCGACGAAGACCCGCGCGCCGATACGGCAGTGCGCACCGATGCGCGCATCGTCTTCGACCACCGCATGGCTGCCCAGGACGACGCCAGCACCCACCGATGCGCCAGCGCCGACGACAGCGAGCGCGCCGATGGTGGCCGAGGGGTGGACATGCGCCTGCGCATGCACCACGGCCGAGGGATGGATGCCCGGTTCGACAGGTCGCGTGGTCTGGCGGGCCCACCACTGCGTGAGCCTCGCAAAAGCCAGGTAAGGATCGGCACAAACGATGGCGCTGGGCAACAGCGCCAGCGCTTCGCGATGAGCCGGCGCCGCCAGAACGCACCCTGCGCGCGTGCTGCCCAGTTGCGGGGCGTAGCGGGGGTTCGACAGAAAGGAAATGCTGGCCGGACCGGCGGAGCCGAGCGGATCGATGCGCTCGACGACCTGATCGCCGCGGCCCAGCAACTCGCCGCCGAGCAATCGGCTCAGCGCCTCGACGCGGGCCTGCGGCACGGCGGCAGGTTCGGGCCTGAGCCTGCGGCGACTACTTCGTCGGCGCTGCCGGCGTGGTGCCGTTCAGGGAACGAATCACCTTGTCGGTGATGTCGATCCGGGCGCTCCAGTGCACGGCGTCCTGCACGATGAGGTCGTACTTCTCGGTCTCGAAGATCTGGCGGATCACCCGGTTCGCCCGATCCACCACCGCCGACAGCTCCTCGTTCTTGCGTTGGTTGAGGTCTTCCTGGAACTCGCGCTGCTTGCGCTGCAGATCGCGGTCCTGGTCGACGACCTCCTTCTGACGACGGTTCCGCTCTGATTCGCTCAGCGTGAGGCCGTCCTTCTCGAGGCGGTCAGCCGCCGCCTTGACCCGGTTGCGCAGGTCGTTCAATTCGCGCTCGCGTCGACTGAACTCGGCTTCGAGCTTGGCTTGCGCAGCCCTGGCAGGCGCGGAATCGCGAAGGATACGCTCGCTGTTCACGTAACCAATCTTCACTTCCTGGGCGGAAGCAGGAAAGCCGATGGCAAACGCGACGAGCAACAGGGCGCCCCAGCCCAAGAGAGTTCTCTTCATCAGAAGGCAGTCCCGATCTGGAATTGGAGGGGTTGGATTCTATCCATGGGCTTGGAGCGAACGGCTCTGCCCCAGCTGAGCTTCAATGGCCCGACCGGCGACAGCCAGCTCAGCCCCAGTCCGGCCGAGGCACGAAGGCTCTGCGTGTCGGCTGACTGACCTTCAGCCCACACATTGCCCGCGTCGCCGAAGGCAAAGAAGCGGACCGTCTTGTCATTGCCCAGACCAGGGAACGGAAGATAAAGCTCGCCGTTGACATTCAGTCGACGGTTGCCGCCGATGAAGGCACCGGTCGGGTCCACTCCGCCGAGCGAGCTCTGCTCGAAACCACGGATGGACCCCAGCCCACCACCGTAGAAATTCTTGAATACCGGATACGGCCGTGCGCCGATGCCCAGACCCCAGCCAAGTTCAGCGTTCAGTCCGAACGTCACCTTGCTGACAACAGGCCAATACTGCTGAAACTGGAGGTTGGTGCGCAGGTAACGCACATCTGCAGCGGGACTCCATTCAAGGTTCACCCGTTGATAGCGCCCCGTCGTCGGGTTGATGACGCTGTCACGGCTGTCACGTTGCCAGCCCAGCGTCACCGGCACGGCATTGCTCGAGCGACCGTACTGGTCGCGGAACACGTAGTAGCTGTTGGGCAGCGAACTGGTGTCGGCAATGGTCGTCCGCTCGAGGCCGACCCCCAGGAAGACAGTGTCAAACTCGGAGAAGGGCAGGCCAAACCTCAAAGCGCCACCCTGCGTGAGCAGTTGATACTCCGAACTCAAGCTGTTGAGCGGCCGGCTGGTCCGGTAATAGGCTTCGAGCGAACGCGAGATGCCGTCGACCGTGAAATAGGGATCGGTGGTACTGAACTGGAGCGTCCGGTTGAACTTGCCCGTGTTGACCTCGACCCCGAGGAACTGTCCGGTCCCGAAGGCGTTCTCCTGGCGGATCGAAGCCGACAATGTGAGCTTTTCAGCGGACGAGTAACCCAAGCCGAGCATCAGGTTGCCGGTCGGCCGCTCCTCGACATTGAACACGAGATCGACGAGGTCGGGGCTGCCGGGCACCTCACGGTTCTCGACCGACACCTCCTTGAAGAAACCCAGCCTGTCCACCCGATCCCGGGACAGCTTGATGCGCTCGCTGTCGTACCAGGATGATTCGAACTGCCGCATCTCCCGGCGAATGACCTCGTCCCGGGTGCTGGCATTGCCGGCAATCTCGACACGGCGGACGTAGATGCGGCGCTCCGGAGAGACGTTGATCGCGATGGCCACCTGCCCGCGAGAGCGATCGATCTCCGGCCGCGCCTCCACCCGCGCGAAGGCATAGCCGAAGCGACCGAACAACTCGGAGAAGGCCCTCGTGGTGGCGGTCACGTCCTCGACACGGTAAGGCTGGCCGGGCCGGACAGCCACGCGCGCGCGGAATTCGTCGTCCTTGCCGAGGAACTCTCCCTCGAGCCGCACCGAAGTGACGACGTAGCGCTGCCCCTCGCGCACCGCAAGGACGATGGATACGTCTTGCTTGTCGGGCGAGATCGTGACCTGTGTCGATTCGACGGCAAACTCGAGATAGCCCCGGTTCAGGTAGTGCGCCCGCAGTTTCTCGATGTCTCCGTTGAGCCGCGACCGGGAGTAGCGATCGGCCTTCGTGTACCACGACATCACACCTGTGGCCGACAGGTCCAGCAGTCCGAGCAGTTCCGACTCGGAGAAGGCGCTGGCCCCCGTGATGCGGATCTCCTTGATCCGCGCCACTTCGCCTTCGCTCATGGTGAACGTCACGTTGACACGGTTGCGCTCGATCGGCGTCACGGTCGTGACCACCTCGGCGCCGTAGAAACTGCGCGACAGGTACTGCCGCTTGATCTCCTGTTCGGCACGGTCGATCACGGCCCGGTCGAAAGGCATGCCTTCGGCGATACCCACGTCCTTCAGGGCCCGGCCCAAGGTGTCCTTGTCGAACTCCTTGGTGCCCACGAAATCGACGGTCGCGATCAGCGAACGTTCCTCGACGACCACGACGGCCACATCGCCTTCGATGCGCAAGCGGACGTCCTTGAACAGACCGGTGGCGAACAAGGCGCGCAACGCCGCAGCGCCCTTCTCGTCGTTGTAGACGTCACCGATTCGAAACGGCAGGGTCGCGAACACCGTGCCGGGGTCGGTGCGTTGCAGGCCCTCGACACGGATGTCTCGAAGAGCGAAGGGCTCGACGGCAGCGGCTGGCGACATCCAGCCGCACAAACACCACGTGGCCAGAACAAACGCGCGCAGCCTACTGTGCAGGAATCGTTGGATCATCGAGGGGAACTCACTGCAGTCCGAGAAGTCGGGCCACGTCGTTGTACAGGGCCACCGACATCAGCAGAACCAGCACTGCGATGCCCCCACGCTGCAGCCTCTCGAGCCAGACATCAGACACCGGGCGACCGGTCACGCCCTCGAAAAGATAATACATCAGGTGCCCACCATCGAGCATCGGCAGTGGCAGCAGGTTCAACACGCCCAGGCTGACGCTGACCAACGCCAGGAAAGCCAGGTACTGCGACAAGCCCAGGCTCGCCGACTGCCCCGCCACATCGGCAATCGTCAGCGGGCCGCTGAGATTGCTCAAGGCCGCCTGTCCGACCAGCATGCGTCCGATCATCGACAAGGTGAGCGTGCCGACTTCCCAGGTGCGTCGTGCACCTTCGACGAGCGCCTGCCCGGGTTCCGATCGAACCAGCACCTTTTCCACCGCTGCGCCGACGGCAGCGTCTATGCGCCCGATGCTGGCGGCGCCCACAGTGGACGCCACTTGGCGCGGTGTGACGACGAGTTCGACGCGCCGTCCATCGCGCTCGACCATCCAGCGCATGGGCACGCCAGGCGCAGCGCGGATCGCCTGGCGCAGCGCCGCGGCGTCGGCCACCACTGCGCCATCCAGCGACAGGACACGGTCATCGCGGCGCAGGCCGGCGAGCGCTGCCGGGCCACCCGCGACGATGTCCCCGAGCACGGGCTCGCTGTAAGGCGTGCCCAGCCCCAGGCGCGACAGGGTCTGCGAGTCGACGTCTGCACCCGCAACCCCGTCGAGCCGGACCAGGATCTGCCGGCTGCCGCGCCCGTCGCGGTCACTGACCGTCAGGTGCAACGGCTTGCGCTCCAGCACAGCCTCCATGGCCTGCCAGCGCAAGTCGCTCAGGGACCGCACCTCGCGCCATTCGATGCCGTCGGCAGAGGCGGCGCGGATCCAATCCCCGGCACGCAAGCCGGCTCGGGCAGCGGCCGTGTCAACCGGCGGCGTGCCCAGTACAGGCTTGACCTCCTGCACACCCCACACCTGCGCCGCCGCGTACAACAGCACCGCCAGGAGAAGGTTGGCCAGCGGGCCGGCAATGACGACGAAGAAGCGCTGCCACAAGGGCTTGCGATTGAAGGCGCGACGCAGTTCGGAACCGTCGACGACGCCCTCGCGCTCGTCGAGCATGCGCACATAGCCCCCCAGCGGCAGCGCGCTGACAACGAATTCGCAGCCATCGCGCCCCAGTCGACGGCGCCACAGGACACGCCCGAAGCCGATGGAAAACCGCAGCACCTTCACGTCGCACGCCACCGCCGCGCGGTAGTGTCCCCACTCGTGGACGACGATCAGCAACGCGAGCGTGACGACGAAGGCAAGGACAGTGAGCATCGGCCAGAAGGTCAGGACAAGCGAGAGACCTGGCTGCTCGCCACGGCTCGGGAACGGGCGTCAAGTTCGAGGAGGTCCCCCAGGCTGGCGGGCGGCTTGCCCGTCCCGGCCAGTGCACCCAGCGTCGCCACGTTGACCGCGTGGATCTGAGTGAACCCGATGCGCCCCTCCAGGAAACTGTCCACGGCCACCTCGTTGGCCGCGTTGAGCACGACGCTGTCGCCCTCGGCGCCGGACAGCACCTCGTAGGCGAGCCGCAGCCCCGGAAAGCGTGCTGCATCCAACGGCTCGAAGCTCAGGCCGGCGAGTTGGGAAAAGTCCAGCCGCAAGGCCCCGGATTCGATGCGTTCAGGAAAGGACAAGCCGTAGGCGATCGGTACACGCATGTCCGGCGTACCCATCTGCGCCAGCACCGAGGCATCGCGGCAGACCACCATCGAATGGATGATGCTTTGCGGGTGGATCACCACCTCGATGCGGGAGGGCTCGAGGTCGAACAGCCAGCGCGCCTCGATCACCTCGAGCGCCTTGTTCATCATCGTTGCCGAGTCGACGGAAATCTTGCGGCCCATGACCCAGTTCGGGTGGGCCACGGCCTGCTGCGGCGTGATCTGGGCAAAGGAGGCCAGGTTGCGGGTCCGAAAAGGGCCGCCCGAAGCCGTCAGCACGATGTGATCGATGAAGTCGGGCCAGCGGGCCCGATCGGCAGGCAGACACTGGAAGATGGCCGAGTGTTCGCTGTCGATGGGCAGCATCGTCGCGCCGCCATCGTGAACCGCACGGACGAACAACCCGCCGCCCACGACCAGGGCCTCCTTGTTGGCCAGGAGCAGCCGCTTGCCCGCGCGCGCGGCGGCCAGACAAGGCGCCAAACCGGCAGCGCCGACGATGGCCGCCATGACGCTGTCCACGTCGGGGTCCGCCGCCAACTCGCACAGGGCTCGCTCCCCGACGAGAACCGCCACGTCGGGCTCCGCCGGACCGAGCAGGGAACGCAAGCGCGAAGCGGCAGCCTCGTCGGGCACGACGGCGTACCGTGGGCGCCAGTGGCGGCACTGCGCCGCCAGTTCGTCGATGCGTCGCATGCCGGACAGACCAACGACTTCGAAGCGCCCAGGATGGCGCGCCATCACGTCCAGCGTGTTGACGCCGATCGAGCCGGTCGAGCCCAGGACGGCCACGCGCTGCGGTCGGTCGTTGAAGTTGGAACTCACGTCAAGGGTGCCCGTCAAAGGCGCGAGTTCGGAAATGGCACGCGCGCCTGCCCTGAATGCTCGAAGTTCTTCAGCGCCACGTCAAGGCCAAGGCCAGAGGGAACACCGGCAGCAGGGCATCGATGCGATCCAGGACGCCACCGTGGCCCGGCAACAGTCGACTCGAATCCTTGACGTGGGCGGCGCGCTTCAGCAGAGACTCGAAGAGGTCTCCCACGACGCTCATCGCCACCAGCCCGGTGAGCAGCAGGATGGCGGGCCCGGGTCCGAATCGCTCGTTCAGCGCAGAAAACAGGCTCGGGCCCAGCGCTGGCCAGGACGACTGCAACGCCCACCAGCCCCAGGCCAGCAGCCAGACCGCGAGCACGCCGCATACGGCCCCCTCCCAGCTCTTGCCCGGACTGATCCGTGGGGCCAGTTTGCGGCGCCCGAATGCACGCCCTCCTGCGTAGGCAGCAATATCGGCCACCCAGACGGTGCAGAACACCGACAAGACGAAGCCCAGCCCCTGGACACGCGCCTCGACCAGCGCGACCCAGGCGGCGATCACGACCCCCAGCCCGAGAACGCGACGCGCGGAAGCTGGCGCCCGTGACCAACCGTCGATACCCGCGCGCAAAGCCCAGGGGCCGCCGAACAGCCAAGCCAGCGCAGCCAGAACCACGAGGCCATGCAGACTCGTCCCGGTCTGCATGGCCCACCATGCCAGCAGTCCAGCGAGCACAACGGCAGCAGCCCATGCCGCGGCGGGTGGGCCTGCGGTGCCGTTCAGGCGCGCCCACTCCCAGCCTGCGGCAGCCAGGAAGGCCAGCGTCAACAAGGGGAACGGCCACGCCGCATCGCTCCAAAGCGCGGGGATCAACAGAGCCAGCAACACGATGGCCGTGACGATGCGCTGGCCGAGCATCGCCGTCAGCCCGAAGACGTGGTCGCGAACACCGGCGGGATGCCGCCGAAGCGCCGATCCCTCCCCGCGTACGCGGCAAGGGCCGCGTCGATGTCGAGCGCGCCAAAATCGGGCCACAGGGTCTCTGTGAAGTACAGCTCTGCGTAAGCCGCCTGCCACAGCAGGAAATTGCTGATCCGCATCTCTCCGCCGGTGCGGATGAAGAGGTCCGGATCAGGGAGATCACCCAGCATGGTGTAGCGCCCCAGCACCTGCTCGTCCAGGCCGTCCGCATCGACGCCGTCGGCCAGCGCGCGTCGGCATGCCTGCACGACGTCCCAACGGCCGCCATAGTTGAAGGCGACCGTCAGGGTGATGCGTGTGTTGTGGGCCGTGCTGCTCTCGGCCAGGGCCCAGGCCTCCTGCAGGCGCTCGGCCATCGCGTCCCGGTCGCCGATGATGCGTATGCGCACGCCCTTGGCGGCGATCCGTCCAAGGTACTTCGACACTGCGACCAGCACCAGGCCCATCAGTCCGGAGACCTCGTCGGCGGGGCGCTTCCAGTTCTCCGAGGAAAAGGCGAAGACGGTCAGGTACTCCACCCCACGCTCAGCGAACAGATCGATGGCCCTGACGAGCGCATCCACGCCGGCCTTGTGACCGAAGAAGCGCGGCATGTACCGCTGACGCGCCCAACGACCGTTGCCGTCCATCACGACGGCAACATGGCGCGGCACGGGAGCGTGGCGATCCATCGGGCGACGCAACCGTCCTCAGACGGCCATGACCTCGGCTTCCTTGGCCTGCACAAGGCGGTCGACCTCGGCGACCACGCGGTCCGTAAGGCGCTGCACTTCGTCCTGGCCGCGGCGCTCATCGTCCTCGGAGATCGCCTTGTCCTTCAAGAGACGCTTGAGGTGCTCGTTGCCCTCGCGGCGCAGGTTGCGCACCGCGACCTTGGCCTCTTCACCCGCATGCCGCACGACCTTGGTCAGTTCGCGCCGCCGTTCCTCGGTCAGCGCAGGCATGGGTACGCGCAGCAGGTCCCCTTGCGAAGACGGGTTGAGCCCCAGGTCGGACTCGCGGATCGCCTTTTCGATCTTGGCGCCCATGCCCTTCTCCCAGGGCTGGACACTGATGGTGCGCGCGTCGAGCAGCGACACGTTGGCCACTTGGCTGATGGGCACCATCGACCCATAGTAGTCGACGTGAACCTGATCCAGGATGCCCGGATGCGCACGTCCGGTGCGAATCTTCTGCAGTTCGGTCTTGAGCGCCTCGAGAGACTTGCCCATCTTGGCTTCTGCAGTCTTGCGGATCTCGGCGGGAGTGGTCATCGAATCACCTGTCACACGTGCACGAGCGTGCCCTCGTCGGCGCCCATCACGACGCGCTCGAGTGCACCCGGCTTGAAGATCGAGAACACCTTGATCGGAAGTTTCTGGTCACGGCACAACGCGAAGGCGGTCGCGTCCATCACTTGCAGGTTGCGCGAGATGGCCTCATCGAAGGAGATCGTGGTGTAACGCTCGGCCGACGGGTCCTTGTTCGGGTCCGCCGTGTAGACACCGTCGACCTTGGTGGCCTTGAGCACGACCTCCGCGCCGATTTCGGCCCCGCGCAAGGCGGCTGCGGTGTCGGTGGTGAAGAAGGGGTTGCCCGTGCCCGCGGCGAACACGACGACCTTGCCCTCCTCGAGGTATTGCAGCGCCTTCGGCCGCACATAAGGCTCGACCACCTGTTCGATGGCGATGGCCGACATGACGCGCGCAGTCATGCCCTCCTGCCGCATCGTGTCGGCCAGTGCGAGTGCATTCATCACCGTGGCGAGCATGCCCATGTAGTCCGCCGTGGCACGGTCCATCCCGACCGAGCCACCGGCC
Source organism: Rubrivivax sp. (assembly GCA_027491255.1). GTDB lineage: Bacteria > Pseudomonadota > Gammaproteobacteria > Burkholderiales > Burkholderiaceae_C > Rubrivivax. Next base: position 41,289 of record JAIXWM010000094.1, on the reverse strand, counting down.
ACGCCGCGGAAGATGTTGCCCCCGCCGATGACCACCGCGACCTCGCAACCGAGGCGGGTGACTTGCTGCACCTCGCGAACCATGCGCACGATGGTCGAGCGGTTGATGCCATAGGAGTCGTTGCCCATCAGGGCTTCGCCAGAGAGCTTGAGCAGGATGCGCCGGTAGCGCGGCATGCCTTGATTCCAGGAAAAGCAGGAACAGGAGAGTTTACGCGCGCCCGCAGGGGCACGGCGCAGCGCGGGCGCCACCGCGCCCGCGCGCAGGGCTCACTGGGCCTTGGCCGCCGCGACCTGCGCTGCCACTTCGGCCGCGAAGTCGTCGGTCTTCTTCTCGATGCCCTCGCCCACGACGTACAGCGTGAAACGCCGCACGGTGGTTCCAGCGGCCTTCAACATCTGCTCGACGGTCTGCTTGTCGTTCTTGACGAAGGACTGGTTCAGCAGCGAGACCTCCTTCAGGAACTTCTGCACCGAGCCCTCGACCATGCGCTGCGCGATCTCGGCGGGCTTGCCAGACTCGGCGGCCTTCTCGGCGGCGACCCGGCGCTCACGCTCGACGAGCTCGGCCGGGACTTCCGAGGCCGACAGAGACACCGGCTTCATCGCCGCCACGTGCATGGCGACGTCCTTGGCCGCGACCTCGTCACCGTCGAACTCGACCATCACGCCGATGCGCGTGCCGTGCAGGTAGTTGGCCAGACGGCCGCCGCCAGCGTAGCGGCCGAAGCGGCGGATCGACATGTTCTCACCAATCTTGCCGATCAGACCCTTGCGCACGTCCTCCACCGTCGGGCCGAAGCCGTCCTGCTGGAGCGGCAGCGCCGACAGCGCCGCCACATCCGCCGGGGCGTGGGTGGCCACGAGCTGCGCACACGAGCGTACGAAGGCAAGGAAGGAATCGTTCTTCGAGACGAAATCGGTCTCGCAGTTGACCTCGATGAGGGCGCCGGTGGTGCCATCCACCGCGGCGGCCACCACACCCTCGGCGGTGACGCGCGAGGCGGCCTTCCCCGCCTTGTTGCCCAGCTTGACGCGCAGGATCTCCTCGGCGCGGCCGATGTCGCCGTCGGCCTCGGTCAGCGCCTTCTTGCACTCCATCATCGGCGCGTCGGTCTTGGCGCGCAGTTCCGCGACCATGCTTGCAGTGATGACTGCCATCTGTGTTGACTCCGCTTGGAAAGTAAAACGGGCGGCGGCACGCGGCGCGCGCCGGCCGCCCGCGAGAACCTGGTCAGGCCTCTTCGCTGACTTCGACGAACTCGTCGCTGCCGGACACCGCCTGCACGACCTCCGCAGTGGCGTTGGCCTTGCCTTCGAGCACCGCGTCGGCCACGGTGCGCGCGTACAGCGCAACGGCCTTGGCAGAGTCGTCGTTGCCGGGGATCACGTACTGCACGCCGTCAGGCGAGTGGTTGGTGTCGACGACGCCGATCACAGGAATACCCAGCTTGTTGGCCTCGGCCACCGCGATCTTGTGGTAACCGACGTCGATCACGAACAGCGCGTCGGGCAGCGCGTTCATGTCCTGAATGCCGCCGATGTCCTTCTCGAGCTTGGCCAGCTCGCGCTCGAACATCAGCGCTTCCTTCTTGATCATGGCTTCGGTGCCGGCCTCGCGCGTGGCCTGCATGTCCTTGAGCTTCTTCAGCGAGCCCTTGACCGTCTTGAAGTTGGTCAGCATGCCGCCGAGCCAGCGCTGGTCCACATAGGGCATTCCGCAGCGCTGAGCCTCCTGCGCCACCACCTCGCGCGCCTGGCGCTTCGTACCCACCATCAGGATCGTGCCGCGGCGACCGGCCAGCTGGCGCACGAACTTCATCGCATCGTTGAAGAGCGGCTGCGTCTTCTCGAGATTGATGATGTGGATCTTGTTGCGATGGCCGTAGATGAACGGGGCCATCTTGGGGTTCCAGAAGCGCGTCTGGTGCCCGAAATGGACACCGGCTTCCAGCATTTCACGCATGGAGACAGACATGGGGAGACTCCGAAGGTTGCTTCTAGAATCCGGCGCGCATCTGAACGGGGCCGATGCAGCCGCAGAGAACTTTTCTGCGACCGCCACCTGCGCCCGAGACACCTTCCGGGGACCGGATTCGCGATTGGTTTGCCTGAATGCACCAGTCAGATCGCTCCGACCGCGCCCCAGACAAACCATCGGATGTTAGCACGGCCAGCCCGCCCGAAGCGGGGAGTCAGACCACAGGAGCCCCCTCTTGCGCATTGCCGTGATCGGCGCCGGCATCGTCGGCATCACCACCGCCTGGGAACTGGCCGAGGACGGGCACGAGGTCACCGTTTTCGAACGTCGCTCCAGCATCGCAGAAGAAACGAGCTTCGCCAATGCCGGCGTCATCGCGCCAGGCTACGTCACGCCCTGGGCAGCGCCGGGAATGCCGGCCAAGGTGCTCAACGGCATGCTGTCGACGCACGCGGCGGTGCGCTTCGGACGCGGCGTCTGGCGCTGTCTGCCCTGGATCCGCCGCTATCTCGCCGCCTGCAGCCGCCCCGTGCATGAGGCGAACCGGCGGGCGATGCAGGCGCTTGCCCGCTACAGCCGCGAGCGTCTGGACAGCATCGCCGCGCGCCATCGGCTCGACTACGAGCAGGCGCAGGGCTACCTCGTGCTGTTGCGGCACGAGCGCGACCTCGAACGTGCCCAGGGCGGCATCCGGCTGCTGCAGGAGGTCGGAACCACTGTGCGCGTCCTCGATGCTGCAGCCTGCCGTGCGGTCGAGCCCGGCCTGAACCCCGACACGCCGCTGCGCGCGGGCCTGCACCTGCCGCACGATGGCGTGGGCAACTGCAGGCTCTTTGCTCACCAGCTGCGCGCGCTTGCACAACCGGCAGGGGTGAGCTTTCGCTTCGGCGTCGAGGTCATGCCGCTGGATCCCGCGGAGCCGATGCACCTGCGCTGGCGCAACTCGGTTCACCCCATGGGTACTTCGCAGATGCCTACCGAGCTGCAGGAGGCCCGCTTCGACAGGGTCGTGCTGTGCGCCGGGGTTGCCGCTGCACGGCTGGCGCACGCGGTCGGCCTGCGCCTGCCGCTGGTGCCGGTGTACGGCTACTCGGCAACGATGCCGATGCGAGACTCGGCCGCCACTTTCGGGCAGGGGCCGAATTCCGGCCTGATGGATGAGCGCTACAAGGTCGCGATCACCCGCCTCGGTCAACAGATCCGCGTCGCGGGCAGCGCCGAACTCGGCGGCCAGGCCGATCACATGGCCGTGGCCGCGCAGTCCACCCTGTACAAGGTGCTGCAGGACTGGTTCCCCGGGAGTGGCGACGTGTCGCGCGTCCGGCTTTGGAAGGGCGGTCGTCCGATGCTGCCAGACGGCCCGCCCGTCGTTGGCGCCGCGCCCGTGGCGGGCTTGTGGCTCAACCTGGGCCATGGCTCGAGCGGGTGGGCGCTGTCGTGCGGGTCGGCACGCCTGTTGGCTGACCGCATCGCCGGGCGCCAGCCTGCCATCGACGACACGCGCCTGGGCTACGAACGCCTGAGCAATCCAGGCCGGCCCGGCTGAAGTGCCATGGCAGTCGTACCAGACCCCGAGCTTGAGCATGCCTGCATGCCATTGCCGATTCAGCGGGGCACCGGGCCGCAGCAGGTGCTGCCCTTGTGTCGGTCCTGGGAACTGCACGACACCGCCAGCAGCCGTGCGATCGAGGCGCGTGCCCTGGCCGCAGAGCCGCACGGCGCGCTGATGCGCCGTGCCGCCAGTTCGGTGGCACGCTGGGTGACGGCGATCGCGCCGCACGCGCAACGGATATGGCTGGCCTGCGGGCCGGGCGGAAACGGTGGCGACGGACTGCACGCCGCCGCCATGCTCGCGCGGCGGGGACGCCAGGTCAGCGTGAGCCTGCACGGCGATGCGGGGCGCCTGCCCGCCGATGCCGCCGCCGGCCTGCGCGCCGCCATCGATGCGGGCGTGCCGGTCACCGACCGCGCGCCGGCGATCGCCGGGCTGGACGCTGCTGTGGACGCGCTGCTGGGCCTGGGCGGCAGCCGCCCGCCAACAGGTGCCGTGCTCGAAGGTGTCCAGGCCTTGCAGCGCGTGCGCGCGCCGGTTCTGGCCATCGACCTGCCGACCGGACTGCACGCGCAGACGGGCGCCTGCCTGGGTGAACAGGTCGTGCGAGCACGTGCGACGCTGTCGCTGCTGACACTCAAGCCAGGCCTTTTCACGGGACTGGGACGTGAGCTTGCAGGCGACATCTGGTTCGATGACCTGGGCGTCACCGCCAAGGCGTCGGAGCGGCCGGCGGCGCGGCTCTACGCCCCCGGGGACGCGGCACGCCGCGGCGGCGTGATGCACGGCGCGCACAAGGGGTCCTTCGGTGACACCATCGTCATCGGCGGCGCCCCAGGCATGGCGGGCGCGCTCAGCCTGGCAGCCCAGGCGGCGCTGGGCGCGGGCTCGGGCCGCACGTTTGCCGTACCGCTGGACAGCAGCGCGCCCTTGCGCCATGAGAGTCGACCGGAGCTGCTTTGGCGCCCGGCCACAGCCTTGGCCGAGCCCGGGTGGTGGACGGCCTCGACCGTGGTCTGCGGCTGTGGCGGTGGCGAGGCGGTGGCCATGCAGTTGCCGGCGCTGCTGCGGCAGGCCGAGCGTCTGGTCCTCGACGCCGATGCGCTGAACGCCCTATCGCGCGACGAGCACCTGCGCGAGATGCTGCAGGCACGCGCCAGTCGGGAACTGGCCACTGTACTGACACCCCACCCGCTCGAGGCAGCGCGCCTGCTCGGGTGCACCACCGCCGAGGTGCAGTCCGACCGGCTCAGCGCGGCATCGCAGCTCGCGGGCGAACTGCAGGCCACGGTCGTTCTCAAGGGCTCAGGCACGGTCATCTGCACGCCAGGGCTGCTCACAGCCATCAACGGCACGGGCGGACCCGCGCTGGCCTCGGGCGGCACCGGCGACGTGCTGGCCGGTTGGCTCGGCGGCCGCTGGTCACGTCGGCGCGCCGAAGCCCTGCCGGCGCCCGAGCTGGCTCATGCGGTCGCGCAAGAGACAGTCTGGCTGCATGGGCGTGCAGCAGACGCCGCGGATGTCGGCGCAGCCACGGCACGCGCGCAGGACCTCATCGACCACATGCGGCAACAGGCCGCGGTGCAGGCCCTGCCCTGATCAGCGCGACGCGCGCTTGCGTGCAGCGGTCTTGCGTGCAGCGGTCTTGCGCGTGCGCGTAGCCGCCTTGCGCGATGCGCCCGGCTCGACGGTCTGGCCGGCGGACTTTCTGCTTGCAGCACCGCGCGCCCGCTTGGTCGCCGCCTTGGCGGCCCGATCGGCCGACTGGGTCTCTGCCAGCGCCTGGGTCGCCGAGGTCGCTCCACCTGCTGCCGGGCGGCCGCGCGCGAGCAGACGCTCGTCAGCGCCCTCGCGCATGAGCCTGAAGTCGATACGGCGCGCGTCCAGGTCCACACGGCTGACCTGCACCCGCACGCGCGTGCCCACACCGTAGCGCATGCCGCTGCGCTCGCCCCGCAGTTCCTGCCTCACCTCGTCGAAGCGGAAGTACTCGCCACCCAGTTCGGTGATGTGCACAAGGCCCTCGACGTAGAGCTCGTCCAAGGTCACGAAGACCCCGAAGCCAACGGCCGCCGTCACCGTGCCGGCGAAGTCCTCACCGAGGCGGTCGCGCATGAATCGGCACTTCAGCCAGGCTTCCACGTCACGCGAGGCCTCATCGGCACGCCGCTCGCAGGCGCTCGTGTGAGCCCCGGCAGCCTCCCAGGGCTGAAATTCCTTGTCCGACGCGCGCGCCGTCGCTGCGCCCGCGGCGGAGGCCGCCTTGGGTCGCGCCCGTCCTGTGCGGGGCGTGCTGACCTCAGCCGGCATGAAGCGGTAGCGGCGCCCGCCGAGCAGGGCCTTGATCACCCTGTGCACGAGCAGGTCGGGGTAGCGCCGGATCGGACTGGTGAAGTGGGTGTAGGCCGCATAGGCCAGACCGAAGTGCCCGCTGTTGAAGGGGGTGTAGATGGCCTGCTGCATCGAGCGCAGCAGCATCTGGTGAATCTGCGTCGCATCCGGCCGCTCACGGGTGAGCTGCGCGACGGCCTGCAACTCGCCGGGGCTGGGCTCTTCGCCGATGCTCAGGCCGATGCCCAGGGCGCGCAGGTAGTTCTGCAGCGCGGCCCGCTTTTCCGGCGTCGGGCCCTCGTGCACGCGAAACAGCGCAGCGTGTCCGCCGTGCTCGATGAAGTGCGCCGCGCAGACGTTGGCGGCCAGCATCGCCTCCTCGATCAAGCGGTGGGCCTCGGTGCGCGTGCGAGGCACGATCTTCTCGATCCGGCCTGACTCGTCACAGACGATCTGCGTCTCCGTGGTCTCGAAGTCGACTGCGCCGCGCCGGGCACGCTGCTTCAGCAGGGCGCGGTAGACCTCGTGCAGATCGAGCAGGCGCTGCACGAGTTCGCCACGACGCTGCGCCTCGGGGCCCCGCGTGTTGGACAGGATGGCCGCCACTTCGGTGTACGTCAGCCGGGCATGCGAACGCATCACGGCGGGGTAGAACTGGTAGCCCTGCACGTCGCCCTGCGCATCGACGACCATGTCACAGACCATGGCCAGGCGATCCTCGTCGGGGTTCAACGAGCACAGGCCGTTGGACAGCCGCTCAGGCAGCATCGGAATCACGCGCCGTGGAAAGTAGACCGAGGTCGCGCGGTCGTAGGCGTCGGTGTCCAGCGGATCGCCCGGCTTGACGTAGTGGCTGACGTCGGCGATGGCAACGATCAGGCGCCACTGTGCTGCCCCGCCCTGTTCCGTGTCGGGCTCCAGGGGTTGCGCATACACGGCGTCGTCGAAGTCGCGCGCGTCCTCGCCATCGATCGTGACCAGCGCCACGTCGGTGAGGTCCACCCGCTGTCGCCTGTCGGCGGCCCGCAGGCGGGGCGGCAGCGCCTGGGCCTGCTGCAGGGTGGTCTGCGAGAACTCGTGCGGCACGCCGTACTTGCGCACCGCGATCTCGATCTCGAGCCCTGGGTCGTCGATTTCCCCGAGCACCTCGACGACTTTACCCACGGGCTGCGCGTGCAGTGCCGGCGGTTCTGTCAGCTCGACACAGACAACCTGCCCGGCCGTGGCCAGACCCAAGGCGTTGCGGGGTATCAACACGTCCTGGCCGTAGCGCCTGTCCTCGGGCGCAACGATCCAGGCACCGCCCTCCTGCAGCAGGCGACCGATGACCGGCGCCTTGCGACGCTCGACGATGTCGATCACCCGCCCCTCGGGACGCCCCTTGCGGTCCTGTCGAACCACTCGCACGACCACGGTATCCCCGTGCAGGACCGCGCGCATTTCAGTCGGCGGCAGGTAGATCGAGCCTTGGCCGTCGTCAGGGAAGACGAAGCCATGGCCGTCCCGATGCCCCTCGACCGTGCCGCGCACATCCGCAAGGAGGTCGGGGCCGGCGCGGCCATCGGTTCCCTGCGGCTCAGTTTTGTGTAAATGTTCTGAATTGATGATATAGTCCTTGGCTCCTGAAAGCCCAGGTGGCGGAATTGGTAGACGCACTAGTTTCAGGTACTAGCGGGTAACTCCGTGGAGGTTCGAGTCCTCTCCTGGGCACCAGACAGCGATATGAATAGCCGGACACCTCGTTCGGCTTTTTTGTTTCAGCGGGCCTACAGGGCCTCAGGCCCATCAGATGGCGTACCTGCGTGCCAGTTCCTGCGGGCGCAGTGTGTCGTACTCCTCGAAGGGCTGGTGAATCCACGGGCTCGTGGGCAGCCCTTCGACGAAATATTCCGGGACATAGGTCGACACCGCCTTGACCCATATCACTGCAGTGCGCAGCTCCGTGATCGCCGGCATGCCGCGCAAGCGGTCGACCACGGCGCGCAGCGTGATGCCCGAGTCTGCCAGGTCGTCAACCAGCAGAACGCGGCCCGCCAGCTCGCCCTTGGGCATCGTGATGTACTTGGCCATGTCGAGCCGCCCCTGGATCGTGCCGGCATCGGAGCGGTATGAACTGGTGGACATGATTGCCAGCGGCTTGTCGAAGACGCGCGACAGCACATCGCCAGGGCGCATGCCGCCTCGTGCCAGGCACAGGATCTGGTCGAACTCCCAGCCCGAGCCGGCCACCTTCAGCGCCAGGCGCTCGATCAGGCGGTGGTACTCGTCCCAGGACACGTAGAGGTGCTTGCCGTCGTCGGTGAGCATTGCGGAGGACTCCTCAGGGCTTGAAGGGGTGGCGCAGCACGATGGTGTGCTCGCGGTCGGGGCCGGTGGACACCATGTCGATGGGTACGCCGATCACGTCGCTGACGCACTCGAGGTAGCGGCGTGCGTTCGGCGGCAGCGCGTCCCAGTCGGTCACGCCGGCGGTGCTCTGGTGCCACCCGGGGAAACGCTCGTAGCGCGGGCGGCAGGCAGCAATCTCGTCGGCATCCAGGGGCAGGATGTCGATGGCACGCCCATCAAGATCGTAGCCGGTGCAGACCAGGATCTCCTGCAGGCCGTCGAGGACGTCGAGCTTGGTGATGCAAAGGCCCGAGATGCCGTTGATGATCATCGAGCGCTTGAGCGCCGAGGCGTCGAGCCAGCCGCAGCGTCGCGCTCGACCGGTGACGGTGCCGCGCTCCTGCCCCACCGTGGACAGGTGATGCCCGACGGTGCCCGGCACATCGATGGGCAATTCCGTCGGAAACGGACCGCCACCCACCCGCGTCGTGTAAGCCTTGGTGATGCCCAGCCGATAGTGCAGCATCTGCGGCCCGACGCCTGCTCCCGCTGCGGCATTGCCGGCCACGCAGTTGCTAGAGGTGACGTAGGGATAGGTGCCGTGATCGATGTCCAGCAGCGTGCCCTGAGCGCCCTCGAACAACAGGTTGTCGCCGCGCAGGTGGCTGCGGTGCAGGGCGTAGCCGACGTCGCCCAGCATCGGCAGCAAGGCTGGTGCAACCTTCATCGCGTGCTCGAAGACCTGGTCGAAGTCCAGCGCCTGCGCCCGCAGCGCGCCCCGCAGCGCCTCGTTGTGAACCTCCAGCACCTCGCGCAGGCGGCGCGCGAAGCGGTCGGGGTGCTTGAGGTCCTGGGCGCGCAACGCGCGGCGCGCGACCTTGTCCTCATAGGCCGGACCGATGCCCTTGCCGGTGGTGCCGATCTTGCCGGTGCCGCTCGATTCGCGCAGCGCCTCGCGCGCGCGGTCGACCTCGACGTGGAAGGGCAGGATCAGCGGGCAGGACTCGCTGACCATCAGGCGCGAGCGAACGTCCACGCCGATGGCCTCTAGGCGCTCGATCTCGCCAAGCAGATGCGTCGGGTCGACGACGACCCCGTTGCCGATGTAGCAGGAGACACCGTCGCGCATGATCCCCGACGGGATCAGTTGCAGCGCGGTCTTGCGACCCTTGATCACCAGCGTGTGGCCGGCGTTGTGGCCGCCCTGGAAACGCACCACGCCGTGGGCATGGTCCGTCAGCCAGTCCACCACCTTGCCCTTGCCCTCGTCGCCCCACTGGGTGCCAACGACGACGACGTGCCGCCCCCCCTCAGGGTGCGGCTGCGCCGCGTGCGTTTCTCGCATCATGATCACGCCTGTTCAAAGTGAACGCAGGACCCAGCGGCCTGCAGCCTGCTCGAGCACCCGGTCGAAAGTGCGGCCGCATTCCTCGGCCGAGGAACCGGGCAGGTCTATGACAACCGTCTCGCCGGCATCACGAAGCCTTCGCACGGCGGCCGCGAACTCCGGCGAGTCACTCCACGACGCGCGCACGGCGCCGGCAGGAAGGGCCGACGACAGCCGCTGGGCGAGAGACTTGACGTCGAGGCTGAAGCCCACCGCAGGCCGGTTTCGGCCGAACACCGCCCCGACCTCGTCATAGCGCCCGCCGCGAGCCAGCGCCTGGCTCGCACCTTGCGCGTACATCGCAAACCGCACCCCGCTGTAGTAGGCATAACCGCCCATGTCGGCGAGGTCGAACCCCACCCGCACGCCAGGATGCGAACGCTGCAGGTGCGTCGCAAGCCGGCAGAGGTCGTCCAATGCCTGGCCGATGAGCGCACGCGCCGGCAGCGCTGCTCGCGCCTGGTTCAGGATGTCCACGCCACCATAGGCGCCGAGCAGGAAGCGCAGACCCGCGCGCGCCGCCTCCGGCAACTCGCCCGTCAAGACGTCCAGCGCCGCAGCGTCCTTGCGCGACAGCGCCTCGACGATGTCGTTCAGCCCCACGGCGTCAAGCGCTACGCCGGCCAGCACGCCACGAAGGATGCGCGCGTCAGCCAGGTCGATCACCGGCTGCGCGACCCCAGCTTCGGCCACCGCCTCCAGCGCCAGATCCAGCACCTCCATCTCTGCCTCGAGCCCGGCATGGCCGAAGATCTCGGCACCGAACTGCAGCGGCTCGCGCGACGCTCCGGCTCCGCCTGGGCGGGTGTGCAGCACCGGACCACAGTAGCAAAGCCGGGTCATGCCGCTGCGGTTCAGCAGGTGGGCATCGATGCGAGCGGCCTGCGGCGTCGTGTCGGCGCGCAAACCCAGCAGGCGGCCGCTCAGTTGATCGACGAGCGTGAAGGTCTGCAATTCGAGCTCGCGCCCGGTGCCGGACAACAGCGATTCCAGGTGCTCCAGAAGCGGCGGAATGATGAGCTCAAAACCGCGGCGCCCTGCCTGGTCGAGCAACTGACGGCGAACTTGCTCGACGCGGGCCGCCTCGGCTGGCAAGATGTCGGCAATATGCTCCGGCAGCAGCCAGGCTCTGGACATGGGCACGGTCTTCGAGAAAACCCTCATTGTACCGGGGGGTGGCGCCCGGCAACCCGGTCACAAGCTGCTCACCAGAAGCAGGACCAAACCTGCAGCGACGCTCAACATGCCGATGAAGCGGAGTTGACCGTCTTTCAGTTGCAAGGCGCGCTGAAAGGCCTGACGCCAACTGCCCGGGCTCAGCAGCGGCACCAGCCCCTCGATCACCAGCACCAACGCCAATGCAGCAAGCAGGCTGTCGCCCACGTCGATTCGCCTGTGCACCCAGGTCTTAGCGACCGGGTCCGCTCGCGCCGCCTGTGCGCATGGTTCGGAAGAACTCCGAAGATGGATCCACCACCATCACATCCGACCGGTTGCGGAAGCTCGCGCGGTAGGCTTCCAGGCTGCGGTAGAACTGTGCGAATTGCGGATCACGGCCGAAGGCTGCCGCGTACAGGGCCGAAGCCTTCGCGTCGCCCTCGCCCTTGATCTTCTGCGCGTCGCGATACGCCTCGGCGATGATGACCTCGCGCTGCCGGTCGGCGTCGGCACGGATCTTCTCACCTTCAGCCATACCCTGAGACCGCAACTCGTTGGCCACCTGCTTGCGTTCGGACTCCATTCGACGGTAGACGGAGTCGGTGATGTCGGCCACGAAGTCGACCCGCTTGATGCGCACATCGACGATCTCGATCCCGAACGCCTTGGCTTCATCGGCCAGTCGGCTGCGAACGTCATTCATCACACGCTCGCGCTCCTTGGAGAGCACGCCCCGGACATCGCGTCTGGTGATCTCCTCGTTGAAGGCAGCCTGCACCACCGGACTGAGGCGGTTCTCGACGTTGCGCAGGTCGGTGCCGTTGTTGCGGATGAACTGGCGCGGCTCACTGATACGCCACTTCACCAGCCAGTCGATCACCAGACTCTTCTTCTCGGCCGTGAAGATCGGCCGGGTCTCAGGACTGTCCAAGGTCTGGACGCGGCGATCCAGGAAAACCACGTTCTGGAAGGGTGGCGGCAACTTCCACTTCAAACCCGGCTCGGTGATCACTGACTTGATCTCGCCGAGCGCGTAGACGACGGCCACCTGACGCTGGTCGACGATGAAGAGGGACGACCCCAGCAACATCAAGAGCACCACGACGCCGGTACCGATGGCTCCTAGGCGGTTCATCATCCTGCCCTCCTCAACGGCTGTCGCGGTCGCGTGCTCGCGTACCGTCGCGTGCGCGTGCATCCACTGCCGGCGCGGGCGGCACGACAGACGGGCTGGCGGTGCCCTCCGCCGCGGCAGCCGTACCGGCAGAGCTCTGCCCAGTCCCCGCCTGTTGCATCAACTTGTCCAGCGGGAGGTACAACAGGTTGGAGCCATTGCGGCTGTCCACCATCACCTTGCTGACATTGGAATACACCTGCTGCATCGTCTCCAGGTACAGGCGGTCGCGCGTGACCGCAGGAGCTTTCTGGTACTCCGTGAGGACCGAACGGAAACGCTGCGAATCACCTTCAGCCTGCGCAACCACGCGCGAGCGGTAACCTTCCGCCTCCTCCCGCAGGCGGGCCGAAGTGCCCTGTGCCTTCGGGATCACGTCGCTCGCGTAGGCCTGCCCCTCGTTCTTGAATCGGTCCCGGTCGGCTCCCGCCTTCACGGCATCGTTGAAGGCCGCCTGAACCTGCTCGGGAACCTGCACGTTCTGCACATTGACGTTCGCAATGAGGATGCCGGCGTTCAGGCGATCCAATTGAGCCTGGAGCGACTTCATCAGGTCGTTCGCGATCGCATCCCGCTGCTCGTAGAGCACCTGGTCCACCCTGCTGCGGCCAACGATCTCACGCACGGAAGACTCCGCCGCCTGCACCACGGCCTCGTCCGGGCGGTAGTTCTCGAACAGGTATGCGCGCGCATCCTTCAAGCGGTACTGCACCGTGAAGCGGATGTCGACAATGTTCTCATCCTGGGTCAGCATCGACGAGTCGCGCAAGCCCGTGGCCTGAACGACTGAATTCCGGCCGACGTCCACAGACCGGAGCTGGGTCACGGCCACCGATTCGTGAGCCTGGAAAGGATAGGGAAACCGCCACTGGAAGCCGGCATCGGCGGTGTGGCTGTACTTCCCGAAAGACGTCACCACCGCCTGCTGACCTTCCTGGACAATGAAGAAGCCGCTACCCAACCAGATCAGCGCAGCCACCCCGGCAATCAGGCCGGCGCCCACGCCGGCGCCCTTGAACGGGGGCGACCCGGACGGCGGACGCTGGCCAGGAGGCGGTTGCGATGGCCCATCGGGACGTTCCCGACCCTTGCCACCCAGCAAGCCGTTGAGCTTGCGATTGAAGTCGCGCCAGAGTTCGTCGAGGTCGGGCGGCCCTTCGGGACGACCCGCGTTCCAGACGGGCTGAGGCCTGCCCACCAGCGAAAACATCCGCAGCCGGGCATGCCGAACGGCACCCGCGAACAGGCGAACCGTGGAGAGCAGCACCGCGCCCAGGCGGCCCATCGCGGGAAAACGATCGGACATCGTCGAATTCATGCTGTGTGCAGACAAGCCGCAGTATCGTCGGGCGTCGATACGCCCGCAGCCGCAGGGTTGTGGACGCCGCGAGATGCCACCTCGGTGATGAGGCGACGCAACTCGCCAAGGCCTGTGCCCGTCAATGCGCTGACAAACACTCTGGGAATCGAAGTCCCACCGGCACCGGGCACGCTGTCCGCGAGCACCCTGGGAAGCGCCTCGGCGCCCAGCCGATCGATCTTGTTGCAGACCAGGATCTGCGGGATCGCGCCTGCGCCGATGCTGTCGAGCACCCGGTCGACCTCGAGGCGCTGCTCGTGCAGCAGCGGGCTCGCGGTGTCGACGACATGAAGCAGCAGGTCGGCGTCGGCAGCCTCCGAAAGCGTGGCGCGGAAGGCCTCGACCAGTTTGTGCGGCAGCTCGCGGATGAAGCCGACCGTGTCGGACAGGGTGACCGAGACGCGGGCGCCCTCGAGCCAGAACTCACGCGTGGTCGTGTCGAGTGTGGCAAAGAGTTGGTCCGCCGCATAGCTTCGCGCCTTGACCAGCGCATTGAACAGCGTGCTCTTGCCGGCATTGGTGTAGCCGACCAGACAGACGCGGAAGGTGCCACGGCGCTCGCGCGCGCGCCGCTGGGTCGCCTGCTGACGCTGAACCTTGTCCAGGCGCCCCTTCAAAGCCTTGATGCGCTCGGCAATCATGCGCCGGTCCAGTTCGATCTGGGTTTCGCCCGGACCGCCGCGGGTACCGATGCCGCCGCGCTGACGTTCGAGGTGAGACCATCGCCGCACGAGGCGCGTGGAGAGGTACTGCAGGCGCGCAAGCTCGACCTGGAGCTTGCCCTCGTGGCTGCGTGCGCGGTCAGCGAAGATATCGAGGATCAGCGCAGTCCGGTCGGAGACCTGCACACCCAGCAGACGCTCCAGGTTGCGCTGCTGCACCGGACTGAGCGCCTGGTCGAAGATCACGCCCTGCGCGTCGCTGCCGGCGACCAGCGCCTTGATTTCCTCGGCCTTGCCCTGGCCGACGAAAAGCGCCGCGTCCGGGGCCTTGCGACGCGCGGTCACGCGGGCGACAGGTTCGTCACCGGCTGAACTCGCCAGCAGCGCGAGTTCGTCAAGCTCCGGATCGAAGAAATGACCAGGGCCGAGATCGACCCCGACGAGCACCGCGCGAACGGCAGCCGGCGCGACGGGAGCGCTCAAAGGGACGTCTCCAGTCCGGCGACGCCGACTGGACGCGCGACGTCACCCTCGGGCAGCGCAGCAGGACGGACCTTGCATGGGCTCACGAGGAGCGCCATCACGTCAGAAGAGTCCGTCACGACAGGCATCAGGCCGGCTCGGGGTCATTGGGGTGGAAGTTCACAGCGCGGCCGGGAACGACCGTCGAGATGGCGTGCTTGTAGACCATCTGGGTCACGGTGTTGCGCAGCAAGACCACATACTGATCGAAAGATTCGATCTGGCCCTGCAGTTTGATACCGTTGACGAGATAAATCGACACCGGGACATGTTCCTTGCGCAAAAGATTGAGGAACGGATCTTGAAGTAGCTGGCCTTTGTTGCTCACGATATGCTCCGTGATGGAAGGGCGGACACATTACCACATGGGGTCGGGACCGCGGGCCGCAAGGGGCGGCCGACGCCGCATCAGTCCTGCTGGACGAAAGGGTTGTCCGCCGAACGCATCTCGATGCGCAGTGGCGTGCCCGTGAGGCGGAAATGATCCCGGATCCGCCCTTCGAGGTAGCGCTTGTACGCGTCACTGACGTGCTCCAGCGAGTTGCCGTGAATCACGATCACCGGTGGGTTCATGCCCCCTTGGTGCGCATAACGCAACTTCGGCCGGAAACGCCCTGCGCGCGCTGGTTGCTGGTGCGCGACCGCCTCCAGCAGCACCTTGTTCAGAGCCGGCGTCGGCAGCTTGCTCATTGCCGAGTCATACGCCTGGCCAATGGCCCGCCAAAGCGGACCCAGCCCCTGGCGCCGCAAAGCCGAGACGTGCAGCGGAGGCGCGTGGCGCAGGAAACTCAGGCGCTGGTCGATCGAACGCTGCAGCATTTCGCGCTGGTAAGCGTCCACGGCATCCCACTTGTTGAGCGCAATCACGACCGCGCGGCCGCACTCCAGGACGTACCCCGCGATGTGGGCGTCCTGCTCGGACACGCCCTGCGTGGCATCGAGCAGCAGCACGACCACGTTGGCATGCTCGATGGCCTGCAGCGTCTTGACCACCGAGAACTTCTCCACGGCCTCGAAGACGCGGCCCTTGCGCCGCAGCCCCGCCGTGTCGACCAATTCGAACCGCCTGCCCTCACGCTCGAAGGGAACGACGATCGCGTCGCGCGTCGTGCCAGGCTGGTCGAAGGCGATCAAGCGCTCCTCGCCCAGCCAGGCGTTGATCAAGGTGGACTTGCCCACGTTCGGCCGTCCTGCCACGGCCAGCCGCACCGGCCGATCGGCGTCGTCCTGACCGGCCGCTTCATCATCACCCTGCGGCGGCAGTTGATCCAACGCCACCTCGACGAGGCTGCGGATGCCCTGGCCATGGGCCGATGAGACCGGGACCGGCTCACCGATGCCGAGTTCGTGGAACTCGGCCAGCAGCGGGGACTCGCGCATGCCCTCGGCCTTGTTGGCGGCCAGCACCACGCGCTTGCGCTGACTGCGCAGGTAGTCGGCGATGTCGTGATCCTGCGCTGACAGCCCGGCGCGGACGTCGACGACGAAGATGACGACGTCGGCCTCAGCCACGGCCTGGCGCGTCTGGCGCGCCATCTCACGCACGATCCCGTCACCCGCGTCGGGCTCGAACCCACCCGTGTCGACGATGATGAATTCGCGCGCGCCCAGCCGTGCATTCCCGTAGTGACGGTCGCGCGTCAGGCCAGGGAAGTCGGCCACGATGGCGTCTCGGCTCTTCGTCAGCCGGTTGAAAAGCGTGCTCTTGCCGACATTGGGCCGGCCGACGATGGCAACAACGGGCTTCACTGATCAGGAACCATCAACTCGGTCACTCGGGCCGAAAGGCGAACACCCCGCCCGAGCGGCTGGCCACCACAAGTGTGGTGCCCGACAGCACCGGCGTCGTGACGATGGCGCTGCCGTCCGTGGGCAGGCGCAGCAGCGGCCGGCCATCCTGGCGATCGACGAAGTGCAGTTGACCGTCGAGGTCACCGAAGACCGCCGCCTTGCCGGCCAGGGCGATCCCCGACAGTTGCCGGAAAAGGAACTTCTCGCTCGTCCAGACCAGTTGCCCCGAGCCCTGACGCCACGCCGACAGGCGATCACTCGCGTCCGCCGCAACGAGCAATTCATCGTCGGCGCCGACCGCCTGGACGCCACCCACGTTGCGCGACCACCTCAGAACGCCTCGAGCGGCGTCCACGCAACCTACCGACGACTGGAATGCGCGAACACAGACCGCGGATTGCAGGCGGACTGCCGGCCCGATCAGATCGGCCAGGCGCTCGACCTCGTTCGTGCCGCGCGGAGATGCGACGGCCACCTCCCAACGCACGCTGCCCCGCAAAGGCTCGACCGACGACAGGCGAGGCCCCTGCCCCACGATCAGGGTGTCGCCGAAAGGAAGGATCACGCCTGCGTGACCGAGCGTCAGCGGATCTCCAGGGCGCTGCAGCGCCCAAAGCGGCCGACCGTCCAGCGCATCGAAGGCCAGGACCGATCGGTCCACGCCAAGTACGAACACGCGCTCGCCAGCCACCAGAGGCGCCGTCATGACGCGGCCAGCCAACCGCGTCTTCCAGGCAAGCCGACCCTCGTCAAAGACGACGAGTTCGTTGTTGCGGGTGACAACCGCCGCATGCCGCCCGTCGCTGCCCACACCCGCGGCCAGCGGTGCACCGGCCTGCGCCCGCCACACCACCGCGCCAGTGCCGATCTGTAAAGCGACGACCGTGCCGTCGTCGCCGGCGGCGTAGACGCGACCATCGCGGACCGTCATGGCCAGCGGAAAGCTTACTCCAGGCAACTTGAACTGCCAGATCTGCCGACCGGCGATCTGCGGCGCCAGCGGCTCGAGCGTTGCCGGCTTGGGCTTGTCGCTGGCGCAACCGGCCAACGCAGCCACCAGCGCCACGCCCATACCCAGCCGCGCCAAGATGGGAGGCCAAGCGCGCACGCGTTCGGCGATCATGGTCAGCGAGCCGCCGCCACAGGCGCACCCAGCGCCGTCAGCTTCGCCTCGACGACCCTGCGGTAGTCGAGCGATTCGGGCAGGCCCTGGTGTGCGGCACGGTAGGCCTCGACGGCCTCGGCCACCTTCCCCTGGGACTTCAACGCGTCTCCTCGACGATCAGCCACGAGCGCCTCGAAACCCGCAGCCGAGGCGCGGGACAGCGCCTCGAGCGCTGCATCGGGACGCTTGGCATCCAGGTGCAAGCCCGCCAGGCGCAGGCGCGCGATGGCCTGCATGGCAGGGTCGGCTGCCTTGTCAGCCACCCAGGTGAGGGTTGCAACGGATTCTTCCGCCTTGGCCCGCTCATGCTGCAGACGCGCCACGAGCAAGCCCCCTTGGGCAGCCCACGTGGTACCCGGGTGGCGCTCTCGAAGGTCTGAAAAGACCCGCCCAGCACGCTCGACGTCACCCGCGGCTACGGTGCGGTCCAGTTCATCGAACAAGACCCCGGCCTTGATGCCTTGTTCGCGTTGGTACCAGTTCCAACCATTCCAGCCGGCGAAAGCGGCAAGTGCCGCGATCAACGCCCAGGTGATCAGGTTGCCCCAGCGCTTCCAGAACGCTTTCAGTTCGTCGATCTGCTCCTGCTCTTGCAGGTCGAGGGTAGTCGCCATGGGGCTCCCAGCTGAGAAAAGTCGATTATGCGGCGCGCAGTCCGACCGCCCACTGGGCAAGGTCGGCCAGCAGGTGGGTGGTCTGGGCCGCCTGATCGTCGCGCAACGGCTTGACCGAAACACTGCCTGCCGCCAACTCCTGCGCTCCGAACACAAGAGCAAATCGGGCGCCGCTGGCATCAGCGCGCCTGAACTGGCTCTTCATGCTCCCTTGCCCTTCGGCCGAGGCGGCGTGCATAAGCACGGACAGCCCGTGCGACCGCAGCGACTCGGCCACGGAAAGGGCCACCGGAGCTGCGGACCTGTCGGGAAGTATGCAGTAGATGTCAGGCGGCGCTGGCTGAGGGCCGAGGCCAAGTTCGGCGACGAGGTCGAGCACACGCTCGATACCCATGCCCCAGCCGATACCCGGGGCCGGCTTGCCGCCCAGCATCTGCACGAGCGGATCGTAGCGCCCTCCTCCACACAGCGTGCCCTGGGAACCCAGCTTGTCGGTCACCCACTCGAACACGGTCAGGTTGTAGTAGTCCATGCCGCGCACGAGGCGCGGATTGATCGTGTACGGCTGACCCGCGGCGTCCAGCACACGGCACACCGACTCCAGATGGCCGCGCGAGGCCGCTCCGAGGTGGTCGGCCAGGCGAGGCGCGCTGTCGACCACCGACGCCATCGCCGGGTTCTTGGTGTCCAGGATGCGCAGCGGATTCGTGTGCAGGCGGCGCAAGGCATCGGCGTCCAGGAGGTCGCGGTGGGCTTCGAAGTGCGCGATCAGCGCCTCACGGTGGCTGCGACGCTCGTCCGACTGGCCCAGGCTGTTGAGTTCGAGCCGGACGTCGCCAAGACCGAGTTCTCGCCACAGGGACCGCGCCATCAGGATGACCTCGGCATCGATCTCGGGTCCGGGATGCCCCAGAGCCTCGACCCCGACCTGATGGAACTGCCGGTAGCGCCCGCGCTGGGGACGCTCATGGCGGAACATCGGTCCGATGTAGTAGAGGCGCTTGCCTCCATCGTGCAGCAGGTTGTGCTCTATCGCGGCCCGCACGACGCCGGCGGTGTTCTCCGGGCGCAACGTCAGCGCGTCGCCGTTCATGCTGTCGACGAAGGAATACATCTCCTTCTCGACGATGTCGGTGACCTCGCCGAGTCCGCGCACGAACAGCGCGGTCGGCTCGACCACAGGAGTGCGGATGTTGCGGTAGCCATATCGACGCATCACGCGTCGAACGACGTCTTCGAACCACTCCCAGCGCGCCGAATCGGGCGGGAGGATGTCGTTCATGCCGCGAATGGCGCGCAGCGCGCTCGCGCCGGTACGGGTGGCGGGATCGGACTCTGACATGGGGACTCTCTACGCCGTGCCGGCGCGGGGTATCGAATGGCCCGGACCCGGCCCGGGCGGCGCGTGCGGACTCAGGCGGGAGTGGAGATGACGCCGTACCGGCGCTGGATGTAACTCTCGACGATCTGCTGGAATTCGGCAACGATGCCCTCACCCCGCAGCGTCATGGCCTTCTGCCCGTCGATGAAGACTGGCGCCGCCGGAGCCTCGCCCGTTCCCGGCAGGCTGATCCCGATGTCGGCGTGCTTGCTCTCGCCCGGGCCGTTCACGATGCAACCCATCACCGCCACGCGCAGGCCTTCCACGCCCGGATAAAGCGAGCGCCAAACCGGCATGCGCGCGCGCAGATGGTCGTCGATCTGCTTGGCCAGTTCCTGGAATGTCGTGCTGGTGGTGCGGCCGCAGCCGGGACAGGCCGTGACGCTGGGGTTGAAGGCGCGCAGGCCCAGAGCCTGCAGGATCTCCAGAGCAACGACGACCTCCTGGGTACGCGCTTCACCGGGTTGTGGCGTCAGGCTGACGCGAATCGTGTCGCCTATGCCTTCCTGCAGCAGCAGCCCGAGCGCCACGGAGGACCCGACCGTCCCCTTGGTGCCCATACCCGCCTCGGTCAGTCCGAGATGCAGTGCGTGGTCGCAACGAGCCGCCAACGCGCGATAGACGGTGACGAGATCCTGCACCCCGCTGACCTTGCAGCTGATGATGACCTGGTCGGGATCCATGCCCAGCGCGCAGGCCTCGCGCGCAGATTGCAGCCCGGACTGCACGAGAGCCTGATACATCACCTGCTTGGCATCCCACGGTGCAACGCGCGCGGCGTTCTCGTCCATCATCTGCGCCAGCAGATCCTGGTCGAGGCTGCCCCAGTTCACGCCGATGCGCACCGGCCGCTGGTAGCGCATCGCGGCCTCGATCATCTGGGCGAACTGCGCGTCCCGCTTGCGGCCCTTGCCCACGTTGCCTGGATTGATGCGGTATTTGCTCAGGGCGAGCGCGCAATCAGGGTACTGGCTCAACAGGGTGTGCCCGTTGTAATGGAAGTCTCCCACCAGAGGGACATCGATGCCCATGCGATCGAGTTGTTCCCGGATGTGCGGAACCGCCTCGGCCGCCTGCGGCGTGTTCACCGTGATGCGGACCAGTTCGGAGCCCGCTTGCGCCAACTCCTTGACCTGGATCGCCGTGCCTATCACGTCAACCGTGTCCGTGTTGGTCATCGACTGAACGCGCACGGGAGCATCACCACCGATGGTGACCACCCGAGAGCCCCAGACCACCCGGGCCTGGCGGGACCGCCGTGGCCTCGCAAAGGCCGCAGCGATCGGAGCGTTCATGGAATCCGCAGACTGGTCCATCGGTGAACTCACTTTATCTCAACGCTGGCCATATTGTCCCTGGTCCACGGCCGCAGATCGACGGGCTGCCCGTTGAAGACGACGCTGGCAGCGCTGGCATTGCCCACGATCAGGCGCAAGGGCAGCGCACCTTCGATCGGCGCAGACTCGCCCGCGGCCAGCGTGCGCGCCCAAAGCGTCCGACCGGCGCCGTCACGCAGTTCGACCCAGGTGGGGGCAGTCACGCGGACGGCGGACGCATGCGACACGCCGGAATCCACACGAAGGGTGGGCCCTGACGCCGTCCCGCGCCCCTCGCCCGCCGATGGCACCGGATCGGCTCCAGGGGGGGCGAGTCCCACCACCGCAGCGGCCGACGGCGCCGCCGAAGGCGCCAACACCTGCGACGCGGACGGCGAGGAACTCGCAGCAGGCGGCGCTGACACCACGGCAGGCGTCGGCTGTCTCGCGCCGTGTTGCAGCAAGGGCCAAGACGACCACAGCAAGCCCACGAACAGGGCGATCACCATCGCCAAACCGGCAGCCATCACCAAGGGCGATCGCCAGGCCGGCACGCTGTGCCCGCCCCATCCATGGCTGGCCCTGGCATCGAAAGGCTCCTGCAGCCCGGATGTCACGTGCTCCAGCGCTTCGGGCGAACCGTCGGCCCTGGGCAACAAGGCGAGAACGGGCGCGGCATCGACACCCATGACGCGGCACACCGACATCGCCAGCGCCCGGGTGAACGCCGCATCCGGCAGTTCGTCAAAACGGTCCTCCTCGAGGGCCTGGAGCTTGAACACGCCGACTTTCAGGGTGGCCGCCAGAACATCCAGCCGCAGACCCCGCCTCTCGCGCTCGGCGCGGATCAGTGTGCCGGCCGTCACCATACCCGCTGGTGGTCCCGCCTCATTCATCGAAACGCCCTTCCCGATACAAGACGGCCTGCGCAGACGCCGGGAACCGCGCCACGAGCAGACGAGCGGCATGTTGCATCGCTTCCCGGTCGCCCAGCCGCCGCTCGACCTTGACTGCCAGCCACAAGACCTGAGCGTTGACGAGTTCCGCGTCACCCTGAAGGCGCTGCAACTGTGCGCGGGCGGCAGCATCGTCACCCAGCAAGAACATCACCTCGGCCAGCGGGTAGACGGAGGCGGGGTTGCGCGGGTCGCGCTCGACCACGCGGTTCAGCGTCTGCCGCGCCTGCCGGAGGTCCCCGGCTCGCCCTTGGCAGATACCCTGGGCCAGCCCGGTCCGCTCCACGGCACGATAACCTGGCTGCTCCAAGGCGCGGGAAAACCAGCCGTCGGCCTCGGACCAGCGGCGCTGCTGACAGAGGAACCAGCCATAGTTGTGCATCGTGTCGCCGCTGCGCGGCGCAAGTTGCAAGGCACGCCGGAAGCTGTCTTCGGCCTGGGCCGACTCGCCAAGCTGGGCGTGGATGAGGCCGCGCAATTCGTGCGCTGGCGCCAGATCGGGTCGGGCGGCGAGGGCCCGCTTGACCTCATCCAGCGCCACCACCGTCTGGCCGCGTGCAAAGTAGCCCGAAGCGAGTTCCAGCCGGACCTGGGCCAGCCGGTCGGCATCACTCAGATCCGAGGTGGCGCGGAGGTCGCGCTGCACTGCGCCGCCTACGACTCCCGCACACCCTGTCAGCACCCACGACACCAGGAAGGCGGCAGCGAAAAGCAAGCTCCGCCCGGGCCTGGAAGTCCGAGGTTCGGCACGGTGCGGCGCGCGAGGTCTCATCGCGCCGCAACCACCTGGACCGGGAACACACCACGCGCCAGACGCGAACCGACGTCGGTACGGTCGAGCACCTCGCCCGCCAGTTGACCGCAGGCAGCGTCGATGTCATCGCCACGCGTGCGACGCACCGTCGTCACGATACCGGCCTCCTGCAGGACACGGGCGAAGGCGAGCACACGTTCCTTGGGCGAGCGGCGCAATCCGGAAGCCGGGAAAGGGTTGAAAGGTATCAGGTTGAGCTTGCAGGGCACCGGCTGCGCCGAGTCGGGCGAGTGGCCGCGCACCAGCGCCACAAGTTGGCGCGCATGGTCGTCACTGTCGTTCACGCCGTCGAGCATGCAGTACTCGAAGGTGATGAAGTCGCGCGGAGCGGCCTGCAGATACCGCGAACAGGCGGACATCAGCTCTGCCAGCGGGTACTTGCGGTTCAAGGGCACGAGATGATCACGCAGGGCATCGTCAGGGGCGTGCAGCGACACCGCCAAGGCCACAGGGCATGCCTCCCCGAGACGGTCGATCATCGGGACGACGCCCGAGGTCGAGACCGTGACACGCCGGCGGGACAGCCCATAGGCATGGTCGTCGAGCATGATCCGCAGGGCCGGCACGAGGGCCGCAAAGTTCTGCAGTGGCTCGCCCATGCCCATCATCACGACGTTGTCGATGGCGCGCTCGCCCTGCCGCAGGTTCAAGCGCGCGCGCAGGCGGTGCTCTGCCCACCACAGCTGCGCCACGATCTCTGCAGTGGTCAGGTTGCGACTGAATCCCTGGTGCCCCGTGGAGCAGAAGCGGCACCCCACCGCGCAACCCGCCTGCGAAGACACGCAAAGGGTTCCGCGGTCGCTCTCGGGTATGAAGACCGTTTCGACCGCATTGCCGTCACCCACGTCGAACAGCCACTTGACGGTACCGTCGGCGGAGCACTGCTCGGTCAGCACCGGCAGCGCCCGAACCTCACACGTTCCCTGAAGCTTCTCGCGCAAGGACCGCGCGATGTCGGTCATGCGCGAGAAGTCGGATTCACCGGCCCGATGGATCCAGCGAAACAACTGCACCGCGCGGAAACGCTTTTCCTGAAGCGCGTCGAGGTGGGCGACAAGCGCGTCAAGATCAAGGCCGAGGAGATTCACCATCGGTCGAAACCCCTGCCATGCCGCCGCGCCCACCCATACCGGCCCGCAAGCCGGCGATCGGCATCAGCGAGCGTGGATCTGCATTCCCGGGAAGAAGAAAGCCACTTCGACCGCTGCGGTCTCCGCGGCGTCGGAGCCGTGAACGGCGTTGGCATCGATGCTGTCGGCGAAGTCTGCCCGGATCGTTCCGGGCGCTGCCTTCCTGGGGTCGGTGGCGCCCATGAGCTCACGATTGCGAAGGATCGCGGACTCCCCCTCGAGCGCCTGCACCATCACCGGGCCCGAAATCATGAAGCTGACGAGATCGTTGAAGAAGGGACGGGCCTTGTGGACGGCGTAGAACGCCTCGGCGTCTGCCCGGGACAACTGCATCATCCTCGCCGCCACGATCTTGAGCCCGGCGGCCTCGAATCGGGAATAGATCTGACCGATGACGTTCTTCGCCACCGCATCGGGCTTGATGATCGACAGCGTGCGTTCGATGGCCATTGAAATCAACTCCTGGTGTTCGTGAATGTGAAAACCCACTATTTTAGAGCCACCGATCGAGACGCCGCCAGGCGTCAGCGACGACGTCCCTTCCCACCGCGAGGCCCCTTGGCCGCCTTGACGAATGCGTCGGCACCGATGTAACCCACCGAGGTACGCATCGGATCGGGCTGCGCAGGAGCCCCCTTGCCAGGCGCAGGCTTGCGACGCGCCCCGCGCCCGCCACCGCCACCGCCACCGCCACCGCCACCAGTGCCAGCGCCCTTGGCTGGCTTGACAAATCGGCGGTCGTAGGTTTGCTGCAGCGGGTTCGGGATCGGCCCCCCCTCCTCATCGAGCTCACGCCGGGGCTTGCGCTCCGCCTGGACAGCTCGCTTGTCGTAGGTCTGCTGCAAGGGGTTCGGAATCGGCCCGTCCTCATCGACCTCCCGCACCCTGCGCGCCTGCTGGATCGCGCGCTTGTCGTAAGTCTGCTGCAGCGGGTTGGGGATGGGGCCGGCGACCTCGAAATCCTCATCACCGTCGATCGGCATCGGCGCCGAAGACGCGCCAAGCGGCGGCGCGTCGCGCCGTCCCCTGCGCCCCCGCCCCGCGGTCTTGCGGCCGGGGCCGCCCTCCTGGGCTGCCGCAGCGTCCGCGGCACCCGAGATCGCACGCAAGGCTCTGACGTCGTCCAGGCTGAGATCGACCCAGGCGCCGCGACGCAGGCCGCGGGGCAGGACGACCGAACCATACCGGATGCGGATCAGGCGGCTGACGGCATGTCCGACTGCCTCGAAGAGCTTTCGCACCTCGCGGTTGCGCCCCTCGGTGATGACGACCCGGTACCAGCGGTTCGCCCCTTCGCCGCCGCCGTCGACGATGCTGCGCAGGGCTGCCGCCTGCCCGTCGATCTCGACGCCTTGCAACAGACGTTCGCGCTGTTCGTCGTCGAGCGCGCCCAGGACGCGCACGGCGTATTCGCGCTCGACGCCGAACCGCGGATGCATCAGCCGGTTGGCCAGGTCGCCCGAGTTGGTGAAGAGCAGCAACCCTTCGGTGTTGATGTCGAGCCGGCCCACCGCCTGCCACTTGCCTCGTGGCAGGCGAGGCAAGCGCCGAAACACCGTGGGGCGGTGCTGCGGGTCGTCATGCGTGACCACCTCGCCGGCGGGCTTGTGATAAGCGAGCACACGCGCCGGCGGCGGCGTGAAACGGATTTTCAGCGGCTTGCCATCGAGCGTGATGCGGTCACCGAAAGCCACCCGCTGGCCGGTGTGCGCCGGCTGCCCGTTGACAGCCAGCCGACCGTCGACGATCCACTGCTCCAACTCACGCCGCGATCCCAGGCCTGCCTGCGCCAGCAGCTTGTGCAGTTTGGGGGCCTCGGGCTCCGGGGCGAGCACTCGGCGCGCAGCACGTGCAGGTCCCGGGGCCTCCTGTGCCTGCTCGTCCCAGGCCCCGGAAACGACCTCCGAGAACAGTTCTGCTGGATCCGTCGGGGGCAGCGTCGCCTCCTGCTCGGTTTGCGGCCCGGCTTCGGCGGGCGCCTCGAAATTCTGACCTTCTGCCACGGCCGCAATGCCCTCGGCGGGCTTTCGTCCTCGACGCTGACGGCGCCGCGGACGGCGTTTGCGCTGGTTCTCGCCGGCGCCCGCGTCGCCTTCGCCCGCCGGCGACGCAGGCTCGGCCGCCGGGCTGTCGCCCACTGCCTCACCCGGTCGGGCCTCGGCTGCTACATCTGCGGACGCGCCGGCGGCGTCCTTGCTCTCAGGATCGGGATGCATCGGGTTGAACCTCGGCAGACAGCGTTACGAGGGAAGCGGCGGCCCCGGTGGTTTCGGAAGGCACGCCTGGAGGGAAGGAGGCATCGGACATCGACAGGACACCGCTCGGCGCTTGCGCCTCGGCGGCCTCATCGAGCATCGCGGCAAGCAGGGGCAGGTCTGCGAGCGGCTGTGCGGTTGCCATCTCGGTGGGCGATTCGTCAGGCACACGCGCAGCCACACTCTGTGCAACCACCAGGGCGTCCGGTGCCCCGGGAGTGGTCAGTTCGGGGAGGTGAGCCAGGCTGGCAAGACCAAGATCGTCCAGAAACTGGCGCGTGGTGGCGTAAAGCGCCGGTCTGCCAGGCGTCTCGCGGAATCCGATGGTCTCGATCCAGCCCCGGTCTTCGAGTTGCTTGACGATCTGTGTGCTGACGGTCACGCCGCGGATGTCCTCGATATCGCCTCGAGTCACTGGTTGCCGGTAGGCAATGATCGCCAGTGTCTCGAGCACGGCGCGCGAATACCGCGGGGGCTTCTCAGGGTGCAGCCGGTCGAGAAAGGGGCGCATTTCGGGCCGGCTCTGGAACCGCCATCCGGAGGCCAGAGTCACCAGTTCGACGCCCCTGCCCTGCCAGTCGGCTGCCAGTTCGCGCAAGACCAGACGCAAGCTGTCAGCCCCCACCTGCCCGTCGAACAACTGCTGCATCTCCTGCAAGGGCAGCGGGTTGGCGGCGCAGATGAGGGCGGTCTCGAGGACGCGTTTGACCTCTTCGGTGTTCATGCGAAAGCACAGGGGACTCGCCGTCGGACTCGGCGCGCAGGCAGGAGGAAGCTATCGTGTGGAAGTGCGGCTGATCTCGAAGAAAAGCCGCGGCCCGAGAGGCCTGTGAAGCCGGAAGCTCGTCGGCAGCAGACCGCTCGACAGCAACCCGTGGGCGTCGGCACAAGAGCCGACGCGCACACCCTGCACACGGATTCTAATGGTCAAAGTACCCTGCAAGCGCTCCCGCCATCGCTGTTCAATGCGCGGGTTCGCTGCAGACCGCGCTCCAGGCCTGCTGGAAATCCGATGGCGGCGCGGAAGTGAACGCCAAGCGACGACCGAGGCGGGGATGGTCGAGCGCCAATTCCACAGCGTGCAAGGCCTGGCGCCTCATGCCGAACAGTTCGCGGCCGCCGTAGAGCGCGTCTCCCACCAGCGGGTGCCCGAGCGACGCCAGATGCACGCGGATCTGGTGCGTCCGGCCGGTGTGCAAGCGGCAGCGCAGCGCCGTGCACTGCGCGCGCGAGGCCAGCGGCTCCACGTCCGTCTGCGCGGGCCGCCCTGACGACAGGACGGCCATGCGCAGGCGGGACGAAGGGTCCCGCCCGATGGGGGCATCGATCCGCCGCTGACCCTCCTGCATCGTTCCATGCGCCACGGCGACGTACGCCCGCCGAACCTCGCGCGCGGCAATGGCGCGTGTCAGGGACGTGACGGCCTCCAGTGTCTTGCCCACCACCATCAGGCCCGAGGTGTCCTTGTCCAGCCGATGCACGATACCGGCACGGGGTAGGACGGCGGCCTGGGAATGGTGTGCCAACAACGCGTTGAGCAGGGTCCCGGACCAGTTGCCGGCAGCGGGGTGCACCACCAAGCCGGCCGGCTTGTCGACGACCATGATGTCATCGTCTTCATGCACCACCGCCAATTCCATAGGCTGCGGCCGGAAAGCCAGGGTTTCGGCCGTGGGCCGCAACTCCACCTCCACGCGGTCCCCAGCACGCAGCCGACGCGAGTTTGCAAACTCAGGACGCGAGTCAACGCTGACCAAACCGAGCGCAACAAGCGTCTGCAGATGGCTGCGAGAGAACTCCGGCGCCATGGCCACCAGAATCTTGTCCAGGCGAGCCCCGTGTTCGTCGACGCCCACAAGGAGTGTCCGGCTTTCGTGCTCTTCCGCGGTCGAGGGCTCTGCGGCGTCGCCTTCTTCACCGGGGGTGCCCGCGTTGCGGCCCGACCCAGGCGCGTCCCTATAATTTGCAACCATTCAACGAGGAGCGGGTGAGCACCACCCGCGCGTGCCGTCCATGCGACGTTTGCCCCTGGCACCCGCCACTCTTGCTGCGATCATGCTCTCGGGTTTGCTGGTCGCCTGCGGCACCACGCCCACGAGAGAATCCAATGCAGATTCTCAAGAGAATCTAGACCGATTGTACAAAGACGCTCGCGAGGACCTCGCCAACGGAAACAACGAGGCGGCCATCAAGGTCCTGGAGCGCATCGAGGCGCGTGCCGGCGGCACGCTGCTCGGTCAGCAGGTGCTGCTGGAGCTTGCGCATACGCAATGGAGGATGAACGAGCGGGCCACCGCGCTGGCCTCCATCGAGCGCTTCATCAAGCTTCACCCCTCGAGCCCGGCGGTGGACTACGCGCTGTACCTGCGCGGGCTGATCCACTTCAACGACTCCCTTGGCATCCTCGGTGCATTGACCCAGCAGAAGCTGTCCGAGCGCGACCAGCAGGCGTCCAAGGACGCCTATCAGGCGTTCGCGCAATTGCTGGACCAGTTTCCTCAATCGCGCTACGCGGCCGACGCCCAGCTCAGGATGGGATACATCGTCAACTCGCTGGCCGAATCCGAAGTTCACGTCGCCCGCTACTACCTTCGGCGCGGCGCGTTTCTGGCCGCCGCCAACCGGGCCAAGCAGGCCATCGTCGACTACGAGCGATCACCCGCCGTCGAAGAAGCGCTGGCCATCATGATCGAGAGCTATGACCGTCTCGGCCTGAACGACCTGCGCGACGACACTCTGCGCGTTCTTCAGCGCAGTTTCCCGACCAGTCGCTTCTTGGCCTCCGCGGGCTCGGGCGGCACCACGGGGCGGTCCTGGTGGCGCCCCTGGTGAGGCGGCTTCACGTGGAAGCGGCCGATATCTCGTCGAGCCAGTCCCAGGCGTCCAGCGCACGGTCGACCGGCTTCATCGGAGGCAACGCGGCTCGAATCCTGCGCCCGTAAGCCATTCTGGACAGGCGGGGGTCACAAATGACCAGCAACCCGCGATCGTTCTCGGTGCGGATCAACCGCCCCGCCCCCTGTTTCAAGGCCACGGCGGCCTCCGGAACCGAGAGTTCATCGAAAGCCCGGCCGCCGCGCGCCTCGATCTGGCGCACCCTTGCCTGCACCAAAGGGTCGTTGGGCGGCGGGAAGGGGAGCTTGTCGATCACCACGCACTGCAACGCCTCGCCGGGCACGTCGATGCCCTCCCAGAAGCTGTGCGAGCCGACGAGCACGCGCCCGCGGCCATCACCGTACCGCTGCAACAGGCTGCGCCGGGGCTCCTCGCCCTGCACCAGCACTCGCATGTCGGCGCCATCGTCCTGCAGCGCGGCGCGCAACGCCTGGGCGATCAGGGGCAGCGCGCGCAGCGTGGTGGTCAGCACAAAGGTGCGGCCTGCGAGGCGGGCGGCGCAGGCCGCGGCAAGGCGACCGACGGCTGCAGGGTGAGTCGCATCCTGGGGCAAGGGGAAATCGGTCGGTACCCACAGCCGCGCCTGCGCCGGATAGTCGAAGGGGCTGCCCACCCGCAGCACGCGCGCATCCTCGAGCCCGGTGCCGGCGGCGAACCAACTCAGGCGCTCGTCGTCACCCAGGGTGGCCGAGGTGAAGATCCAGGCCTTGCGCGCCGCCTGCCGCTGCGCGCCCAAGTGTTCCCGAATATCCAGCGGCGACTCCGCCAGGCGTGCGCCGTAGGCCGAGACGTCGATCCAGCGCACGCGCGAAGGCAAGGGCGGCAAGGCGAAGCTGCGACAGGTGCCGACAAGCTGAGCGACACGCTCGTGCAGGCGCTTGAGCTCGGGCGCCAGCGCCTGCACCTCCTGCAGCGCCTCCACCGTCTTTTGCCCTTCGCGCTCGAGCCGCGACAGGGCCTCGGCCAGCGCAGGGTCCGCTGCACGATCCTCCCATCTCAGCTTGCCCGCGGCCCTTGCGCTGCCGTCGCCGCCCGCTGCGGCAAAGCGCAGTCCCTGGGCTGCCAGTTCCAGCGATGCCGACAGCTCCTGCCAGGCGCCCAGGCCCCGAGCGTGCTCGTAGCCCGCAGCGAGCACATCTCGCGCGAGATCGCTCACCTGTCCTGAACCCAGAACGACACCGAGGAACTGCAGTCCGGCATCGACCAGTTGGTGCGCCTCGTCGAAGACCGCTGCGTCGACGGTGGGCAGCAACTCGGCCACCCCGCTGTCGCGCAATGCGACATCGGCGAAGAAGAGGTGATGGTTCACCACCACGACATCGGCCGACATCGCCTCACGCCGGGCTCGCACGACATGGCAATCGGGCCAGCGCGGGCACTCCGTGCCGAGGCAGTTGTCGCGCGTGGAGGTCACCAGGGGGATGACCGGGGAGCGGTCGTCCAGCCCATCAACTTCGGACAGGTCCCCTGTACGCGTGGCCTGTGCCCACTGCTCGATCCTCGCCAGGGCCCGCACCGCTGCGCGATCGGGCAGCCGGGCTTGCTGGCGCGCGTGTTCCATGCGGTGCAGGCACAGGTAGCTCGCGCGCCCCTTGAGCAGCGCGATGCGGGCCGTCACCTGCAAGGCGGCGCGCAGCCTGGGCAGGTCGCGCAGGAAGAGCTGGTCCTGCAGCGCCTTGGTGGCCGTACTGACAAGCGCACGGCGTCCCGACAGGAGGACCGGCACGAGGTAGGCATAGGTCTTGCCCACCCCGGTGCCGGCCT
Organism: Rubrivivax sp.; assembly: GCA_027491255.1. Taxonomy (GTDB): domain Bacteria; phylum Pseudomonadota; class Gammaproteobacteria; order Burkholderiales; family Burkholderiaceae_C; genus Rubrivivax. The sequence continues at coordinate 10,754 of JAIXWM010000094.1, read as the reverse complement.
CGACCACGAGGGCGGCGCTGTCCTCGAGCGCGGCTGCCACCGCCTCGGCCATGTGCTGCTGCGCGGGTCGCTCGAGGTAGGCTGGATCGGCCGCGTGAAGCGCTCCGCCAGGGGCGAAGGCCTGCTTCACATGCGCAGCAAGGGGCCCTGATTCAGCCGACAGCGGCTCGAACCCCGGAGCAGCCGCCGCCCGCAAGGCGCCTTCGTCAGGCGGGTTCGGGAGGCTCGAGGTGGACTTCGAGGCGGGAGATCTGGTCACGCAGCAGGAGCCGACGCTTCTTCAGTCGGCGCAGCATCAATTCGTCAGCAGGCCGATCCAGGGCCAGACGATCGATCCGGTTGTCGAGGTCGGCATGCTCGATGCGCAGCTCGATCAGCCTGCGCTCAGGCGAATGGAGGTTTTCTTCCATCGTGACGGGGCACAGGAGTGTAGCCGGGGCCCTGTGAGCCGGTGCGAGGCGAAACCCGTACGCGGCTCACGTCAAGGAGGTGTCGACCTCGCGACGCTGCAGCGCGAGGAACTCCGCCGATTGCATCTCGCGCAGCCGCGACACCGTACGCGGAAACTCGTGCGCGAGCGGGCCCTCGTTGTAGAGCGCCTCGGGCGCTACCGCCGCAGACAGCACGAGCTTGACGCGGCGGTCATAGAACACATCGACAAGCCAGGTGAAGCGCCGGGCCTCGCTGGCCATGCGCGGCGGCATCTGCGGCACGTTCGACAGCAGAACGGTATGGAAACGGCTCGCGATCTCCAGGTAATCATGGTTCGAGCGCGGCCCGCCGCACAGCGTGCGGAAATCGAACCAGACCACGCCGCCGGCCCGGCGTACGGCGCGGATCTCACGATGCTCGATGTTCAACACCGGCGTCTCGTCGCGTGCCTCGGCCAGCGCGTCGAAGGCTCGCTCCATGGCCGCCTCCGCTTGCTCTCCCAGCGGGCAGTGGTAGATCTCGACCTGCTGCAGCGTGCGCTGGCGGTAGTCCACACCGGCGTCCACGTTCACCACTTCCAGATGCTGCTTCAGCAGCTCGATCGCCGGAAGGATGCGGTCCCGATGCAAGCCGTTCGGGTAAAGGCCGTCAGGGTGGAAGTTCGAGGTAGTGACGATACTGACCCGGTTGGCGAACATCGCCTCGAGGAGACGGTGCAGGATCATCGCGTCGGTCACGTCGGCGACATGGAACTCGTCGAAGCAGATGAGTCGGAAGCGCCGCGCGATGCGCCGGCCGAGCTCGTCCAGCGGGTTGACCGTGCCCTTGAGGTCCTGAAGTTCACGGTGCACCTCGCGCATGAACTCGTGGAAGTGCAGGCGCGTCTTGCGCGTCAGTGGCACCGCCTGGAAGAAGCAGTCCATCAGGAAGCTCTTCCCGCGCCCGACGCCACCGAACATGTAGACGCCGCGCGGGATCGGCGGGCGGCGCAGCAGCTTGGTGAACGCGTTGCTGCGCCGCGACTTGTAGTCGACCCACTCGCGCTCGCAGCGCTCCAGTGCGTCGACCGCGCGCAATTGCGCCGCATCGCTGCGGTAGCCCCGCGCGACGAGCTCGGCCTCATACAAGGAGCGCACGCTCACCGGACGACTTCCGCAACGCCAGGGCTGGCGGCCGCCGGTCGGATGGGGCGCCGAGGCATCAGAAGTTCAGCGTGCGCCTGTCCACCGCCAGCGCTGCCTCCTTGGTGGCCTCGGACAGCGACGGATGCGCATGGCAGATGCGGGCGATGTCCTCGCTGCTGGCCTTGAACTCCATCGCCATCACGGCCTCGGCGATCAGCTCGCTCGCATAGGGGCCGACGATGTGCACGCCCAGCACCTCGTCGGTGGTCGCGTCAGCCAGCATCTTGACCATGCCGGTGGTGTCGCCCAGTGCGCGCGCACGGCCGTTGGCCATGAAGGGGAAGCTGCCGGCACGGTAGGCGCGGCCTTCGGCCTTGAGCTGCTGCTCGGTCTTGCCGACCCAGGCAATCTCAGGGCTGGTGTAGATGACCCAGGGGATGGTGTCGAAGTTGACGTGCCCATGCTGGCCGGCGATCCGCTCGGCCACGGCCACTCCCTCCTCCTCGGCCTTGTGCGCGAGCATCGGCCCGCGCACCACGTCGCCCACAGCCCAGACCCCGGGCAGGTTGGTGCGGCACTCGGCGTCGACGACGATGCCTCCGCGCTCATCGAGCATCAGGCCCACCGCCTCGGCATTCAGTCCGGTCGTGTTCGGCACGCGGCCGATCGAGACGATCAGGCGATCGACCTCGAGCTGGCGCGCCTGCCCCTTGGCGTCGGTGTAGTCCACGCTGACGCCCTCACCGCCTGGCACGATCTCGCCCACCTTGACGCCGAGTTCGATCTTCAGACCCTGCCTGGTGAAGGCCTTGTGGGCCTCCTTGGCAATCTGCTCGTCCACGGCACCGAGGAACGTCGGCAGGGCCTCGAGCACAGTGACCTCGGCGCCGAGCCGGCGCCACACCGAGCCCATCTCGAGCCCGATCACACCCGAGCCGATCAACGCGAGCCGGCGCGGCACGCCGCCAATGCGCAAGGCGCCATCATTGCTGAGGATGCGTTCCTCGTCGAAGGGCACGCCGGGAAGCGCTCGCGCGCTGGAGCCGGTGGCAACGACCACCTGCCGGCCGGTCAGAACTTCCTGACTGGCGCCAGCCACCGCGACCTCCCAGCCTCCTTCCACGGCACGGACGAACGAACCGCGGCCATGGAAGAAGCTGACCTTGTTCTTCTTGAACAGGTAGAGGATGCCGTCGTTGTTCTGCCTGACGACCTGGTCCTTGCGGGCCAGCATCTTCGGCACGTCGATCGACAGGTCCTTCAGGCCGATGCCGTGATCGGCAAAGTGGTGCTGCGCGTGCTCGAAATGCTCGCTCGACTGCAACAGCGCCTTGCTCGGAATGCAGCCCACATTGGTGCAGGTGCCTCCCGGCGCAGGACCGCCCTTGGCGTTCTTCCACTCGTCGATGCAGGCCACGTTGAAGCCCAGCTGAGCAGCGCGGATCGCAGCGATGTAGCCTCCCGGCCCGCCGCCGATGACGATGACGTCGAATGTGTTGTTCATTGAACTGCTCTCCGGTCACTGTCGTGACCACCCCTCAAGGGAAGACGAGCGCCACCTCCGGTCGGCGGGACGGTGGCGCACACTGCGCACTCAGATGTCGAACAACAGACGCGCCGGGTCTTCCAGCGCTTCCTTCATGGTCACCAGGCCGAGCACGGCCTCGCGCCCGTCGATGATGCGGTGGTCGTAGCTCATCGCCAGGTAGTTCATCGGTCGCACAACAACCTGCCCGTTCTCGACCACCGCGCGGTCCTTGGTCGCGTGCACGCCGAGGATGGCGCTCTGCGGCGGATTGATGATGGGCGTCGACAGCATCGAGCCGAAGACGCCGCCGTTGGAGATCGAGAACGTGCCGCCCGACAGATCGTCGATCGAGAGCTTGCCGTCGCGCGCCTTGACACCGAACTCGGCGATCTTCTTCTCGATGTCGGCAAAACTCATCTGGTCGACGTTGCGCAGGATGGGCACGACCAGGCCGCGCGGAGAACCGACGGCGATGCCGATGTCGAAGTAGCCGTGGTAGACGATGTCGTTGCCGTCGACACTGGCGTTGAGCACCGGGTACTTCTTGAGGGCAGCGACCGCGGCCTTGACAAAGAAGCTCATGAAACCGAGCTTGACGCCGTGCTCCTTCTCGAACTTGTCCTGGAAGCGCTTGCGCATCTCCATGACGGGCGCCATATTGACCTCGTTGAAGGTCGTGAGGATCGCGTTCGTCGACTGGGACTGCAGCAGACGCTCGGCGATGCGCGCGCGCAGGCGCGACATCGGTACGCGCTGCTCGGGTCGGTCACCGAGGTTGACGGACAGGGGCGCCGCCACCGCGGGCAGCGGCCGCACTGCTGACGCAGCGACCGTGGCGGCGGCCACGGCCGGCGCCGCCGTCGCCGCAGAGACGGATGCCGGTGCCGGTGTCGGCGCCGCCAGCGCACCCAGGACGTCGCCCTTGGTGACGCGACCGTCACGCCCCGTCCCGGGCACGCTGCCCGAAGACAGACCGTGGTCGGCCATCAGCTTGGCGGCTGCGGGCATCGCCACGCCCGGACGACCGACATTGCCCGCAGGGGCCGCTGCCGAGGGCGCCGGCGCAGGCACGCCCGCAGGAGCGGCCGCGGCGCCCGCCTTCGCCGCGGTGTCGATGCGCGCAATCAACTGGTCGCTGACGACCGTGCCGCCGCTGGCCACCACCTGCTCGGCGATCACGCCTGCGGCCGGCGCGGGTACCTCGAGCACCACCTTGTCGGTCTCGATCTCGATCAGGATCTCATCCTGCGCGACGGCTTCGCCGGGCTTCTTCTTCCACTGCAGCAGGGTGGCTTCGGCCACCGACTCCGACAGCTGCGGAACCTTCACTTCAACGAGGGCCATGTCTCTCCTCTCGGATTTCTCTCTTGGATGAATGGACGGGGTGTTCCCCGGTGGCGCACGCTCGCGCCCGGACCATCCCCGGGTCCGGGGCGCGCACGCCCGATCACTTGGTCAGGACGAAGCCCTTTAGCTTGCCGAAAGCCTGGTCGAGCAGCGCCTTCTGCTGGTCCTGGTGCAGGTGCGAGTAGCCGACCGCAGGCGACGCCGAAGCCGGGCGCCCGGCGTAGCCGAGCTTCTGCCCCTCGAGCATGTTCTCGTGGATGTAATGCTGGACGAAGAACCAGGCGCCCTGGTTCTGCGGTTCGTCCTGGCACCACACCACCTCGATCGCGTTCGGGAAGCGCTTCATCTCCGCCGCGAAGGCCTTGTGCGGGAAGGGATAGAGCTGCTCGACCCGGACCACGGCGGTATCCCAAGCCTTCTTCTCGTCACGTTTCTTGATCAGGTCGTAGGCCACCTTGCCCGAGCAGACGACGACACGCTTGACCTTGTCGCCCTCGACTTCCGTGCGCGACGGCCCGATGACGGTGCGGAACTCACCCTTCGTGAACTCCACCAACGGCGAGGTCGCATCCTTGGCGCGCAGCAAGGACTTGGGCGTGAAGATGATCAGCGGCTTGCGGAACTGCCGCACCATCTGCCGTCGCAGCAGGTGGAAGATCTGACTTGCCGAGGTCGGCTGGCAGATCTGCATGTTGTTGTCTGCCGCCAGCTGCATGAAGCGCTCGAGGCGCGCCGAACTGTGTTCGGGGCCCTGTCCCTCGTAGCCATGCGGCAGCATCAGCGTCAGACCATTGACCCGGCCCCACTTGACCTCGCCCGAGGCGATGAACTGGTCGATGACCACCTGGGCACCATTGGCGAAGTCACCAAACTGCGCCTCCCAGATCGTGAGCGTGTTCGGCTCGGCGCTTGCATAGCCGTATTCGAAGCCGAGCACCGCCTCCTCGGACAGGATGGAGTCGATCACCGTGAATGGGGCCTGACCGTCGGCGACGTTCTGCAGCGGGATGTAGGTGCCTTCGTCGTAGCGCTCGCGGTTCTGGTCGTGCAGCACCGCATGCCGATGGACGAAGGTGCCGCGCCCGCAGTCCTCACCCGACAGGCGCACGGCATACCCGCTGGCCACGAGCGACGCGTAGGCCAGGTGCTCGCCCATGCCCCAGTCGACATTGATCTCGCCTCGGCCCATGGCGGCTCGGTCGGCGATCACCTTTTCGACCAGCGGGTGGACCTTGAAGTTGCCGGGCACGGTGGTGATCCTCTCGGCCAGGCGCTTGACCTCGGCCAGCGGCAGCGCCGTGTCGGCAGCGTCGGTCCACTTGCGGCCGAGGAAAGGGGCCCAGTCGACGGCATACTGGCTCTTGAAGTTCGTCAGCACCGGATCGACCGTGTGCTTGCCGGCATCCATGGCTGCGCGGTAGGCCTTGACCATCTCGTCGGGACCACCCCCTTCCAGAATGCCCTGAGCAACCAGCTTGTCGCCGTAGAGCTTGCGCGTGCCGGGGTGCTGCGCGATCTTCTTGTACATCAACGGCTGGGTCAGGCTCGGTGTGTCCTGCTCGTTGTGGCCAAGCTTGCGGAAGCAGACGATGTCGACGACGACGTCCTTCTTGAACTGCTGCCGGTAGTCCATCGCCCATTGCGTGCAAAGGACCACGGCCTCGGGGTCGTCACCGTTGACGTGCAGCACCGGGGCCTCGATCATCTTCACGACGTCGCTGCAATACAGCGTCGACCGCGAGTCGCGCGGGTCGCTGGTCGTGAAACCGATCTGGTTGTTGATGACCAGGTGAACCGTGCCGCCGGTGTAGTACCCGCGCGTCTGGGCGAGCGCAAGCGTCTCCATCACCACGCCCTGCCCAGCGAAGGCCGCATCACCGTGCACCAGCACCGGCAGCACCTGGGCGCCAGCCTTGTCGCCTCGGCGCTCCATGCGGGCCTTGACAGAGCCCTCGACCACTGGGTTGACGATCTCCAGGTGCGACGGATTGAAGGCCAGACTCAGGTGCACCGGGCCGCCGGCCGTGCTGATGTCGCTGGAGAAGCCCTGGTGGTACTTCACGTCGCCGGCGGGCAGGTTTTCGGGGGCCGTATGGTCGAACTCGGCAAACAGGTCGCGCGGCATCTTGCCCAGCGTGTTGACGAGCACGTTCAGGCGCCCGCGGTGCGCCATCCCGATGACCATCTCCTGCACACCATGGACGCCCGCGCGCTGCACGACCTCGTCCATGGACGCGATGAAGCTCTCGCCACCCTCGAGCGAGAAACGCTTCTGGCCGACGTACTTGGTGTGCAGATAGCGCTCCAGTCCCTCCGCGGCGGTCAGCCGGTCGAGAATGTGACGCTTTTCCTCGACGCTGAAGGTCGGCTTGCTGCGCACGCTTTCCAGCCGCTGCTGCCACCAGCGCTTTTCGGCCGGATCGGTGATGTGCATGAACTCGGCACCGATCGTGCCGCAGTAGGTGTCCCTCAAGGCCTGCACGATCTCGCGCAAGGTCATGTGCTCGGCCTTGCCAAAGTAGGTGTTCGCGGCCGAGAACGTGATGTCCATGTCGCTCTCGGACAGGTCGTAGAACGCCGGCTCGAGTTCGGGGATCTTGGGACGCTCGGTGCGCTTCAGGGGGTCCAGGTCGGCCCAGCGTGACCCGAGGAAGCGGTAGGCTGCGATGAGGCTCTGGACATGCACCTGCTTGCGTGCAACTGCCAGGTCGGCCTCACTGGCCTTGAGCGCAAAGGCGTTTGCCTTCGCGCGCTGGGCGAAAGACTCCACCACCGGCGCGTGGGCCACGTCGCGACTCTCGCTGCCATCGACGGCCGGGACGTGCTGCAGACGATCGAAATAGGCGCGCCAGTTGTCTGGCACGCTGCCCGGGTTGTCGAGATACGCCTCGTACAACTCCTCGACGTAAGGGGCATTGCCCCCGAAAAGGTAGGAGTTGCCCCTGTACTGCTGCATCATGTCTCGCTCACCTCTCACGCCGGTTTCCGGCGCTCCGATGGGTTGATGAACCTTCCGCGCAACCGGCTGCGCCGACTGGCGGATTGCGATCCGCCGCCTGACGCCTGCGCGTCAAACCGACGTCGGCAATGACTGCCCGAAATCCACTCGAGACTTTAGCATCCGCCCTGCCCAAGTGCCTCCACGGCCCACATTGGAACTCGCCAAAGCCCGCAGTTTCCTGACAAGTGGTGCAGCGCAGCATGAACCAGTGCAGCACACCCCGGGCCGGGCGGGGCTGGGCGAACGGTTCGGCCCTGCTTGGATTCGCAGCCGGCCTGCGAAGCACAACCGCGGCTGCCGGCCCTCCACGCAGCATTCACCGAAGCCCGAGGTCGCGCCGGGGTTTCGGGCTTTCCCCATTCACTGGACGCCGCCGGAGGCCTAGCATTGGTGTTTGACCGCTTTTCCCAGGAGTTCCCGATGAAGCTCAATGCCTTGATGGCGTCCATCGCTGTCGCCTTCGCCCTCGCCGCTGCGCCCACCCAGGCGCAAACCCTGCGCTGGGCTGCCCAGAACGACATCCTGACGCTGGATCCGCATTCCCAGAACCACGCGACGACGAACGCAATCCTGATGCACGCCTACGAGGGCCTGACCCGGTACAGCGCGAAGTACGAGGTCGAGCCCGCGCTGGCGACGAAATGGACCTTCCTTTCCCCAACCCAGGTTCGCTTCGAACTGCGCCGCGGCGTGAAGTTCCATGACGGCACACCCCTCACCGCCGACGACGTCATCTTCTCGTTCGACCGCATTCGCCAGCCCAACGGCACCATGGGCATCTACGTCACCGGCATCAGCGAGATCCGCAAGATCGACGATCACACGATCGACATGATCATGAGCGCGCCGAACCCGCTTCTGCTGCGCAACATCATCGATTTCCGGATCATGAGCAAGGCGTGGGCCGCCAAGAACAACACGAGCAACGTCCAGAACTACAAGGCCAATGAGGAGAACTTCGCCTCGCGCCATGTGATGGGCACCGGTGCGTACAGGATCACGTCGTGGGCGCCCGAGCAGCGGATCACGATGTCGATCAACAACGATTGGTGGGACAAGCACCAGGGCAATGTCAAGGAAGTCATCTATACCCCGATCAAGAGCGATCCGACACGTGTGGCCGCCCTGCTGTCGGGTGATGTCGACATGCTGACCGACCTGCCGACGCAGGACATCGCGCGTCTGCGCGCAAACACCCGGCTGCAAGTGGTGGACGGCCCGGAGGTGCGCACGATCTATCTCGCCCCCGACATGGGCAGCGCGGAGCTCAAGCACAGCAACATCAAGGGCAAGAATCCTTTTGCCGACAAGCGCGTCCGCCAGGCACTGTCGATGGCCATCGACCGGGAGGCCATCCGGCGCAACATCATGCGCGGCCTGTCGATCCCCGCAGGCATCATGGTCGCCCCGGGAGTGAACGGGCACACGCCCGAGCTCGACACGCCGGTGAAGGCGGATGCCGAGGGCGCGAAGAAGTTGCTGGCCGACGCCGGCTACCCGAACGGCTTCGAGGTGCGTCTGAACTGCCCGAACAACCGCTATGTCAACGACGAGGAGATCTGCCAGGCGGTCGTGGCGATGTGGGCTCGGGTCGGCGTCAAGGCCACGCTCGCGGCGGAGAACATGGCCACCTTCATCCAGAAGGTGCAGAACTTCGACAGCTCGATCTACCTGCTTGGGTGGGGCGTGGCAACCTACGACGCGCAATACTCGCTGCAGTCGCTGGTGCGCACCCGCACCACCGGCGCCGATGGCAACTTCAACTTCAGCAAGACCAGCGACGCCACGGTCGACAGGCTCGTCGACGCCATGAAGACCGAGACCGACACCGCCAAGCGCAACCAGATGATCCGTGACGCGCTGGTTCGCACCCGCGATGAATCGCTGCTCATCCCTCTGCACCATCAGGTGCGCCCCTGGGCGATGAAGCAAGGGGTGACGACGATCCACCGGTCAGACGACCGGCCCGAGGCTCGCTTCACCTCCATCCGCTGAGACCGGTCATCCTGGTCCATGGCGGGGCTTGCAGCCCCGCCCCGCGATTACTTAGAGAACCCAACAAGATTTCGCTCGTTAGAGAAGCCAACAAGAGGTCGTTAGAGAAGCCAACAACGCCTTGTTAGAGAATCCAACAAACGCCCCCTGAGGCCGCCTGGACGGGGCCGCCGGACCCAGGTTCAATGCCAGGAGACCAACATCTCCAGGGCGGGCACGGTGGGCGATCTCAACGACAAACAAGGCGGCCTGCACATGGGTGGCAAGACACGCAGGTCCAAGGCACTCCTGCCCATCCCCACGGTCCAGACGGCCCAGGCGCTCGTGCGGCTGTACGGCCGCCTCAAGGGCGAGCTGGGCAAGGCGAGCGCTGGCGAGGAGGTCATGATCCCCGTCGGCGACGTCAAGCTCCACATGAGCCGCATCATCGGATTGATGCCGCTGCTGGGCATCGACTTCGACCCAGAAGCCGTGAAGACGGTGAAGACGAGGGTCCAGATCGGCCCGCTCAAGTGGGGCAACCTGCGCAGCGGCACGCTGACCGTCCTGCGGCACCGGGGCGACTGGATGACCTACAGGGAGATCGCCGACGCCCTTCTGGCCCGAAACCGCAAGGCCAAGGCGCTCGACGTCGCGCAGATGTCGAAGTTCGTCCAGAAGGTGCGCGAGGCCCTGTTCTTCCAGATGAAGGCCGGTGCGGTCGAGCGCGAGCTTGAGATTGGCGTGGGCGTCAGTGACCAGCACCAGCGCTTCCGCCTGTCGCAGACCCTGTTCCGGATGTAGCCTGACCGACCAGCCGCGTCGCAAAACGTCGTCACTGCGTGTTCCGGACCAAAGGCGCCAGCGATTCCGACCGAGATCCGCCACCACTATGGCCCGCTGGGGGGGGGCGCGCGCAGACATCGGCTGCTGAGGAACTGAACGACGCTTCCAGTTGAACGCCAGATCCATGTGGCGAAGCGGCCATTCAAGCGCGAAGATCGAACACCCGGATCCGACCCTGTGCGGTCGGCCGTGAACTTTGCAAGCTGTCGCTCGAACTTGGAACTCGTATTTCTACAGTGCCCCTCCACTCACGTCGCGCTCAACTGACTGCCAATACTCGTCATCTTCTGGCCCTGGTGGCCAACCGGCGTCTGTCTCAATTGGTTGTTGAATGTGCCCTGACTCAACGCGGGAATCACTCGGCGTATGTAAGTCATCGTCGTCTAGCCCGACTTTGTCAACTTTTCCCCCGTACCTGTCTTTGGCCAGCCGTAAGCCCTTGTCTGGATTGAACCCCACTCGCAGATCCATAATGTAGTGCCATAATATTCTACGCCTTCCG
>JAIXWM010000160.1 GCA_027491255.1 Rubrivivax sp. | reverse complement strand
CTCACAGTTTGGTTTAGTAATTTTGTTAATGGGTATGTTGACTGGCGTGCAGATTTGCGTTGCTTTGCAGGCAGCAGTTATCGAGGGTGCGGGGCGGCTGGACCTTGCTTCGAGGGCGCAGCTGGTGGGGCCAGCGTTTGTTTCTGGCACACTTGTAATAAACTTGCTTAGTAATTCGACAATCGAGACTTGGCACTTCATCTCCATCCTTGCCGCTGGGGCTCTTGTTGATATGCTTTTGCTCTTTCTTGTTAGGCGAAATTTGGCATTGCCGCTGCATGTCAAAGGCTTACGCGCAAATTACTGGCGCGGTGTATTGAACCTACTTCGCTCTGGCGGAATATTGCAGGCAGCATCGTTGCTCAATTTGTTTCTTGAGCCAGCCAATAAGTTAATACTTGGAAGTTATTCGGGCGTTGCTGCGGTGGCGGTTTATGATTTGGCTATGAAGGTCATTTGGGGGATACAGCACCTTTTTGGGGCCGTAATGCGAGTCTTCTTGCATATTGGAAATGAGGATAGAAGAGCCGTTGGCAAGAGCTTCGCCAAAGCAATCGTTCTTCTTGCTGTACCCGCAGTGGCTATGCATATATTTGGCATCTTATTTCTGTATTGGGTGGGTCGAATTTGGGTCAAGATTGATGCTTCTTCGTTGATGTTTTTTTTTGGGGTGGCGTCGGTTTCAAACCTCGTAATGATACTAATAACACCCCTGTATATTAGTCTTGTCGGGCGTGGCGAGTGGAACTTTATTTTTAAGCTACACGTCCTTCTCGCGGTAGCGAATCTTTCACTTTCAATGCTACTTGTGCCAGTCTTTGGACTAGTAGGGTCAGGCTTCGGACTGTTAGTGGCTACTGTTGTAAATGGATTGGCGATTTATAACCGATGCGTAGTGGAACGTCAGGCAATACTGATAGAGGGAGATGTACTCAGGGGTGTGTGTCGTCGCGTTGTGATGAGTTTAGGCCTGCTAGTTGCGGCGCTACTGTGGAGTGTTTTCGAGGGTGGCGGCTGGTTCGGATTAATGGTAATCACTCTAGGACTCAGTGTATTGATTTACCGAGAGCCGTTATTGATGCGGCTTATAGATTTTTTTCTTTCGCGTGCGAAATAAGCTAATTTTAATTTTTTATTGCGTCTGTCATCGAGAATCTAAAATCTGTTTATCTAAGCTGCGATAAAGTAATTTCACTCGCTGATTGGTCGCGCTGTAATGCTAAGACCCATCTAGGAACCCAAGTGAGCTCATTTAGCATCAAGTCGCGCACTTAATTTGACGAATTTCTAAAATAGTAAGCAGTTTGCAGATTTTACAAAAGGAAATTAACCAATGGGAAGTCAATTAAAAGCGGTAAAGCAAAAGAAAATGGTTTTTCTTTTCGGGATCTGGCGCCCAAGTAAGCTTTGGAATATCTTCAAACTTATGCTTAAGTATTTTTTCCGATTAGAGAGTCTTAAAACTTACCCACTGTTGGTTAAAATTGATGTGACTCCCCTTTGCCAGCTTAAGTGTCCGGTATGCATTCACGGCGCTGAGCCAGCAGAATTAGAAAGGCAAGATTTCAAAAATAAGGAAATGCGCTTTGAGTTGTTTCAAAAATTAACCGATGAATTGGCGGGCAAGACGCTTGCTTTTAGCCTGTATCACTTGGGCGAGCCTTTGCTAAACAAAGAGATTTACAAGATGATCGCCTACGCAAGTGGCAAAGGGATTAATTGCTATTTCACTTCTAACTTTTCGCTGAAAATATCCGACAACGAAATGGAGTTAATGGTTCAGTCCGGCTTACGTCAGATAACAGTGGCCCTAGATGGATTTACTCAAGAGAATTACGGCAAGACTCGCGTAAACGGCAACGTCGAATTAGTTAAAAACAACTTAGAGCGCGTCACATCAACGAGAAATCGTCTGGGTGTCCGGGATCTTTGGATCACCGTACAGACCTGTGTCTTTGAGCACAACCGGCACGAAATGCCCCAAGTTGAGGAATTCTGCAGGCGTATTGGCGTGGATGATCATCGAATTTTTCCGGGTACTAACGAGCCTGGCGGTTGGGTTAAGCTGATGATGCCTCGCAGAACCCCGAAGAAGGCTCGGGGATTGCCTATGTGCAGATGGCCGCATTTTGCAAGTGTCGTTCTGTATAACGGTGATGTTATCCCATGCTGTCAATACAGAAACGACAACCCATACTCGCTCGAACAGGAAGCTATTAATATGGGGTCTGTTGTGGATGCTTCATTCGCGAGCGTCTTTAACGGCCCTGACTATGCTCTTGCTCGTCGGATGATGCTTGACCCTGGTATGCCTGGGGCCGAAATCAAGAAAAACTTCTGCTATCAATGCCCAGTCATCTACAATTGAGTTTGGATCCGCTAATGGGTATTGGCTTGCGCTTGACCAAGTCGACTATTGTCGGAATTCAATTCTCCTGCACCGGATAAAACAAAATTGGTGGTACCTACGATCGAATGTCCCAGCTGTGCTTCGGACGAACTGCGTTACATAGGGGCTATTCCTCCTTGCAGCCTCTTTGCAGGTCACACTCTTGAAGTGCCCCTCGGAGGAGGGGGTCTGTATGAGTGTCTGGCATGCCTTATGTTTTTTCGCTTTCCACAGCATTCCCCGCAGGAACTCAGTGCTCTTTACGCCTCCGGCAGTGCCGAAAACTGGCCCGCAACAACTGAGAGCCGGGCAGATTGGCGCTTGATTCGCGATTGGATACTCGCGAAGAAGGGCGTGAAGCGTATTCTCGACGTGGGCTGCTATGATGGAAGGCTTCTGGAATCGCTCGGACGAGACTTTCTCTTGCATGGAGTCGAGATACATCCGACTGCCTCTGCGCGCGCCAAATCCAGGGGAGTTAAAATTGTTGGTAGTGATTTTTCGGACTTGGGCGAGCTCGGTCCGATAGCGGATGTAACAATTGCGGCCGATGTCATCGAGCACAGTACTGATCCCGGGGAGTTCATCGCTGCGCTGGCCTCAACTGTGCGTTCTGGGGGCTACATTGTGATCACTACGGGCAACACAGATGCAATGTCCTGGCGCATGATGGGGAGTCGGTATTGGTATTGCTGTATTGCTGAACATGTTTCTTTCATTAACCCAGGCTGGGCAAAGCGGATTGCCCCTAAGTTAGGCCTTCATCTAGAACATCTCAATTTCTTCTCTCACGCGGATGGATCCGGAGTGTTGCGAGCAATAATGTACGAATCTTCGGCCAATCTTCTGCTGCGCTATGCTCCGGCGCTGTTTGCTTTTCTTCGTCGGCGAGGGTTCGGGGGCATCAATGTCCAGAAACACCCAGAACTGGAGATGTCTCCTCCTGCGTGGATGACAGCTCGCGACCATATGCTTCTAGTGTTTCGGAAGGATTCCGCCTCATGATCGATCGCTCCGTTTATCTGTGCAAAGCTGGGCTACAAAAAGGGACCGCGCGGTGACTTCCTGCGCTGGCTCCACCGATTTACGTCAGTCCTGTCCGCGCATATCAGTAATTACGCCCAGTTTTAATCAAGTAGAATTTCTCGAGCGCACCATGCGGTCTGTCCTAGACCAAGGCTACTCGAACCTCGAGTACATTGTCATCGACGGCGGCTCAACCGACGGCAGTGTTGATCTCATTCGCAAATATGCCGACCGCCTTACCTATTGGGTAAGCGAGCCAGATCGCGGCCAGGTCGATGCGATCAACAAGGGACTTCGTCGCGCCAGTGGTGATTGGCTGTGCTGGCAGAATTCGGATGACGTTTTCTTCCCTGGGGCATTTTCCGATCTGGCCGAGGTCGCGGCAGAGCAGCCCGAGGCGGGCCTGATTGTCGGAAACATGAAGCTCATCGACGAGAACGACAGGCTGCTGCGCGACCTGCGCTACGTCACCCCCGACCACGGCGCGATGTTAGCCGAAGGTATGCTGCTGGCCAATCAGGCGGCATTTTGGCGCCGCGACGTGCAAAGTGCTGTTGGCCTGCTCAATGAGAGTTATCACTGTTCCTTCGATTACGATTGGTTCCTGCGGTTGACCGCAGCTTGCCGCGGCGTGCATGTCAATCGAAGCTGGGGCGGCTTGCGTCTGCACGGCGCGACCAAGACATCCAACCAAGCGACTCATTTCTCTGAGGAAAACCAACGTATTCTTGCCGGGCGCGAGGTGCCGTCTTGGAAGCGGCGCCTTTACCAGATGCGCCGGCTGGGCCAGATGCTAGGGCGCGGCGAACTGGATTACGTTCTGCGTGGCATCGCGCGACGTGCCGGCAGGACCGACGGGGCGGGCAGCTGAATGTGCGGCATCCTCGGCTGGATCGGCGCTGCCGGGTCGCCTGATCAGGATCTCTTCGGCGAGGCGCTGGATCTGCTCGCGCATCGCGGTCCGGATGACCGGGGCATCGCCGCCTTGTCAGGTGCATTGCTCGGGCATCGTCGCCTTTCGATCGTCGACCTTTCGCCGGCAGGACATCAACCGATGCTCGATCCAGAATCCGGTGCGGCTATCGTCTTCAACGGCGAGATCTACAATCATGTCGAGCTGCGTGCCGAACTTGCTGGGCGCGGCCATCGTTTCGTCGGCACCTCCGACACCGAGGTATTGCTACACGCCTTGCTAGAATGGGGCGATCAGGCTCTGGCTCGGCTGAACGGCATGTTCGCCTTCGGCTTCTGGCAACCCCGCGAGCAGCGCTTGCTCCTGGCGCGCGACCGCTTCGGAGTCAAACCAGTGTATTACCGTGCCGGCCCCGACGGTTTTGCCTTCGCATCTGAGCCCAAGGCCTTGCTGCACCTGTTTCCGGAGCACCGGCGGGTCTGTCACTCGGCACTGCTGGATTTCCTGGCCAACAACTCCCTCTATGCGGGAGACCAATCATTCTATGCGGGCATTCGCGTGCTCCCGCCGGCCCACTTCGGGGTACTCAAAGGATCGGAGCCCCTTCGTCTCCAGGCATATTGGCGCTATCCGGTCGATGAAGTCGAAGACTTGGGCGCGGACGAGGCGATCACGCAGTTCGAGGCCCTATTCGACGATGCCGTGCGCCTGCGCCTACGCAGCGATGTTCCCGTAGGCCTCACCCTTAGTGGCGGCCTCGACTCGACGGCTATTCTCGCGTCCGCCAGCGCCGGCAGCGCCCGCGCCATCGAGTGCTTTACTTCTGTCTACAACGCGGATAATTCTGGAGAACTCGAGTGGGCACAACGCGCCTGTAAACCGGTCGGCGCCAGCCTGATCGCGGTTGCGGCGCCGCAGGCATCTTGGTTGAGCGTCATGCGCGACGTGGTCTGGCACATGGACGGGCCTGGCTACTCGCCGGCGGTGTATCCCTTGTGGTGCCTAATGCAGCGGGCGCGCAGCGAAGGTGTCCCGGTCCTGCTCGAGGGACAGGGCGCCGACGAAAGCCTTGCCGGCTACCCGCAGTACGCGGCCCTCGAACTGCTGGCCTATGCCAAAGGGAGCTATTCGGAGGGCCGAAATCTGGCGGGTCTGCTTGGCCGCCTGCAGGGGATGCGTGCGACCTTCTCGCTGCGCTGGGCTGCTGCCTGGATGCTGCGCGAGACCTGGCCGGGACTCGTTAGCTGGCGTCGTCGTCGCCTCGGTTTCCAGTCGCTGCTTCGCCCCGGGATCGGCGTGCCGCCGCATATGCCGGCGTCCGACGTAGGCGGCGACCCTGTCTTGGTCCGCCTACTCGAAGACCATTCACGGACCATCCTGCCCGGCTTGCTTCACTACGGCGATGCGATCAGCATGGCCCATTCGGTTGAGGCCCGCCATCCGTTCTTGGACTACCGGTTGGTCGAGTGGCTGTTTCGCCTGCCGACACGCTGGAAACTGTGCAACGGAGAGACTAAGTGGGTTCTGCGCGAGTACCTGCGCGGGCATGCTCAGGAGGTGATCGGCAATCGCCGTGACAAGAAGGGGTACCCGACGCCGGTCGGCGACTGGCTAGCATCCGAGCAAGGCCGAGAGATCGAGCACCTACTGCTCGATCAGCGCGGCCTACTGCACGAGTGGTGTGATCCGGTTGCCGTCAGGGCCCTGATAGAACGACACCGGCGTGGTGTCATGGGGGCGGAGCATCATCTGTACAAGCTCGTTTCTACACAGATGTGGCTTGCCACCTGCATTGAGCGAAGCGGTAACTGATGGCCGCCGCTCCTATCGTCATCTTTGCCTACCGACGGCCTGATCACCTTCGGCGCACGCTGTCTAGCCTGATGCAATGCGAAGGGTTCGACGGTAGCCCTGTCATCGTCTACGGCGATGGCCCAAAGACTGCTGAAGAAATCGCAGGAGTTCAGGCCACGCGATGCCTTGCGCGCGATATGCTAGGTTCGGCCGCCGAGTATCGCTTTAGCGATATCAACCAAGGGCTGTCTAGATCGATCATCGGTGGCGTAACTGAAGTAACGCGACGTTTCGGGCGAGCCATTGTTATCGAAGACGATCTTCTATTAGCCTCAGATTTTCTGACCTACATGAATGCTGCTCTCGACCGTTATGCTGACGAGCATGCCGTGTCTCAGGTTTCTGGCTATATGTTCGACGTTGACGAGTTCGCTGAGCGACGCGACGCTCTGTTCCTGCCGTTGACCGTGTCCTGGGGTTGGGCCACATGGAAGCGCGCTTGGGATCGTTTCGATGTCTCTGCAACAGGATGGGACCGCCTCCTAGTTGACGACGTTCTCCGTTACAGATTTGATATTGATGGTGCTTATGGTTATTCGACTATGCTGGTGCGGCAGATGGTGGGGCGACGAGACTCATGGGCGGTTCGATGGTATTGGTCAGCTTTTCAGAACGATACCTTGACAGTATTCCCTCCTAGAACGCTAGTGCGCAATATTGGTTTCGACGGCACGGGTAGTCATGGCCGTGGCATCCTGCGGAACTTTGGCGATGATCGGGTCGAGTGTCTAACCGGTGAACTGGGTCTCCCTGACAATGTAAATGTTGATCAATTTGATTTCATGCTTGTAAAAAAGTCACTTCGAAAAACGAATGGTCGTTGGTTAGGTGCATTAGTTGATCACTTGCGATGGATCGCAGCTAAGAACTTCGCTCGGAGGCTGAGAGCCCGATGAAGGCTTTACTAAATCTACTTGCCAAGCTTGCAAACCCCAGGCGTACCCATTTGCAATACGGAATAGGAACATCGGTTGACTGGGTTAGGGTCGGGGCATTGAGAGGCCAAGTTGTTATAGGAGAAAACTCGGTCATTAACTGTCGAATTGACTTCGATAGCCGCTCCGGAGCTGTGATTATTGGCGATAGAACATACATAGGGGCAAGCCATTTAGTCTGCCACACAAAGATAGAGATTGGGAGTGATGTCATAGTTTCATGGGGCGTAACGATAGTGGATCACAACTCGCATTCACTAAAATGGCGACACAGGAAAGATGATGTATCGCAGTGGGCAAATGGAAAGAAGAACTGGGGTCATGTCAAGATTGCTCCCGTGAAGATCTGCGATAGGGTTTGGATTGGTTTTGGGGTATCAATACTCAAAGGTATTACTGTAGGTGAAGGGGCAATTTTGGCTGCGGGCGCCGTGGTAACTCGTGATGTCCCCCCATTTTGCATTGTTGGCGGTAACCCAGCTCGGGTGATCCGAGTACTTTCGGATGATGAACGCTAGAGACCAGGCTCCGCTCTTTGCGACTTGGGATGCAGCAGTACGTTGGCTGCGGTCCCAGCCAGACCGGCAGGCACTGGTTCGAGACGCCTATTACGATGATCCACTGATCGGTTCAGCTGAGCGTTACTGGTGCAGCGACGAATGGATAGCGGTGAGAGAATTTTTGCCCAGAGTCGGCACCGCTCTCGATGTCGGGGCCGGTCGTGGTATTGCTAGCTACGCCCTTGCTCGCGATGGGTTCACCGTGACCGCACTTGAGCCCGACGATAGTTACCTAGTTGGCGCGGGGGCAATTCGCACTCTTTCCCACGATACGGGATTGCCGATCGCTGTGGTCCAAGAATTCTCTGAAAGGCTGCCTTTTGCCGACGCCAGTTTCGATTTGGTTTTTGCTCGTGCAGTTCTTCACCATACGCATGATCTTGCCGCCGCCTGCCGTGAGTTCGCCCGAGTCCTGCGCCCGGGCGGCCGTATGTTGGCCATTCGTGAGCACGTGATCTCTCGCCATGCTGACAAGCAGGCATTTCTAGATGCTCACCCGCTGCATCATCTCTATGGTGGAGAGAATGCTTTTCTTCTGGCAGAGTATCGGGGCGCGCTGGAGCAGGCGGGCTTAAATCTGCAGCAGGTGCTGGATCCTTTTGCGAGCCCGATCAACTTCTCTCCGTATAAGCTGGACGGGTTGCAGCAGGAGATTGTACGGCGCGCCGGCCGCTTTCTGCCGGGCACAACAGGCATACTGTCAACGGTTCTGGCGGTGCCGCAGATATGGCAACTGGCGCGCCGTGTACTTGCAGTATTAGACAATCGTCCGGGACGGCTCTACTCCTTTGTCGCGATGAAGGCGGATAAATGATTATCTGGATCACTGGGGCGAAGGGATTCATCGGTCAGCATCTGGCCCGCCATTTCGCTGCGCACGGTAATATTGTGCTAGGCCTCGGTCACGGTCTCTGGCCTGACGCTGCCACTGAGGCTGGACTCGCAGCATGGTTGAATGGTGAGATCGCTGGCAGCAATCTGACCTCTCTGCGCGCGACCCACGGTGCACCGGATCTCGTCGTGCATCTGGCCGGGGGCTCGTCGGTTGGTGCAGCCATCGCTAACCCACGCGAAGATTTCGCGCGTACGGTAACAACTACCGCGGAACTTCTTGAGTGGTTACGATTAGAGTCGCCGCCGACGCGCCTTGTGGCTGTTTCTAGCGCCGCTGTACATGGTGTCGGCCACTCGGGCCACATTGCCGAATCGGCGTCCACTCAGCCACTCTCCCCGTATGGGTATCACAAGCTGATGATGGAGCAGTTGTGTCGTTCCTATGCGAGCTGCTACGGCCTGAACTGCCTAGTGTTGCGCTTATTCTCTGTATACGGGCCGGGATTGCGCAAGCAGTTATTGTGGGACCTTTGCCGCCGCCTGCAGGATGCTCCACACAGCATCGAACTCAGCGGTACGGGCGACGAATTGCGCGACTGGACGCATGTTTCCGATGTGCTGCGGGCGATCGAGGCAACGGCCAAACTGCCTTCGCCCGAGGTACCAACTTTCAACGTCGGCAGCGGTCACGCTACCTCGGTCCGAGAGGTGGCGCAAACGGTAATCGATGGCTTCGCTGCTGGAGGGCAGCGCAGCAAATTGCAGTTTAATGACAAGGTGCGTGCCGGTGACCCATTCAGTCTGGTTGCTGATCCGTCACGCCTACAGGCGCTCGGTTTCGAATGGAGCATCTCGCCGCAGCAGGGAATCGTTGAATACGTCCGCTGGTTTCAGGGGCAGGCGGGTACAGGTCGCAGCTCATGAGGGTCGCCTTTCCGCTCTTTGGCGGCAACGATTGGACTGGGGGGCGCAATTACCTGCTCAACCTTGTCAGGGCGCTGGCAACCCACTGCCCTGGCGTGTTGACCCCAGTGCTTTTCTTTGGCGGTGACGTCACTGCCGAAGAGACGGATCCCTTCGGCCGCCTGCCCGGAGTGGAACTAGTTAAGACGTCCGCACTTGACCGCGATCGTCGCCTGCGCTCCCTGGCGGTGTCACTTGCGTTCGGCGCCGACGGCGCAATGAAGCATCTGTTGGCGGACCAGCGAATCGACGTCGTCTTCGAGGCCGCACAGTTCTTCGGGGCGCGCATAAACATCCCGGCCATTGCTTGGCTGTCGGATTTTCAGCATCGCCATCTTCCCAGGCATTTTTCACCGTTCGCCAGATTGAAGCGCGAACTCGGGTTTCGCGCCCAGATCGCCGCCGGCCGTACGGTGATGCTTAGCAGCGACGATGCCTGCAAGGACTGCGAGCGCTTCTATCCGGCAACAAAGGGGCGCACGCACACGGTGCATTTCGCTGTCACACCACCCGCACCGATGGAGGCCTATGCAGTGCGGAGTATCGCCGACGGCTATGGCTTGTCGCATGATTTTTTCTATCTGCCTAACCAATTCTGGTTACACAAGAACCACTTGCTGGTGGCAGACGCGCTCGCGCTGTTGCGTCAACAGGGGCGTCGCGTAGTGGTTGTCGCGTCTGGTAACACTCGTGACCCGCGTGCCCCGGAGCACTATGAGCTTCTATGCGAGCGCATCCGGTTGCTCGGCGTGGAGGAGGACTTCCGGCTGTTGGGACTGATTCCCTACGAGCACCTCGGTGCGTTGATGAGGGCCAGTGTCGCTCTGCTCAACCCATCCCTGTTCGAGGGTTGGAGCACGACCGTAGAGGAGGCACGAGCACTTGGCGTGCCCTTGATCTTGTCTGATCTATCGGTCCATCGCGAGCAGGCAGGGGATGGTGCGAGCTATTTTGACCGCTCGTCCGCTGCATCGCTTGCTGAAGTCCTCGCAGGGTTTAGGCCGTTGCCGGCGGAAGAGCGCGATCGACGAAGCAAGGAGGCTGCCGCTGCCGCAGAATCCAGAGTCAGTGCATTCGCCCAAGAATTTGTTGCTGTTGCTAGGCGTTGTTTCGCAGGCGGGTCGATATGAAGATGACGGTCATAACTGTCACACGCAACAGCGCGACCACTTTGCCAGATACATTGCGTTCGGTGGCGGGACAGAGTCTGGCATGGGTTGAGCACATCGTCATCGATGGCGCATCCAGCGATGCTACAGCCGAAGTCATTAATCTGCATGGCGCTCATGTTGCCAAGCTTCTCTCTGAACCCGACTGCGGTATTTACGACGCAATGAACAAGGGTCTGCGACTTGCCACTGGGGACGTAGTCGGTTTTCTGAACGCTGATGACCGCTATACCAATTCTGGCGTACTTGAGCGTGTCGCGACATTGATGAGCGATGAAGGTCTAGATGTGCTCTTCGGAGATGTCGTTTTTTTTCGAGGGGATGATACGCAATCAATCGTGCGTCGCTATCGGTCGGACCGCTTCCACCCCAGACGTCTCGCCTGGGGCTGGATGCCTGCCCATCCAGCTTTTTTCATGCGCAGAGAAATTTATCAGCGGATTGGTTCATTTCGGACAGATTATCGGATTGCGGGAGATTTTGAAATGATGACACGCATATTTCAAGGTAATCGTCTTCGCTTTAGATACGTACCAGAAATTCTCGTCATGATGCGTTCCGGTGGGGTTAGTAACGCAGGGTGGAGAAATTCAATCACCCTGAATGCCGAGGTTCTCAGAGCGTGTCGTGAAAATGGTATTAAAACAAATATACTCAAAATTCTTTCGAAGTACCCATTAAAATTTCTTGAGTTTCTTGCAGATAAAAATGACAAGTGATTTACTCCAACTTCTGAAGTTCCTTACTTCTAATTGCGGGTTGGATTTATTTTGAAACGCGGCATTGATCTTTTGTTGTGTCTTGTATTTGGCGCCGTTTTTCTTGTCCCGATTGCGTTCATTGGACTTTTGGTCCGAATAACCTCACCCGGCCCTGTGATTTACTGGTCACACCGAGTTGGGCAGTCAAACAAGAGATTCATGATGCCTAAGTTCCGCAGTATGCGCATAGACACCCCTGCAGTGGCCACGCACCTACTGCAAAATCCAGATCAGTGGCTGACTCCAATCGGCTCATTTCTTCGCAAAAGCAGTCTGGATGAATTGCCCCAACTCTGGAGCATCCTCAAAGGCGACATGAGCTTTGTAGGCCCAAGGCCGGCGCTATTTAATCAAGACGATTTAATTGCGCTGCGAACTCAGCACGATGTTCATGAACTCGTGCCCGGTCTCACTGGTTGGGCTCAGGTTAACGGCCGTGATGAGTTACCCATCCCGCAGAAAGTGCAGTTCGATGTTGAATATCTCCAGAGACGTTCACTTGCATTTGATCTGAAGATTTTGTGGCTCACAGCGCTGAAGGTTTTAGTTAGAGATGGCGTTTCACATTGAAGTCACCGAAGGTAAACGAAAAATGATTAATGCATTCAGGGGAACGAGATGAATAAATCACTTTTCAAGCTCGCTATGCCGGTGTTGGGTTTGCCCCGTATGGCGAAGCGCATCATCGTTTTGTCAGTTGATCTGGGTCTTTGCATTTTTACCGTCTGGCTCGCTTACTACCTTCGCCTGGGTGAATTGGTGTCTCTATCAGGAAACGCATTGTGGGCCATTGGGGTGTCTGTCGGACTCGCTCTGCCGATTTTCGTTGTCTCCGGCCTCTATCGAGCAATCTTCCGTTACACCGGTTGGCCGGCACTGTTAACCGTCGCGAGAGCGATCGGTGTCTACGGCCTGCTCTATGCGTCGATTTTTACGGCCATCGGCATCAAAGAGGTACCCCGCACCGTCGGCATCATCCAACCCATTCTTCTAATGCTATTTGTTGGCGGGTCTCGGGCATTGGCCCGTATATGGTTGGGTGATCAATACCAAAGCATCCTCAAACGCGCCGCGCGCCCGAAAGTTCTCATCTACGGCGCAGGCCGAACAGGTCGGCAACTGGCTGCTGCCATGGCAAACAGTCACGAAATGCAGGTGGTAGGTTTCCTGGATGATGACGACCGCCTGCATGGCCATGTACTGAATGGTCAGCCGATCTATAGTCCGGATGACTTACCTAATCTCGTACCAACAATTAACATCAGCGATGTATTACTAGCCATGCCCAGCATAGGCCGCAAGCGCCGTAATGAAATCCTTAGCGACATGCGCAGCGCACATGTATCTGTTCGGACCTTGCCTAGCGTGACTGATCTTGCGCAGGGTAAGGTCAGCATTTCAGATTTGCGTGAACTCGATATTGATGACTTGCTGGGCCGTGAGCCCGTCGTTCCTAATCATATTCTGCTGTCAAAGAATATTGTCAATAAGGTCGTGCTAGTGACTGGTGCAGGTGGCTCGATAGGCAGTGAGCTCTGCCGCCAGATTCTGAGTGTGGGCCCTGAAAGTCTGCTCTTGATCGAGCAAACTGAGTTCGCGCTCTATGCTATTCACCAAGAGCTGGAAGAAAAACTCTCCGATTCCAAAATAAAGTTGGTTCCCTTGCTCGCGTCGGTTCAGGATGAGCAGCGCATGCATGAGATCATGTCGACCTGGAAGCCGGATACGGTCTATCACGCAGCGGCTTACAAGCATGTACCACTGGTGGAGCATAACCCTGCCGCGGGCATCAAGAATAATGTTTTGGGTACTCTCAAAGCGGCTAAGGCTGCTGCAGAAAATGGTGTAGCTGATTTTGTGTTGGTTAGTACCGACAAGGCAGTTCGCCCAACGAATATCATGGGTGCCAGTAAACGCTTGGCAGAGATGGTGTTGCAGGCGTTAGCGGCGAATCAATCATTTTCAAAGGGCAGTACCAAATTTACGATGGTCAGGTTTGGTAATGTGCTGGGCTCGTCAGGATCTGTTGTTCCTAAATTCCGGCAGCAGATACGTGATGGTGGCCCGATTACGCTCACGCATCCAGAGATCACCCGCTATTTCATGACGGTACCTGAAGCGGCGCAGCTCGTGATTCAGGCAGGTGCGATGGCCAAGGGTGGCGATGTTTTTGTACTGGATATGGGTGAGTCAGTAAAAATCATGGACCTGGCTCGCCGTATGATCGAACTCTCTGGCCTGACTCTCAAAGATGAGCAAAATCCTGATGGCGATATCGGTATCGAGGTCACCGGTTTGCGCCCCGGAGAAAAGCTCTACGAAGAGCTGCTTATTGGTGATAACCCCAAGCAGACATCGCATCCGCGCATTATGAAAGCGAATGAAGATTT
>JAIXWM010000017.1 GCA_027491255.1 Rubrivivax sp. | reverse complement strand
GCGTAGTGCCATACGCGCCTCCGTGACGAGCTAAGCTGTTGATTTTATTTGGGTTGCGCTGAGAGGATGACAAACTCGGGTTGACGCGACGCGGCCCCGGGAACCAGCTGCCGCCGCCCGTCACCCCGGGTACACCCCCCACTGCGACAACTCGAATCCCGCCGCCGGGTGCTGGGCATCCAACCGGTCCACCAGTTCGGTGAAGTAGCCATCCGCCAGCCGCGGCGTGCCGGCCGGCGCCGCCCAGCTGCCGTCCACGTCACCGCGCAGCACGCCCACCAGGCCCACGTGCCCCGCCACCGGCGTCACACCGGTCAGTGTGGCCGGCACCACCCCCGGGTTCAACGTCGCCCGCGCCGGCATGCCCGCGTCGGCCTCTTCCACGAAAACCCAGCCCGGCGCCGGTGCCGAGGCAGCACCCACCGCGTGCCGCAGCACCCCCAGCGCGTCGGCCAGCGACACCGCCCCGTTGCCGTCGACATCCGCCGCCAGCGCCTGGTAGGGCGACAGCGCCCGCCCCGGCGCGTTCACCGGCTGGCCCGCGATCATCTTCAGGATCGCCACCGCGTCCTGCAGCGTGACTGCAGCATCCGCCGCAGCCTGCTGCGCTTGCGTCTGCGCCATGGGCAGGGTCGCTGCGATGTCGATCGTCGGATCGACATCGCCGTTGTCCAGGACGGCGCCTTCCGCGCCCGTCAGCACAGCGGGCTGGCCCATGCTTTCGAGCCGCACCCCCTCCAGCAAGGCGTGCGACTTCCAGGCATAGGGCTGCACCCGGACCTGAAGCGCGGCCGGATCGGCGACGACCAACTCGGTGGCGAAGCGGTTGGTGTCGAGGCTCGGTCGGCCTGCAGAGTCGCTCTGCCGCACGAGGATGTCGCCCAGCGCATACCGTCCCTCGGGCACCGCCAGCACGGTGCCGCTGCCTTCCTTCCAGACCCGGCCCGCGTCCAGGCTGTATTGCCAGGTGCCGCCGGGCGCCAGATCGGTCAGCGCCAGCGTCGCCATGCGGCCCTGGGCCAGACCGGCCACCGTCTGCGTCACGGCCGTGATCAGGACGTCGGTGCGGGGCACGCTCGACATCCCGCCCGCGGTGCCGGTGGGCACGCCCGCCAGGGTGTCGACCACGGCCATGCCCGAGACCACATGGCCGAAGACGGCGTAGCCCGGGGGCTGGATGCCCGAAGCGTCGAGGGAGCCACTGTTGTCGACCAGGTTGACATAGAACTGGCTGGTCGCCGAATCGGCTTCGCTGGTGCGCGCCATGGCAACGCTGCCGCGCACATTGGACAGCCCGTTGGCGGACTCGAGCGGGATCGGGGCGTAGGTGGGCGCCTTGTAGACCACCCCGGGCGTGTAGCCACCGCCCTGCACCACGAAGCCGGGGACGACGCGATGGAACAAGGTGCCGCCGTAGTAGCCGTCCTCCACGTAAGCGAGCAGGTTGGACACCGAGGCCGGCGCATGCACGGGCTGCAACTCCATCACCACGTCGCCCAGCGTCGTCTGCAGCCGCACCTGCGGCGCGATCACGACCGTGAGAGAGGGGTCGAACACGAGCTTGGGTGCGTTCGGGGCGGGCGCGCGCGCAGTGACGGCCTGCGGGCTGAAGACCTCGAGATAGCCCGCGTCGTCGACATAGCTGATGGAGACGTCGATGGCACGTCCCAGGTCTTCGGCACGCACGGTGTAGGCGCTGCCCGTGCCGACGACCCCCGAGCCCGAGGTCCACTGAATGGTCAACGCCGAGGATGTGGTGCCGTTGGGATCGGAAAAGTAGCCTTGCACCTGCAGCGTGCTGCCCGGCACCGGGCTGCCGGCAATCGAGACCGACGCCTGTACGGGCTGGTTGGGCGGCGGCGCAAGCCGCTCGTACGAGATCGCGTACTGCGAAGCCGTCGCGCCAGGGCTGCCAAGCACTCCCAGGAAGTAAGCCCCTTGGGCACCGGCATCCAGCACGTGTGTCAATGTGCCTGCAGCCGTGGACTGCGCGACGGACACGCGTTCGCTGTTGTACAGACGCAGCGTGGGCAGGCTGGTGCCGCCGAAGCCGGCCCCGCTGTACCAGGCACCCAGGGTCACGGTGAAGGCGTAGCTGCCGGCGGGCAGAACGCCCAGGCTGTAGACATCGTTGTCAGCTGTCGTCAACAAGCCCAGTGCCTGCCGCCCGGCCCCTGGCGCGAGTCGGAAAGTCGTCGCCAGGCTGAAGGGCGCGTCTTCGTAGCTGCCGTCGGCGCGTGGAAGACTGCTTTCATCGATCGTCAATGCCCAGGCCACTGTCCACCCTCGCTGTCGTCGATCACACCCGAAGCGCGAATCCAGTCGCTGCCGAACCCGGGAGAGCGCCACCACCGCAGGGCCGCGGGCCGCTGCACCGCACGGGCCGTCGATCAGGCACGAGCACGCTCACTGCCCCTCACCGCTCCCTGAACGCGTTCTCCCGCATCGCGACGATGGGCTTGGACAGGAACTGCAGGATGGTCTTCTTGCCGGTGATGATGTCCACCTGCGTCTGCATGCCGGGCTGGATGGGCAGCTGCTTGTCGAGCGCGGCGATCGCCTTGGTGGCGGTCTCGACGCGCACCTGGTAGAAAGCCTCGCCCTTCTCGTTGGGCACGGCGTCGGCGCTGATGTTCTTCACCGTGCCGTCCATCGCGCCGAAGATGGCGTAGTCGTAGGCCGTGACCTTCACGCGCGCGGGCTGGCCGAGCTTGACGAAGCCGATGTCCTTGGGCAGCACCAGGGCCTCGACCACCAGGTCGTCGTCCACCGGCACCACCTCGACGATGGGCTCGCCAGGCTTGACGATGCCGCCGGTGGTGGTGACGAACAGGCGGTTGACCACGCCCTTCATCGGCGCGCGGATCTCGGTGCGCGCCACGCGGTCCTGCAGCGCCGGCATCGACTGGCGGATGGCGCTGAGCTCGGTGACGGTGCGGTTGAGTTCGCCCAGCGCCTCGGCGCGCACCTGCTGCGTCAGCGCGCTGCGGCGGGCCCGCATCTCGTCGATGGCCGAGCCCAGCCGCGTCACGGTGACGGCCGCCACCTGGGCCCGGCCTTCGAGCTCGGCCATCGAGCGGTCCAGCCGCACCAGTTCCAGCCGCGGCTCGAGCCCGCGCTCCACCAGCCGGGCCACGGTGGCGCGCTCCTCGCGGCCCAGCTCCAGCGTGCTGCGCGCGGCCTGCAGCGAGATGCGCGCCTCGTCCAGCTCGCGCGACTTCTGCACGATCTGTGCGTCCAGCACCTGCAGCTGCGATTCGAGCTCGAGCTTCTTGGACAGCAGCGCCGCGTTCTCGGCCGCCACCACCTCGGGCGCTGCGGTGAGCACGTCCTGCGGGTACTTCGGCGCGGTCTGCCCGGCGGCCTGCGCCGTCAGCCGCGCCGCGCGCGCCTGCAGGCCCGCCACCTGCTGCTGGCGTGACTTCATATCGGCGTCGTGCTGCACCGCGCTCAGCAGCACCAGCAGGTCGCCTGCCTCCACGCGCTGGCCCTGCTTGATGCGGATCTCGGTGACGATGCCGCCCTCGAGGTTCTGCACCAGCTGCAGCTTGGACGAGGGGATCACCCGCCCCTGCGCCCGCGTGACGGTGTCGACCTCGGCCACCGAGATCCAGGTGAACAGCGCGATGAAGAACACGGTGATCGACGCCAGCAACAACGTCGACGCGCGCTTGAGCGATCCGCCACGCACCGCGCTGGCCGCCACGGTGCGCGGGGCGCGCTCGCGCGCTTCGCTGACCACCGGGTCCAGCGGCGCGGGGGCACGGGCCGTGGCGCTGCCGTCGGGCGGGCCGGCAAGCGCAGCGGGGGCGGCACCGGTCTTGTTCTTGTCTGTTGTCATGAGCCCGCCTCAACCCACCGTCGCCGGGCGCGGCCCGCCCGGCTGGCCCGGCTGCGGGCCCTGCGCCTGCTGCTGCCGCAGGAACTGCTCGGGCGTGCCCTGCGCCGCCACCTTGCCCTGCTCGAGCACGATGATCTTGCGCACCATCTGCAGCAGGCTGGCCTTGTGGGTGATGGTGATGAAGGTGCGCGGGCCGATCTCCTGCGCCAGGCGCTGCAGCACCGCGGTCTCGGAGGCGGCATCCATCGCGCTGGTGGCCTCGTCGAAGACCAGGATGGCCGGCTTGCTGACCAGCGCCCGCGCGATCGCCACCGCCTGACGCTGCCCGCCCGACAGGCCCTCGCCGCGCTCGCCCAGGCGCATGCCGTAGCCCTGTGGGTGCAGGCGCACGAAATCGTCCACGCCGGCCACCTGCGCAGCGTGCAGCACCTCGGCGTCGGTGGGGAAGTCGGCGCCCAGCGCAATGTTCTGCCGCACCGTGCCGCCCATCAGCCACACGTCCTGCAGCACCACGCCCAGCGCGCGCCGCAGGTCGGCGGGGTCGAGCTGGCGCACGTCCACGCCGTCCACCAGCACCGCGCCCGAATCGGGCTGGTACAGCCCCAGGATCAGCTTGGCCACCGTCGTCTTGCCCGAGCCCACCTTGCCCAGGATGGCCACGCGCTCGCCCGGCGCGATCTGGAACGACACGTCCTGCAGCGTCGGCTTGCCCGCGCCGGGGTAGGTGAAGGTGACGTTGCGGAACTCGATCGCACCCTTGAAGTGCTCGCGCGCCATGTAGCTGTGGCCGTGCGCGTGCTCGCGCGCCTGGGCCATGAAGCCGTTGAGCAGCTTGTAGCTGTGCAGCGTCTGGTTGATGCGCGTCAGCAACTGCGTCACCTGCGCCATCGGCGCCACCGCCCGGCCCGACAGGATGGTGCAGGCGATGATGGCCCCCATGCCCAGCTGGCCTTCGGCCATCATCAGCGCGCCCACCGTCACCACGCCCACCTGCACCGCCTGCTGCACCATCGCCGCCGCGTTGGTGGCCAGCTGCGCCAGGAAGCGCGACTTCAGCCCCACCTGCGACTGGTGCGCCACGGCCTCCTGCCAGCGCTTGCGCAGCAGCGCCCCGGCGCCCAGGGCCTTGATCGTCTCCAGGCCGTTGAGCGTCTCCACCAGGATGGCGTGCTTGTGGTGGCCGTCTTCCTGCGATTCCTTGATCAGCTTCGACAGCCGCGGCTGCACCACCAGCCCGGCCAGCAGCATCAGCGGGATGGCGATGATCACCACCCAGGCCATCGGCCCGCCGATCATCCAGATCACGACGATGAAGATCAGCGCAAAAGGCACGTCGATGAAGGTGGTCAGCGTGGCCGAGGTCAGGAAGTCGCGGATGGACTCGAACTCCTTCAGCATGCTGGCCAGCGCGCCGCTGCTGCCGCGGCGCGTCTTCATCTGCGCATCCAGGATCTGCTCGAACAATGCGTCGGCGATGGCGCCGTCGGTGCGCGCGCTGGCCAGGTCGAGAAAGTAGCCGCGCACCGTGCGGATGATGAAATCGCTGACGAAGATGATGGCCACCCCGATCAGCAGCGCCATCAGCGTGTCGGTGGCGTTGTTGGGGATCACGCGGTCGTAGACGATCATCGAGAAGATCGAGCTGACCAGCGCGAACACATTGACCAGCAGCGCCGCCAGCCCCACCTGGGCGTACACCCCGCGCGAGCGCGAGATCGGCCCCCAGAACCAGTGCCCGTGCCGCCCCAGCGGTGCGCGCTCCAGCGGCGCGCCGGTGACGGCGTCGGCCACCGGGATGTCGCGCAGCACCAGGCTGTAGGTGGCGCCGGCCAGGCGGTCGTAGACCTCTTCCAGCGGCAGCGGTCTGGGCTTTTCGCCTGCGTCGGGGTCGACGACGAGGACCTGCCCTTCCTCGTGCGCGGACAGCAGCGCGATCGCCGTGCCCTGGCGCGTGGCGGCCACGGCCGGCAGCAGCGGCAGCGCAGGCCGAGCGGCGTCGAAGGCGCCTTCCTCGACGTCGTAGCCCAGGCTGTCGGCGGCCTCGAGGAAGGTCTCGACCGTCCACACCTCGCGCCCGCCGGCCACGCGCGCGCGAAGTGAGGCCGAGGACATCGGCCGCTCCTGCCAGGCCAGCACGGCACGCAGGCAGGCTTCGAAGGCGTCCTGCGGCACGGGGGTGTCGGGATCAGTCATCGGTAAACGCTGCGCATACGCTCATTGCAACCCCAACCCTACAATACGCTGTATTACATCCACCGCATCCGCACACAATGTCAGTTCCATCCACCAAAGAACCGCTGACCCGCACGATCAACGTCCGGGTTCCTGAAAGCCTGTACCAGCAGCTCGACGAGCTGGCTCGGGCCACTTCGCGCACCAAGAGTTTCGTTGCGGTGGATGCGCTGTCGGGTTACCTACAGGCCCAGCGCTGGCAAATGGAGGAGATCGAAGCAGGCCTGGCCGAGGCAGAGCGGGGCGAGTTCGCCACCGAGGCCGAAGTGCAGGCAGTGTTTGCGCGACATGGCGCGTGAGCTTCGCTGGACCCGCCGGGCACTGAAGCAACTGGATGAGATCGCCATCTGGATAGCCCGCGACAACCCAATCCGAGCCACCACGTTTGCCAGAGAGCTGCGCGCCAGGGCAGACATCCTGCGCGAGCACGAGTTGGGTCGCCCCGGCCGCCGATATGGCACGCGCGAACTCGTCTTGCACCGGAATTATCTGGCGGTGTATCGCGTGGTCGGTAATGAAGTGCAAGTGCTGACCGTGATGCACACGGCCCGCAATCCCAGCCACTTCGTCTAGGGCCCGCCGGCGCACGCGGGCTATGGTGTTCGTCATGGTCACCGTGGTGGCCGCGGTGGCGATGGAGCGGGCATGATCAGGATGATGGCACACACACCAGACGACGAAAGCGCAGAAACGCCAGCCATGAGCACCGGTGCCTGTGGCCACATCGCACTGCCTCCCGGCCATCGCCCCGCGCTTCGGGAGCGGGGCCGCCCTTCGATGGCCCGACTTCTGGCAACCATGCCGGATGTCGGTGCCGATACCGATTTCGATCGCATCCAACTCTCGAGCGCTGATCGACTCATCTTCGATTGAAGCCGCGGACGGCTGCAGCCCCGAGATCCCCACCTCACCGCCCCCCCGGCAACCACCGCATCGGCGCCACCGCCGGCGCGGGCGCGTCGACGGCCACGCCGAACATCGGGGCCAGGTCGGCGGCCAGGTGCAGGAAGCGGTAGCGCTGCAGGGTCTGGTCGGTCAGCGCGTCGATCAGGTCGCGCGTGGCCTGGTGCAGTTCTTCCTGCGCGCGCAGCAGGTCCAGCAGGCTGCCGCGGCGGAAGGCGAACTGCTCGCGCACGGCTTCCAGCGCCACCGCGGCCACCTGCGCGGCTTCCTTGCGGGCGGCCACCGCGGCGTCGCCGTTCATCACGGACGCGCGCGCCTGCTCGAGCGCGCGCCCGAGCTGCTGGCGCAGGTTGGTCTCGTTCAGCTGCGCCTCGCGCGCGCGCTGCCCGGCCTGCGCCGCGCGCGCCTGGTCGGCGCCGCCGTTGAAGACGTTCTGGCGCACCGCCAGACCGGCATTCCAGTCGGTGCCTGGGGTGCCGGCCCCGCCCAGATCACGGCGACGCACGCTCACGTCCAGCGAGATGCTGGGCAGCACCGCCGCCTGCGCGGCGCGCGCCTCGGCCTGCGCGGCCTCGGCCTGCCGGCGCGCGTCGGCCACCAGCGGGCTGGCGTCGATCAGGCGCGCCAGGTCGGCCGCGCGCGCTGCATCCAGCGGCGGCACCTCGGGCAGCGCGATGCCGGCTGGCGCCGCCTGGTCGAAGATCTCGGCGTACACCGCCTCGGCCGCGGTGAGCTGGTTGCGCGCGGCCACGGCCGCGGCCTGCGCGTCGGCCAGGCGGGCGCGGGCGCGCAGCACGTCGCTGGTGGCGCTGGCGCCCAACTGCTCGCGCTCCTGCACGAAGCCGGTGATCTGTTCGCGCGACAGCACGTTCATCCGGCTGGCCGCTACCAGCTGGCGTGCGCGAAACAGTTCCATCCAGGCGCTGAGCGCGCGCAGCGTCAGCTCCGAGCGCTTGGCCTGCGCCCGGGCCTGCACCGACAGCCCCGCCGCCGTGCGGCTGTCGATCTGGTGGTTGACGGCACCGAAATCCCACACCAGTTGCCGTGCCGACAGCGACACCGCCTTGGAGTTGTCGTCGTAGGAAGGCACGTTGGCCCAGGGCGTGGACACGCGGTCGTTGCTGCGCCGCCCGCCCTCCACCCCGGCCTGCACCTGCGGCAGCCAGCCGGCCTGCGCCTCGCGCACGCCATAGGCCGCGCCGGTGCGCTGCTCGGCCGCGATGCGCGCCTCGGGGTGGCGGTCCACCGCCGCGGCGATGGTCAGCCCCAGCGCCGCAGCCGGCGCCCGCGCCTCGGGCTGCTCCGCCCACTGCACGACCTGCGCCAGGTAGCGGATCAGCTGATCCCCCAGCGTGGCCACGCGCAGCTGGTCGAAGCTCTGGGGCAAGGGGCCGGGGGGAGGGACGGCGGGTACCGACGCGGCCGGCGGCCGAGCCGGCTGCGCGCCGACGCTCGCCGGCAGGCCGACACCGACGAGGGCCACCGCCAGCACCAGGGAGCGCGCCGCCCCCGGGCGGGGGCGAAGACAAGAGGTTGTCAAGAACGTCAGCCGCTGTAGGTCAGGCTCTCGGGCACGAGGCTCGAGCGGACGTCGCCGGGGAAACTGAGCTCGATCAGGTCGCTGGGTTGGACCTGGCCCAACGCTGCGTTCATGTCGTAGCGGAAGAACACCTGAGTCGTGCCGGCGGTGAACTCCGTGCCGTACTTGAGCTCGTTGTCGTCAAGGTCACCGGCGATGGTGGCGAGAGTGCGCGTGGCCACCTGGCTGATCAGCAAGGGTGGGAAGCCGTCGATCCAATCACCAAGGTTGCTGTCAGTGAACTGGAAGGTACTCGCGTCGACGGCGTCGGTATACCCACTTCCCTGCGTCCGGCTCAACACCTGGGCGGCCTGCGGATTCAAGACAGCGAGCCCTGTGCCCGACCCGCTCACCTTGTACTCCCCATCAGAGAACAGGAAGCGCTCGACGTTCACCACCCGGTCCACACCGTCGCGATTGGCCACGCCGTCCGTGATCGTCACCATGCCGTTGGCGATCAAGACCTGGTAATTCGCGTAGGGGCCGGTGAACTGCGCCGTATCGACCCCGTCGAAGCCATCGAGGGTGTCGTCGCTGGCACCGCCACGCAGCGTGTCGTCACCGCCATACCCGAACAGCGTGTCGTTACCACCATTCCCGAGCATCAGGTCGCTCCCCCCCGAGCCGCTCAGACTGTCCGGCCCGTCACTGCCGAAGATCACCGTCCTGGACGAAACCGAGGTGGTCCCGTTGGCAAAGTCGAAGGTCAGGCTCTCGACGCCGGTCAACGTGTCTGTGCCGAAGTGGCTCGGCACTGTCGAGACGGCCAGATCCTGAACGACCATCGCACCGGTCAGAGCTTGGCTGATGCGGGCCAGGGAAACCGATCCCTGCTTGACCAGCAGAGACTGGGTCGCGTCGTCCCACGCAAAGCTCAAGGGATCGGTGCTGGTGGTGCTGTTGGCCACCACGAACCCCGCCGCATCGTTGCCGTCGCCACCGTTCAGGACGTCATTGCCCGAATCACCGACGAACCAGTCGTTGCCGGCTTGGCCCGTCATCGAATCGTCGCCGCTGCCGCCGTACATCAGGTCGCGCGAAGCCCCGCCGTTCAGCGTGTCGTTGCCCGAACCGCCCACCAGCACGTCGTTACCGTTGTTGCTGGCGTTCAGCGTGTCGTTGCCCGCACGGCCGCTGACGATGGACATGCCGGTTCCGGACAGCGTGTCGCCGGTCGCGTCGGCCGCGCCCAGAATCAACGGAATCACCGAACGCATGTCGGACTGGTTCAGCCGGACCTCGATAGCCTCGACGTTGGTCGCGCTCATCGCCAGCGAGCCATCGCTGAAGTTCCTGACGTACAGCGCCCCGCTGTCGTCGGTCTGGATGCGGTAGACGTTGGACGTGCTGCCCGCGGTGAAGCCGTTGGTCCCCCAGGTGCCCGTCTGGCTCTGCAGCGCGAAGCCGCTGATGCGGCTGCCGATGGCCAGCATCTGGCCCGGCAGCGTGGCGACGACCTTGTCCGTGCCCACGCCGCCGTCCACCACGTCGCTGCCGCCGCCCACGAAGATGGCGTCATTGCCACCGCCCGCGTTGATGGTGTTGCTGCCGCCGTCGCCACGGATCGCGTCCCGGCCCGCGCTGCCGGTGATGGCGTCGTTCCCAGGGCCGCCCCGGATCAGGTAGCGCGAATCCGCGTTCGTGTCGGTCGACACGTTGATGGTGTCGGCCCCCGGTGTGCCCTGCACGAAGTGCTCGGCGCCCACCACGGCATCGTTCACCGTGACCAGGTTCTTCGACAGCGTCACGGCGCTGAGCTCGGCGTCCTCGTAGGCCCCCGTGCCGTCACGGTAGACCGCGTGGAAATACAGCACCTCGACCCCGGTGGGGAAGGCCACGGTGACCGTGGCAGCCACCGTGCCATCGGACGACACGGCCGTCACCGTGGGGCTGACCGGCGGGTTGGACGTCGCGCTCCCGGGGTTGTACTTCAGCGTGTAGCCCGACGCGGCCGCCATGCTCGTGACGCCGACAGGCAGCAGCACCGGGATCACCAGCGCGTCCAGGTCGCCCGCGCCACCGTCCACACCCGTGAACACGCCGTTGGTCGGTGCGCTGGCCGGATTGGTCTCGTAAGGCAGCAGCGCGTCGTTGCCACCAGTGCCCGTCAGCCCCAACACCGGCGCGCCGTACAGGTAGGTGCCCGCGGTGATGGTGCGGTTGCTGCTGTCCAGCGTCAGGTCGGCCGCCATGCCACCCTGGCCTTGCTCGACGATGCTGCCGCCGTTCAGCGAGATGCTGTCGATGTGGTACTGCCCCTTGTCACTCGCATTCAAGGCGTACTTGAACAGCACCGACGTCTGGCTCCCACCCACGGGTATGCCGCTGTAGGGCGCGAACGCCGCCTGCACCGTGCGGCTCTGCCCCGCGTCGTTCGTGATCACCAGCCCCAGGCTGGGCGCGCCCGACACGACCACCGGGTTCGTGAAGTGCACCTGCACCGCGATGGCATCCCCCTGCACGATGCCGGGACCGTTCTGTTCGGCCGTCCAGTCGATCTTCGTCGTCGCCGACACGGACTGGACGTTCGACCAGATCTCGCTGCCAGCTTGGTAGAGCCCGCCGAGTTGGCTCAGCGCCACGCCTTGCAACACGAAGCCCGTCTGGCTGACACCGCTGCTGCCATCGCCGTCGTAGACCACCAAGGTGTCGGCGCCCGTGGTGCCGTTCGCCCCCACGGTGAACACGCCGTTGCCAGCATTGAGGCTGCCCTGCACCGCGAAGAAGCGCTGATCCGGGGCGAGGCCGCCGTTCGTGCCGATCTCGGACGCCGAGGACAGTCCATTCAGCCAGGCTGCGCCGGTCAGGCCGGCGAGCGGAGGGCTCACCTTGATCTTGTCGCCGGTGCCGAAATCGGTGATGACCTCGGCCTTGCCGCCCGCAAAGCTGTAGGTCGCGCCGGTGAGGGCGGTGGGGCTGGCGCCGTTCAGGTTGAAGGTCAGGGCCGGTGAATCACCCTGCGCGAAACCGTAGAAGTCGGCCCCCTGGCCTCCGGAAATTGAATCAGTGCCGGCGCCGCCCAGGATCTGGTCGTCGCCCGCCGTGCCCTTCACCACGTCATCGCCGCCCGCAGCCTCGATGTCCAGGCCGCCACCGGTGACAGCCCGCGCTGACAGGTCGATGACGTTGTTGCCGCTGCTGCCCTGCACGAAGGTGTATGCCTGCGGCACGCCGTTGTCGCTGTCTGGGACCAGCAGCCTGCCGGACGCGTCGCGCAACGCGTTGCCGGTATCCGTGCCCGCATACGTGATCAGGGCCCAATCGGTGACACCCAGCGCGAGCTGTGCACTGGCCAGGCCCGCGCACTGCACCAGCAGCGCCGACGTGCCGTCACCCTGGACGTTGGCAGGCGTGTAGACCGTGCCGGTACCGTTGACCTGCAGGGAGATCGCCAGGTTGGCGACGGTCGCCGGCGCGAACACGGGTTCTGCGAAGTTGAGGACGACACCGCTCGAGGCCAAGCCGATGGCGATCGGATTCGGGTCGACCCCATCCACGATCTGCAGCACGTTGGCGCCAGCGGCACTGCCCAAGGTCACGCCGTCGAGCCGGGTGGCGAGCGCCTGCTCGATGCGCACCACGGTGTCGGGCAGCTCGGCACTGCCCGCCAGCGGCACCATGCCCGCGTCCTGGTAGACGATCAACGATTCCGCGGAGCCGTCATTGTTGTGATCGAGCTTGAACGCCACCGTGCGGCCCGCAGACTGCAGGTTGGCGCGCAGGTAGTCCAGCGCGTTGCCGAGGTTCGTTGCCTGGGCGATGGCGATGGGGGCGCCGGCACTGTCCTTGAAGGTGACGATGCCGCCGCTGACGGTGTGGCCGGCCAGCGCACCCTGCGGCACCACGGTGGCGGCAAAGCCGCTGGCCACCGTGCTGCCCGGCGCGGGGGTGTCGACCACGACCAGCCCCGCAGGCAGCGCCAGCACATCGTGGTTCGAGACGGTGCTGGAGAACCAGTCGAAGCCTGAGTTGTTGTCGGTGCCGTCCCATCGAATGAGGTCGAAGGTGTAGCCCAGGCGTGCCTCTGCGAGCCCGATTGCCACGGTGTCGCGGGCGTAGGCGCGGGTGGTGCCGTTCTCGACCATCCCGTAGAAGTCACCGCCGTGGCCCCCCCGCAGCATGTCGGCACCACTGCCGTCCACCAGGGTGTCTGCGTTGTCCGTGCCGGTCAGCGTGTCGTTCCCGGCATTGCCACGCAGGATCTGGCGCGCTGAAGACCTGTGCTTGTTCAAGTCGACTGTGTTGTTGCCGTCGCCACCGACGTAGACGTCCTGCCCTGCGAGCTTGTTGCCGTCGGCGTCGCGGAACCCGTTGCCATTGCCGTCGATGCCGACGCGGACGACATCGTCAGCGTTGAACACGGTGTCCGTGCGCAGCGTGAGCAACTTGTAGCCACCCGTGGCGTCACCCTCCCCCAGCGTGAAGCCGGTGATCAGCGGGGCAGTGCCGCTGCCCTTGAAGTCATTGGCCGAGGTGGGGTTGCGGACCAGGCTGAATCCGGAGATCTGCGCCCCGGCGTTCACCTCGAAGATCGGCTCGCTGAACCGCACGAGTATGTCGCTCGTGCCGGTGAGCGGCGTCGTGAACGAAGTGATGCCGCTGTTCATCGGCGCCGTGGGGTCCGGGCCGATGGACGTATCGCTGGCCGCGATCACCGTCACGTGGCTGAACGCCGAGACGAAGGGCTGCCCAGCCGTCGCCCCCGCACGGCCCACCTCGAGCGCGAAGACCTCGTCGATCTCGCTCAGCGGGTCGTTGAACACGGAAAGCGTGATCTGGCCACTGGTCTGGCCGGCGGGAATGAAGACAGAGCCGAGCGGGAAATTCGTGCCGGCCGAGGTGACGCCGAAGTCAGCGCCTTGCGCCGGGTTGCCGGTGATGTGCTGGACCACCCGCCAATCGACGGTGTAGCCGGCTGCGGGCGCCGGGCCGCTCAGCGTGACGGTGTAGATGATCGAGGCACCTTCGGCGACGAGGGCGCCAGCGTTCAGGCTCTGGATCGTGACCGCGGTTGGCGGCACGTAGGTCGAGCTATTGGTAACCGTCACGCCGGATACGCTGCCCAGATCATTGCCGGCCAGATCCTGCAATACGTTGGACGGGTCATTGACCGAACTGAGGTCGTTGTAGCTGACCAGCACCACACCGCCGCCCAGACTGGGCGCGTTGGGGATAGGCTGGCTGGGCAGGAT
Organism: Rubrivivax sp.; assembly: GCA_027491255.1. Taxonomy (GTDB): domain Bacteria; phylum Pseudomonadota; class Gammaproteobacteria; order Burkholderiales; family Burkholderiaceae_C; genus Rubrivivax. The sequence goes on along the minus strand of JAIXWM010000017.1, from coordinate 4,834 downwards.
GTTCAGCGTCACCACACTGCCGGCGATGGACACCGACTCCACAGGCCAGGCGTTGTTGTTGCCCACGCCGACGGCAAAGCGCTGTACCAGTTGAGACGGCGTGAAGTTGGCGATATCCAGCGCCTCGCTGAAGGTCAGCGTCATCGCCAGGCCGTTGGGGGTGACGGTAGCGGATTGGAGGGCGGGCGGGGTAGTGTCCGGGGGGGGGCCGTCATCGGCCGGGTCGTTGGTAACGTTGACAGTCACTGCCTGGACCCGGTCGTTGCCGAAAGCGTCGATCCCCACTACGTCGAAGGAGTACGATCGCTTCGCACCGGCTGCGTCGTAATCGAGCACGCCGCTCTTCAGGCTCACAGCCCCCCCCCCTGCGGACACCTGCAAGAGAGCGGCATCGGCGCCTGACAGGGTGTAGCTGACGGCCGACGCGTCGGTTGCGGTGACCGTGACGAGCTGCGTCTGCCCCTCCACCACGCTCACGGCGCGAGAAGCGCCGCCGGTGAACACGGGACGCGTGGCGTCGATCCCGATCAGGTCACCCACCGCCAGATCGTTGAAGGTGGCCGGGTTGTAGACAGTCACCCCGTTGGGCACCACACCCTTGATCAACAACGCCGAGGTGACGCCCTCGCCCGCATTGACGATCACCTCGACATCGGATTCGATGGTGCTGATCGAGAGCGCCGCGGGCGTCTGCAGGTTGGTCAGCTCGATCTTGTCGTCGGCGCCGAAGCCCACGATCTCGAAGTTGCTGGTGCGAGCGAAGTCTTCCACCAGATGGAAGGCCTGGGATGAAACCGTCAGGGAAACCGGATTACCCGGGCCGCCGGCAGGCACCTGGTCATCGAGCAAGACCTTCTTGACGGGCTCGACGGCCTGGATGGGCCCAAAGGAGGCGGCGTCGTTGCCATTGATGTCCTGCAATGCGAGGGGATCATTACCCGTGGTCGGATCGGCATAGGCTACGGTCACCACCGCGCCTTCGGCCACCGCCTGAGCCAGTGCAACGACCAGTTGCTTGCCTTCGACGCCCTGGATCGTGAACTGCGAGGCCGTCAGAACCTGCCCATTGACGGTGATGGTCAAGGTGCTGGCCGCAGGAAGCTTCGCACCATCAAGCTCCTCGCTGAAGAACACCCGCAGGTCGGTGCCCGCGATCGTGGCACGGTCGTGCACCGGTGCCGTAGAGTCGGTGGTCACGGCCACACCGTCAAAGCGCGGCACCCCCTGCACAATCTGAAGGACCTTGTCGCCGTTGACAAAGCGCACCGTCTGTGCGGTCGACGTGGCCGGCATGCTCAGGATGGTCTCCCCGGACTCGAGGAGCCTGAAGCGGACTTCGGTACCCGAGCGGTAGACCTCCACCTCGCCCGAACTGCGCCCCTCCAGCACGATCACGTTCGATCCGACCGCACCATCCAGATCGAGCTTGCCGCCGCGAGCGACCGTGATCACCTGGTTGCCCGAGGCGTCGGTCACCTTGGCCACCATACCGGCACTGACCTTCCAGTTCGGTGTCTGTGCAGTCTCGATGCCGTAGAGGTTGGGCTTGAGGATGTTGGTGGCCTTCGCCAGAACAGGGGCGGCACCCAGAACCTCGTTGGAGACGTTCCACGCCGTCCAGGAGGCGACGGCATTGCCCGCAGCGTCACGCACCGCGTCGATGCTGCCGCCCGCACCGGTGTAGGACAGTTGCACTGACTGCCCGGCCGCGACCGAGCCCGACGACAGGCTCAGTTCGACAAACTTGCTCTGGACGCTGACGCCGGTGACACCGACGCCGTTGCCGGCAGCCGTGACCGCAAACCGACTCGCAGCAAGGCTGCCGCCTGCCAGATCTTCAGTGAATTCCAGCGTGATCTTGCTGCCATCGGTGCTGGTTGAAGCAGCCAGCAGCATCGGCGCACGAGCATCCGCCGGGTTCCTGACGGCCGTGAGCGGCCCGAAGCTCGCAACATCGTTGCCATTGATGTCCTGCAGGGCTCGGGTGTCGTTGCTTGAAGTCGGATCGGTGTAGCTGACCGAAATGGTGGCCGCGGTGGCCACCGAGGCCGGCAGATTGATGCGGACCGTCTCGCCTTCAGCGCCAGCTACCGTGTACTCGGTTGACGTCAGCGTCACGCCGTTGACGACGATCTGGAAGGCACTGGCCAGCGGCAGGCTACCTCCGCTCATCTCTTCATTGAAGCTGAGCTGCAGTTCCGAGCCGACGATGCCGACCGACGGAAGCCCAGGGGCAGCGGTCTCCGTGGCGATGTTGGTTGCTGCAAACCGCGGCGCCCCGGTGACGATCTGCAAGCTCTTGTCACCATCGGTGAAGCGCAGCGTCTGAATTGTGGACGTCGATGGCAGGCTGAGAAAGGTCTCCCCCGTGCTCAACAACTTGAAGCGCGCCTCGGTGCCCGAGCGGTAGACCGACACCTGTGTCGACGACAAGCCCTGCAGCACGATCAGGTTGGCACCCAGCGCGCCGTCCAAGTCCAGCTTGCCGCCCTGTGCAATGACGATGGTCTGGTCTCCGGACGCATCGGTCACCTTGGCGACCATTCCACTGCTGACGACCCACTCAGGTGTGGCGGTCGTTTCGATACCGAAGAAGTTAGGGCGCAGGATATTGGACATTTGGAGTCTCCGAGAAAGACGACTGGACCGAACTTCAGACCTGGAAGATGTTCACCAGATCGCCTACGGGCAACGCATTGAACGATTCGATGTCGTAGACGATGGCCTCCGGATCAGCCACCACGCCCCTGAGGATGACCGTCGAGTTCGTTCCGTCGTTGTTGACGATCAGGCTCACATCGGCACCGTCGTTACCGATGGCAAGCAACTCGGCATTCGCAAGACCCAGATATTCCAGCGCGTCGTCCGCGCCAAAGCCCGAGATTTCGGTGACGTTGGTCTTGGTGATGTCGTCGGTGAACTTGAATGCCCCCTGACCAGCGTTGTACGTTGCAGGTGCCTGCTGGGTGCCAGCGGGGTTCAGGTCGTCCAGCGACACCGTGGTCTGACCCACCGGAGTGTCGTCGCTCGTGACATTCGTCACGTTCACCACCACCGCCTGCGTCGCCGCGTTGTTAGCCGCGTCACGGGCCACCACGTCGAAGCTGTAGCTCTTCTTCGCGCCCGCCGCGTCGAAGTCCAGAACCCCTGTCTTCAAGCTCACCACGCCCGTGGTGCTGATGTCCAGCAACACCGCATCAGCCCCTGCCAGCGAGTACACCACCGCACCTGATACGTCCGTGGCCGCCGCCGTGTACAGCGTGCCCTGGTTCTCCGCCGCCGTGGTCGTGACGCTCGCGCCCCCGGTGAACACGGGCGCCGTGGTGTCAACCACCGGGTCGTCGCTCGTGACATTCGTCACGTTCACCACCACCGCTTGCGTCGCCGCGTTGTTGGCCGCGTCACGGGCCACCACGTCGAAGCTGTAGCTCTTCTTCGCGCCCGCCGCGTCGAAGTCCAGCACCCCCGTCTTCAAGCTCACCACGCCCGTGGTGCTGATAGCCAGCAACTGCGCATCAGCTCCCGCCAGCGAGTACACCACCGCACCCGATGCGTCCGTGGCCGCCGCCGTGTACAACGTCGCCTGGTTCTCCGCCGCCGTGGTCGTGACGCTCGCGCCCCCGGTGAACACCGGCGCCGTGGTGTCAGCTGGCGGCTGCGTACCTCCCAGACCCACCAGATCGCCCACGGGCAACGCATTGAACGAGTCGATGTCGAAAACGATGGCCTCCGGATCGGCCACCACGCCCTTGAGGATGACCGTCGAGTTCGTTCCGTCGTTGTTGACGATCAGGCTCACATCGGCACCGTCGTTACCGATGGCAAGCAACTCGGCGTTCGCAAGACCCAGATACTCCAGCGCGTCGTCCGCGCCAAAGCCCGCGATTTCGGTGACATTGGTCTTGGTAATGTCGTCGGTGAACTTGAACGCCCCCTGACCGGCGTTGTACGTCGCAGGCGCCTGCTGCGTGCCAGCGGGGTTCAGGTCGTCCAGCGACACCGTGGTCTGGCCCACCGGAGTGTCGTCGCTCGTCACGTTGGTGACGTTCACCACCACCGCCTGCGTCGCCGCGTTGTTAGCCGCGTCCCGGGCCACCACGTCGAAGCTGTAGCTCTTCTTCGCGCTCGCCGCGTCAAAGTCCAGCACCCCTGTCTTCAAGCTCACCACACCCGTGGTGCTGATAGCCAGCAACACCGCATCAGCACCCGCCAGCGAGTAGACCACCGCACCTGATGCGTCCGTGGCCGCCGCCGTGTACAGCGTGGCCTGGTTCTCCGCCGCCGTGGTCGTGACAGTCGCGCCATTGGTGAAGGCTGGCGCCGTGGTGTCAACCACCGGGTCGTCGCTCGTGACGTTCGTCACGCCGATCGTGAAGTCCTGCGTCTTCTCCGACCCGTCCGAACTCGTGGCCTTGACCGTGATCTTGTGGCTCATCGCGCTCTCGAAGTCCAGCGCGCCCGCCACCGTCACCACACCCGTGGTCGGGTGGATCGCAAAGCGCCCGCCGGCGTTGTCGGTCAGGCTGTAGCCCGTGATCGTCGCACCCGCGTCAGCATCGGTGGCCGCCGCCGTGACGCCCACCGTCGCACCCACCGCGGCGTCCTCGGCCACGGTGTTGGCCGCCGTGTTGCCGTCCGCCAGCACCACCGGGTTGTCGTTCACGTTGGTCACGCCGATCGTGAAGTCCTGCGTCTTCTCCGACCCGTCCGAACTCGTGGCCTTCACCGTGATCTTGTGGCTCGTCGCGCTCTCGAAGTCCAGCGCGCCCACCACCGTCACCACCCCCGTGGTCGGGTGAATCGCAAAGCGCCCGCCGGCGTTGTCCGTCAGGCT
>JAIXWM010000202.1 GCA_027491255.1 Rubrivivax sp. | reverse complement strand
GTCAACGACGCCGAGGGATCAGCAAAAACCGCCTCCTGATCGTCGAATAGAAGCGGTTCCTGACCAGCGCTCACACGCGGACATTCGGTTCATCCCCGCACACGCGGGGAACACTGCGCCTAACGAGCATTGACTGCCAGTACTTGCGGTTCATCCCCGCACACGCGGGGAACACCAGTCCTCGATCTCGGCAGCGATGTCGTGCGCCGGTTCATCCCCGCACACGCGGGGAACACAATCAGAGCAAGGGGGAACAAATGAGACGCCGCGGTTCATCCCCGCACACGCAGGGAACACCGCGGCTCCTCCAGGCGATTGACAAAATCTGTCGGTTCATCCCCGCACACGCGGGGAACACGCCACACCGCCGTGGACCGAGGCAAAACAGATCGGTTCATCCCCGCACACGCGGGGAACACGTGCCCTGGACATTCAGCAGTGACGGCTGGGGCGGTTCATCCCCGCACACGCGGGGAACACCAAGAACCGCGACTGCAGCTCGAACCGAGCCGCGGTTCATCCCCGCACACGCGGGGAACACCGCATTGCAATGGGCGCGCGGACGCTGGCCGGCGGTTCATCCCCGCACACGCGGGGAACACGCGCGGTGCTGGGTGTACCCCTGCGGCAGACCCGGTTCATCCCCGCACACGCGGGGAACACGGCGCCTATCGGTCAGGCTAGCTGCCACCACGCGGTTCATCCCCGCACACGCGGGGAACACCTTGGGCGCCACGCGCGCGCCCTGCATAGTGACCGGTTCATCCCCGCACACGCGGGGAACACAGTTGGACGTTGGGTGCGGCGTACACCCGCGCCGGTTCATCCCCGCACACGCGGGGAACACATAGACCGGGATCGACCCGTCAAAAGGAATGCCGGTTCATCCCCGCACACGCGGGGAACACCCCCCAGGGGCTCGCGCTCCTGGGGGTTTTTTCGGTTCATCCCCGCACACGCGGGGAACACCTGTCAAAGAACTACCTGCGCGAGACGCCGCTCGGTTCATCCCCGCACACGCGGGGAACACCATCAAGCAATCGCGCATGGAGGCGGCGTATGCGGTTCATCCCCGCACACGCGGGGAACACTGATCCCGCACGGGCGCGGGGGTCTGCGGCTCCGGTTCATCCCCGCACACGCGGGGAACACTCCAACTCTATCCTTTTGATTTTTCGAGGTAATTTCAGACAGTCGAAATCTACCGGCCTCCAGCTTCGGAAACCGCAGTCAAAGATCGGGAGCCCCACCGTCGGGCCGGAACTGCACCAGTTGCACCCCATCGAAGTCCACCGGCTCCCGCCGGTTGGCGCCCAGGGTGCAGAACTCGAATCCGGCCTCGGTCTTGCTCTGCCAGAGCATCACTGCGTTGCCCTCCGCGAGACCCTCTTCCACGTGTTTCCAAATGTGCTCACGCACGCGCCGACCGTAGTGACCCACGTACACCCCGGCGCGCACCTCCAGCAGCCACACCGCCAGCCGCCCCCGCAGACGGGGCGGCGCATTCTCAAGCACGATGACCAGCATCGCCCAGGCTTTCCGGGTTCGGCAGCGCAGGGCCGATGGCGTCGGGCGGTGCTTCGGGCGGGGAGATCTCTCCCGCTGCCAGCATCGTCTCGATGTCTGGGATGATGCGGTCCAGCAGTTTCGTCTGGCGAAAGACGTCGCGGCAGCCCAGGCGCACCGCGCGCTCCGGGTTGCCCGCCGGATTGGCGGCTGCCACCTTGAAGGCTACCGGCACCACAGTCTCGAACTTGTAGATGTCTGCCACGTCGTAGACGAAGCTCAAGGGCTTGCCGGTGTGGATGAACCCCACTGCGGGCGCATAGCCCGCCGCCAGCACGGCAGCTTCGGCCACGCCATACAGGCAGGAGGTGGCCGCAGAGAGACAGCGATTCGGCAGGTCGGAGCCGTCCCAGTCCTGCGCGTCGTAGTCCCGCCCGCTCCACTGCACGCCGAACTGCTGCGCAAGCAGCTGGTAGGTCCGGCGCACGCGTGCACCTTCGATGCCTCGCAGTTGGTCCACGCTGCGCCGGGCCGGTGGCTCCTCGCCGAAGCGCATCGCATACATCTTGCGGACCACCTTCAAGCGCAAGGCCTCGTCCAGCGCCAGCCGCGCCTGGTACAGCAGCCGGTCGCTGCGCGCGCCGCCAGGCTGACCGGCGGAGTACAGCCGGACACCGGCCTCGCCCACCCACACCAGCAGCGTGCCGACGCGTGCGGCCAGCGCCGCCGCGCGGTGGCTGACGCGTGTGCCAGGCTCCAGCATGATGCAAGCCACGCCGCCGACGGGGATGTGGGTTCGCACACCGGTAGCGTCCACCACCACGAAGGCGCCGTCCAACATGTCGATCTCGCCACGCTCGACAAAGACGACGCTGATGCGTTCCTTGAGGGGAAGGGGCTTGAGCGCGGGCAGCAGACCTGAAGCCATGCATGTCCTCGTCATTCGCCGATTTCGGCGAGCAGACGCTCAACGAGAGCAGGCGCAAGAAAGTAGCCGCCTGCCATCAGGGCCGTGGTCAGCGGTCGCACGCGTGCAACCAATCCGGCATCACGCGCCATGACCAGAAGGCCCAGTGTCCCCAGCACCCGCAAGCCGAGCGCAACAGCAGCGGCGCGGCCGCGGCGTTCTTCCAGCAGCACCGTGGCACCGCGCGCGCCGGCCAGCGCGATCGCCGTCAACTCGCCTCCGTCCAGAACGGGCAAAGGTTGCTCCGCAGGCCAGTTGAGCGGGCCTTCCACCAGTTGCAGCCTGTTCCCGTGGCGCGCGGCCTGCAATCGAAGGTGCTCCAGCGGACGCGGTTCGCGAGTCACCTCCTGCCAGACGGTGTCGGTGACCAGCACCTCGGAAAACAGTTGCGAGGGCAGCGCCAGCAGGTCCAGTCGAGCCAGTGCAATCAGCGGCCCGCTATCGGCCACCAGCAAGTGTGCGGACATAGGCCAGCTCGCGTTCGAGGTCATCCACGTCGTAGCGCACCACGGGAATGCGGCGACGGCTCAGCTCGTCGACCATGCGGCTGTAGGACAAGCCTGCCACCTTGGTGGCCAGGCCGAGACTCAGCAGATCGCGCTCGTAGAGCGAGACAGCGAGCTCGAGCCGTTCGGTGCTGTTGCCAGACACGGGCCCCAGCGGCAGGGCCAGCATCACCGGCTCGCCATCGACGGTGACCAAGGCGGACTCGCCACGCTTCGCGTCGTCCAGCACAACCTGAGGCTTGCGCCTGAGTTCGTCGTCGGAGAGGGTGTGCATGGCTTGCTCGGAGGAGTTTGATTCAGGCAGCTTAGCCGATGGGGCGTATCAGCAGCAAACCGCAGCCAAAGGCCTTGGCGTGCCCGACACCCGCCATGAGCGCCCGCTGCAGTGCCGCTGGGTCCAGCACCCGTAGATGGCCGCTGAAGTCCATGCTGGAAAAGCGTAGGGCGCCGGCCTTGCCACGGTGTTGCTCGTAGCCGTCCACGCGCAGAGTCGCGGCGTCCAGTTCCACACCAAGGGCTGCGCTGCGCTGGTGCAGCCAGGCGGAGCCGCAGCGCTGCACCAGATCCTGCAGCGCCGGGCGGTCGGGGCCTGTCCAGTCGGCCCAGCGCTCGAGACTGCGCTCCTTCAGCAGCCGCGTCTTCTCCTGCATCACCACGTCATGCCTCGCGGCCTTGCCGGCCGCATTGCGGGTGCTGACCACCGGATTGGCACGCAACTCGAAGACCAGTCTGTCGCCAGCCTGGAGTTCGGGCGCGTAGGGCTTGCTGCGGACCTGCCAGTGGGACGTGGGCGCAACGGGTTCGCGGTCGGACACCAGATAGAAGCGCGGCAGGCCGTCCACGTCACGGCGGCGGAACAGGAAGCGGCGCTCGGTGCCGGGCTGCGCCGGCAGGAAGCGCCACAGCCACTGGTGGGCTTCGTAGGCGTTGCGGATCCAGTCCCGGGCGACCTCGCGCTCGTGCCCGGGGGTGGGGGTGATGAGGCTGAAGTGCATGGCGGGGTTTTGCGAAGCGATGTCGTTCATTGGTCGTCGGCCTCGGCCTGCAGCAGCGCCATGTGTTCTGTGCGGTCGCCGAACCGCCAGCTGCCGCGACGGATAAGCCTGTCCTTGCGTGGCACGCTCAGGTGAGGCGGCAGGCCAGCGGCCACGCCATCAGCCCAGGCGAGGCTTGCCAGGCGCGCCGGCGGGTCGGCGGCGGCCAGATAAGCCGTGAGCGCGGCGTGTGCCGATTCGGCTGGGATCACCTGCGGCGCCAGCGGCGCGGCCGGCGGGCAGCACTTGCGGCCAAGGTAGAGCACAAAACGTGGCTGGCGCAAGGCCTGCGCCAGCGCATCCAGGCTGTACGCGGCGCCTGGCAAAGCCTGGGCGGCGACGGCCCAGATGCCGCCTTGCCTGTAGTCGCGCGCGGACAGGATGGTGTTCAGGTCCTCCCGCGGGAGGCTGAGTTCGTCACGCCGCGTGCGGTGCGGCCGCCCTTTGAGCTCGCTGCGGCCTGGCACTTGGGACGTGTGGTAGTCGCGTAGCAAGGTGCCAGCGTCGACGGTGCCCACTGCGAAGGCGCAACTGTCGCGCAAAGCGGCGTGGGCGGCTTCGTCGTCGCGCTTCAGGCCCAGGGCAGCGCCCAGCAGGCCCACGAGCGCAGAGGCGCCTGGGTGCTCACGAGTGCCGCGGTAGGTGCCAACAGCCACGTCGCCCCAGGCAGCAAGCGGCGCATGCAACTGGAAGAGCAGGAACTGCATGCTGGTCAGTCCTGCACGAAAGCCACCACCTCGGCCAGCGAGCCGTCGCCGCGCTCGACGTCGAAGTGGCTGCGTGCGTCGGCACAGGCGCCATAGACCTTGTCAAAGTTCTCGCGCCGCTGGTCGAGTGCGGCCACGGCCTGCGCCAGCATGCTCTGGTCGCCGTACGGCTTCACCGGTTTCAGGAAGGCCTGCACCAGGGAGCGCGGTTGCTGGTCTCCCTTCTCGGCCAGCAGGTAGCTGGCACGGGCGCGCGATCCGAAGCTGTTCTGCATACCGGTGGGCGCCACCTGCGTGACCGCGTGCAACAGGCCTCGCAGCGCCTGGCGGGTGAGCGCGGCATCGCTGCCCAGGTTGTCCTGCAACAGCTCGCGGTTGATGCAGAGGTACAGGTAGAACAAGCCAGCGCCGTAGCCGCGTTCGCCGATATGGCCTGCGCCCTTGTCTTCCAGCCCCAGGTTGAGGTCGTCGACGGCACTGAAGTAGTCGTCCTCGACGGCGGCCTTGTGTACGGTGATGGCGTGGGCGACCTGGACCGCGGCTTCCTGGTTGAACGCGGGTGCGTCGGCCAGCATGCGGCCGAACATCGCAATGTCCACCGCGGCGCGGGGACGGGTCAGCAGCTTGAGCTCCTCGGCGGTCGGCGCGCTCTTGCGTTCGGCGCAGGCTACGGCCAGCGCTTGCACAGCGCCGCGCTCGCTCGGGCTGATGTGCGCCAGCTGCTCGATCTGCAGGTCCTCGTCGTTCTCGGACTTCTTGTCGGCCTTGAGCTTGCCGAACTGCCCGGCCATGGCGCGCGCCCATTCCCGAGCGGCCTTGTCGGCCACGCCGCCTCGTACCAGCCGCTGGTGCAGATCCACACCCAAGAGCTTGGTGCGCGTGCCCAGGTGCTGGGAGCCGATGGCTTCCTCGAACACGTCCGACGTACGCCAAGCGCGCTTGAGACTCTGCGAAGAGACGCGCAGCCGCAAAGCGTCACCCAGCAAGGCGGTCTTCGGGCGGCCGGTGTCGTCGCGGTTGAGGTTGGCGGGCGGGTAGGCGGTCAGGAGGTGGAGCTGGATGAAGCGTGACATGTTGGTCTCCCGGGACGGTTGTAAGCGCGGTATGCGCAGCAGCAACTCAGGCTGCGGATCGACTCTTGGCCTTTGCGGGCCATTCGTAGGCGTAGGCCCAGCGCTTCTTCACCGCGTCACCCCAGTTGACGACGTCGGTGGCCAGCGCCAGCACATCGGTGCGGTGCTTTATCAGCGGCAGCATTCGGCGCAGGCCGGTGAAGAGCGCGTCGGCATCGGGAGCTTCCAGCAGACGCATGAAGCGCAGCGGGCTCACAACGGGCTTGTCGCCGTCGCTCATTGCCTGGGGCAGAGTGCGTTCGCCATGGTCTCGTACGTGGGCCAGCAGCGCGGCGGCGGCGGCCAGACGGTCGTTGGTCCAGGGCTGGTCGGGCCAGCCCGCGCCGAGCAGCGTCCGGTGCAGGCGCTGGAAAGCCGGGATCAGCACAACGGCGGTGATGTCCGGCGCCCGGCGCAGCGCGGCGCGGCCACCGGTGTCCTCGGACAGTTCGCGCCACCAGCGCAGCAGCAATTCTCCCCAGGCTTGCTCGGGGCGGAAGTTCAGCGAGGTCATGCAGCCTCCTTCTGGACGCGGGGGGTGGACTTGCGTGCCGGCTTGGCGGCCGGCACTTCGACGGGTAGGCCCAGCGCCTGCCTCAGCTTTGGGCCGTGCAGAGATTGGCGCAGCTGCCGCTGCGCCAGCGCGGCACGGCGCGGGTTCTGGCGGTCCACCAAGCCGCTGCCGACGAAGTCGCCGTCGAACAGGCGTATCGCCGTGCGCACCAGTATGGAATGCCAGGCTTCGCGGGTCGGCAGGGGCGGTCGCTCGACGCCATCGCGCGTGGAGGTGATGAGCTCACGCAGCTCGGCGTAGAACGCCGGCTCGGTGCCGCTCCAGAATGCGGCGTCGATGTGGCTGAAATCGCCGCGCGCGTCTGCGCCAAACCAGGCGTTCTTCACAGCATCCCGCAGGTACCGGCTGGCCAGATCGGCACCGGCAAGCCAGCGACCTACTTCAGCCTGTACACCCTGGCGGGCGTCAGGCGAGCAGCCGGCCAGGTCGTAGACCGGCAAGGTGGACTCGTACCAGCAGCGCGCCTTCATGTTGTCCATGTCATAGCCGAAGGCCCACAGGCGCAGCGGGCCACCCAGCGTGCGCCGGTCCAGATCCATCGCACGCTGCACCACAGTGGCCGCGCGCGTGGTCTGACGCTCGCTGCGGACGCCCAGCACCCAGGCCAGCCAGTGGCGGTAGCCCAGGCCGTCGGGCTGCGGGTGCAGCGGCAGCCAAATCTCCTTGCTCTCGTAGTACGGCGACAGCGGGTGGTTCCAGCCGCCTTTGTAGTTCAGGCCGTAGTTCTTCGTGGCGTAGCGACTGATCAGCGCCGCAGCGGCGCGCGCACAAAGATCGCAGGTGCCGCCGGCCCGGTCGCCCATGTCAAGGCGTATGCGCCTGGGCATGGCCCAGAAGACATGGGCCGGATGCATCTGCGACTGCGCGAGTTCGCTGTTGGACGTGGGCTCCTGCAGCGCGCTCAGCGGTCCGAGCCAAGGAAAGCAGCGCTGTGGTGCGTGCTGGGCTGCGTCACCGCCGTGAGCCAGGAAATCGGGCAAGGGACGCACGTTCAGCCAGAGATGCTGCCATAGCCCGGTGTCGTCTGCCGCCATGACCAGGGTCGTCAAAGGCCCGCCCCCACGCAGCCCGGTACGGTGGCCCGCGCCACCCGCTGGTGCGTTCAACTGCAAGGTGAACAGCGCCAGGGCGGTGCAGGCAGGACATAGCCCCCGCACTTGGGCGCGCTTGACGAAGTGGTCAGCGTTGTTCTTCACGGTCTGCTCGCCTGGCGACTCGATCAGCAGCGCATCGATGTCGTTGACCGCAACGCCGTCGGCGCCAAGATCGATGTCCTGCATGAAACGCGCCCCATCCCCGTCCAGTTCGAACGCGTGAGCCACCGGCGCGAACCACTGCTGCAGTTCGGACGCCTCGGGCGGGGCCTTCAACAGTCGCCGCCAGGTGATGGCGTTGTCGATCGGCGTCGTGGTCTGCAGCAGCCCGATGGCGAACTGCGCAAGCGCACCGTTGAAGTCGGGCCGGTCGGCGTCAAACGCAAGCCAGGCGAAATCAGCGAGTTGATCAGGACGGATCCAGTGACGCCGCCCTTCGCGGTCACGCACCGGCATCCACGCGGCGGTCAGCAAGTTCATGACTCGGAGTCCTCGTTCAGGGCCACATCGCTTCGGGTGTCACGCAGCAGTTCCAGGCCGCGGCGCGGGTCGTAGCGCCAGCGCAGGCGGCTTGGGACCTGGCCCTTGCGCGCGACAGCCAGTGCCTCGCCAACCCATCCGTCGGCGCTGGGTTCCAGCGGCATCATTACGGTCCACTTGCCCTGGGCCGGCAGCTCGGCCAGCGTGGCCGCCAGAACGGCCCGGCGAAGCGGGTCGGCCGGTTCTGCCGTGGCTGCGATCAGCCGCTCTGCCACGCGCAGGCTGCTGTAAGCCCAGCCATGGCGGGATTCCGGTCGCGTCACCCAGGGTTGCAGGTGGCCATCCACCCAACGCGCCAGCGCTACGCTGGTGCTGGCGTCACCCAGGCGTGAAGGGGTCTGCGCCTCACTCCACCAGTCGATGCCACCGCGCATATAGCCACCGGTCAGCTTCAGCGTGTTCATCTGCGCCTGGGTCTGCGCCGCGTAGCCCAGGCCTTCGGCCGCGAGCGCGTTCTCCTGCAGGCCCGGCGGCACGTCGGCATCGCGGCCGAACACGCCTTCGATCAGCCGGCGCGCATCGTCCGGCATGGTGAATCCGCCTTCGCGCAGCGCGCGGGCTGTCAGCCAAAGCTGGCCATGGTGGGTGTAGACATGCGCCGCCCTGGAGAAAGCGGATTTGAACCAGCGGGCGTCAGGGGTGTCGCTCCAAGGCGGCGTCAACACCCACAGTACAGGGGTGCCGCGTGCGTCGGGCGCAACGGGGTCGCTTTGTGGCGTGCCGTCAGCCCTGCGCCGGTGGCGGCGCAGCCGGCCAGCGCGCTGGATGACTCGGTCAACGGGTGCGAGGTCAGTCACCAGCAGGTCGAAGTCGACATCCAGCGACTGCTCCACCACCTGGGTTGCGACGAGAAGGCGCCCGGCGCGCTGCGCTGGTCTGCTGTCCTTGCCGAAGGCGACGAGCACCTGCTGCTCCATCGCCAGTCGGTCGTGCAGCGTGAATCGGGCGTGGAACAGCATCAGGCGATCGGCCGGGACCACCGCAGCAAAACGCTCGCAGGCCTGCAGCGCATCTGCCACGGTATTGCGCACCCAGCACACGCACTGGCCGGCCGCCAGCGCCGCGGAAATGACGCTCTCGATCTCGGCGAGATCACTGCTGCAGCGTACGTCCACGCGCCGCTGCACGTCAGCACGGGTGGCGATGGGAACCGCCTGCAGCCCACCGCCGCCCGCAGCGGGCCAACTGCTGGCCAGCGGGTAGGCTTGCGCCTCGGCCCGCGGCGCTGCTGCTTGTGCGCCCCGGGCAAAGGCGCCCAGCAGGGCTTGCTTCATGCGCTGCGGTAACGTGGCCGACAACAGCACGGCACTGCCGCCGCCACGGGCGTGAAACTCCAGCAACACTGCAAGCACGCTTTCCATGTAAGCGTCGCACGCATGCACCTCGTCGACCACCAGCACCTTGTGCATCAGGCCCAGCAGGCGCAGCGACTGGTGCTTGCTGTGCAATACGGCCAGCAGTGCCTGATCGATGGTGCCCACCCCAGCCGGTGACAGAAGCGCACGCTTGTTGTGATCGGCCAGCCAAGCGCTGCAACGGGCCGATGCCGTCTCGTCCTGCTGGCGCGGGTCGCGTTCCTCGCTCACCGCAGGCAAAACGCGGGCAGCGAAGTCCTCGACCAGCACGGTCGCGGCGAAGTCGCTCTGCAGCGCGCGCTGGCCATGCGCCAGCACCAGGCTGGCTGGGTCGTTGAACAATCGAGCGTAGGCAGTTGCAATACGCCCATACATGGCATTGGCCGTCGCCATCGTGGGCAGGGCAATGAAGAAGCCGTCGGCCTGCCCACTGGCCATCAGGCGGTGCGTCAGCATCAGCGCCGCCTCGGTCTTGCCGGCACCGGTCACGTCCTCCAGCAGATGGACCTGTGGTGCCGCGGCCAGCGGCACCCGGGTCGCCCACTCCTGCAACGGCGAGGGCGTCGTGATGCTGGGAAAGAGATCCTGAAAGTCCATCGCTGGCGCCGCCTCCGGCGCAAGCACGCCACTCGCGGCCAGTGCTTCGGCGGCCTGTCGACAGGCTGTGCCCCAGTAGTCGGCCTGCGCCACGGCCAAGGGCCGATAGGCAAACCATTGCGTGTTCGAGCCCAGCCAGTCGGCCAGGACCGTGAGGCCTGCCAGCCACCAAGACAGTTCCTGGCTGTGCCGCAGGAACGCCACAGGCTCCTGCGCTGCGATGGCGGCAGAGAGGTCAGCATCCATGAACTGGGCGCGTACGCTGTCCACGAAGGCCATCGCCGCCGGGCGATCGTCGCGCACGTCGAAGTGCTGGCCCCAGTGGTCGCCCTCGGTCGGCGGCTGGCCATGATGACCCGTGCTTGCGCGGGCCCAGAAGTCCAGGCCGTCGGCCAGGTCCAAGGTGTTGTCGCCGAACCAGGCCTCGTCGATGACACGCTCGCGCAGCACCTCTTTCCAGAACAGCATGCCCACGCTGTCGTGACGCAGCGTGTAGGGCTTGGCCGGGTCGGGCGGACGACCTCGCAAGTGCGTAAACAGATCAGGACACTGGCTCTGGAAGGACTCGGCAAACTTTCCGAGATCGTGCAGGGCCAGCCAGAATGCGGCCCATCGGATGGCCTGCTCCTCGCTGATGTCCAACCGCTGCGCCAATTGCTGCCGCAATGCCGGTAGTCGTTCGAGTAGCGCGGCACCCGTGGCTGCAACGTCCAAGCTGTGCCAGGGCAAGGGGTGGTACAAGGGTAGGTCGATGCTCGAGCCCGTGCCTGTAGGAAGTGCCTTGCCCCACCGGTCAAGTGACTGCATCACCTGCTTTAGTCCTCCCTGGCCTGCACAGTCTCGAGCATAGGTAATTCAACCGACTGCAACAAGCTCTGGCGGCACCGAGGAAACCCTTGACTGGGGATGCGCATCAGACGCCCGCATTCGGTGGCCGGAAACAGCGCCTGGCGCCCAACTCGGGACGGCCAACCCCGAACGCGTATTCGAGGAGCGCGGCTCTGACTGCGAGTCAGCCATCGCCAAAATGACGCCTGAACAGCGCGAGGACTACGCGCGAGTCTGGCCCCGAGAACAAAAAGACACCGGCCGCGAGTGATGAGGGCGAAACCACCGACCACCATATTGCAGGCCGCGTCCTCCCGGCGTCTCTTCAGCCGCGGATCATCGCCGCGCCCTTCTCCGCGATCATGACCGTCGGGCTGGCGGTGTTGCCCGAGACGATGCTCGGCATCACCGAGGCGTCGACCACGCGCAGGCCCTGCACGCCGCGCACGCGCAGGCTCGCGTCGCACACCGCGAGCGGGTCGCCGTCGGGCCCCATGCGCGCGCTGCCCACCGGGTGGTAGATGGTGCCGGCGCGCTCGCGCGCGGCCGCCAGCAGCGCCGCCTCGTCGTCGGGCACCGCGGGCCCGGGCCACAGCTCCTGCGGCCGGTAGCGCGCGAGCGCCGGCGCTGCCATGAGCCGGCGTGACCAGCGCATGCCTGCGACGGTGACGCGGCCGTCGCGCTCGGTGTCCAGGTAGTTCATCAGGATGCGCGGCGGCAGCGTGGGGTCGGGCCCGGCCAGCGTGAGGCGGCCGCGGCTCGTCGGACGCAGGTCGTAGGAGATCAGCGTCAGGCCGGGGTAGGGGTCGAAGCCGGACTCGAAGCTTGCGCGCGAGAACGCGAGCACGTTCCAGCCGAGATCGGCGCGTTCGACGCCGGGGCCGGAACGCGCGAACAGGCCGAGCTGGCAGGGCGCCATCGTCAGTGGCCCGGTGCGCGTCACCACGTAGCGCAGCGCCATCGCGGCCAGGCGCCAGGGCGAGTTCATGCGCGCGTTCAGGGTGTCCGCGCCCTCGAGCCGCCAGCGCAGCGCCACCTGCAGGTGGTCGTGCAGGTTGCGGCCGACGCCGGGCAGGTCGGCAACGACGTCGATGCCCAGGCCCTGCAATTCCGCCCCCGGCCCGAGCCCGCTGCGCAGCAGCAGCACCGGGCTGCCGATGGCCCCGGCGGCGAGCACGACCTCCCCCACCGCGCGCGCGCAGTGGCGCCCGCCGGCGGCATCGCGCCAGCGCACGGCACAGGCGCGGCGGCCGGCAAAGTCCACCGCCTCGGCCAGGGCGCCGGTGACCACGCGCAGGTTGGGACGCCGCCGGGCCGCACGCAGGTAGCCGTCGGCCGCGCTCCAGCGCCGGCCGCCGCGCTGGTTGACGTGGATCGGCCCCACGCCTTCGTTCTCGCCGGTGTTGAAGTCCTCCAGCGCCGGCAGGCCCTGGGCCCGCGCAGCGGCGCGCACGTCGTCCAGCAGCGGCCAGTGCATGCGCGCGGCCTGCACGCTCCATGGCCCGCCGCGGCCATGCAGCGCGCTCGCGCCGAGCACGTGGTCTTCGCTGCGGCGGAACCAGGGCAGCACCTCGCTCCAGCCCCAGCCCGGCAGGCCGAGCGCGCGCCAGCTGTCGTAGTCGGCCGCCTGGCCGCGGATCGCCACCATGCCGTTGATCGCGGTCGAGCCCCCGAGCACCTTGCCGCGCGGGTGGCGCAGGCGGCGGCCGCCCAGGCCCGGCTCGGGCTCGCCCTCGAAGTTCCAGTCATAGCGCGGGTGGCCGATGGTGTGCCGGTAGCCCACCGGCACGCTGAACCACGGCGAGTCCGGCTCGCCCCCGGCCTCGAGCAGCAGGACGCGGCAGGCGGGGTCGGCGCTGAGGCGGTTCGCAAGCACGCAACCCGCGGCCCCGCCGCCGACGACGATGTGGTCGAACTCGCCGCCGTCGTTCATCGGACCGCCCTGCAGTCACTGGGCAACGCCGTCCACGGCCTCGCAGCGCCCGGGCGATTCAGCCCGCGCGGGCCCGTGCGCCGGGGCGGCCCTGCGTCCCGCCTCAGCCGCGCGGGGAGAAGAGCGCCAGCCTCGAGGGGCCGCGCGGCGGCGCTCACTGCTTCGGCAGATTGATCTTCTTCACGAGCGCACCCCAGCGCTCGTACGAGTCCTTGACCTCGCGGCCGAGGAGTTCCGGCGTCGAGCTCTCGGCGGTGTAGGCGCCGCTGTTGTAGAACTCCTTGACCGCGGGCTGGGCGATGGACTGCGCCAGCGCCGCGTTGAGCTTGCGCACCACGTCCGGCGCCATGCCCTTGGGGCCGAACCAGCCGAGGAAGCTGACGATGTCGATGTCCCTCACGCCCTGCTCGACGGTGGTGGGCACGTCGGGCAGGAAGGGGCTGCGCGTGGGCGCGGCCACGGCGATGATGCGCGCCTTGCCGCTGCGGGCGTTGTTGATCGCCGCCGGCGCGGCGTCGAAGGCCACCTGCACGCGGCCCTCGATCAGGTCGGCCGCGAGGTCGGAGCCGCCCTTGTAGGGGATGTGCTCCATCTGCACGCCGGTGTTGGCCTTGAAGGTCTCGCCGAAGATGTGGGCCGAGGTGCCGGTGCCGAAGGAGGCATAGCTGAGCTTGCCCGGGTTGGCCCGGCCATACGCGATCAGCTCCTGCAGGTTCTTCACGCCCAGCGCGCTGTTGACGATGATCACCAGCGGCCCGCGCGCGCCGATCGTGATCGGCGTGAACTCGGTCATCGGGTCGAAGGTGGCAGCCTTCAGCGTGTGCGGGATCTGCGCCATCGTCGAGCTGGCGCTGTAGAAGATGGTGTGGCCGTCGGCGGCCGACTTCAGCACCTCCTGCGCGGCCAGCAGCGTGCCGCCGCCGGGCCGGTTCTCGATCACCACCGGCACGCCCAGCAGCTCGGACAGCCGCGGGGTGACGGCGCGCGCCTGCGCGTCCACGCCGATGCCGGGCGGGAAGGCGACGATCACGCGGATCGGCTTGCCCTTGACGGGGAACTCGGCCTGGGCCTGCGCGGCCAGAGGCGCGACCAGCGCCGCGGTGGCCAGCGCGATGGTGAAGGTGCGGCGGTTGCTCATGGGGTCTCTCCTTCTCGGTTCGTGGGTTGTGCGGGAATCACTCGGGTCGCGCAGCGTCGTCGCGCACCAGCACGGCGCCGCGGTTCAGCGGGCCGACGTTGCGGCGGTAGATCTGCAGCCAGCCGCGGTCGAACTGCGGCGCGGCCGGCTGCCAGGCGGCGCGGCGCGCCTGCAGTTCGGCTTCGGGGATCTCGAGGTCGCAGCGGCGCGCATCCAGGTCGATCGTCACCGTGTCGCCGTCGCGCACCAGCGCCAGCGGCCCGCCGAGCGCAGCCTCGGGCGAGATCTCGGCCACCACCAGGCCCTTGCAGACCAGGCCCGACAGGTGGCCGTCGGTCAGCAGCGCGACGTCCTCGCCCAGGCCCTTGCCGTCGATGGCGAAGACCACGCGCGAGGCCCCGCCGCCCATCGCCGGCCCGCCGCGGGCGCCGGCGCCGCGCATCACGACCACCTGGCCCGGGCGGATCGTGCCGTCGTTCAGCGCGGCGATCGCGGCGTCGCTGGTGTCGAAGCAGATCGCCGGCCCGCTGAAGCGCCGCACCTTGCGCTCGAGGATGCCGGTCTTGACGATGCCGGTATCGGGGCACAGCGAGCCGCGCAGCACCGTGATCGCGGGCCGGCGCGCCACCGGGCGCTCGAGCGGGCGGATGACCTCGGCATCGGCCACCGTCACGTCGGCCAGCTCGGCACCCAGCGTGCGCCCGCTGACCGTCGTCACGTCCAGGTCCAGCAGCGGGCGCAGCTGCCGCAGCACGGCGCGGCCACCGCCCGCGGCCTCGAACTCCTCGATCGTGCGCTCGCCCACCGGGCGCACGCCGGCCAGCACCGGCACCTGCAGCGACAGCGTCTCGAACAGGCCGTAGACGTCCACCGCCAGCCCGGCCTCGGTGGCCGTGGCCTGCAGGTGCTTGATGCAGTTGACCGAGCCGCCCACCGCGAGCACCGCGCGCACCGCGTTGGCAAAGGCCCCCGGCGTCATGATGTCGCGCGGCTTCAGGTCGTCCCACACCATCTGCACGATGCGCGTGCCGGCGGCGTGGGCGTCGGTCTTCATCTTCGCGCTCATCGCCAGCACCGGGGCGCTGCCGGGCAGGGCCATGCCCAGCGCCTCGCAGACGATGTGCATCGAGTTGGCCGTGCCCATGCCCGAGCAGACCCCGGGCGAGCGGATGGCCTGGCGGCTCATGCCGACGACGGTCTCGACGTCGATGCGGCCGGCGACCGCGTGCATCGCGGCGACGAAGACGTCCTCGATGTCGCAGTGGTGGCCGCGGAACTCGCCGCTGGCCTGGTAGCCGCAGGGCACGACGATGGTGGGCACGTTCAGCCGCGCGGCGGCCATCAGCTGCCCCGGCACGGTCTTGTCGCACGAGGTCAGGCAGACCATGCCGTCGAGCTGCGCGCCCTCGACCGCGACCTCGATGTCGTTGGTGACGAGGTCGCGCGCGCCCAGCATGTAGGCGCCGCGCGCGCCCGCGCCGGTGACGAAGTCGCTCGGCGCCGCAGTGCGGATCTCGAACGGCACGCCGCCGGCGGCGCGGATGGCCTCCTTGACGATGGCCGCGACCTCGTCGAGGTGGCTGTAGCAGGCGGCGAGCTCGCTGCTGGAGTTGACGACGGCGATCTTGGGCTTCTCGCAATCCGCCTCGGGGATGCCCAGCGCCTGCCACTGCGCGTTGCGCACCGACCAGAGGTAGGAGCCGCGCGGGAAGTTGCTGCGCAGCTTGCGGGGACCGCTCATCGGGAGACCTTTCGGGTGATGGTGACGATGCCGGCGTCGGCGTCCACGCGCACCCGGTCGCCGGTGCGGATGAGCGCCAAGGGGTCGCGGTCGAAATCGGTCATCGCCGGGGCGTGGCTGACGACCGCGCCGAGGGCGATCTTGGTCGTCATCTCGTTGAACAGCCACGCGGCGGGGGCCATGCCCATCAGGCGCGCGACGTGGAACTGCGCCGACCAGCCCGACGAGCCCTTGGCGCCCGGGAAGACCAGCACACGCCCGGCGAAGCTCTGGCCGCGCAGCTCGTGCCGCGTCTCGACCACGGTGCCGGTGCGCGGATCGACCCCGCCCCAGCCCGAGATGCGCTCGCGCGTGACCAGGGCTTCGGCCTCGGCGACGCCGGGCACGACCGTGCGCCCGCGCAGCACGATGACCTGCACCCCGTCGTCGCCCTGCGCGGCGGGTACCGTGGCGTCGCGGGCGCCGTTCATGCCCACCTCCCGGTGCAGGCTGCTTCGATGCACTGCTCGGTGGTGCCGAACCAGGCCTGCACGCCCAGGATCGCCGGCAGGTAGTGCGCCTGCTTGGCCGAGTCGAGGGCGACCACGCGCGTGCCCGGCGGCACGGCGCGGCTCATCGCCGAGCAGCTGTCGGTCATGATGCGGCCGCCCGCCTCCTCGATCAGGCGCGTGTAGCCGTTGCGATCGGCCAGGGCCTTGATCGCGCGCGGGGTCCAGATCCACAGCGCGGTGTTCGCATGCACACGCCGGCCGCGCAGCAGCTCGGCGGCTTCCCAGATCTGCTCGATCGTGTAGTGCGGGCAGCCCAGCATCACGTAGTCGACGGCGCGGTCGCTGCCGTGGGCGTTGATCTTCTCGAAGGTGGCCTCGCGCTCGCGGCGGCCGTAGCGGCGCTGCTCCTGCAGCGGCTGGCCGCCGGTGGCCGTCTCCAGCGTCGCGGCCTCGGGCGTGATGCCGACGAGGTGGTACATCTCGACCCCGCCCGAGGACGAGGCCGCGGCGCCGAAATGCTTGAGCCGCGGCAGGTTGGGCGAGGCGCCGGCCAGCCCGCTGACGACGGGCACGCGGTCCTGGACCCAGTCGCCCATCCAGTAGCCGAGCAGGCCCCAGTCCTCGACCGTCTCCACCGGGATGTCGAGCACTACGCCGTGCGTGGCCCGGCGCGGCGCGTCCAGGTGGTAGCCCCAGTTCGGGATGCGGCCGGTGAGCATGGCCGCGCTCGTGCTCTCGCGCCCCTCGGCGTTGGTGCGCGCGCCCAGCACGCTGTTGATGTAGATGACGGCCGAGGACTCCATCCAGGCGCAGTGCTCGCCGCGCATCGGCAGGTTGCCCACCTGGTAGGGGGTGCAGGTGTTCATCATCTGCACGCCCATGCGCGCGGCCATGGCCTCGCTGCGCTGGTAGAAGCCCACGATCTGCTCGTTCACGCCCATGTCCGCCGGGTGGTGCGGGTCGAAGCCGAGCTGCAGGTGCGAGGTGAAGACCCGCACGCGCACGGGCAGCGGCACGACCGTGGCCGAGTCGAGGTTGAACTCGCTGAAGACGGCGTCCAGGCCGCCCTGGGTGGCGGCGAAGTCGCGCATGAAGGGCGTGCTGGCGGTGACGGTGCCGCAGACGTTGCGCGTGGGCACGAGATCTTCCGCGCCCAGCGCCTGCCCGTAGCGGATCAGCAGGTCCATCGCGGCGGCGACGGTCGGGCCGTCCCGCCCGTCGCGCATCGCCTTCTCTTCGTCGCTCAGACGCATGGCATCAGTTCCCGGTTTCCTGCATGTCGTGCGGCAGCGCGGCGTGCCCGCCGATGGCCGCCGCCACCGCGCGCACCGTGGCCGACAGCGCCGGCGCCACCTCCTGGCGCAGCCGCTCCTCGGTGAAGCTGAAGGCGGGTCCGCCGCAGTTGAAGCTCATCACCTCGCCGCGCGCGCCCGCAAGCGCGATCGAGATCGAGTTGATCTCGCGGTGGAACTCGCCGGCCGAGACGCACCAGCCGGTGCGGGCGTGCTCGGCCAGCGCCCGCTGCAGCCCGGCGTCGAGCGCGGGCCAGGCGTCGCCGTGGGCCGCGCGCAGCGACTCGATCAGCCCTGCCCGCGTCGGCTCGTCGACGGCGCCCAGGTAGGCGCGCCCGAGCGCCGAGTTCGGCAGCGGCACGCGCGTGCCCACGTCCAGGCGCGCGGTGAGCATCGTCGACTGCGGCCGGCAGGCCTCGACCAGCACCATCTCCAGCCCGTCGCGCACGGCCAGGTAGACCGAGCCGCCGGTGCGCTCGGCCAGGGCCTGCATCGGGCCGCGCGCGGCGGCGCGCACGTCCAGACCGTCCAGGAAGACCTGCGCCAGCGAGACCACCCCGGGCCCGAGCATGAAGCGCTCGCCGCCGGGCTCGGGCTGCAGCCAGCGGTGCGCCACCAGCGTGGCCGCGAGCCGCGTCACCGAGGGCCGCGGGATCCCCGTCAGGCGGGCGAGCTCGGTCGGCCCGATCAGGCGCCGCGCCGGGCTGAAGCAGCGCAGCAAGGCCAGCCCGCGGTCGAGGGCGCTGACCGTGTCGGCCGCGCCGGGGGCCGGCCTGCGGCCACGCGCCGCCACCGGCGCCACGACACTCACTGCAAGGCCCCCCGGTCGGTGCGCGTGCACGTCGGCGCGATGGCGAGGACGCCGCGCTTGCCCAGCCAGGCGGTGGTGTTCATCCTGCAGCCGCCACCGGCTCGAACGCGACCGGCGCCGTCGGGCGCAGGTAGACGCCCTGCTCCAGCAGCGCGGCCTGCAACGCGGCGACGTCCACATCCCGCGGCTGCACCCCGGCGCGCACCGCCAGCGCCGCCGCCGTGCCGGCGGCCTGACCGGTGATCCAGCACTGCGGGATCTCGCGCATGAAGCCGTGGGAGTTCTTGTCGCAGCTGATGTGGCGCCCGCAGGCCAGCAGGCCGTCCAAGGCCTCGGGCACGAGGGCGCCATACGGGATGGAGATGTTCGGGAACTTCGGGCTGACGGCCGGCGTGACACCGATCTCGGTGGGCAGCGGCGTGCCCTCGGGCCAGCGCCGGCGCAGCACCGCGTCGACGCCACGCAGACGGCGCGCATGGCGCACGCCCACCTGCGGCGCCGACACCATCAGGTAGGCGTTCTCGAAACCCGGGGCATGCGCCCGGTAGAAGTCGAGGTGGGCCGCCATGGCGCGGTGCGAGCGCACCTCGACGGCGGTGAGGTCGTCGACGTCCAACGCCGAGTAGCCGGTCTGGCGCGGCCCCATGAACAGCGCCACATCGTCGCGCCAGCTGACGAAGGGCCGGTCGAACAGGCCGCAGGCCGCGCGCCCGCGGGCCATGAAGTCGTTGTAAGCCTCGGGCTGGCCGGCCCGGAACGCGAGCCAGCGCCCCATGTCCACGCCGGCGAACATCCACGAGGTGTTCATGCAGTGGTGGACGTCGGCCTCCTCGATGTCGTTTTCGAAGGCGGCGCCGGCACGCGCGAACAGGTCACCGTCGCCGGTGGCGTCGACGACGACCCGGGCCCGCACGGCCATGCGGCCTTCCTTGCTCTCGAAGACGGCGCCGGCGACGCGACCCTCGTCCATCAGCGGCACGCAGGCCCAGGAGTGGTAGACCAGCTTGACGCCGCGCTCGATCAGCAGTTCCTGGGACAGCAGCTTCAGGCGCTCCGGGTCCACGGTGGGCGACCAGGTGACGATGCCGTGGTAGGCGGCCGTGCGCAGCGACCAGTGCGCCGCCTTCGCGGCCTCGGTGCTGCCCCAGTCGGCCCGGTCCGGGCCGGCGACGGCACCGGCAGGCAGGCGGTCGAGCAGCTCCTCGGCAATGCCGCGGATCACGAGCTCGCCCTTCCAGTCGGTCATGCGATCGATCCAGATCACCAGACCGCCGGTGGACAGGCCGCCGAGGTGGTTGTAGCGCTCCAGCAGCACCGTGTCGGCGCCGGTGCGAGCCGCGGCGGCGGCCGCCGCCGTGCCCGAGGGTCCGCCACCGACCACGAGCACCTCGCAGTCCCGGTAGACCGGGATCTGGCGCTCGGCCTCGCGCACCGTGCCCCAATCCTGGCGCGGCACCTTGGCGTCACGCTCGAAGATGTCGGCGCTGAGGATGCGCTCGTCGGTGCGGGTGATGGTCTTCACGGTTCGGGAGGATGGCGTGGAACAAGCTGGATTTTGGACGCGGCGTCCAAAAATCACATCGGTGATCCCACCGATGGCTTGTCCAGGACAAGGCCGCGCCTGCGGCCGGGCACCGCCTCGCGGCCGGCACGCCCAGGCCGGCGGGGCTCCGGGCGCTCCGGGCGCTCCGGGTGTTCGGGCAGGCGAGGCTCCGGGCGCTCGGGCGCCCGGGCGACGCCCTCAGCGCGGCACGCCCGCCGTCAGCGACAGGCCGCCGTCCATCACGAAGTCCTGCCCGGTGACCCAGCCGGAGTCGTCGTCGCAAAGCCAGGCCACGGCCTGCCCCACTTCCTCTGCCGTGCCGATGCGGCCGATCGGATGCGAGCGGATGCGCGCCGCCAGCAGGGCCTGCGGGTCGGGCGCCCGGCCGATGGCACCGAGCGAGAGCTCGGTGGGCACCAGGCTCGGCGACACGGTGTTGACGCGAACACGGCGCGCAGCGAGGTCCAGCGCCATCTGCCGCGCCATGCCGACGACGGCGGCCTTGGCGCTGCAGTAGGCCACGCGCTCCAGCTGTGGCATCGAGGCCGTGACCGAGGCGATGGCGCAGATCGCGCCCCCTTGCGGGCCGAAGTGCGGCACGGCGGCCTGGCTGTACAGGAAGACCGGCCAGACGCTGGCACGCATCACGCGCTCGAAGTCGGCCAGGTCCGCCTGCAGCACGGAGCCCACACCCCCCTGGCCGGCGCTGATCACCAGGGCATCGATGCCGCCCAGCGCGGCCACGCACTCGGCAACGACGCGCTGCACGTCGGCCTGCTGCGTGGCATCACCCGCCGACCAGTGGCAGCTGCCCGCCGGGTGCTGCGCCTGCGCCTGCGCGAGGCGATCGGCGCGTCGGCCGGTCAGGAAGACCCGCCACCCGCGGGCGGCCAATGCGAGGCTGCTGGCCAGGCCCAGACCGGTGCCGCCGCCGACGATGAGGGCGCGGCGCTGGGATCTGGATGCCGCGGGTTCGGCTGCATTCACCATTGAAGTGCTCCTTGGCAACCCGGCGCGCAGCCGGGTCCTCGCCGGCTTGCGGGGCCGAGGATTTCTTGGCCGTCGCCGAACTGCGCGCCAGGCGGGCCTGGGGGGAAAGACTCTGGGCCTGTCGGCCGCTCAGGCCAGCGTCAGCTCGACCGGGATGTTGCCCTGCACGGCCCGCGAGTACGGGCAGGTCTGGTGCGCCGCGTCGACGATGGCCTGGGCCGTGGCGCGGTCCACGCCGGGCAGGGCGATGGCCATGCGCACCGCCAGACCGAAGCCGGCGCCGGCCGGGCCGACGTCGACCTGGGCATCCACCGAGGCGTCGGCCGGAAAGGCCATCTTGCGCGCGCCGAAGTGAAAGCGCAGCGCGCCCATGAAGCAGGCCGAATAGCCGGCGGCGAACAACTGCTCCGGGTTGGTGGCGCTGCCCTGGCCGCCCATGGACTTCGGCAGCGTCAGCGCGACGTCGAGCAGCTTGTCGTCCGAGGTGGAACGGCCATCGCGGCCACCGGTGGTGTGCACGTTGGCGGTGTAGAGCACCTTGTCGATCGTGATCATGGGAGGTCTCGTCCTGTGCGCCCGATGGGCGGGGTTGAAGGGAAGGCCTTGATTCTCGACCAGCGCGCGAGAACGCGCTGGCGCACCCGGATTGCCAGGTCGGGCGCCCGCGCAACGACGAAACCCTCGGAACCCGTCGGTGGCCCGAGGAGGACAACAATCCACGCCCATGAATGCGAAATGGGGATGGGCGCTTGCCGCGCTGGCAGTCTTCGTGGGCTGGTCACAGTGGGGCTGGCAGGGCGTGGTCTTGGCCGTGACCCTGACGGTGTTCTGGCTGCTGCTGCAGTTCAACCGCGCCGTGCGCGTGATGCGCCA
Source organism: Rubrivivax sp. (assembly GCA_027491255.1). Taxonomy (GTDB): domain Bacteria; phylum Pseudomonadota; class Gammaproteobacteria; order Burkholderiales; family Burkholderiaceae_C; genus Rubrivivax. Next base: position 25,772 of record JAIXWM010000202.1, on the reverse strand, counting down.
GGCCACAGGGGCGCCCGTGGGCCATGTCGCGAGCGCGGTGATGCTGCACTCGCGACTGCGGCAGGGCATGCGGCTGATGGAGATCATCCCGCTCACGCGCAGCCTCGGCCAGCGCGCGGACGACCCGGCCGGCACCGATCCCGCGCTGGAGCGCTTCGTCTGGACCGATGCCTCGGGCGCCAGCGTGAGCGTGGAACTGGCGCGCGGGCGGGTTCGTTCCTGGGCGCTGCAACGTCCGCCGACCGAGGGCGACGCATAGAATCCGCAGTCTTGCGCGCTCGCGGGCGCGCCGTCTCCACAGTGCGCAGCGAGGTGAACGATGTCGATGTCCGACCGTGACGGCAAGATCTGGATGGACGGCCAGCTGGTCGACTGGCGTGACGCCAAGATCCACGTGCTCACGCACACGCTGCACTACGGCTGCGGCGCCTTCGAGGGCGTGCGTGCCTACAACACGCCGGCCGGCACGCAGATCTTCCGCCTGCGCGAGCACACCGAGCGCCTGTTCAACAGCGCCAAGATCCTGCGCATGAAGATCCCGTTCACGGTCGAGCAGGTGATGGACGCGCAGCGCGAGGTCGTGCGCGCCAACGCACTGGAGAGCTGCTACCTGCGCCCGCTGGTGTGGATCGGCGACCAGAAGCTCGGCGTCAGCCCCAAGGGCAACACCATCCACCTGATGGTGGCCGCCTGGGCCTGGGGCGCCTACCTGGGCGAGGAAGGGCTCAAGCGCGGCATCCGCGTCAAGACCTCCAGCTACACCCGCCACCACGTCAACATCACGATGACGCAGGCCAAGGCGGTGAGCAACTACACGAACTCCATCCTCGCCAACATGGAGGCCACCGACGAAGGCTACGACGAGGCGCTGCTGCTCGATCCGGCCGGCTTCGTCGCCGAGGGCGCGGGCGAGAACATCTTCGTCATCAAGAAGGGCGTGGTCTACACGCCCGACCTGTCGGCCGGCGCGCTCAACGGCATCACGCGCGACACCATCTTCGCGATCTGCCAGGACCTGGGCCTGAAGCTGGTGGAAAAGCGCATCACGCGCGACGAGGTCTACATCAGCGACGAGGCCTTCTTCACCGGCACCGCCGCCGAGGTCACCCCGATCCGCGAACTCGACCGCGTGCAGATCGGCGCCGGCGAGCGCGGGCCTATCACCGGCAAGATCCAGGCCTCCTTCTTCGACATCGTGGGCGGCCGCAACCCGAAGTACGCCGCCTGGCTGACGCCGGCCTGAGCGAGCGGCCGTCCCGGCTGACGCGGCACCCCGCCCGACCGATGGAGCATCAGCGATGAACGCCACCCCTGCGAAATCCGTCGTCGAACTCGGCGCCCGTGACCTGCAGGGCCCGGGCGTCGTCGCATGCCCGAACCCGAAGATGACGCTGTGGAGCAACCACCCGCGCGTCTTCATCGACGTGGCCACCACCGGCGAAGGCGCCTGCCCCTATTGCGGCACCGTCTACCGCCTGAAAGCCGGCGAGAAGGTGCACGCGCACTGAGCAGCAGGCGCAAGGCGCGGCCTTGCGCTCGCCCCGGGCCCGGTCATCGGGCTGGACTCGGTGCGGTTCGGACCTCCCGTCCCCAAGCAGAGAAAGCCCAGCGCCTTGCGTGACCGTGAATTCATCCTGACGCTGTCCTGCAAGGACACCACCGGCATCGTGTACGCGGTGTCGGGCCTGCTCTTCCAGGCCGGCTGCAACATCCTCGACTCGCAGCAGTTCGGCGACATCGAGGGCGAGGACGCGACCGGGCTGTTCTTCATGCGGGTGCACTTCGCCGCCCCGCCACAGCTGGCCGACGTGCCGACGCTGGAGCGGCTGTTCGAGCACGTGCGCCAGCAGCACGGCATGCAGGCGGCCTTCCACGCCGTCGCGCAGCGACCGCGCCTGCTGCTGATGGTCAGCCGCTTCGGCCATTGCCTGAACGACCTGCTGTTCCGCTGGAAGAGCGGGCAGTTGGCCGTGGACATCCCGGCCATCGTCTCCAACCACCCCGACTTCGAGCCGCTGGCGCGCAGCTACGGCATCGCCTTCCACCACCTGCCGTTGGCCGACGGGCGGGACGCTGCAGCCAAGCGCGCGCAGGAGCAGCAGGTGCATGCGATCGTCGAGCGCGAAGGCGTGGACCTGGTCGTGCTTGCGCGCTACATGCAGATCCTCAGCGCCGAGTTCTGCGAGTCGCTGCGCGGGCGGGCGATCAACATCCACCACAGCTTCCTGCCCAGCTTCAAGGGCGCCAAGCCCTATGCGCAGGCGCACGCCCGCGGCGTCAAGCTGATCGGCGCGACGGCGCACTACGTCACGCCCGACCTCGACGAGGGCCCGATCATCGAGCAGGACGTGGCGCGCGTGGACCACTCGATGTCGGCCGACGACCTGACCGCCCTCGGGCGGGACGTCGAGTGCGTGGTGCTGTCGCGCGCGGTACGCTGGCATGTGGAGCGCCGCGTGCTGATGAACGGCCACAAGACCGTGGTCTTCCGCTGATTCGGCCCCGTCCGAGCCCGGGAGGATGACGCCATGACCCGCCCCACCAAGCCGCCGCCAGCCGCCTTGATGGCATCGCCCGAGGACACCGAGGCACAGTTCTACGAAGCACTGCAGCAGGCCGACATCGACCGTCTGATGGCCGTGTGGGCCGACGATGATGAGATCGCCTGCATCCACCCCGGCGGTCCGCGTGTCATCGGCGCGGCAGCGATCCGTGCGAGCTTCGAGGCCATCTTCGCCAATGGCGGCATCCCGGTGGTGCCCGAGCAGGTGCACCGCCTGCAGGCTCTGGGCAGCGCCGTGCACCACCTGGCCGAGCGCATCAGCATCCAGACCAGCGAGGGCCCGCGCACGGCCTGGGTGCTGGCCACCAACGTCTACCTGAAGACGGCGCTGGGTTGGCGTCTGGTGCTGCACCACGCGAGTCCCGGCAGCGTCGACCAGCCGCCGGCCGCGGTGGGCGAGGTGCCGGCCGTGCTGCACTGAGGGTGCCCAGCGTCTTGCCCTGTGGCTGCCTTGCCCGCCCGAACCGCCTTGCCCGCCAGAACACGCCGGCCCTTCGCAGCAGACCCTCGCCATCGCCATGGCCACGGTGTGCGCCTCGACGCGAGGTGTCTGCGCGTGTCTTTCGGGCCCGGCGGAAGCAGGGCACTCGGCCTCTGAGCCCGACCGTACGCCCAGCCTTCGAGCCGCAGCACGGCGGCGGGCCCACGCCGCAGCAGGTGTGGCCCCGAGCGCGCTGCCCGGCCGCTGGCCCCAGCCAGGCCCTCCCGCATTGACGATGCCCACGCCCGGCACCCTGGAAGACTACCGCGCCCCGCGCTGGCTGCCGGGCGGGCACCTGCAGACCATCTGGGCGGCCAAGCTCGCCCGCGCGCACACGGGTCCGCGCCCGGTCTTCGAGCGCGAACGCTGGAGCACGCCCGACGGCGACTTCATCGACGTCGACTGCCTGCCCGCGCCCGCCGCGCAGACCGGACCGGCCCCGCTGCTGGTGCTGTTCCACGGCCTGGAGGGCTCGTCGGCCAGCCCCTACGCGCTGGCCTTCGCGAGGGCGGCGCACGCGCGCGGTTGGGCCTTTGCGCTGCCGCACTTCCGCGGCTGTTCGGGCGAGCTCAACCTCGCACCCCGCGCCTACCACTCGGGCGATTTCGAGGAGGTGGGCTGGATGCTCGGCCGGCTGCGCGCGCGCTGCGGCGGTCCCCTGCGCGCGGTGGGCATTTCTCTGGGCGGCAATGCGCTGCTGCGCTGGGCCCAGGCGGCCGGCGAGAGCGCTGCCGGCGTGGCGTGCGCGGTGGCGGCCGTGTGCTCCCCCATCGACCTGGCGGCCGCCGGCGCGGCGATCGATCGTGGCTTCAACCGGCAGGTCTACGCGCGCATGTTCCTGGCCACGATGAAGCCCAAGGCACTGGCCAAGCTGCGCCAGCATCCGGGCCTGTTCGACGCCGACCGGGTACGCCGGGCGCGCACGCTGTACGAGTTCGATGACGCCTTCACCGCGCCGCTGCACGGCTTTGCCGGCACCCGCGACTACTGGGCCCGGGCCTCGGCCCAGCCCCATCTGCAGCGCCTGCGCGTCCCGGCCTTGATCGTGCACGCGCGCAACGACCCCTTCATCCCGGCCGCCAGCCTGCCGCGAGCCGGTGGCGACTGCGTCACGCTGTGGCAGCCGGCGGCCGGCGGGCACGTGGGCTTTCCCGGCGGCGGCTTCCCGGGGCATGTGCAGACCATGCCGCAGGCGGTGCTGGACTGGCTGGCCAGGCACTGACCAGCAGGGTCGTGGCGGGCAGGCCAGAATGGAGCGTCATGGATGCCATCGTCGAAGCGGCCCTGCGCAAGTGGCCCAATGTCCCGCACTGCCACGGCTGGCTGGCGCTGGACGCCCGGGGCGACTGGTACATGCGCGACGAGCGCGTCCAGGCAGCCGGCCCCTTCCCGCAGGTCAAGGGCAGCGTCATCCGGCACGACAAGCTGCGCGAGTTCATCCACCGCAACTACGCACGCGACGAGCACGGCGCAGCCTACTTCCAGAACGGACCGCAGCGCGTCTACGTGGACCTGGAGGCGGCGCCCTACGTCTGGCGCGTCGGCCCGGGAGCAGAGAACTGGCCGGTCACGGCCCACACCGGCGAGCCTGCGCGGGTGCTGCAAGCCTGGCTGGATGAGCAGGGACGCCTGTACCTGTGGTGCCGGCTGGAATCGGTCGGCGGGGCGATCGGCCTCGTGCACACCCTGGACATGGCCGCCGCTGCGGACGCCGTCGAGGCCGGACAGTGGGTGCTGCGGGAATGCCGCTTCGACGAGATGCCGCAGCGCTTCGGCTACGTGCTCAGGCCACGTGCCTGAGCACGTGGCGCCTCACTTGGCCGGTGCGCTGGCTGCCGCGGCTGCAGGCTTGGGTTCCTCGAACTTGCCGCCACTCTGATTGGCCAGGTAGACCACGGCGCGGCCGATCTCGAGGTCGGAATAATCGCCGCCGCCCTGCGCACCCATCGCGCCCTTGCCCTTCAGCGCCGAGTTCAGCAAGGCGTCGTAGCCCGTCTTGATGCGCGGCGCCCAGGCCGCGGCGTCGCCCGTCTTCGGCGCGCCGGCCGCGCCGACGCTGTGGCAGGCAGTGCAAACGGCCTGGTAGACCTGCTCGCCGGTCTTGAGGGTGCTCACGTCCGAGGCGTCACGCAGTTCGGCGCGGCCCACCGGCGCGATGCGCTGCGCCACCGATTCGGCGTCCATGGCGCGCGAGCCGGCACCCGTCTTGTCACCCATCGCCACGTAGTTCACGAGCAGGATGATGATGATGATCGGCACGACGAAGGACGCGACAACCGTCCAGACCAGCTGCTTCGGGGTCTTGATCGGGCCCTCGTGGGCTTCGGGGGCGTCGTGCTGCGTGTCACTCATGGGGGCCTCGGCAGGATGTTCTTCTCTCTACACCGGGTCCGGTCGCGGACCGGGTGACAGGGTGTTCGGTGTGCGGTCGGCTGGTATTCAGCGCAACCGCTAAGTATAAGGGGGGACCCTTGCATGAAGTCCGCGACGAGGGGCGCCGAACCTCCCGCAGGCTAGAATCCACAGCTCAGCGACCGTGGTGAAGTGGATATCATCCAGCCCTCCGAAGGCTGTGGCGCAGGTTCGATTCCTGCCGGTCGCGCCACCCTCCTGCCCCACCCGGTTCTCGGTCGCGGCGCCGGCGGCTACGGCTGCGGCAACTCCCTTCCCCACACGCGCCGGTCGGCGCGCAGCCGGTAACGCTCCCGGTAGGCCGCGGGCGTCAGGCCGGTCGCGCGCCGCAGGGCCTTGCGCAGCATGGCGGCGTCGCTCCAGCCGCAACGCTCGGCGACCGCGTCCACCGGCAGGTAGCTGGTCTCGAGCAGCATCCGCGCGCGCGTGACGCGCAGGGCGTGCAACATCTGCAAGGGCGTTTGCCCGAAGCTGCGCTGGAAGTGGCGCAGCAGCGAGCGCTCGCTCACTGCGGCGGCGCGGGCGGTCGCCGCCAGGCTGTAGGGTTCGTGCAGGTGCGCCTCCAGGTGCCGGCGGGCGCGCTCCAGCGCACCCGGTGCAACGCGGCTCGCAGGCTCCTCGGCCGCGAGCGCGGCCAGGCGCTGGCGGCTGGCGTCGGGCAGCGCCACGGCGCGCGCCGACTCGGCGAGGTCACCGAGCCCGAGCGCCTTCAGCACCGCCAGTCCCAGCTCCGTGGCCAGCGTCGGCGAGGCCGCGCTCCACACCCGGCCGTCCTCGGCCCAGGGCGTTGCCGCCGGCAGCGCCGCCGGGGCGTGCCGCAGCAAGCTGAAGGCATAGGCCCAGTGCAAGGCGACGGTGCGTCCTTCGAGCAGCCCCGCTTCGCCCGCCAGTGCGCCGCCGTTGAACACGGTCAGCACGTGACCGCCGGCGGCGTGCACGGCCGCCAGGCGGCCGGCCGCGGCCCGGTCGCGCGCCACGAGCGCTTCGAGGTGCGGGCCATTGCGCGCCTGCCAGCCCGGCACGACGATGACAGCCGGGCTGCGGCTGCGGGGCCCGAAACGCGGCTGCCCGGCGCGCAGCGCCCGGCCGTCGGGCGCGCTGCACTGCCAGGCCAGCGGCGGCCGCGCTGCGCCGCGCAGCATGGCGACCACGTTCACAGCCTGCAGCAGGTCGGCGAGCATGGCGCCGGGCCCGCGCAGCATGTCCGGCGCGTCGAGGAACTCCCAGTGCCACACGGGGCCGCCAGACTTCGCAATCATCTGGCGATATTGCCACGAAGACTGGCGGGATCAGCCCTGTGCGCCAGCCGTCCCGCCTGCCTACATTTGGGTCCTCGCCGCACGGCCTCCACCCGCTGTGGCGCCACCTTGGTCCAGGTCATGATGGAGCGTCACCGCGATCGCGCACTGCCGGGCACGGACCGGGATGCACCCACCGCCGGCACCGGCCCGCGCATCGGCCTGGCGGGCTTCTTCCTCGAGGCCGACCGCTTCGCCGCGGTGACGACGGCGGCCCACTTCGCCGCGAACCTGGATGTGGCCGATGCGGCCTTGCTGGCCGAGCTGCGCGCTGCCGCGCCACGGCTGCTGCCCGACAAGCTGGGCTTCGCCGAGGCGATGGGCGCCAGCGGGCCGTGGGCGCCGGTGCCGCTGCGCATGACGCTGACCTACCCCGGCGGCCCGGTCGAGCGCGCCTGGTTCGACACCTTCATCGGGGACGTGCGCGCGCGCATGGCCGCCGCGGGCCCGCTGGACGGGGTCTTCGTGTGCCTGCACGGCGCCGCCGCCACCACCGGCGAGGACGACCCCGACGCGCGCTTCCTCGAGACGCTGCGCCAGGCCGTGGGCCCGCGCGCACCGATCTTGGCGGTGGTGGACCGGCACACCAACGTCTCGGCGCGCATGTGCGCGGCGCTGTCGGGCTTCGTCGCCTACCGCACCAACCCGCACGTGGACCTGCGCGAGCGCGGCGCCCTGGCGGCGCGCCTGATGCGCACGATGCTGCACGAGGGCGCGGGCGAGGTGGTGCTGGAGAAGCTGCCCATGCTGCCCGCGGGCACCGACCAGCCGATCGCCCCCGGCACGCCCTACCACGACCTGATGGAGGGCGCTCAGGCCCGGGTCGACGGCGTCCGGGGCGGGCCCGTGCTCGAAGTCTCGTTGTGCGACGGCTTCCCGCTCGCCGACTGCGCGCGCTGCGGGTTCAGCGTCGTCGTCACCGCACGCGCCGGACAGCGCGCTGCCGCCGAGGGCGTCGCGCGCGAGGTCGCGGCGGCGGTCTGGGCCCGGCGGCACGACTTCCTGGCGCCGCTGACGCCCCTGGAGGTCGCCGTGAGCGCAGCCGTGGAGGCCGCAGAGTAGCCGAACGCGCAGCGGCTCGTCCTGGCTGACGTCGCCGACAACCCCGGCGGCGACACCACACCGTGGAGCTGTTGCGCTCGCTGCTGGACGCCGGCGCCCGCGGCGTGCTGCCGGGCCTGTTCTGCGACGCCGCGCTCCCCACGGAGGCGGGTAACCGCGGCGTCGGCAGCCGCTTCCTGGCGCGCTTCAACCGCGGGCAGGAGGGGGACCCCTTTGCGCCCCCGCTGAGCCGCGAGGCGCGCGTGCTCAGCACGAGCGACGGCCGCTTCGTCGGCCGCAAGGGACTGGTGCGCGGCGTGGCGCAGGAGATGGGCCCGAGCGCGCTGCTCGACCTCGGCGGCGTGCAGGTGGCGGTGATCTCGCGCCGCCAGCAACTGCTCGACCCGGCGCAGTTGGAGGCGCTGCAGGTCGACCTGGGCCCCGTGCGCACGCTCGTGGTCAAGAGCCGCGGCCACTTTCGCGCCGCCTTCGACGACTTCGCCCCGCCCGAGCGCATCCTGGAGGTCGACGGCCCGGGCCTGGCCTCGCCGCAGCTGGCCAGCCTGCCGCTGCACCGGCTGACGCGCCCGGTGTTCCCCCTCGACGAAGGCGTCACCTGGCCCCCGGCCCGAGAATGATCCCTCCGCCCACGCGAGCCTCCGCCATGGACCTCTCCCGCTTTCCCCGCCGCCGCTACACCGAAGGCTCGACGCCGATCGAGCCGCTGCCACGCTTCAGCGCCGCGCTGGCGGCCAGTTGCCCGGGCGGGCGCGGCCCCGAGGTCTGGGTCAAGCGTGACGACCTGCTCGGCCTGGCGCCCGGCGGCAACAAGACGCGCAAGCTCGAGTTCCTGGTGGCCGACGCGCTGGCGCGAGGGGCCGACACGCTGATCACCTGCGGCGCGCCGCAGTCCAACCACTGCCGCATCACGCTCGCCGCAGCCGTCAAGGAAGGCCTGAAGTGCCGCTTCGTGATCGAGGAGCGCGTGCCGGGCAGCTTTTCCGAGACCGCCAGCGGCAACCACTTCATGTTCCGCCTGCTCGGCGTCGAGGACCTCACCGTGGTGCCCGCGGGCACCGACATGGGCGCGGCGATGCAAGGCGTGGCCGACGACCTGGCCCGGCAGGGGCGCAAGGGCTACATCATCCCGGGCGGCGGCTCGAACGCGCTCGGCGGGCTGGGCTACGTGGCCTGCGCGCAGGAGTTGCAGCAGCAGCTCTTCGAGCAGGGCCTCAGCTTCGACCGCGTCGTCGTCGGCTCGGGCAGCTCGGGCACGCATGGCGGGCTCGTGGCGGGCTTCCTCGGCAACCGGATCGCCATTCCGCTGCTGGGCATCGGTGTCAGCCGCGACCCCGACACCCAGGCCCCGCTCGTGCGCAAGGAGGCGCAGGCGGTCTGCGACCTGCTCGGGCTGGGCCTGACCGTGCCGCCCGAGGCGGTGCAGTGCGTGGGGGGCTACTGGCAGCCCAAGTACTCGGTGCCGACCGCAGCCATGGTCGAGGCCGTGCAGATGCTCGCCCGCACCGAGGCCCTGCTGCTCGACCCGGTCTACACCGGCAAGGTCATGGCGGGCCTGATCGACCTCGCGCGCCGGGGCGTCATCGGCGCCAGCGAGCGCGTGCTCTTCCTGCACACCGGCGGCATGCCCGCGCTCTTCGCCTACCAGGACGTGCTGCTGGGCTGAGAGGCCCTGCACCGGCTGGCAAACCCGCTGTGCCACGCGACGCGCGCAGGCCAGGCGGGTGCAGGGCAGGCCTCGGCAGCCGACTCAGAGGCTGAGCGTTTCTCTGCCGCGCCTTTCGGGCACGGCAGACCACCACGGATCGAGGCGCGAACCCCAGCCATGGCACAGGCCATGGCGAGGGTTTGCCACGAAGCACCGGAGTGTTCGGGCGTGCGAGGCGGGCGTGGGGGTCCGGCGCTGCGCCTCTCAGCGCCCGCCGGTCACGTCGACCACCGTCCCGGTGGTGTAGCTCGCGTCATCGGACAGCAGCCAGACGATGGCCGCGGCCACCTCGTCAGCCGAGCCGGCGCGCTGCATCGGCACCTGGGGCGCCATCTGGCGCGCGCGGTCGGGCAGGCCGCCGCTGGCGTGGATGTCGGTGTCGATGATGCCGGGGCGCACGGCGTTCACGCGCACGCCCTCCGTCGCGACCTCGCGCGCCAGCCCGAGCGTGAAGATGTCGATCCCCGCCTTGCTCGCGGCGTAGTCGATGTACTGCGCCGGCGAGCCCAGCCTTGCCGCCGCCGAGCTCAGGTTGACGATGGCGCCACCCGGCCCGCCATGGCGCCGGCTCATGCGGCGCAGCGCTTCGCGCGCGCAGACGAAGGAGCCCGTGAGGTTGATCGCCCACATGCGCTGCAGGCGCGCGACCGTCATCTCGTCCACACGCGCGGTGTGGTCGACCACGCCGGCGTTGTTGACGAGCCCGGTGAGCCGGCCCAGGCCGGCATCGACGGCGTCGAACATCGCCAGCACCTCGGATTCCTGGGCCACATCGGCCTGCACGACCAGGGCCCGCCGACCGGCTGCACGCACGCCCTCGGCCACGGCCCGCGCCGCGGCGGCGTCGCGCGTGTAATTGACGGCCACGTCCCAACCGGCGTGGGCCGCGCGCAGCGCGGTCGCCGCGCCGATGCCACGGCTGCCGCCGGTGACGAGCAGGATCTTGGGGGCCGCAGGCGCGGCGGCGGCAGGCGGAGCAGGGGCGGTCATCGGCGGATTCCTTCTGGCTGGACAACAGGCCCTGGGTGCTTTCCCGGGGCGGGGAGGCCCCGATGGTAGGACGCCGGCGCGCTGCCTACAGTCGCGCAGAGCGCTGACGGTCGTGCCGATCGCGCCGCCACCACACCGCATCGGAAGAGGAGACCATGGCCAAGGATTTCGACTCGATGGAAGACAGCAACCGCAGCGCCAACGCCAGCATCCACGAGGTGTCGGTGCCGTCGCGCCGCACCGTACTCAAGGGCGCCGCGCTGGCGTCACTGGCGGGGATGCTCGCGCCGCTGTCGGGGCGCGCCGGGGCAAGCCCGAGCTCGCCACTGCCGCAGCAGCCCCGGCTCGGCTTCAAGGGCATCCCGGTGGGCATGGGTGACGCGCTCGTCGTCCCCGAGGGCTATGTGGCGAGCGTGATCGCTGCCTGGGGCGAGCCGGTGGGCGTGCCCGGCCAGATGCCGGCCTTCCGCTTCGACGGCTCCAACAGCGCCGCCGACCAGGCCGTGCAGATGGGCATGCACCACGACGGCATCCACTTCTACCCGCTGAACCCGCTGGGCACGCGCGGGCTGCTGGCGATGAACCACGAGTACACCGACGATGGCCTGCTTCACCCCGGCGGCTTCGCCGACTGGTCGGCCGAGAAGGTGCGCAAGAGCCAGAACGCGCACGGCCTGTCGGTGATCGAGGTCGCGCAGCAGGGTGACGGCAGCTGGAGCATGGCGCGGCCGTCGAAATTCGCGCGCCGCGTCACGATGGACACGCCCTTTGAAGTCGGCGGCCCGGCGGCCGGCCACCCGATGATGCGCACCGCCGCCGACCCCGCCGGCCGACGCGTGCTGGGCACGCTGAACAACTGCGCCAGCGGCATGACGCCCTGGGGCACCTACCTGTCGGGCGAGGAGAACTTCGCCTTCTACTTCGCTGCCGGCAAGAACCTGAGCGAACACCAGCGCCGCTGGGGCCTGCGCGAGAAGGGGGGCTACCGCTGGGAAGAGCACGACGAGCGCTTCGACGCGACCCGCCACCCCAACGAGCCCAACCGCTTCGGCTGGGTCGTCGAGCTCGACCCGATGGACCCCACCAGCACCCCCGTCAAGCGCACGGCGCTGGGCCGCGCCGCGCACGAGGGCGCCTGGGTGGCGGTGACGAAGGACGGCCGCGCCGTCGTCTACTCGGGCGAGGACGCGCGCTTCGAATACATCTACAAGTTCGTCAGCCGCGACCGCATCAAGCCGGCCGGCAACGGCCTGACGGCCGCGCAGGCCAACCGCGAGCTGCTCGACCACGGCACGCTGTACGTCGCGCAATTCGACGCCGACGGCACCGGGCGCTGGCTGCCGCTGGTCCACGGACAGGGCCCCTTGACCGCGGCCGGCGGCTTCGCCGACCAGGGCGAGGTCGTCATCAAGGCCCGCCAGGCCAGCGACGCGCTGGGCGCGACGAAGATGGACCGCCCCGAATGGCTGGCCATCGACCCGCAGGACGGCTGGGTCTACTGCACGCTGACCAACAACTCCTCGCGCGGCGCCGCCGGCCAGCCCGGCGTGGACGCGGCCAACCCGCGCGCCAACAACTCCATGGGCCACATCATCCGCTGGAAGGAGGACGGCGATTTCGACGGCGCTGCCTTCCGCTGGAACCACCTGGTGCTGGCCGGCGACCCGGCCAACACGCGGCCCGAGGCGCGCGGCAACATCCGCGGCGACCTCTTCGGCTGCGCCGACGGCATCGCCTTCGACGGCCGCGGCGTGCTGTGGATCCAGACCGATGCCCACGCCACCCAGATGTACAAGGGCGAGTTCGAGCGCCTGGGCAACAACCAGATGCTGGCCTGCGACCCGGCCACCGGCGAGGTGCGCCGCTTCCTGACCGCGCCGACGAACTGCGAGGTCACCGGCGTCACCTGGGCCGAGGGTGGGCGCACGATGTTCGTCAACATCCAGCACCCGGGCGAGACCCCGAGCGACCGCAGCGACCCGGCGCAGCCGCGCCGCTTCTCGAACTGGCCCGACTACCGCCCCGACGGCCGCCCGCGCTCGGCCACGGTGGTGGTCCGGCGCAAGGACGGCGGGGTGATCGGGGCCTGAGGCTCGCCCGTGGATACCGGGCCGGGCAGGCCCGGCCCTCGGGGGCTCAGAACCCCGGCGCCGTGCAGACGCAGCGTATCTCCAGCATGCATGAGTGCAGGAAGGAGTCAGGTGTCGTGTCGATAGGTCCTGGTGACATCGTCCTGCACCGGCGGGTCACCGATGGCGTCTTCTGCAGCGAAGCAGGTACCCGCGGTGAAGTCCATGCCAACCGACAGCACCCTGCTGGATTCGTCGAAGCACACGACTGTGGAGTCCCGAGGCGACGCAATGCCTCTCGCCGACTTGAACAACCTGCCGAGCACGCCGATCGCTACCGCCCCTGGTGGCCGACGCGAAAAGGGTCAGATACGCCGGGCTGCGCCCACCCTTGAACCCGACTGCCAGCCGAAACACCACCGTGGCCACACACTCGAAATTCAGCGGAGGCCAATCATCAGTCCAGTTGCGACACCCGCTCAGGCCGATTGGCGTAACTGTCGGCGGGATGAGGTCCGGGAGCTATGTGCACATAAGCCACCTTGCCTGAGTAGCTTCCCGACCCGCTGACCTCATAGGCGTCGCTCACATGCAGTTTGGTGTCTCGGCCGATATCCAGACCCTCTCCGACCCATCCGAGGATCAGCGTTGGAGACATGTCCACCAAGGCTTCCGGCCCTTTGCCGTTGAGCAGGATCCGCCCCTCCCCGCGGCGCCCGCCGCGGGCTTTGTGCGCGAGCACGAAATGGTTGTCGCCGGTCTGCGGCGCCATGGCGCCGCAGATCACATGCTTGCCAGTACCACCGTGGTAGACGAAGCGCACTTCGTCGCCCCTGACGAATAGCGCCATGCCGGCGATCGGATCACCGAGAGCGAACAGAACTCCCGAGTCCGATTCCTGGTACTCGAAACGGCAGTGCAATTCGAAGTCCCGATCAGCCACCATCGGCCCGACCACTGCAAGGGCGGCAGTGCCTGCGCCAGGATGGAAGGTTCGCGGTAATGAAACGCTGCGCTCCAGGAAGGGCGGTACCGTCAGCGCGCGGCGTATGTCCCGGTTGTCGATCGGGTAGACGTAGTTGGCCGCGGCATCCGCCTCGAAGGCGGCGACGAGTTCGGCCAGCACGCGTGGCTCCTGCTGCGCAAGATCAGTCGTCTCTGTCGGATCGACCTCGAGATCGAAAAGCATCCAGTTGTCCAGTTCGAGCGCCGCCCCCGGTGGCTGCAGCGATACGATCTTCCAACGGTCCCGGATGTAGCCCCGGTTGCCTGCCAGCTCGTAGTGCTGGTGCCTTCGGATGGTCTTCGATTGGGCATCGCTCAACACACGCAGGCAGCTCGCGCCGTCAAGACCTCGCGTGCGGTAGCCGTTGAAGACGGACGGATAGCGTGCGCCAATGATGTCCAGCAGGGTCGGAAGCAGGTCTGTCACATGCACCCATTCATGCCTGATGGCCCCTGCGGCCCTGACCCCGTCCGGCCAGTGAACCACCAAGGGCACACGGATGCCACCGTTCATCGTGGTGGTCTTGAACATCCGGAACGGCGTGGAGGAGACGTCGGTCCAGCCCAGCGGGTAGGTGGGCCATGTCGTACGGTCGCCCAACGTACCGTTTCTCATGACCCGCTGAACCATGTCCGGGTCTTCCGAACGTGTCAGTCGCTTGGCAAGGTTGTTGACTGCGCCCTCCAGACCGCCAATTCCATTGGCGCCGTTGTCGGAGGTCAGAACGATGACGGTGTTGTTCAACAGTCCTGACATGCGCAGAAAGTCAACCAACCGACCAACGTTCCAGTCGAGGTTGTGCACGACCGCGGCATACAGTTCCATGTAGCGGGCATGCTGCGCCCTCCGATCTGCTGGCAGGGAGTCCCACGCCGGCACCCCTGGACTGCGCGGCGGGAGTCTCGTTCCTGCCGGCATCAGTCCGCCGGCGATTTGACGCTGCAAGCGCTCGTGTCGCACCGAGTCCCAGCCCGCGGCATAGCGACCGGCCTGGTGCGCCAGATCCTTGGGCTTGGCATGCAGCGGCGCATGAGGCGCGTTGTGGGACAGATACAGAAAGAAGGGCTTGTCAGGTGCAGCAGCACAGTGGGACTTGAGCCATGACAGCGCCTTGTCGGTCCAGTCGTCGGTGCAGTAGTAGTCCGCCGGGTAGCCCTCAACGTCGACGATCGCGTTGTCCTCGAAGAGCTGGGCGGGTGCAAAGTAGTGCGTCTCCCCGCCGATGAAGCCATAGAACCGGTCGAATCCGCGCTGCAGAGGCCAGGATGCGCGGTTCCCCGCTGGCGTCAGGTTGTAGTCTGCCGTGTTGTGCCACTTGCCCACGGCATAGGTCGAGTAACCCTGAGCTCGCAGGAGCTCGGCCATGGTCGGCGCGTCCGCGGACATTTCGCCTGCCGCGTAGCCTGGAAATCCTGGGGAGTTGAATGTGAGCCAGCCGCACCCTACCGCGTGAGGGTTTTTGCCGCTGAGCAGGGCTGCCCGTGCCGGCGTGCACATTGGAACCGTGGTGTAGTTGGCGAGTCTCACTCCTGCGGATGCCAGCGCATCAATGTGCGGGGTCTCGATCTCCGCACCAAAGCAGCCCAGGTCCGAGAACCCTAGATCGTCCAGCAAGATGACGACCATGTTTGGAGCTGCGGCAGGCGCCGTCGGGCGAATCGGCCACCAGGGAGTCGATTCGCGCAAGGTTCTCCCGGCCACGCCCTGCCAGTTCGCTCCCGGATCACCCGAAAGCAATCCGTCTGCGGGTGCCTTTTCCATGCGCTTGCCCTCGGCCTCAATCCGTTTCGATCGCGGCTTCGCTGACCACTTTCTTCCAGCGTGCAACGTCATCACGCATGAAGCGACCAAACTCCTGAGGGGTGTTGGGCGAGGCGACGACGACACCCATGCCTTGCAACTGCGCCTGCACCTCCGGCGACTGCAGGACCTTGGTCACCTCTGAATTGACGCGTTGCACGATGGCTGCAGGCGTCTGCGCAGGCATCGCCAGACCAAACCAGGTCTGCATGATCAGATCCGGCATGCCGAGCTCAACCACGCTCGGCACCTCAGGAAGTCGCGGGTGACGCTTGTGATCCAGGATGGCCAGCGCCTTGAGCTTGCCGGCCTTGATCTGCGGCTCTGCCAGCACCATTCCCAGCGTCATGAAGTCGACCCTGCCAGCCATCAGGTCGAGCATCGCTGCAGGCTGCCCCGTGTAGTTGATCATCACCATTTTGAGCCCCATGTCATGCATGAAGAGTTCGGTGGCAAGGTGGACCACCGTGCCACGCGCCGACCCTGCATACGACAGGCTACCCGGCTGCGTCTTGGCATGCGTGATGAATTCGCGCACCGTGCTTGCCGGGGAAGATGCTGGCACTGCGAAGAGGAAGGGGCTCGTGCCGAGGAACACCACGGGTTCGAAGTCGCGCAGCGGGTCGTAGCGCAGAGTCCTGGGCCTCACGCTGGGCTGTATCGTCGTGGGCGGGCTCACGGCGACCCAGGTGTGTCCGTCCGGCGCTGACCGGGCAGCCATCTCTGTACCGATATTGCCGTCGGCGCCTGGCCTCACATCCACGATGATCGGCTGCCCGAGTGCCGGCGCGATGCGCTGCGCCACCAGCCGCGTCACGACGTCAAGCTGGCCACCTGCAGGGAAAGGAACGATCACGCGTATGGGCTTGGACGGCCAGGTAGCTTGGGCGCTGGCTGCGGTCACAACGCCCAAGAGTGTTGCTGCGGCCAGGATGCAGACCAGTCTTCTGTTCACGGATGTACTCCTTGAGGCGGGACTGCACGGGTCGGTTGTCGTCCGCGGCAGTCGTTGACCGAGAGCCTGATGGCCCGCTTTGAATCGTCTTGCATGAGCGGCGCCAGGCGCTGGCACCCTCGAGATGCCTGACAAGCTCATTGGGATCTGGCTGCCGCCTCCCAAAGCCCCGCGATCGCAGCGGCGCTCTGCTCGCCCAGGTTCACCTCGACACGATCGAGCTCACCCGTGAACCGGTACGGCGCCTCATATCGCGGGGACACAGGGGACGGTTGATTCATCCCGCATTGCGTACTGAGCAGGCCGAAGCCGGCTGGGAAGGCCATCGGCAGCGGTGCATGGGCCACCACCGTTGCGTCCACTGTCAGTTCCAGTTCCACTCTTTCGCCGGTGATCCTCAAGGCAGCCCCCAAGACATGCGACCCTGCAGGCAGCGGGCCGTCGGACTCCAGCTGTGTGTGCCTGCCGGCAAGGTTGTAGTGGAAACACAGCCTGTTGCCTTGCACGAACAGCGAAAAGCCGGCAGCGCGCCGGCCATAAGCCAGCAGCACGCCCTCGCTGCAAGCATCAGGGCGCCGAGTATGGGCCTTGATGCAGAAGTCGCGCAGTGCAAAGTTCGGTCCGGTGATCGGCGTCAACAAGCGTGTACCGGGGTACAGCACGAAATGTCTGCGCAGGGCGGTACGCGGATCGCGCGCGAATGCGCGCGCTTGCGCCCGGTCGTCCAGCGGCAGCACACCGTAGGCCTCGGCCTCGCGCCACCACAACGCGATCATCTCCCTGAGCCGTCCGGGCTCGCTCGCGCCCAGGTCGACCGTTTCCGAGTAGTCGCGGGTGATGTCGTACAACTCCCAGCGGTCGGCGTCGAAGTCATCGCCACTGCGATGACTGGTGACCGCCTTCCACCCTTCGTGGTAGATCCCGCGCTGGCCGCCCATTTCGAAGTACTGCGTGGTCCGGCGCGAGGTGGCCTGCGGATCGTGGAAGGTGTAAGCAAGCGAAACGCCATGCAGAGGGAGTTGCTCCACCCCTTTGTGGACGACGGGTGCACTGACTCCCGCAACCTCCAGCATGGTCGGCGCAAGATCGATCGCATGGTGGAACTGGTGGCGCAGGCCGGCCTGTCTGCCCAATCGAGCCGGCCAGTGCACGACAAGCGGCGCGCGCACACCGCCCCCGAACGTGTATTTCTTGTAGAACTTCAGGGGCGTGTTGCCAGCCTGTGCCCACGCAGCCGGATAGTGATTGTGTGTCCACGGTGAGCCGATTTGCTCGATCTGCTCGAGGTTGTCCTGCAGCGTATCCTGCAGCCCGAGGAAGTAGCGGTACTCATTGACCGAGCCAAACTCTCCCCCTTCACCGCTGGCGCCGTTGTCAGACAACACGACGAATAGCGTGTTGTCGAGTTGGCCACGGCGCTCGAGGAAATGCACCAATCGGCCGATCTGTGCGTCGGTGTGTTCAGTGAAGCCGGCGAAGACCTCCTGCATCCTCGCGGTCAGACGCTTTGCTTCAGGGCTCAGGCTATCCCAGGCCGAGATGCCAGGATTCCTGGGTGCAAGATGGGTCTCGGCGGGCACGATGCCCATGGCCTTCTGACGTTCAAGCACCTTTTCGCGTTCGGCATCCCAGCCGGCATCGAAGTGGCCGCGGTATCTGTCCAGGAACGTCTGCGGCGCCTGATGCGGCGCATGACAGGCACCAAAGGCCAAATAGAGAAAGAACGGCCGTTCCGGTGCCGCCGTCAGGTGATCGGACAGGAACTCCTCGGCTCGGTCCACCAGATCTTCACTGAGGTGGTATCCCTCGCGGGTCGCCGGGGGCACGTAGTGCTGGTCATACCATAGCTCAGGAGCCCACTGGTCATCCTCGCCGCCGAGGAAGCCGTAATAGCGGTTGAAGCCGCGCTGCGTTGGCCAGTTCATGAACGGCCCTGCTGGGCTGCATTCGGACGGGGGCACGAGATGCCACTTGCCCAGTGCGTAGGTGCCGTATCCCGCAGCCACCAGCATCTCAGCCATCGTCGCCGCGCGCGCTGAAATCGCTCCACGCGCGTTGTCATGGCCCGTGTCGAAATCCGCCAGATAGCCCATCCCGACGGCATGGTGATTGCGCCCGGTCAGCAGACAGGTGCGCGTTGGGGAACACATCGCCGTGACATGGAAATTTGTGTATCGCAGCCCCTGCGTGGCCAGTCGGTCGATCGCGGGCGTCTGAATCGACGATCCATAGCACCCCAATTGGGCAAACCCGCAGTCGTCGAGCACCACCCAAACAATGTTCGGCGCGGCGGCGCCGGGAGCCGGGCGTTCTGGCCAGTACGGTTGGGAGTCGAGCACCGTCCGGCCAGAGCGGGGCGGAGTGTCAGCAGCGGTAATCTTCATCTTCTCGGGCCTCGCGTCAACGGGGGCTGCCGCCTGCACGCAGCGGACAGGCAGATTGATTCTTGACGCAACGCCCGCGTGGATGCAACCTGCTTTCCGTGCGCGCAAAAAAGTATCAGTTCGACCGGGCTGGTGTGGTTGCGACCTGCCGCCATGCATGTGAAATTCAGGTCAACGCAGAGTCTGGCAGAGACCTCGGCGGCATTCGAATTCACCACAGGAGACGACACCATGAGGATGCATTTCCGTTCCGCTTGGCGGCTGATGGCTGCGATCGCGACGACCCAGCTGCTCGTCGCTGGCAGTGCATGGGCGCAGGCTCAGGCTCCCGTGACCGTACGAATCGGTGCGGCCTCCAACGTGCTCTTCGGACCCGTGTTCGTCTTGGCTGATGCCTCCAATGGCATAGCGGCACGGCACGGCCTTCGGATCGAGTCAAGAGTCTTCAATTCGGGCATCGCCACGATGGAGGCCGCTCTGGCGGGTAATCTTGACGTCGCATTCCCCAATACGCGCATCCTTCTGCCGCTGCTGAAGTCGGGCAAGGCGTGTTTCAAGGCCGGCATCGGATTCGTCGATGTCAACACGGTCAACATGGTCACGACCGCTGACATCAAGCAGCCCAAGCAGCTCGAGGGCAAGAAGATCGGGACGCGCAAGGGTGGCATCGGCGAGGTCGCACTGCACATGTGGTTGGCCAAGCAGGGGATCGAGCGGTCGAAGGTCGAGACAGTGAATATCGCTGAGGAGGACCTGCCGATTGCGTTGGCCAAAGGCACGGTCGACGGCATCATCTGGCCAGAGCCCATACCTTCCCTGGCCCTCGAGGTTGCCGGCTCGAAGGTTCATCGTTTCGGTGATATCGGGTCCGCATTTCGCGATACGTCAGTCGTCAACGTCACCTGCGACTGGGTCAACAAGAACGGTGATGCCGCCATGACGAGGCTGACAGCTGCCTGGGTGGACGCCGTGGAGTTGCTGAAGAGGGATCCCGAGGCCGGGGCGCGTATCACCGCCAAGGCGCTACAGCTGTCGACCGAGGACGTACGAAAGATCTGGCGAAATGGTGGCTGGCCTGGCGGCTGGCCTGCGACGCTGACCGACAGCCAGATCGACATGTATTTCACCTACGGCGATTACCTGAGGGCCAACAAGGAGATGGCCGAAATGCCTGAGCTTGCCAACTGGATCAGCAGCAAGTGGCTGCGCCAGGTGGACCCCAAGCGAGTACAGCTCTCCAAGTACAAGCTGTGACGGAGGGTTCAACGACACCTGGGGCGTCGGCTGTCAGCCTGCGCGACGTGGCCCTGCGGTTTGAAGGGGGTCGCGACGGCAGTGACTATCTGGCGCTTCAGTCTGTTCACCTGCAGGTGCGCGACGGCGAATTCTTCTGCCTGCTCGGCCCCTCAGGCTGCGGCAAGACATCCTTGCTGAATCTTGTCGCGGGCTTCCTTTCCCCCACGGCCGGAGAGGTTCAGGTCCAGGGGCAGTCGGTGAAGTGTCCGCGTCGCGACAGGGGCGTTGTATTTCAGTCTGATCGCGCTCTGTTTGACTGGCTGACCGTGGAAGAAAACGTCAGCTTCGGCCCCCGCATGCTTGGCGTATCCGAGACAGTTTGGCGGCCAGATGTCGAGTCGATGCTGCGCCTGGTGGGCTTGTGGGATCACCGCTCCAAGCTGCCGCGCGAGCTGTCGGGCGGCATGAAGCAGCGGGTACAGATCGCACGCGTGCTCGCCAACGACCCCGATATCCTGCTGATGGATGAGCCCTTTGCCGCGCTGGACGCTCACACCCGTGCGCATCTGCAGAAGGAGGTGTCGCGGATCTGGAGCGCCTCGCGCCGCACGGTGCTGTTCGTTACCCATGACATCGCCGAGGCGATCTGGCTTGCCGACCGAATCGGCATCATGACACGAGGCCCGGGTTCTTCCATCGGACAGATTTTCGAGGTGACACTGCCCAGGCCGCGGGCACGCATGACGGCTGCGTTCATCGACCTGTTCAACCAGCTCAGTGAAGCTATCGATCAGCAAGCCGGTGTTTCTCCACTGGTGGAGACCAGGGCATGAGTCGCACTGGCCCTACCGAGTCTGCAGGCCCGCGAACCCCGCTTCACCGCAGGCTGCTGCAAGGCCGTGGGCTGACGATGGCCGCTGCCGCCGCGGCGCTGGCACTGTGGGCGCTTGCGGCAAGCCTGAGTTCGCCCTTCTTCTTTCCGTCCCCCCTGGCCGTAGGGAAGGCGCTGATCGACCTGACGGCCAGTGGCGTGTTGCCGCAGGCCGTCGCAGTGAGCTATTTTCGAATCCTGTCGGGTTGGGCGGTTGGATGCATGGTGGCCATCCCGCTGGCGCTGGTTGCCGGCCGCGTTGCCATCGTCCGACGCCTTGTCGAGCCCTTTTTCAACTTTTTCAGGTTCGTCCCTCCCATAGCGTTCCTGGGGGTGGCAATCCTCTGGTTCGGCATCGGTGAGGGATCCAAGGTGGCGATCATCATCTACACCTCCCTTTTCACGGTCTTCATGAATACCATGGCGGGTGCGGCCTCCGTGGACGAAAGTCCGAGCCGGGCGGCACTGTGTCTTGGCGCCACGCGGCGCCAAGTCTTGTGGCGAGTGGTGCTGCCGGCCACCGTGCCGGCCATCCTCGTCGGGATGCGGATCGGCATGGGCTTCTCGTTCATGAGCGTGGTGGCTGCGGAGATGATCGCCGCCAATGAGGGAGTGGGCTTCTTGATCTACAACGCCAGACTCTTCTTGAAGACCGCCAACGCCTTCGCAGGCATCCTGACCCTTGGCGCCATGGGGTTGCTGGCCGACTGGGCCTTTCGCAGGCTGGCCCGCAAACTTTTCCCCCGCCATGCGCTGCCTTTCTAGGGCCGATGTGACTACCGGATGGTCGGAAGGCCCCGACGGGACAAGATGAAGCCGCCCGACTCACCGCTACCCGCCGGCAAGGGCGCATGCGCTGGCATCGGACGACACGGCGCAGCCTCGGGAGCGGCGGCGAAGTCCGGGGGTCGGCTTGATCGTGGCCTGCCGTGCGCCGGCGTCCGACACAACTCGCGCCAGGCAGCCTCGTTGCCGGCATTGCAGGACAGCAAATCCGCCCCATCACAGGCCTGTGGAAGTGTGCCCAACCACAGCGAGTCACCCGCCATTCCGGACCTTGAGGTGGTGGATGTATCGCGCCGTAGTCCTTTGAAGGCATGGGCGCACGGTTATCCTTTCCGCACGGTGCGGTGGCACTTTCACCCAGAGTACGAGATACATCTGGTCACATCTACCAGCGGGCGCTCGTTCATCGGGGACTACGTCGGGAGTTTCGTACCCGGGAACCTAGTCATCGTGGGACCGAATCTCCCGCACAACTGGATCAGTGATATCGCTAGAGACGAGGTCGTCCCCCGCCGCAGCATCGTGGTTCAGTTTTCCGGACAGTTCATTCGGGATTGCATGGCTGTGCTGCCGGAACTCGGATCGATCGAACCGCTTCTGCTGAAGGCTGCCCGAGGCATCGAGGCTGTGCAGGGCGCAGATGTTGAAGTCAAGCCCATCTTCGACGCCATGCTGGATGCGGAAGGGGTGAGCCGTATCGGCTTGTTCTTCCAGTTGCTGGGAAAGTTGCAGAGCATTGAATTTCGATGCCTGGCAAGTGACCAGTTTACCCCACAGCCTGATATGTACGCGAATCAACCACTCAATCGCGTGATCGAGCATGTCACCCACAGCCTGGGTGAGAGCATCACGCAGGCTGAGATGGCCGAAATCTCGGGCTTTACGCCATCGGCGTTTTCGCGGGCCTTCAAGGCGCACACGGGCATGACCTTCGTGCGCTATGTCAACCGACTGCGGATCGATCGCGCTTGCGAGTTGCTGGTGAACTCGTCTCAGAGTGTGGCCGATATCTGCTACCAAGTCGGCTTCAACAACCTGTCGAACTTCAACCGCCAGTTCGTGGATGTCAAGGCTCTGTCGCCCTCGAGCTTTCGGCGACAGCATCTTGACAAGGCCCATGCTCGGGTCTCGGCACCGCCTTCGAACCAGAAGGCCTCAGGCATACCCTGGTCGGAAAAGGGTGGCCACCGAGCGCTCCGATTTCCCTGAAAGGCATGACGATGAGCTCAGCTGCGGAATCCGCAACTCGAACCGCTGCTACGGCGGATGCATTCAGCATGACGGCTGTGGTCTGCCACGGCCCCCAAGACTACCGTGTAGAGCAGGTGCCTCGCCCTGAGCCCGGCCGAGACGAGATGGTCATCCGCATCGAAGCCTGTGGTGTCTGCGCTAGCGACTGCAAGTGCTGGTCGGGTGCAGCCATGTTCTGGTCCGGAGACAAGCCTTGGGTCAAGGCCCCGGTGATTCCGGGTCACGAGTTCTACGGCAGAGTTTTTTCGCTCGGTCCTGGCGCACGGGATCACTTTGGTGTCGAAATAGGCGACCGCGTGATCGCTGAGCAGATCGTGCCCTGCGAGCGCTGCCGATATTGCCGCTCGGGTCAGTACTGGATGTGCGAGGTTCACAACATCTTCGGTTTCCAGCGCGAGGTCGCCGACGGAGGCATGGCCGACTTCATGCGCATTCCTCGCAATGCCAGATTGCACAAAATTCCAGATACGGTGAGTGCTGACGATGCCGCCATCATCGAGCCTCTAGCCTGCGCCATTCATACCGTCAATCGAGGCGATATTCAACTCGATGATGTTGTCGTGATCGCAGGGGCCGGGCCGATTGGTCTCATGATGGTTCAGGTCGCGCGGCTGAAAACACCTCGAGCGCTGATCGTGATTGATCCAGTGCCCTCCCGACGGCTGTTGGCCAAGCACTTCGGTGCCGACCACGTCATCGATCCGGTGGGGCAGGATGCAGGCGAGATCGTTCGCGGGCTGACCCAGGGCTATGGCTGCGACGTCTACATAGAAGCAACAGGCTCACCGGCTGGCGTGGGACAAGGCCTGAACCTGATCCGTAAACTCGGCCGGTTCGTCGAGTTCTCCGTCTTCGGCGCGCCGGCCACGGTAGATTGGTCCATCATTGGCGATCGGAAAGAACTCGACGTCCGGGGCGCTCATCTCGGACCCTACTGCTATCCGATTGCGATCGACCTGCTGGCACGCGGCCTGGTGACCTCCAAGGGCATCGTCACGCACCGGTACCTACTTCCGAGATGGGACGAGGCCATAGAGATGGCGGCATCGCTGGACTCGGTCAAGGTTCTGATGCACCCGGTCGCTGGGGCAGGCGAACCATGAATGGCTACGTCATTGGCCTGGACATCGGTACGCAGAGCACAAAGGCGCTGTTGTGCGGCGCCAGCGGGCGCATCATGGCGCAGCACCGCGTCGAGTACCAGCCCGACACTCCCCACCCCTCGTGGGCACAGCAGGACGCCAGGGTCTGGCTGCGGGCGGTGCGAGCCTGCTTGAGGGCCTGTGTCGAGCAGGCAGCGGCATGCGTCCCGGATTTCGAGCCGACTCTGATACGGGGTATCTGCATCTCCAGCCTGTACGGCGGTGCCGGGATTCCGGTGGATGCCCAGATGCAGCCATTGCACCCGTGTTTGATATGGATGGACCGACGCGCCGAACCCCAAGTGCAATGGGTGCGGCAGCATGTGGATCAGGTACGCCTGAGACAGATCACAGGCAATCACGTAGACAGTTACTACGGATTCACGAAGATCCTGTGGATCCGCGACAACCTACCGGAAATATGGAGCAGGATTCGTCACTTCCTTCCGCCGAACGCCTGGGTAATCCATGAGCTGACCGGAGCCCTTGCGGTTGATCACTCCTCGGCCGGCAACATTGGCGGCGTATATGACTTGGCTGCACGCGGGTGGTCTGCCGAAATGATGGAGCGGCTGGGCATCCCCGCGACCATGATGCCGCAGCGCCTGGTGCAGTCCACCGATGTGGTGGGTGGACTTCGCGCCGATGTGGCCGCAGAACTGGGGCTTGCGCCTGGCACCGCAGTCCTGGCCGGTGGGGTGGATGCAGCCGTCGCCAGCTTCGTGGCCGGCGCAAGCCGTCCAGGCCGCCATGTCGCGATGCTCGGTACAAGCATGTGCTGGGGCTACGTCACGCCTCAAGTCGACGTGAACAGCGGTCTGGTCAGCATGCCGCACGTCTTCAACGGTGCGCGCGATGCCTACGTATTCGGCGGTGCGATCACGGCCGGTGCAGCCGAGAACTGGTTTCGTGATCAATTCTGCGCAGAAGAGGCCCATCAAGCGCGGGCGGGCGGAAGGGATGTCCACGCCCTGCTGGAAGAGGCGGCTGCTGGGGTTGCCGCAGGCTGCAACGGCTTGGTCTTCCTGCCTTATCTGATGGGAGAGCGCAGCCCCATCTGGGACGGGAAGGCCAGCGGTGGGCTGATCGGGCTCAACCTGTTCCACACCCGGGCGCACTGCTACCGCGCGGTACTCGAGGGGGTGGCCTACGCGCTGCGCCACAACATCGAGCTTGGCCAGACCGAGGGTCTCGACAGTGAGTTGGTCGTTGTGGGAGGCGCTGCGCAGTCTGATCTCTGGGTGCAGATCATCGCTGACGTCACTGGCCGTCGGGTCTTCACCATCGAGCAGAACGTCGAGGCCGCCATGGGTGCTGCCTTGCTGGCAGCCATCGGCATCGGCTGGATTGGGGCTGAAGATGCGCGCAAAGGCTGGATCACACTGACCCTTCGTTCAGAGCCGCGACAGGCACAGCAGCAGGTCTACGACCGCCTCTTTGGGGTCTATGTCGGGTTGTATCCGGCGCTCAAGTCATCTATGCATACCCTGCGTCAAGCGTGCGCCACGGACGTGCCGAGCCCCCCTTAGCCCGACTTTGTCAACTTTTCCCCCTTATCTGTCTTTGGCCAGCCGTAAGCCCTTGTCTGGATTGAACCCCACTCGCAGATCCATAATGTAGTGCCATAATATTATACGCCTTCCGATCCAAATCCCCTTTTTTGGTGCAACATCGCATGCATGTTCATTCGCCGCACGCAGACCCGCAGTCGCGTCTCTGGCGAGCCCTACGTCACTTACCGTCTGGTTCATAGCCAGCGGG
>JAIXWM010000116.1 GCA_027491255.1 Rubrivivax sp. | reverse complement strand
TTGCCCACCGCGCCGACCTTCGCCCACAAGCTCCACAGCCTCCCACCACCATTTGGATGAACTTGGAAGTCAAAGACCAAGTTCTATCGGGGCGACAACTATTCTGACGCGGGGGGAAGTCGCTCTACGACATCGCCTCGACCGTTTTCGCCGCCGAGCGTGTGATGCTGGCCGAGCACTTTCGCTGCGTGCAGCCCATCATTGCCTACAGCAACAAGACCTTCTACAAGAACCAGATCCGGCCGCTGCGCGTGCCCAAGGCCTCGGAGCGCATCGACCCGCCGCTGGTCGACGTCTTCATCGAGCAGGGGGTGCGCGGCACCAGGGATGTCAACAAGCTGGAGGCCGAGTTCATCGCCGACGAGATAGAGGCCATCCTGCGCGACCCTCGGCTTCGCAACCGCACGCTCGGCGTGGTGTCGCTGCTAGGGCCGGACCAGGCCAAGTACATCTACAACCTCGTGGTCAGCCGCGTGGACGTCGCGGAACTCGAGCGCCGCAGGTTCGCCTGCGGGGATGCCTATGTCTTCCAGGGCAGCGAGCGCGACATCATGTTCCTGAGCATGGTCGCAGACCACTCGAAGCACCACGCGCTCTCGGGTCAGGTCTTCGAGCAGCGGTTCAACGTGGCGGCCAGCCGGGCCCGCGACCGCATGTATCTGGTGCGCTCGGTCAAGCTGGCCGAGCTGTCGATGACGGACGTGCGCCGCACCCTGGTGGAGCACTTCAGCGCGCCGCTCCAGGGGGCCGAAGCCGAGAAGACGCTGATCGACCTGTGCGAATCCGGCTTCGAGCGCGACGTCTACGCCGCGCTGGTCGACCTGGGCTACCGTGTCACGCCGCAGGTGAAGGCAGGCGCTTACCGGATCGACATGGTCGTCGAAGGCGCCGACGACACGCGGCTGGCCATCGACTGCGACGGCGACGAATTCCACGGGCCCGCCCGCTGGCCCGCCGACATGCAGCGCCAGCGCATCCTCGAGCGCGCGGGCTGGGTCTTCTGGCGCTGCTTCGCCTCGACATGGTCGCTGCGCAAGGACGATGTGCTGGCCGAGCTGCGCGCCAGGCTGCACGCGATGGGCATCGAGCCCGCCGGCGCCCAGGAACGCACGCCGCTGGTGGTGGAGAGCCGGAACTGGCAGCCGCGCATGGTGGGTGCCGTAGAGGATGAAGCTGCGGGCTCAGGGGTGGGGGTGGCGAGCTGAGGGGCGGGATCGGGCGCCTGCGCGGGCTGCCGGAGCTTGCCAAGGACAAAGACACTCACACCTACAACGTCGTGAGCAAGCGCAGGCCTCGCGAGCGGCCTCAGTTCCGTTGGGTCAACACAGTGCTGGCGAGCCCGGAGCGCTTCATCAGGAATTGCGATGAGGTTCATGCCTGATCAGGTCGTCAAGAATCAGGCGCCGCGGAACAGTTGGATCCAATTTCAGCATCACCGAATGCCAAACTTGGATTGGACAGGAATCTATCCCCTTCCTAGCATCGAGTCTCAGGCTCTGTCCTTACCCTTGGTAACGCCGCGTGATCCGAGAACAAAGTGAAGACTGATCGCATGCAAAAGGAGCGTTACGACATCCTCATCCGCCACGCCAATATCGTGGACGGCACCAACGCGCCGCGTTATGCGGGCGACATCGGCATCCGCGGCGACCGCATCGTGCGCATCGGCGAGCTCGCCGGCGCCAGTGCTGACGTCGAGATTGATCTGGCGGGTCGCATCGCCGCCCCCGGCTTCATCGACGCCCACACCCACGACGACCGCGCGATGCTGTCGGACCCCGACATGGCGCCCAAGGTGAGCCAGGGCGTGACCACGGTCATCGGCGGCAATTGCGGCGTGTCGCTGGCGCCGATGCCGCGGCCGATCCCTGACCCGGTCACGCCTCCGCTCAACCTGCTGGACGACGCCGGCGGCTGGTTCCGGTTCAAGACCTTCAAGTCGTACCTCGACGCGCTGCGCGAGAAGCCGGCCGCCACCAACTGCGCCATGCTGGTCGGCCACGCGACGCTACGCGTGGCCACCATGGACGACCTCGGCAAGCCGGCGACGCCGCTGCAGATCACCCGGATGCGCGAACTGGTCGTCGAAGCGCTGGAGGCGGGCGCCATCGGCGTGTCCACGGGCCTGTCCTACGAGCCGGCCATGGCCGCGCCGACCGAGGAAGTGATCGAGATCTGTCAGCCCCTGATGGATCATGGCGGCATCTATTGCACGCACATGCGCAACGAAGGCGACCAGGTGGTGGCCGCGCTGGAAGAGGCTTTCCGCATCGGGCGCGAGGTGGGCGTGCCGGTGGTGATCTCGCACCACAAGGTGGTCGGCGAGAACAACCACGGCCGTTCGCAGGAGACGCTGGCAATCATCCAGAAGAGCATGAGCCAGCAGCCGGTGTGCCTGGATTGTTATCCGTACACGGCGGGCTCGACGATCCTGTCGTTGGGCCGCGCCCGGAGCTCGGCCCGCACCATCGTCAGCTGGTCGAGTGCGCTGCCGCAGTATGCAGGCCAGGATCTTGCCGACATCGCGAACCAGATGGGCGTGAGCGAGGAAGAGGCGGTCGGCCGCCTACAGCCTGCCGGTGCGATCTACTTCCGCATGGACGAGAAGGACGTGCAGCGCATCCTTCAGTTCGACGAGACCATGATCGGCTCGGACGGCCTGCCGCACGACGCGTTGCCGCACCCGCGCCTGTGGGGCACCTTCCCGCGGGTGCTGGGGTATTACGGCCGGCTTCTGGGGCTGTTCCCGCTGGAGACGGCCGTCTACAAGATGACGGGCCTCACGGCAAGGAACTTCGGCCTGCAGGACCGCGGCGTGATCCGCGAAGGCGCTTTCGCAGACCTGACTCTCTTCGATGCGGAGCGGGTGGACGAGGCCGCCAGCTACGAGCAGCCGATCGCGCCGTCGCGCGGTATCGAGGCCGTCATCGTCAACGGCGTCGTCGTGTGGCACCACGGCCGCTCGACGGGCGCCCATCCCGGCCGTGTCCTCATGCGCGCCAAGGCATGACCACGCAGCAGCCCCCCCAACCATCGCGGTCAAGCTGGAAAGCGTGATCCACATCGTCAAGGGCCGCAAGCGGATGCGTTGAGGCCAACGAGTACTTGGAATTCACCGCCGAGTCGCGCCCTGGCGACTTCATCTGCGCGCAGCGGTACGTGCCGTAGCTGGGGTCGGACTACTCTGGCGCCAACGAGTAAAGCCTGAAAACACTCCTGCCTGAGCTCGCAAAGGGCTGAAGTGCGCAATCTGGGCGTCTGGAGGCTCGGGGTTGGTGAGTTGGCCAGTCTGTGAGTGGCCAAGGCTCGCAGGATTGGCCCGGCCTCGGGCTTGAAGCCGATGTTGGTCATGGCTTTCCGACACCGTGCGCCGCGACTCTGGGCCGGCGGCGCATCCAAACCCAGGTGGGCAAGTATCTTCTCGATCACCGGCCGTTCCAGGATGGCGACGAAGGTCATGAGCTCCCCGGCCTCGCGGTTCAGGGAAGGCTGCATATCGATAGGCCCGGTCTGCCTTTCTGTATTTTGGGGCCCTGGGAACCTTGTCCACGGCGGCGGGCGTCGCTTGCGACGAACGACTGTTGCCAGCGAGGCTGTCGACGATCTGGTCATGCCGCAGAACCGCTAGATCCAATTTCGGCATCACCGAATGCCAAACTTGGATTGGACTGGAATCGATCGCCTTCCTAGCATGGAGTCTGACACGCTGACCTTGCCGCTGGTATGGCTGCGTGAGCTGCTACATCCACGAGCGGAGACCCACTTTTATTGCCGTGCGAATACCAAAACCACGGGGTATCGATAAGCGTGGTTTTTGGTTGTTGAGAGTCGTGCCTTGGACAGATGCAGGAGCAGGCAAACAGCGAAAGAACATGTGGTTATTGAGAATGAAAAAAGGAGAAACAAAGTGAATCTAGAGAATCTATCGACGCCGTGCGTATTGATCGATTTAGGAATCGTCGAGCAGAACATAGAGCGAATGGCGCAAATTGCGAAAAAGGCTGGCGTTGACCTTCGTCCTCATACGAAGACTCACAAAATACCATACCTTGCGAACCGACAAATAGAGAAAGGTGCTGCGGGGATAACAGTTGCCAAAGTCTCGGAAGCGGAAGTCATGGCCGCACATGGAATCAAGGATATTTTTGTGGCTTATCCGGTTATCGGGCAGCAGAAGATCAAGCGAATCACCGAGCTCAACAAAAGCATAAGGCTGATCATTGGCGTGGACAGCTTGGAAGGCGCACGGGCCTTGGCGCAGGCTGCCGAAATGGCCAAACAAACCATAGAGGTGCGTCTGGAGGTTGATACAGGCTTCAAGAGAACAGGCGTTCAATATGACAAGGCTGTCGGTCTGGCCATGGAGATAAGTGGAATGGCGGGACTCAATCTGACGGGAATATATACATTCCACCACCTGATCTACCAGGGAGAAAGAACCCATGACCGAGAAAAGGCCGGGTTGGAGGAAGGAACGCTGATGGTCGCCTTGGCGAAAGAAATGAACCGAGCAGGCCTGAGGATAAAGGACATCAGCGTAGGATCAACTCCAACTTCTGAATATGTCGCGAAGGTTCCGGGCATCACCGAGATTCGGCCAGGCACATATATCTTCAACGACATGATACAGGTACACAACAAATCCTGCACCTTGGCTGACTGCGCTGTGAAAGTATTGACAACTGTCGTAAGTGCGCCATCGAACAAACTTGCCGTTATCGATGGGGGGAACAAAACCTTCTCGACAGATTGTCAGCCCAATAACCCACCCTATTACATGAAAGGGTACGGCCTGATAGACGGGATTGAGGATTACGCGCTTACACGGCTTACTGAAGAGCACGGAATGATAACGGCGATCGATGATGATGTCGTTCGATTGGAACCTGGCAAGCTTTTGACAGTGATTCCAAATCACGTCTGCACTACCATCAATCTTCATAACAAAGTCTACTTTGTTTCAGGGGAGACCGTAGAGGAGGCAGTGGTTGAAGGGCGGGGAATGGTCTATTGAATCCCTGAAGGAAGGTGCCACCGGTATGGCCCTTGAAAGGGGGTTTTTATCGCCGTAATTGACCCAAAAGCTGAGATTCATTGGAAACTATCAACTTGGAGATGTTCATCATGAATTTGAAGTGCGTTAATCGTCGGCTGGCTTTGGCATTTGCCATTGTGTTCATGCCTTCCCTGTCCATGTTGGCCAGCGCCAGTGAAAAATATCCTGAAAGGCCAATAACAATAGTAGTTCCTGCAGCACCCGGAGGAGGCACGGACGCATCAGCAAGAATAATTGCAAAGTATTTGAGCGAACAATTGGGCCAGAGCGTAACGATACTCAACAGGCCTGGTGCGGCGGGTATAGTTGCATTGAATCATATGAAAACCGCCCCTGCCAATGGATACGTTGCACACTACTCCACCGGATTCATTCTAGCGAACCACCTGATCGGGCTTTCCAAAGAGAGCTGGGAAGAAATTCTCAAGCCAGTGGCAATCACGGGGGACCTTACCAATAGTGTGATAGTTGCCCGCAAGGAGGTCCCTGTCAATACGTTCAAAGAACTGAAAGAGCGTAAGGATGTATCCCTCGTTTTTGCAGTTGAAGCAGGGACGGTCGCAGAAGGATTGGCCGTTGCGATCAACAATGAAACAGGCGGAAGGATGAATCTGGTTCCATTTGGAAGCGCCTCAGCCAGAATGATGGGAGTATTGGGTGGACACGCGGACCTTGCAATGGTGACAGTTGCAATCGCAAAAGATCATCTGGAATCAGGAAAGCTCAAAGTCATTGCCGGCGTGGCAGACAAACGGCCAGGTCAAAGGCCGGATGTCTCAACCTTGAAAGAACAAGGAATCAACATAGCCATGAATTCGTCCCATTGGCTTGCATTTCCAAAAAATACTCCGGATGACATAGTGGCGAAATTCTCGACGGCGCTTGCGCAGGTCATGAAGGATCCTAGACTTGCCAAGGATTACGAAACATTGGGTGAGACGCCTGTCTTTAGGAGCGGCAGAGAAGCTTATTCCGAGTTGAAAGCCACCGAAAGAGTTACCTACGAAATAAACAAACTGATAGCCAAGAAGTGATCGGGGCGTAAACAGAATAAACAGGATGATTCCCCAAAAAGATGGAAAGCAGCGAAAACTGGCGACACCCGTCCGGTGTTGCCAGCCTGACTGCTGCCCTGCAAGGTCTGGCCAATCTCCAAGGTGTATTGCAGCCTCGGACTGGCAGCGGCGGACGGTCTGCCTTGGCAGATGAAGCGGTTGCGCCGACGTGCGCTGGGGTGGCAAGCTGAAGTCTTCGCTGCCGCCTATGGCGGGACGGCTTCACTGACTACGTACGGTCGGTGTGCCCCAAGAACTTGAATGTCGGCGGACGGTATCGAAGAGCTCTGACCACCAAACATCATCGCGTGATCAACGTATTTCATGAGGACTGAAATCATGCCGAAGAACAACAAGGTCATCATCACTTGCGCTGTGACCGGCGCAATTCACACGCCGTCGATGTCGCAGCACCTTCCAGTGACAGCAAAGCAGATCGAGGATGCAGCGGTAGACGCGATCGAAGCAGGGTGTGCAATTGTTCATCTGCATGCGCGCGATCCCAAGGACGGCCGCCCATCGCAGGCAGTGTCCTTGTTCAAGGACTTCCTGGGCAACATCAAGCAGCGCTGCAACGGCGTCATCAACCTCACGACCGGTGGCTCCCCCGCCATGACAGTCGAAGAGCGGCTGCAACCGGCGCTGCAACTCAAGCCCGAGGTCGCATCGCTGAACATGGGATCCATGAACTTCGGCCTGTATCCGATGCTCGGCAAGTACAAGACGTTCCAGCACGAGTGGGAGCCTACTTACCTTGAAGCGACACGGGACATCGTGTTTCGCAACACCTTCAGGGACATCGAGTACATCCTGCGATCCTGCGCCGACAACGGTACACGCTTCGAGTTCGAGTGTTACGACACATCCCACCTCTACAACCTGGCGCATTTCATCGATCGAGGTCTGGTCAAGACGCCGCCCTTTGTACAGACCGTGTTTGGCATCCTTGGCGGGATCGGGACGCACCCGGACGATGTAGCACACATGAAACGCACGGCGGATCGGCTGTTCGGCAATGACTATGTCTGGTCAGTGCTGGGTGCTGGTCGCTTCCAGATGCCGATTGCGTCCATGGCGGCCGCGATGGGTGGCAATGTCAGGGTTGGCCTCGAAGACTCGCTGTGGGATGGTCCAGGCAACTTGGCACAAAGCAATGCCGCTCAGGTGCGGCGGGTGCGTGCAATCCTCGAAGGCCTTTCGCTGTCGATCGCGACGCCAGACGAAGCTAGGGACCTGCTGTCGCTCAAGGGTGCTGCCAACGTCGGCTTCTGACTTGTCAAACTTCAACTCAAGTAGCGCCAAGCGATACCGGTGCGTGTCAAGGTAGTTGTCGCACGATTCATGCCGCGAGTGCGCCTTTCACCGCCGCCGCCGCTTGCTCCGCGGCCACGTCCTTGCGCTCAGGGTTCAGTGTCACGATCTTCTCGG
>JAIXWM010000117.1 GCA_027491255.1 Rubrivivax sp. | reverse complement strand
GTGGCAGATGTGATCCTCGATCAGCAGTTCGGCGAAGAAGTGACTCTTGCCGCTGCCCCGGCCGCCGTAGGCACCCTTGTACCGGGCCGGGCCCAGCAGCGGGCGGAACACTCGCGCGGTATCAAGCGTCAGGTTTCTCAAGGGTCACCCCCACGTCGATGATGCGCCGCGTGACCGAGGTCACCGCGCCCGAGTGCTCGACCTTCTGCGGCGCGTTGAAGCCGTGCATGGCGTTCAGCTCCTTGACAGCCGCGACGATGTCGCTCGCACGCTCGGCGTCGCGGATCACGCCCATCAACGAGCGCACGCTGTCCTCGCGGGCCCACAGCGAGCGTCTGGTCAACTCGGCGCGATGCTCTGCAACCCTTGAGGCAACATGAGGCTGGGCCATCAGTCGGCTGGCCTGCTGCCAGACCGCCGTGTCTTTCCAAGTGGTCGACTTAGGGTACGCGTTGCGGTAGGCATCGGCCTGGGACTTGCCGCTGGCCACGGACAGCGCAAAGGCTTCCTGCCGCGGCGTCAGCGATCCGTTGTTGTCGTCGTCAGCGGCGTTCATCGTGAATCCTTTCGTCTTGGTTGATGGTCAGGCGACACCGACTCCACGGCGCGATATCGCAGGTACCGGCATGGCGTGGACAACCCGCCGCAAGGGGTGGCCTCGATATGGCCGAGCGTGCGCAAGTAGTGCAGTGCCCAGCTCACCGTCTTCTGGCTGCGCCCGACTGCGCGGACGATCTCCGCGGTACGGTGCCAACGCGTCGGATGCTGGCGTAGATGGCGCAAGACGGCGTCGCTGACGCTGCCAGGCTGGATCGCGCCGGGCGGACGCGGGTTCGGGATGGCCTGGCGCAGCGACGGTGCGGACATGGCCACCGGGTATGACACCAGCTGCTGAGTCAGCCAAAGAAGCGTCATGGCTTCAGCGCTCCGGCTTCGCCCCGGCAGGCGAATTGCAGCAGTGCCAGCGCGTCGGCCTCGTTGTCGTCGCCGGGGTTGAATCCGAGGCGGCGCATGGCACCGATGACTTCCTCTTTGCCCGCGTTTCCGCGGCCGGTCGCCGAGCGCTTGATGGTGGCCACCGGTACGCCCTGATAAGGCAGCCCGTTGGATTCGCACCATGCCGCCAAGTGGCCCAGAAACGCCCCGTAGGCGTGCGCAGCAGCCGTGCCCTTGTGCGCCCTTACCTCCTCGAAAAAAACGCCTCCTAGAGGCCCTGCGGTGCGTTGAAGCTCATTCAGCCAGGCAACGAATCTCAGCAGCGGCATGCCGCCGCCCTCAAACCGCCCGGGTTTGAAACGCTGGGTGCCGGAAATGATCTGCCCGGCGCCGTCGCGAAGCGCCCAGCCGGTGTTCTGCCCAAGATCGAGCGCGAGTACGGGGCCGCTGCCGGTAATCGTCGATCCGGGCTGCGGCGATGAGGGCTGGTGTTTTCTGGACATGCGTCCTCCATGGTTGACGGGTCAACCTGGAGGAGCGCTGGCACTGCCGGGTCAGGGCTGGTGCGGCTCCCTCACGTCGGGATTCGGCGCCGGCAGCCTCAAGCCGGACCGGCTGCCGAGGAAAACCTTCAAAATTTCATTCATTCAACCCCGTCTACTACCGAGAGGGGGTCTCTATAACTTCAATATTTCATTCATTCAATACATATCGAAGATCAAGGGCAGAGAGGCCCACCCTTCGCGCGCGAGAGGATGTGTGTATATCTATAGACCCCCCTTGAAGGTTTGAAGTTTTGAAGGAAACCGTAGGCAAGGCACAAAGTCCTTTAAAATCAGAAACTTGCACGATAGGCCAGACCGAGTGCACCTTGAAGTTTGCTTGACGCTGACTGCGCTCATCTGCGAACCGCCCTCAGCAGCTGGCCTGGTCGCCTGATGGACGCCACCAGTTCCGTCTCGACCAGACCGGCCTCAACCAGAGTTTGCAGCACTCCGTCACGCTGCCGACTGTCCATGAACTGCGTGCGACGCGTGAATTCGCTGCGCAACATGCCTGCATCGCCTGCATCGCGAAGCAACTTCAGGGCTCGCTTGTGATGCTGCTCGATGGGGTTCTCCGAAACACGGGCCTCGGCCTCACGCATGGCGTACTCGGCGCAGTGTCTGGCGATCAGCAGTCCCCACTCGGCATCGTGGTCTTCGATCTGCGGATTCACCGCGTCCCGCGAAACGGCACGGATCAGTGCGAGCTTCGTGGCGTGCTCCTCGATCCGCGCAAGGATGGAAGCATTCGCCGTGCCCCGCGCGCCGCGCAGCTGCACCATGATCGAACGGTCCAGCGCCTGGAACACCGCCCGCGCCTGGGGCGTCATGGGCACCACACGTGGATCGACCGTCACCTGGTTGATGGCGCCGCAGTCGGCGAGGTTCCCATTGAGCTTGCCCCCGCCCTCATGGATCGCGATCAGCCGATCGATCACATCCTGCGGCGGGTCGACCACGCCGAACTGCTCGTTGCTGTCCGGGAAGTCGTCCTCGCTCTCCACGATCAGAAACCGCGCCAGCGAACCGTCGGCCACGTTGGCCGCCTGCAGCGCCTGCCAGAAGTGCAGCGGCGTGGTCGTGCCGTAGACGCACAAGCACGGCTGGTGGATCAGCCGGTGCGCGTCGTTGTGCTTGGCACTCGCGTACTCGATGCCGAAGTAGGTCGTGCCGGCCGTCGTGAACAGCTCCGTCATCAAGTCCAGGATCTCGGTGACGAACCGGGGTGAGCCCTTGCGGTCGGCCGCCGCCGCCAGGAACATCCCGAACTCGTCCAGTTGGAACAGGATCGAGGGCTGTCGCACGATGGCCGTGAGCAGCCCGGAGCCGGAGGCGATCTTGTTCCCGCCGATGTACTGCGTGAGCCCGGCGCGGCCAAACAGCTCGTTGATCACTACCCGGGCGTGGTTCTTGCCCGCTCCGCTTTCGGCGATACCGACCATGTAGAGGTTGGACCGCACGTTGGTCTCGGTGCGGTACTTGCGCCCCATCAGCGCGCCGACAGCGCACAGGCTGGCCGCGAGCGCCAGCACCGGCTGCGGACGCTTGGCCGTGATGACCATCAGGTTGATCATGTCGGCGATCACGCCGCCAACGTTGTCCCAGCCGGGGGGCATGGGTATCCGCGGCGGCGGACCAGGCGGTGGTGTTGACGGCGGTGGCGGTGAAGCAGCCACAGGCGCGACGCCGACAGGCCTGGTGGGCAGCGAGTCCAGCAGCGCCCTGGCCGGGTGTTCTTCTGCCACCGGGATCTCGCCGTTGAGTTGAAGGTGGGGGGCGGGTTGCCAGCCGGCGTCGAGCGCAAGCCCGTAGATCGTGCCTGCGCCGATGCGCTCAGGCTCGAACCCTGCCCAAGCCTTCGCCGTAACCGCAGGTCGGTTCTTGGCCGACGTGGCGGACCACGCCTCGAACAGGCATGCCCCCTCATCGCCGAGCGCACCCTTGATCGCCATGCCGATGCGCACCCAGCTGTCGTAGTCCAGGTCGGCGTTGGCGATGTGGGGCATCGCCGACTCGACCGCTTCGAAGGTGCCCCGCAGTTCGGCCTTGGCGAGGGCCACCCCTGCGTCTCGAGGCCGGGTCGGCAGGCCAGCCGGTCGATGCTCCGGCGGCACAAGCTCGATGGCCTGCGCAACGAAGGCGCGCACTTGCTCGTGCGTGACCGTTGGCAAATCCGACAGGTCCACATCCGCGAGGCTGGCCACGGGCCAGTCATAGGGCATGCCTGTGTCGGGGTGCAGCGCATAGGCGACGAACTGCTGCCCGACGCCGAGGACCTCGATGGGGTGCTGCTTGAAGCCCCGGAAGGGTTCTGCAGCCCGGTAGACCAGCAGCCGCTTCGGCGCCCGCCCGATGCGCACGGCCGGCGTCTGGCCGAGCTCGCGCATGGCCAGTGCCTGGATCGCGTCGGCGACTTCCGGTGAGTGCACCACATCGATGTCGATGCCGATGACATTGCCTGCCGCAATACCGACGCCGGCCTCCGGCCAACTCGCCCAGACGGAGACCTCGGACTCGGTGGTGTCGCGCTCGCAGTGCCGCGACCACTGGGCGTAGCCGTGCCAGGCGTTGCGCGAGTAGGCGCCTGGGCTCTTGGCTCCAGGACGGATGGGGAGGATACGGTAGCCGCGGTCGACAAGCGTCGGCCCGTGCCGGGCCATGAAGTCGGTCTGAACCGTCACTGGCGCTCCTTCTTGTCGTTCTTCTCACGGGTGGGCAAGCGGCACCCTGGCCGGATCCCGTCGAGAAATCCGTCTGCCCCCCGGTGAAAGGTGGTCCCGGGGTGCAGACAACGGAACTGCGCAATGCGCAGGCGCTGGAACTCGGGCGTGCAGTCCTCGCAGAACTCGCTCGGGCCTGGTCGCACGCGCACTGTCATCGACTTCCACGCGCGGTACTGGCGGGCGGAGGAAAAGCACGGCGGCACGCCGTGCGAGCTGGGGATTGCGCTCATGGCGGGCCTCTCTTCAGATCGGGGGGTCATCGGCGTACGCCCTGCGCAGGGTGTCCTGGTACTCGGTGACGATGACATCCACGAGCCGCCCCCACTCCTGCTCCGACCAGGTCGTCAGGTCGGTTCTTGACAGCAACTCGACATAGACGCCGCCCGCCTGGGATGCCGCGTCCAAGGCGGCCGCCTCGTGCTTGTTCGGGTTGATCATTCCTTTGAGCCTCGCAGCAATGTCCATGCAGCGCATGGAGCACAACTTCACGGTGGGCGCGGCCACCCGGATGAGGTGCGGCGCGAAGCCGAACCCCCGGGCGTCGCGCCGGCAGATGGCGCACAGCATCAGAAACGCGCGCCGACGACCTCGGTGTATCGGCCGCTGGGCCGCACAGCGATGTGCGTCGGCACTCGCAGTCGGTCACGCAAGGCCAGCGCGTCGTCCGTACGCTGCGGCGTCGGCACACCAGGTGCCCGCATGGCCCACCACTCGCGTGCCTTCTTGCGCGGAAACCCGTCGTGCTCGAAGCAGATGAACTCGCTGTGCCTGGCCAGCCCGCTGTGGTGGTCCACCCGCAAGCAAGGCGGTTTGCCGGGCTTCTCGTGCACCGAGTAGTTGACTCGGGTGACCTGCACCAGCTGCGGCTCACCCGAGCTGATGACCTCGAGCTCACTGGCCTCGGGGTCGATCTTGGGCGGCGCCCGCATGAACTCATGGCCGCAGTCCGGGCACTCGCACAGCGCCGCGTGGATGACCGAATCGCACTCGGGGCATACCTTAGTCGGTGCAGCACCACCGCCGTCGCCGGGTTTCCCGCGAGGCCTGACGACATCGATGGGGCCGTGCCTGGCGATGTTGCCCGCGAAGTCCAGCACCAGGCAGTTCTTCTTGCCCGGTGAGAGGCGACTGCCCCGGCCGACCATCTGCACGTACAAACCTGTGGACTGCGTAGGACGCAGCATCACGATCAAGTCCACCGCGGGCGCGTTGAAGCCGGTGGTCAACACGTTTGCGTTGGTCAGACACTGGATCTCGCCGGCCTTGAAGGCGGCGATCAGGGCTTCGCGCTCTGGGCCTGGTGTGTCCCCGACGATGGTCGCGCAGCTCACACCGCGCGCGAGGATGGCATCGCGGACGTGGTGAGCGTGTCCGACGCCTGCGCAAAAGACCAGCCAGCTGCGCCGGCCGTGGCTGTACCGGAAGATCTCGTCGACGGCCGCCTGCGTGATCACGTCGGTGTCGACCGCACGCTCCAACTGCTTGCCGATGAAGTCGCCGCCGCGCGAGCCGACACCGCGGACATCAAGCTGCGTCTTCGTGCGCTTGGACACCAGCGGGCTGAGGTAGCCGCCGTCGATAAGTGCGCGCACCGAAACGTCGTAGGCCACATCCGTGAACAGCGCGCCCTTCCCCTCGTGGAGCTTGCCAGAGTCAAGTCTGTACGGCGTCGCAGTCAGGCCGATGATCTTCAGCGAGGGATTGATGCCCTGCAACTGGCCGAGGAAGCGTCGGTACATCGCGCTGTCACTGCGTGGGATGAGGTGAGCCTCATCCACCAGGACCAGATCGACGTGACCGATCTCGTCTGCCCGCCGCTGCACAGACTGGATGCCGCAGAACAGGATGCGTGCTCGAGACTCGCGCCGGCGCAGCCCGGCCGAGTAGATGCCGGCCGGGGCCTCGGGCCACAGTCGCATCAGCTCCGCATGGTTCTGCTGAATCAGCTCGCGCACATGGGTGACGACGAGGATGCGCTGGTCGGGGTGTTCACGCAGAACGCCCTCGATGAACGAGGCCATCACCAACGACTTGCCGCCGGCCGTCGGGATGACGATCAGCGGATTGCCGCTGTGGTGTTCGAAGTAGCCGTAGAGGCTGTCGATCGCCTCGGCCTGATAGGTTCGCAGTGGGAGCTTCATGCGCAGACCTCCATTTGCTTGTCGTACCCCTGGTCGCGCCAGTGCTGACCGTCAGGGAATTCGTACTCCACCCAGTCGTCGCCAGCGTCGATCTGCCTGCCGGGCACCAAAGCCGGCAGGTACAGATGGCGCTCGCAGCCCTGGCGCTGCTCTGCCATCAGCAGGGGCCTGTCGTGGCGGTCGCAGTGCCACCCCCCCTCGACCGGCGTGGCACTTAGGCAGGTGCGGCAGTTGACCGACGCTGGCTCGTCGCCGTGGCAAATGCCGCGGTAGTCGCACATGCGGCACTGGAACCACTTCGGGTCGTCGCTGATGCGCGGACCCGGCCTGTCGGCGAAGATCACCCGGCGCGCGCGTTCGAGCAGTCCTTGCGCGACGTGCGGATCGGCCGGCACACGTTCAACGTGCAGGTTGTCGGTGTCCTTGCATACGGCGACGTACATCGCCCAGTCCAGGTCAGCCAGATGCATGTAGGTCTGCATCTGCGCGTAGTGCTGGGGCTTGCTGGACCGCACGCCCTTGGACGCCAGATCACTGAAGCTCTTGGCCCCGTGGGTCTTGAACTCCAGCACGTGCCAAGTGCCCGGCGATTCGAGAAGTCCGTGCGCGATGGCATCCATCGAGCCGCCGAAGTGCCCGCCGTGGGCCTCGACGCGGAACTGACGACCGGTGTCGGGATCGACCTCGAGCACCGTGGCGCCCGTGCGCCGAAGGTTGCGCACCAGGCGCGCCTCCTCCAGCTGCCCGGTCTCGAACAAGCGCAGGATGCGGCCCGGGAACCGGGCAGGCCGGACCCATCGGAACGCGTACCAGAGCGCGCGCTCGCACTCGGTACCGATCAGGGAAGCGCCCAGGTGCGGCCGTAGGCCGTCGCCGGCATCGGCCTCGTAACCCTGGAAGATCGCCTCGCGGGTGG
The DNA here is from genome assembly GCA_027491255.1 of Rubrivivax sp. Lineage (GTDB taxonomy): Bacteria > Pseudomonadota > Gammaproteobacteria > Burkholderiales > Burkholderiaceae_C > Rubrivivax. Next base: position 29,192 of record JAIXWM010000117.1, on the reverse strand, counting down.
AGGGGGTGGCAACGACTTCAGCCATGTCGCACCTCCAGGCCCGCCTCGAGCATCTGCCGGGCGCGCGCGAGCGCCCTGGACCATGCGGCGTCATCGAACTCGGCGCGCAGCACGCTGATGAGGGCGTCCTTCATACCGTCACGCCGGCTGGGGCCGGCCAGACGGTCGAGGTGCTGTTGCACCAGCGAGATCTCCAGACGCTTGTGGCGCAGGGCCGTGCTCGCGCGGTGGAACCAGTCAGGATCGACGCTCAGGCGCTCGGTCTGGCGCCGGAGGTCACGCGTTGAGATCTCGATGCGGATAGACCGCACCTCGTCGTGCAGTTCAGCCAGCCGGACACGACACCCTTCGGGCGTGTCCGGGAGGTGAACCACCGGATCTTGGGTGGGGTGGTTCATGAGCGGCAACTCCTTCATGTCCGACGCTTCCAGGGGACGCCGGCTGCAGGCGCAGGAGCGACGGCTGGCGCAGACGGAGCAGGCCGGGGAGCAGGCACCGCCGAGGTAGCCGGGCCCGCCGATCCGCGCGCCGAGTAACGCTTGACGCTGTTGGATTCCTCGTAGCCACCCTTGGCCGGTTCGACCCGGATCTCCACGGTCAGCGGGATGTGGTGCAGTTCCTCGGAGGAGATCACCTGAACCTTGCCGACGGCGTGACAGATGGCGGCGAGGGTCTGCTCGGCGATCTGCTGGGCCGTCGGGTTAGGGTTGACCAGGTTGATCCGGTCGTACAGGCGCCGGCCGGCGTACTCGCCGTCGAGGACTTCCAGCTCGACCAGCAGGTACTTGCCGAGGCCGTTCTTGGTCGGGCGGAACTCGGTGTGCACGATATGGCCGACGTAGGACCCGGCAGGCAGCAGCGTGCGACTCGCGGGCTGGACGGAGGAGGCGTCAAAGGGGATGGCAAAGTTGGGCATCGTGAACTTTCGAAATCAGGTGAGGTTCGGGAGGTGCACGCTGGTGATAAGCATGGGCTGCAGCGCCTCGGGCATGGCCCGAGCGAAGCTGTCCCAGTCCAGCGGGAGGGTGTCGGGCAGTGCGTAGCGGTTCTTGGCGATGAACGCCGGCCGCTCGGTGGTGTGGATCAGGCGTTCGCCCGACCCCACCGCGCGGTTGACACGCTTGTTGAAGCCGACGTCGGCCTTGACAGTGGCAACACGGAAGTTGGCAAAGAGCACGGCATCCGAGTGCTCGAGAACCAGGGCCGCTGCCCGGGCGTGGAGCTTCAACCCGTAGCGGTCGTAGGGTTCGTGCTCCGGCGAGTCGAAGCGCCGGATTTCGGAGTGCGCGATCTGGACCACCGTCATCCCGCGCTCGTCGCGCAGCGCGTTCAGGCCGTCGAAGTACTGGCGCCACAGCGCCAGCGCCGCGACGTAGCCCTTGCCGTAGCCGGGCTCCTCAATCGACGACCAGCCGTTGTCGCGACAGGCACGCGTATGGATCAGCGGCTCGAGCCAGTCCAGGCTGTCGACGACGACGGTGGAGAAGTCATGCTCCTCGCTGTAGAGCGCCGCCAGGTGGCCAATGCAGTCGTCGTAGGTCCTGACCAGCGGGAAGTGCGCGACCTCGCGCATGCCCAGGCCGTCCTCAGTCAGAAGGAAGACCGGGTTCAGCGCCGCCGCGGCGAACGACGTCTTGCCGACCCCGGCGACCCCGAAGACCGTGATCCTCGGCGGCCTAGGCGCACTGGCCTGGGCCAGACGGGTGAGCTTCAGCGCCATGGCTGCACCTCCTTCGAGGGGTAGCCAAACCGCAAGCCGTCCGGCGAAAGCATGGCTCCGCCTGCCCCCGTGGGGGCATTTCGATGGGCGTGCATGGTCAGCCTCCTGTGCGGAGGCCGCGGTCAGCCTGCTTGGGGGGCAGGCCGTCGCGCTGGATCTTGCGGATCAGCCCCAACGGGAACGTCGGGACGTTGGCGATCATGGTCGGCGACGGGAGACGACGCTCCTTGACCCACCGCCAGACCGTCGTCCGGTGCACACCGCCGATCAGGTATGCGACAACGCATAACCTGACCGGATGTGAGTCCGGAAGCGCATCAATCTGGCCAATCAGGCCCCGAAAAGCGCTGGAAGTGTCGAATACAGATGTTGAGCGCTTGGAGCGCGCGGCCCGTTTCGGGCTCACACAATCGACTTGCGTTTGCGCATCGATTTCGTGCGGTACAGGATCTACAAAAGTGAGTGTCAAAAGACACCTCCGATCACACATCAAGAACGGAGGCAAAAAAGACAGCAAAGACCTGTGCGGGAATCGTGTTGATCTGACCTACGATTAAACGTACAGTACAAGTGTCTGACCAGACAACGGTGCTGCTTCAGTGCCGTTCAGCACCGCCCCAACGCGCCAACGTTGGGGCGATGCGCCTCGCACGTGCTTCCCGCCTCGAAGGGCTGAAACGCGTCGTGCTTGAGAAGCATCATACGGCCCAGTCCCGCTCACTTCAAGACACCAAGTCTGGGGGCGACCTGTGGATTTTCTGGATGGATGTCCAGTAAAGACGGCCTGGGGCTGCATACAGTTGCATCGGGTCGCATCGGGCCTCACTGGAGGCAACTGCAGTGATCCCATAGCTGGGTCCCAGACGCGAATAACCTACCAGCAGAGTCGGATTCTCTGGCCCTGACGGCTCAGGCTTGGCGCAGCTCCACGACTCCGGCTGCTTCCATGACAGCTGCCGATCCGCAGTACGCGGCCCAGTCCTCCATAAGCTCCCTGCGCTTGTCCAGCATGTCCCCGCGCCGGTAGGCTGCCTCGACAGCATTGCCCACCGCATGCGCGAGCGCCAGCTCGGCCGCGGCGTGAGGATGGTTCGTCGCCTCTGCCGCCCAGTCCCTGAACGATGACCGGAAGCCGTGCGGCACCGCGGTCAGCTTCATGCGCCGCATCACCGCCGCCAGCGTCATGTCGGACAGCTGGATCCCCTTGAACGGCGACGGGAAGACGTACTTCTCCTCTACCTTGGGGAGCGCCTTGAGCAACTCGAGAGCAGCCCCCGACAGCGGCACCCGGTGTTCGCGCCTCATCTTCATGCGCTCACCCGGGACAATCCACAGCCTCTGCGCCAGGTCGACTTCATCCCAGGTCATGCCGCGCACCTCGCCGCTGCGCGCTGCCGTCAGGATAGCGAACTCCAGTGCCCGGGCTGCGATACCCGGACGCAGCCGCAGGTTGACCATGAACTTCGGCAACCCCCGCCAAGGGACGGCCTCGTGGTGCTTGACCGTGGCGACCTTTGACGGCTTGGGGAATACCTTGTCGAGCGCCCCGACCCAACGTGCCGGGTTCAGGCGTTCGCGCTCGGCGAGTGCATCGGCGGCACTGATGACTTGTTCGATGCGCCCCCGGAGACGCTTTGCTGTTTCGGTCTTGGTCGTCCAGATCGGCTTCAGGACCTCAACGACATGCGCAGTGCGGATCTCGCTCACAGGCAGCTTTCCAATCACCGGACTCGCGTAGGTGGCCAGCGTGCTCTCCCACTGTTGGGCATGCTTGATGTTCGCCCAGCCACCGGCGTGAGACTCGATGAAGCTCTTCGCAGCCTCGTCAAACGTCACCGCAGCAGCCATCTGGGCGGCGCTCGCCTCTGCCTCGGCCTTGCGCTGCGCAATAGGGTCGATGCCAGCAGAAACCTGACGCCTGAGTTCGCGCGTCCGGTCACGCGCATCGGCGAGCCCAACCTCTGGGTAGGCCCCAAGGCCAATGTCTCTGCGCTTGCCGTTGACCATGATCCTGACGATCCAGGACTTCGATCCGGAAGCCCCGACCACCAGCTGCAGGCCGGCAGCGCCGCCAACGGCGTGCATCCCCACATCACGAAGCTTGCTCACCGCGAGCGCGCTGAGCTCACGTGCGACCTTCGGCATGTCCCCACATCCCCCACAAAGAGCCCCACAACCGTGGCACGACTCAATGCTATCCCGAGCAACCGAAAAAGTCAGATTTACCTAGGAGAGAGAAGAAAAAAGGCCCGCTTGTGGCGGGCCTTTTTTGTGGGGTCTGGCGGAAAGGGAGGGATTCGAACCCTCGGTACAGGAGAACCTGTACGCCGGATTTCGAATCCGGTGCATTCGACCACTCTGCCACCTTTCCGGGTCTGCTTCGATCGGTCAAACCGAAGGTTCGATTGTAGTGCAGCACGGGCCCGGCACACGGCCGGGCTTCAGCGGGCCTCGGGGCGCCGGGCGAAGACGAATGCGAGGGATCCGGCGCTGACCAGCAGTGCGATCAGCGTGAATGCGACGCGGTAGTCGCCGGTGCGGTCGGCCAGGGCGCCGGCGAGCATCGGGCCGGCGATCTGGCCGATCGCGACGATCGCACCTGACACGCCGAGGATGGTGCCGATCGCGCGGCGCCCGAAGTAGTCCGCTCGCAGCGCGTGCATCAGCGGGCCGCGCATGCCCCATGCCACGCCGTGGAAGGCGGCAAAGCCCAGCAGGTGCAGCGGCTGCGTGGACCAGGTCAGGCACAACAGCCCGAGGCCGTGCGACGCCATGCACAACGCTGCCAGGCGACGCTTGTCGTAGCGGTCGCCCAAGCCCATGCCCAGCAGCACGCCCACCACCTGCCCCATCGTCATCAGCGTGATCACCCAGCCCGCCTGCGTGACGGAATAGCCCAGGCCCTGCGTCATGTGAAGGACGGCGTGCACATTCACGGACGTGACGACCATCAGCGCCAGGCCATGGCCTACCGACAGGAGCCAGAAGGCACGTGTTCGCATGGCCTGCGCCAAGGTGTGGCCGGACTCGGCGGGCGGGGGCGTGCCGGGGGCCATGTCCGCCTCCACCCTCGCCCCCGCGTCCGATGCAGGCGCGGGCGCAGCAGCCAGCCCGGCCGGCCTGGCGACGGGCTCGACGCCATCGGGCTGCTGACCCAGATCTGCAGGCCGGCCGTGGATGACACTGGCCAGCAGCCAGCCGGCCACGAAGACGAAGACGCCGGAAACCGCCGCCGTGGTGCGCCAGCCCCAGAACTCCATCGAAGTCGCGATCAGGGGAACGACCAGGCCGCTGGCGGCCAGGCCCAGGCTCAGCACCGACAGCGCACGCGCGCGGCGGGACTCGAACCAGTGCACCACGGTCACCGACAGCGTGAAGTACCCGCCCAGACTCGCGCCCACGGCCAGCATCACCGCGCTGACATAGAAGGCGCCCACCGTCTGGACCCGGCTCAGCAGCAGAAGGCCGGCGCCGAAGATCAGCAGTCCCCAACGCACCGCCTGGCGCGTGCCGATGCGGTCCAGCAGCCAGCCGAGCATGGGGCCGACCAGGGCCGCCTCCACCGACATGAGCGCGGCGGCTCCGGCCAGTGATGTCCGGCTCCAGCCCATCTCGTGGGCCAGGGCCGCGATGTACAAGCCGAAGGACTGGCTCTGCAGCGCGCCGAGCAGGAACTGGATCGTGGCCGCGGCAGCGACGATGCGCCAGCCGTGGAAGGTGCCGGTCAGGGCGTGCAGCACCAGACCTGCCTTGGTTCGTGTCAGGCCCGCAGGACCTCGGCTCCGCCCAGGTAGGGCCGCAGCGCAGGCGGAATGGCGATGCTGCCGTCGGCCTGCTGGTGGTTCTCGAGCACGGCCACCATCGCCCGGCCCACGGCCACGCCGGAGCCGTTGAGCGTGTGCACGAGTTCGGGCTTGCCCTGGGCATTGCGGAAGCGCGCCTGCATGCGCCGGGCCTGAAAGGACTCGCAGTTGCTGCAGGAGCTGATTTCCCGGTAGGTGTCCTGTGCCGGCAGCCAGACCTCGAGGTCGTAGGTCTTGGCGCTGCCGAAGCCCATGTCGCCGGTGCACAGCGCCATCACCCGGTAGGGCAGTTCCAGCGCCTGCAGCACGGCCTCGGCATGGCCCACCATCTCCTCGAGCGCGGCGTAGCTGTGCTCGGGGTGGGCGATCTGCACCATCTCGACCTTGTCGAACTGATGCTGGCGGATCATGCCGCGCGTGTCGCGCCCGGCGCTGCCGGCCTCGGAGCGGAAGCAGGGGCTGTGCGCAGTGAGCTTGATCGGCAACTGCGCGGCGTCCAGGATGCGTTCGCGCACGGTGTTCGTCAGGCTGATCTCGCTGGTGGAGATCAGGTACTGCTCCTGCGGCGCGGCGCCATCGCCGCCGTCGGCTGCCGAACTGCCGCGGTAGACCCAGAACATGTCGTCCTTGAACTTGGGCAGTTGCCCGGTGCCCACCAGGATTTCGCGGTTGACGATGTAGGGCGTGTAGCACTCGGTGTAGCCGTGATGCTGCGTGTGCAGGTCCAGCATGAACTGCGCCAGCGCCCGGTGCAGCCGCGCCACGGGCCCGCGCATGAACGTGAACCGCGAGCCCGCCAGCAGGGCGCCGGTGTCGAAGTCCAGCCCGAGCGCGGCGCCCAGGTCCACATGGTCCTTGACCTGGAAGTCGAAGGCGCGCGGCACGCCCCAGCGGCGCGCCTCGACGTTGCCCTTCTCGTCGGCGCCGGCGGGAACGCTCTCGTGGGGCAGGTTGGGCAGACCCAGCATCATCTCGGCCAGTTCGGCCTGCAGCGCGTCCAGCCGCTCGGCCGAGGCCTTGAGCTCGTCACCCAGACCAGCCACCTGCGCCATCAGCTCGGCGGTGTCCTGCCCCTTGGACTTGAGCTGACCGATCTGGCGGCTGGCCGCATTGCGTCGCGCCTGCAGCTCTTCGGTGCGGGTCTGGATGGCCTTGCGCTCGGCCTCGAGGGCAGAGAAGCGCTCGACGTCGAGAAAGGGTTGCGGTTTCTTGCGCGCGGCAAGGCGCGCGACGACGCCGCTGAGGTCGCGACGCAGGAGCTGGATGTCGAGCATGGTGGCGGGGAGTCTCGCTGTCGGTCAGGTTCGGAAGCGCAGGCCGCAGTACGCAGGTCTCGGCGCGGCGCCTGGCGGGAGTCGGCGTTCGATGGGCCGGCGCATCAGGATCGGGCGGCCGACTCGGCCATGCTGCGGTCGCCCAGGCCCAGCGGCAGCGGAAAGCGCACTTTTTCCTCGACACCCGTCATCTTGCGCAGGCTGACGACGCCGAGTTCGCGCAGCCGCGCGATCACTTCCTGCACCAGGATGTCGGGCGCGGAGGCCCCGGCAGTCAGGCCCACACGGCGCCGGCCCTCGAACCAGGCGGGGTCCAGGTCATCAGCGCCGTCGACCATGTAGGCCGGGGTGCCCAGGCGCTCGGCCAGCTCGCGCAGGCGGTTGCTGTTGCTGCTGGTGCGGCTGCCGACCACGACGACCACGTCCACCGCCGGCGCCAGCACCTTGACGGCGTCCTGCCGGTTCTGCGTGGCGTAGCAGATGTCCTGCTGCTTGGGCTCGCGCACGTGCGGGAACACGCGCTTGACCTCGGCCAGGATCTCCGCGGCGTCATCGACGCTGAGCGTGGTCTGGGTCACGACCGCAAGCTTGTCGCCGAGCGGGCGCACACGCGACACGTCGGCCACGTCCTCGACGAGGTAGATGCCCTGGCTGAGCTGGCCCATCGTGCCCTCGACCTCAGGGTGCCCCTTGTGGCCGATCATGATGAACTCGTAGCCCTCCTTGCCCAGCTTGGCCAGCTCCACGTGCACCTTGCTGACGAGCGGGCAGGTGGCGTCGAAGACGAGAAAGCCGCGCGCGTCAGCCTGCGTGCGCACGGCCTGGCTGACGCCATGGGCGCTGAAGACCAGGGTCGCTCCCGGCGGGACGTCGGCCAGGTCCTCGATGAAGATGGCGCCCTTGGCCTTGAGATCGTTGACGACGTAGGTGTTGTGCACGATCTCGTGGCGCACGTAGATCGGCGCGCCGTGCTTGCGCAGCGCGCGCTCGACGATCTCGATGGCGCGGTCGACGCCGGCGCAGAAACCGCGCGGCTCGGCCAGCAGCACCTCCTCGGGCATGGTCCTCATCACAGCACCCCCAGCAAGTCCACCTCGAAGCGCACGGGCTGTCCGGCCAAGGGGTGGTTGAAGTCGAACAGCAGCCAGCCCTCGCCGGTCTCGCGCACGACGCCGGCGTAGGCTGCCTGGCCATCGGGCGTGGGGAACTGCACCACGTCGCCGACGGCGTACTGGGCGTCGGGGTCACCATGCTCGCGCAGCAGCTCCAGACGGACCTTCTGCAACAACTGCGCGTTGCGCTCACCGAAGGCTTCGCCGGCGGGCAGGTCGAACACCGCGCGCGTGCCCTCGGCCAGACCGATCAGGCGCGCCTCCATGGCCGGGGCGAGTTGCCCCGAACCCAGCGAAAGCGTCGCCGGCTTCCCGTCGAAGGTGTTGATCACGTCGGCACCGTCGGGGCCGGCCAGGCGGTAGTGCAGTGTCAGGAAGGAACCCGGCCGAACGGTACTCAAGAGGGTCACTCCAATGGGGGAGGCGAAGCGCCCGCTCGGGCGCTAGACTGGCTCGGATTCTAAGAGTCGCACCCGCACCGCTCGCGAACCGCCCCCGCCCGCCATGCCGACGACGATGTCGCTGAAGGATTTGCCACTGGCCGCCCGCCCGCGCGAGAAGCTGCTCGCGCAAGGCCCTGCAGCCCTGGCCAGCGAGGAACTGCTCGCCCTGCTGCTGCGCACCGGGCGCCCGGGCCAGGGTGTGATGGCGATGGCCGAGCAATTGCTGGCCGAGTTCCAGGGCCTGGCCGGGCTGCTGCGCGCCGGCCCGCACGAGCTGCGCCGCGTCAAGGGGCTGGGCCCGGCCAAGCGCGCCGAGATCGCTGCCGTCATGGAGCTTGCGCGCCGCTCGCTCGCGCAGCAACTGGCGGACGCCCCGGTGTTCGACACCCCGGCCCGCGTGAAGGAGTATGCGGCGCTGCAGATCGGCGGTCTGCCGCACGAGGTCTTCGCGGTCATGTTCCTCGACCACGCCCACCGCCTGATAGAGATGGCCACGCTGTTCCGAGGCACGATCGCGCAGACCAGCGTCTACCCGCGCGAGGTGGTAAAGGAAGCGCTTGCGCGCAACGCGGCGGCCGTCGTGCTGGCGCACAACCACCCCTCGGGGCTGGCCGAGCCTTCGCGCGCAGACGAATACCTCACGCAGACGCTGAAGTCGGCGCTGCAGCTCGTGGACGTGCGCGTGCTCGACCACCTCGTCGTCGGCCGGGGACACGTGGTCTCGTTTGCCGAGCGGGGCCTGCTGTGAACCCGCCGGCGCGCGCACCGCAGCCCGCAGCGCCGCTGAAGGACTTCGACGCCCTCGCGGCGGCGCTGAAGGCGCGCCGCCGCGAGGCCGCCGCCGCAGCCGCGCGCGAGCGCGCCCGTCAGCGCGAGGCCGAAGCGGAACGCCTGCGCGAGCAGCGGCGCCGCGAAGAGTTCGCTCTCGCCGTCGGCCCGGTGCACGCCCTGCCTGCCAGCGACCGCGCCGACGTCGGCCGCCCCAAGCCCCCGCCCGAACCGCTGCAGCGCCAGGCCGACGAGCAGGCGGCGCTGCGCGAAGCGCTGTCCGACGAGGTCGACGTCGAGTCGCTGCTGCTGACCGACGACGGACTGAGCTTCCGCCGCCCCGGTATCAGCCCGGACGTCGTCACGCGGCTGCGCAAGGGGCAATGGGCCATCCAGGCGCAGATCGACCTGCACGGCCTGCGCCGCGACGAGGCGCGCGAAGCCCTGGCAGCCTTCGTGCGAGAGGCCGTGCGCCGCGGCCAGCGCTGCGTCCGCGTCGTCCACGGCAAGGGGCACGGCTCGCCCGGGCGTCAGCCCGTGCTCAAGGCTAAGGCACAACGCTGGCTCGGCCAGTGCGCCGAGGTCGTCGCCTTCGCCCAGGCCAGCGCGCCCCAGGGAGGTGCCGGAGCGCTGATCGTGCTGTTGACGGGCTGACAGACGGAGATTCCCCCTGCCAGGGCTGCGGCGACGCAGGCCCGAGGCGCAAGGCCGAGGGACAATCCTCGCGCGATGAGTCCCGCGCCGTCCGCGCCAACCGATGTCCCCGAGGCCGCTCCAGACGCCACGGCCGGCCCGTCGTCCGCGTCCGCTGCTGAGCCTGGGCCTGGATCGACGGCTGCCCCGGCATCGCGCAAACGGCGCCTGCGCGTGCTGCGCTGGTCCGTCCGCATGCTGTGGCTGGCCGTGCTCGGCCTGCCGCTGGCGGCGGTGCTGGGCCTGGGCCTCGCACTGCACTCCGAGGCCGGCAGCGCCTGGCTGCTGGTCCGGCTGCCCGCACTGCCCGGTCTGGCGCACTTGACGGTCAGCGCGCCGCGCGGCGCCCTCCTCGGGCCGGACTTCGGCGCCGACGGCGTGCGCCTGAGCCTGCCCGGCATGGCGCTGGAACTCGAGATCGACGGCCTGCAATGGCAGGGTGCGCAATGGCGCTGGTGGCTTGGCGCCGACATCTGGGCGGGCGTCGAGGCCACCCGGCTGCAGGCGCAGGCCGTGCGCCTGCGGTGGCGACCCGACCCCGCCACGCCGCTGCGCCCGCCACCAACGCTGCGCCTGCCGCTGCAGATCCACGTGAGCGACTTCGCTGTGGGCACGCTGCAGGTCCAGGGCGCGACGCTCAGCCGCATCGGCGGCGGCGGCTTGCAACTCGGCGCCGACGGCGGTGCCTTGCACCGCGTCGAACGGATCGCGCTCGCGTGGGACCGTCTTCAGGCCCAGGGCCGCCTGCAGATCGCGGCCGACGCGCCCTACGCCCTGCAGGCCCGCGTCGATGCCCAGGGCACGGCCGAGCCCGCCTGGACCGCCGCGCTGCAAGCCGAAGGGACCTTGCAGGCCCCACTGGTGCAGGGCACGGTCACGGCCGCGGGCGCTGCGGGCTCGGCGCCGCCCGCCCTGGACCTGCGCGCCGAGTTGCGCCCCTTCGCGGCATGGCCCCTCGGGCCGTTGGACCTGCGGCTGCAGGCACTGGACCTGGCACCGCTGGCCAGCGGCCTGCCGCGCACCCGCCTGACGGGGCGGGCCCGGATCGAGACCACCGGCCCTCAGTCACCCGTGACCGCGCAGCTCGCCCTGGAAAACGCCGAGCCTGGCCGCTGGAATGAGGGCCGACTTCCGCTCGATCGCGCGCAGGGCACACTGAACATGGCGCCGACGGGCGCAGGGCCACTCGACCTGCGGGAGCTCGAGCTCCAGTTCTCCGACGGTGCAAAGCGCGCCGGAAGCGCCCGCGGCAGCGGACGCTGGGACCACGAGGGGCTGCGTCTGGCAATGGCGCTCGAGGGCCTGAGGCCGGCGCTGATCGACGCCCGCGGCCCGCGCATGACGCTGTCAGGGCCTGCCCGCTTGCATCTGCCCGCCTTCCCCTTGCCCGGCACGCATCCTGTGCCGTCCGCCGCACCATCGGGACCCGGCCCTTCGACTGGCCAGGCAACGCCATCCTCCCCGGGCCGTGGCCTCGAGCTCGAGGTCCAGGCCACGCTGGACGGCCTGCTGGAGACGCTGAACCGCCCCCTGTCGCTCGAGTTCGACGCCGGCATGGGCGCCGGTCGCCTCACGCTGCGCAGGCTGCAGGCCGCCTCCGGCCCCGCCCGCGCAGCCTTGCAGGGCGAGGCGTTGCAGGAACCTGGCGGCCTGTGGCGCCTGCGCAGCGAGGGCCGGCTGACCGACTTCGACCCTGCACCCTGGCTGCCCGATGCGGCCGATGCGTGGCGCCGCAGCACACACCGGCTGAGCGCTGCGTGGACCTTGGACATCGCATTGCCGCGCGACGCCGCGGCGCGGCCGCCTCTGCAGGTGCTGCAGTCGCTGCAGGGCAGCGGGCGCATCGGTCTCGCGCCATCGGTGCTCGCGGGGGTGGCGGTGCAGGGCCAGGCCGAGATCGGGCAGATGCAGGGCCCGGCGGCAGCGGTGCGCAGCCAGTTGCGCGGCGAGCTGACCGCGGGTGGAAACCGCCTGAGTCTTGACGGCCAGGCCGAGCCCTCGGGCAACGGCACTGCCGACCGCTGGCGCCTTGTCTGGTCGGCGCCGTCACTGGCTTCCCTCGCTCCACTGGCCATCCTCGACCCGGCGCTGGCGCGCTGGCTGCCCACCACCGGGCAGACACAGGGCACGCTCAACGCCCAGGGCCGGTGGCCCGCGCTGCGCACCGACGGCGACATGCGCTTGCAAGGCCTGCGCGCCGGGTCCTGGGCCGTCAGTCAAGGGCAGGCACGCTGGAAGATCGACACCGCGGGCCGCGAAGCCATGCAGTTGCGTCTGGACATGAGCGACGCAGTGCACGACACCACGCGCATCGCCCGGCTCACCGTGGATGGCGAAGGATCGCTGCAGGAGCACCGGGTTCAAGTCGATCTGTCTGCGCCGCTGCAGCCGCCCCCGCTGCTGGCCAGCGCCCTGGGCTGGGCGGGTGGCACCGGCACGCAAGCCCGGCTGGCGCTGCATGGCAGCTGGACGGCAGCGGCCGCCGGCGGCGGCCGCTGGAGCGGCAAGGTGCAGCAAGCGCGCGCCGGCGCATGGAACGGCACAGAAAGCCCCACCCCCCCAACCGCGGATTGGCTGCAGGCACGCGACCTTGCCGCCGAGCTGGACTGGTCGGCCGACGGCCGGCTGACGGCAGCGCGCCTGATGCCGGGACAGGCCACCGTCGGACAGGACCTGCGGCTACGCTGGAAGGAGGCGCGCTACCGAGCCACCGGCGGCCGTGACGACGCCGAGATCGAAGCCGACCTCGACCCCTTCGCGGTGGCGCCGCTGCTCCAGCGCCTGGGCACCGGTCTGGCGTGGAGCGGCGATCTGCGCGCGCAGGCGCAACTGCGGCTGCGTGCCGCCGAGAGGATGCAGGCCGAACTGCGCCTGCAGCGCATCGACGGCGACCTCGCCGTGGCGGATGGAGACACCCGACTGCCACTGGGTGTCAGCGCGCTCGACGTGGCACTCCTGGGCGAAGACGGCCGCTGGACCTTGTCGCCTCTGTTCGTCGGCCGCACGCTGGGCACGGTGTCGGGCGCCGTCACGCTGGCCAACGCTGCCGACTCGCGCTGGCCCGACCTGCGGTCGGCCTTGAATGGTGCGGTCCTCTTCCGGGTGCCGAACCTGAGCATCTGGAGCGCCTGGATCCCCGCCGGCTGGCGGGTGGACGGTGCTGTCGAGACCGTCGCCCGCCTCGGCGGGCGGCTCGGCGCGCCGGAAGTCGTGGGCGAATTGCGCGGCCAAGGCATCGCCGTGCGCAACCTGCTGCAGGGGGTGGACTACGCCGACGGCGAAATGTCGGTGGTGTTGCAGGGCAGCACGGCCCGCATCGACCGCCTGACGCTGCGCGGTGGCGACGGCACCCTGGTGGCCAGCGGCAGCGCGCAACTGGGTGCCAATCCGCAGGCGCGCCTGGACCTGCAGGCCGAGGGTTTCCGCGTGCTCGGGCGCATCGACCGGCAGTTGGTGGCCAGCGGACGGGCCGTGCTGGAATTGCGTCCGGACCGGGTGCAGCTCGAAGGCAAGATCGGCGTGGACAGCGGCCTGTTCGACCTCGCCACCCGCGACGCCCCGACGCTGGACGAAGACGTGACCGTACGGCGGCGCAGTGAAGAGTCTGCACAGACACGACCGGAGCCGCCCACGCCCTCCGCGCTGATGCGTCAGACCGCGGTGCGCCTGGACGTCGACCTGGGACAGCGCCTGCGCGTGCGCGGTCGCGGGCTCGACACCCTGCTCAAGGGCGCCCTGCGGGTCGGCACCCCCCAAGGTCGCCTGGCCGTGGACGGCACCGTCAGAGCCGAGAGCGGAACCTATGTGGCCTACGGCCAGCGCCTGAAGATCGAGCGCGGCATCCTGGCATTCACCGGTCGGGTCGACGCTCCGCGCCTGGACATCCTGGCGCTGCGGCCGAACATCGACATGCCCGTCGGAGTGGCCATCAGCGGCACACCCCAGGCCGTGCGCGTCCGTCTCGTGAGCGAGCCCGAACTGCCCGAAAGCGAGAAGCTCTCCTGGCTCGTGCTCGGCCGCGGTTCGGAAGGCCTGGTCCGTGCCGACGCCGCGGTGCTGCAACGCGCCGCCGTCGCGCTGCTGGCCGGCGAACGCGAGGCCCCCACGGACGCCCTGCTGCGCACCTTCGGCATCGACGAGCTCTCGCTGCGCCAGGGTGACGGCGAGGTGCGCACCACCATCGTCACCCTGGGCAAGCAACTCAGCCGGAACTGGTATCTCGGCTACGAACGCAGCGTGAACGCCACCGCCGGGACCTGGCAACTGGTCTACCGGATCGCGCAGCAATTCACGCTGCGCGCGCAGAGCGGGCACGAGAACTCGCTCGACCTCATCTTCACCTGGCGTTTCGACCGCGCAGTGCCCCCGGGTCGCAGGCTCAACACGGCCCAGCCACCCCACAGCACGCCGCCCTGATGACGCCCCCGGGTGGCCGCCGGACCTGGCGCACCGATGCCGAAAATCGACAGGCTCCTAGAATCCGCCGTTCCCGCCGTAGTTCAATGGATAGAACGAGCGCCTCCTAAGCGCTAGATACAGGTTCGATTCCTGTCGGGGGGACCAGCCGTCCCGCGCGTCGGCATCGTTCGCGTGCTGCGGCTCAGTGTGGCATGGCATGCCGTGGCGAGGCAAAGCGCTCGGTCCGCACGGTCCGCTGCACAGGCAGGCAGGCCACGCAACGCTGCGACGGCGTGACCAGGCCCATCGCCGACTGCGGCCTGAGCGACACTGAAGTCCATGCAGACCTACCCCGACTTCCAAAGCCGCGCATTCCTCGAAGCGCACGTCGACTCCATCCTGCGTTTCTACGCGCCCAATGCCTTCGATCCTGCGGGCGGCTTCTTCCACTACTTCCTCGACGACGGCACGGTCTACAACCGCAGCCACCGCCATCTCGTCAGCGCGACCCGCTTCGTCTTCAACTGGGCGATGGCGCATCGGCACACCGGTCGCGAGCCCTGGCGGTCCTGGGCGGTGCACGCTCTGCAACACCTCGAGGCCTTTCGCCGCCCGGATGGCTTGCACGCGTGGACGGTGGACGGCGGCCGCATCGAGGACGCCAGCGTGCTGGCCTACGGGCAGGCCTTCGTGCTGCTGGCACGCAGCCACGCCGCGCTGGCGGGTCTGGCCACGGCGGCCGACGTTGCAGACGCCTTCGACCGCATGGACGCCGCCTTCTGGCGCGCGGCCGACCGCGCCTACGCCGACGAGATCACGCCCGCCGGCCAGCTCATCACCTACCGCGGCCAGAACGCCAACATGCACCAGTGTGAGGCCTGCCTCGCCGCCTACGAGGCGACCGGGCAGACACGCTACCTCGACCGCGCCGAGACGCTGATCGAGCGCTTCGCCTTCGAGCTCGCCGACGCTGCCGGCGGCCTGGTGTGGGAGCACTACCGTGAGGACTGGTCCATCGACTGGGACTACAACCGCGACAATCCGGGCAACATCTTCAAGCCCTGGGGCTTCCAGACCGGCCACCAGACGGAGTGGGCCAAGCTGCTGCTGATCGCCCACAGTCACCGCCCGCAACGACGCTGGGTGGACCGCGCAGCGGCGTTGCACCAGACCGCCTGGGACCACGGCTGGGACGGCACCCACGGCGGGCTGATCTATGGCTTCGCGCCAGACCGCCGCCCGTGCGACAGCGACAAGTACTTCTGGGTGCAGGCCGAGTCCTTCGCGAGCGCCTGGCGGCTGTGGCGGGCCACCGGCGAGGCCGGGTTTCGGCGCCAGTACGAGGACCTCTGGCGCTTCAGCTGGCAGCACATGATCGACCACGTGCACGGGGGCTGGTACCGCATCGTCGGCGCCGACGGCCGCAAGCTCGAAAACACGAAGTCCCCGGCCGGCAAGGTGGACTACCACACGATGGGCGCGTGCTGGGACGTGATGGCAGCCGGTGGGCTGACGGGCTGACCCAGACGGGGTCGACCCGGCGCCCGCAAAAGCGCCTGGTTTCCGAGGTGACACCGACCCGCCAACCGAAGGCCGATACGGTCGGGCCCGGGCACGGTCCCTCGGGCCCAGACTCGGCCAGACCCGTCCACGGATTTGGCATCTTGCTGTGCGCACAGTGTGCTGCTAGCATACCCAGGCCGACTGGTGCACCGGCCTGCCCCTGGGCCGTGCGGCACGCGCGAACCGGCCCGCCAGACCATGGACGCCCCCACGCCAGACACCGGCCCCCGCGGACAGGCCTACGCCCAGATCAAGGGGGCGCTGCTGCAGGGCGGGTTCGCGGCCGGCCAGATGCTGTCGCTGCGTGAACTGGCGGCACGCTTCGCATGCCCGATGGCCGCCGTGCGCGACGCGGTGGTGCGGCTCGAGTGCGAGCGTCTGCTGCGCGTGCACCCGCAGCGAGGCATACAGGTCGTCGAGGTCGACCTCGCCTTCGTGCGGGAGGCCTGCCAACTGCGCCTGCTGATCGAACTCGAAGGCCTGCGCCTGTGGCTGGACGAACCCGACCGCGCCGCAGCGCAGGCGCTGCACCAGCGCACCTTGAACGCAGCCCAGGCGCTCGAGCACGACACCCAGCCGGCCACCGTCGACGCCGCGATGCGGGCCGACTGGGCCATGCACGCGATGTTCGTGGACGCGCTGCGCAGCACCTTGATGGCCGATATCTACCGCCAGAACCGAGAGCGGCAGCGCCTGATCGGCCGCGTCCACCGGATGCACCCGGCCAAGGTGGCGCGCTCGGCGCTGCTGGAGCATCTGGACGTGCTTGCGGCCATGGCCGAAGCTGACCGGACACGGGCGGCGCAGGCGCTGGCGGCCCACCTGAACGCCGCGATGCGACGGCAGATCGGCCTCTGACCCTGGGTTCGGCCGTTGACCGCTTTCTTCCGCGCGCAAGTACCTGCCAGGTCTGGAGAGTCCGGCCACGACCTGCCTCGACAGAACGGCGACGGCGCTGCGCACCCGATCGAGCAGCCCTCGACCCCTCTGGCGGCGTTGCGTATCCCCGCCATGGCACAGGCCATGGCTGCGGTTCGCGTCTTGCCAGCGCGGCCGATGACAGCCCGCTCGGGCGCGCCCAACGAAGGAATCCAGGGTGACCGACCATGACATCGACTGAACGAGGACTGTGCTCATGAATACCCATCTCCACGGCATCCACCCGATGCTCTACACCCTCTACGGCCCGGGCGGCGCCCTGGACCGCGACGCGCACGTGCGCCAGGTGGAAGCCTGCATCGCCGCCGGCGTGCATGGCATCGCGCTGCTGGGCATCGTGGGCGAGTACAACAAGCTGGACGTGCGCGAGAAGCTGCAGATCGTGGAATGGACGGTGGAGGCCGCACGCGGTCGGCTGCCGGTGGGCGTCACCGTCAGCGAGCCCAGCGAGCCCGGGCAGATCGCCTTCGCGCGCGCGGCCGCGGCGCTGCGTCCGGACTGGCTGATCCTGCAGCCGCCGGCGCTGCGCAACGTGCCCGAGCGCGAGTTCGTGCGCCTGTTCGGCGCCGTTGCGCAGGCCGTCGACCTGCCGATCGCGATCCAGAACAACCCGGTCAACCTGGACGTCGTGCTGTCGGCCGGGGCGCTGTCGACGCTGAACCGCAACCACCCCAACATCTGCCTGCTCAAGGGCGAGGGGCCCATCCTGTACGTGCGGCGGCTGATCGAGGAGACGCAGGGAGCGTTCCGCATCTTCAACGGGCGCGGCGGCCTGGAGCTGCCGGCCAGCGTCAGCGCCGGCTGTGTCGGCCTGATCCCCGCGCCCGAGCTGGCGGATCAGCTCGCCCGCTGCTGGGAGCTGCTGTCGCGCGACGACGCGCCATCGTGCCGGGCCGGCGAGATGCTGCACCAGCGCCTGCTGCCGATGCTGACCTTCGTGATGGCCTCGCCCGAGCACATGCTGTGCTATGGCCGGCGCCTGTATGCGCAGCGCGCCGGGCTGGGCGAGGTGCAGGTGCGCCACCCCTGCGTCGAGCCCGAGGCCTTCGGCAGCGCCTGGCTGGCCCACCTGTCGGCAGGGCTGCCAGCCTGGGGCGAGCGCGCGTGAGCCCGAGCGCGGCGCTGCTGATCGCCATCGTCGGCGTGCTGATCGGCGCGATCGGCCTGGGAGGGTTTCTCGTCGTGCCGGTACTGGTGCTGCTGGACGGGCGAGCACCGCACGAAGCACTGGCCGCGGCGACGCTCGCCTTCGCCGGCGCGGGCGCGCTGTCCTGGGCCACGGCCCGGCCCGCCCACGGCGCGGGCGCCGACCGTCCGGCGGCTGCCAAGGCACGCGGGGCCTTCCTGCTGGCAGCGATGCCCGGCGCGGCGATCGGTGCGCTGACGGTGGGCTCGCTGGCGCAAGGGCCGCTCGCGCTGCTGATCGCAGCCGCCTTCGCCGTGGCGGGCTGGGCGGAGTGGCGGGGATGGCCGCGGGTGTCGCAGCGCGACGCCGCGCGCGCGAGGCCTGCCGCCTGGGCCGCCGGCGGCCTGGGCACCGGCCTCGCGTCGGCGCTGACCGGGACCTCGGGCCCGATGGTCGGGCTGCCGCTTCTGACGTGGGCCGGTCTGCCCGGGGCCTCGCGGCTGGCCCTGGCCCAGGCGCTGCAGCTGCCGGTGGCGCTCGGGGCGGGCGTGGTCTATGCCGGCGCGGCCGTCCTGCCCTGGGCCGCGGGCGCAGCCTGCACAGCGCTGCTGTGCGCCGGGGTCCTGCTGGGCAGCCGACTCGCGCGCGCGGTGTCACCGGCGCCGCTGCGGCGGCTGTCGGCCCTGCTGATGTGGGCGGCGGCGCTGGCGATGGCCTTCAAGTCCGGGAGCTGAAGATGACCGAGCCGACCGCCAGGATCGACACGCGCTTTCGGATCGAGCGGCTGCGCGCGGCGCACGTGCGCGCGCCGGGCCAGGACTACTGGCAGGGCGCCACGGGCTCGGCCGAGGGCGGGCGGTTCCGCTTCTCGCCGCCGTGGCGCACGGTCTACGCCGCCGAGGTCGAGTCGGCCTGGGTGCGGGTGCAGCTGGCCGACGGCACTGTAGGCTGGGGCGAGGCCACCTGCCCGATCGCCCCGGAGGCGGTGTGCACGCTCGTCAACGGCTTCGTGGCCGAGCTGTGCGTGGGCCGCGAGCAGGCCTCGATCGAGGCGCTGGTGGACCAGCTCTACGACGCGCAGCGCTGCCGCGGCTACCTTTCGGGCCACCTGCAGGACGCGGTGGCCGCGCTCGACATCGCGCTGCACGACGCGCTGGCGCGCCGCGCCGGGCTGCCGGTGCGCAGGCTGCTCGACGCCGGGGCGCGCGACCGGGTGCCGTGCTACCTGTCGGGCGCGCGCGCGCCCGACCGCGCCGGGCGTGTGCAGGCGCTGCAGCGCTGGGCCGAGGGCGGCTCGCGTGCCGTCAAGATCTTCCTGCGCGGCCGGCTCGACGAGGACCTCGAGGAATTCGACGCGCTGCGCGCGGCGGTGCCGCAGATCGGCTGGTGGGCCGTCGACGCGCTGTGGACCTGTGACACGCTGGCCCTGGCCGGGCGCGCGCGGCAGGCCCTCGGCGAGCGCGGCGCGCAGTGGCTCGAGTGCCCGATGCTGCCCGAGGACCTGCCCGGCCACCAGGCGCTGCAGGCACTGCCCGGCTGCCCGGTGGCATTGGGCGAGCACTTCCGCACCGCGCTGCAGGTCCAGCCCTGGCTGCAGGCCGGCACGCTGCAGGTGCTGCAGCCCGACATCGGGCGCACCGGCTTCGTGCAGGCGCGGCGCATGCAGGCGGCCGCGCGCCAACTGGGCGTGCGCGTGACGCCCCACATGGGCAGCTCGCTGGACGTGATGCAGGCCGCCACGCTGGAGTTCGCCACCGTGGCCGACCCGCTGCTGCCCTGCGAATACCAGGCCGGCCTTGCACACCGGCTGGGCCGTGCCGTCACCACGGGGTGGCGGCTCGGCCCCACGGGTTTCGAGGCCCCCGAAGCCCCAGGCCTGGGGGTGGAGGTGGACGAGGACGAACTGCAACGCTACGTCGTCGGCTGAGGAATCCTCCGGATCCTGGCTGCGCCCGGCACGGCAGCACCCCGAGGAGGCGGAAGACGACTCGGGACGGCCTGACGTCTTCTTGCGCGCCCCCAGGCGCCCGCTCAGCGGTGCACCGGCGTGTCACCGATCTCGAGCATCTTCTGCTCCAGCAGTGCGGTCATGCGCTGCACGACCTCGCGACAGGACGGGTCGGCCCAGCAGTTGAACAGTTCGAGCGGGTCCTTCTCGCAGTCGAAGAGCTCCCACTGCGGCGGCTGACCGCCGGGCTGCGCGCCACGCATGCCCAAGCCCTGGTTGTACCAGTAGATGAGCTTGTAGCGCTGGTCCCGAACGCCGTAGTGGGCGTAGGCGTTGTGATACTCGTCCTGGTGCATCCAGTAGCGGTGGTAGGCGAGTTGGGGCCAGTCCGCGGGCAACTCACCGCGCAGCAGGCCGCGCAGGCTGCGGCCCTGCATGTAGTTCGGCACCGAGGTGCCCGCCAGGTCGAGGAAGGTGGGCGCGAAGTCGACGTTGGAGGCGATCGCGCTTCGTACACCCCCGGGCGCAATCTCGCGCGGGTAGCGCGCCACGAAGGGCATCTGGAAAGACTGCTCGTACATGAAGCGCTTGTCGTACCAGCCGTGTTCGCCGAGGAAGAAGCCCTGGTCGGACGTGTAGATGACCAGGGTGTCTTCGGCCAGGCCGCGCGCGTCGAGCCAGTCCAGCAGGCGTCCCACGCCTTCGTCTATCGCGGCGATCGTGCGCAGGTAGCGCTTGAGGTAGCGCTGGTACTTGAAATGGTTGTAGTCGCGTTCGCTGTCGAAGCGGAAGACCTCGCCGGTGCGCCGATCCACCAGGCGCAGGCGGCGCAGCGCGGCCTCGTCGGCCGGACGCGGCAGCTTGCGTACCGCCATGCCCGGCAGGAGCGGCTCGCCGATCTCGCTGCCGCCCTCGGGCTGGACCAGACCCAGGTCGAGATAGGTCATGTCGTCGGCAATGCGCATCTTCGCCGCCGCCGCGGCGGCCGCACGGTGCCGGTAGTCGTCATCGAAGCTGGCCGGAACAGGCACATCGTCGACGTGCAGCCCGTCGTGCCGCGGGTGGTTCTCCCAGGAGCGGTGAGGCGCCTTGTGGTGGCACATCAGGAAGAAGGGCCGCTGCGGATCGCGCGCTTCCAGCCACTGCAGGCACTGCTCGGTGATGACGTCGGTGACGTAGCCCGGGCGCTGCACGGTGCCCCCGGCCTCGTGAAAGACCGGGTCGAAGTAGTCGCCCTGCCCAGGCACGACCGACCAGTGGTCGAAGCCCGTCGGGCAGTGCGCCGGCCCCTCGCCCAGGTGCCACTTGCCGACGATCGCAGTCTGGTAGCCGGCCGAGCGCAGGTGCTTGGCCACGTTCGGCAGGCGGTTGTCGATGCCGTCGTCCAGCGTCATGACGCCGTTGACGTGGTTGTAGGTGCCGGTGAGGATCGCCGCACGGCTGGGCGTGCAGATCGAGTTGCTGACGTAGCAGTGGTCCAGACGCACGCCTTCGCGCGCGATGCGGTCGATGTGCGGCGTGCGGTTGATGCCGTGGCCATAGCAGCCGATCGCGCGCGCCGCGTGGTCGTCGGCCATGATGAACAGGATGTTCGGGCGCTGGCGCTTCTGGCTCATCGTGGTCTCCGCTCGGTCGGCCCCCCCGCATCAGACGATGGGTGCACGGTTGACATCGCCGCAGTTTATCTATTTAATCCCTACCAGGGAATAATTCTGTGCCCGCCTCCGACTCCTCGATCTCGACCGCCCGACCTGCAGCCGCGCTGGCGCCAGGCCGGCGCCACGCCAGGCCTCGGGCTGCGCCGGCCGGTGCAGCCACGGCCGCGCGCAAGCACACCCCGGTGGAGCAGTTGCGCATACGCCATCGCGGCGAGGTCGTGCGCGGGCTGCGCGACCACAGCCCACAGTCGCGGGTTGAGCTCGGAGCACGCTTGCAGCGCTCGTCCACCACGCTGAGCAAGGTCATCGGCGACCTGCTCGAGATCGGCTGGGTGCGGGAATCGGGGCCACAGCACCAGGCCGAGCCGGGGCGACCGCGCACGGCGCTGGAGCTCGTGCCCGACGCCTGCAAGGTGCTGTGCCTGCTGCTGGAGCCCGATGCCGTGCACGCCGCGGTGGCCGGGCTCGACGCCCGTCCCGGGCCCATGCGCAGCCAGTCGGGCGCCTTGCGCATTCAGGACCCGGGCGTGTCGGTGGAACTGCTGGCCGGCATCGTGCATGAGGCCCAGCGCCTGGAGCGCGCGGCCGGGGGCCGCCCGCTGCGCGCGGTGTCGATCGCCATGCCCGGCCTCACCGACACGCGGCTGCGCACCCTGCTGCGCTCCAGGCAGATGGGCTGGCACCAGATCGCCCTGGCCGACGCGCTGGAGTCGCGCACCGGCCTGCCCGTGCTGGTGACCAACAACACGCGGGCCATGGCCTTCGCCGAGTTCCGCCACTTGGGTCTGGACGAGGAGCAGCCGATGCTCTTCCTCCAGGCCCGCTTCGGCCTGGGCGCAGCCATGGTGAATGGTGCCAGTTCCGACCGCCATGGGCACTATGGGGCCAGCGATCTGGGCTACATCCCGCTGGCCACCAATGCCTTCGCCGACCGCGTGCCCACCGACAGTCACCTCGTCAGCGTCACGAACGAGGCCTACCTGTGCGCGGTGCTGGGCATCCCTGCGGCCAGCGAGCCCGTGCTGCCGCTGCTCGAGCGGCGTCGTGCCGAAGGCGACGCCACCGCCTGCAGGCTTTATGCGCAGACCCTGGACAACCTGGCCCTGGGTCTGGGCATCGCGATCGACATCCTCGGCCCGCGCGTGGTCGTCCTGGGGGGCATCTACGGCCAGGCCTCGCCGGCCTTTGCCGAAGACCTGAGCGCGCGGCTGCGCGGTCGCGCCCAGCCGGAGTTGCTGGAAGGCCTTGCCATCCGCCGCACCGCGCTGGGCCGGCTCGGCGGACTGCAAGGCGCCGCACTCGTCGCCCTGGACAAGCTGCTGGCCGATGCCCGCGTCTACCTGGGCTGACCCCGCCGAAACATGACCAGCGCATGACGTCGCACCCTGGCAACACGAAGACTTTGGATGCGTCCTCGACCGCATCCTCCCAGGCCGAGCGCGAGCGCCTGCGTCAGCGCCTGGTGCGCCGCAAGCTGCTCGCGCTGAACCTGGTGTCCGCGCTCATCGGACTGGCGCTCTGGTGGCTGGCCAGCCACCTGAAACTGGCGGGCCTGCCCGGGCCGCAGGAAGTCGGCGTCAAGGCGCTTGAACTCCTGGCCAACGGCCAATTGTTCAAGGACGCGGCCGCCTCGCTCCAGCGCGTCTTGCTCGGATTCGCGATCGGCACGCTGCTGGCCATCCCTGTGGGCTTCCTGATGGGTTGGTACACGGTGGCACGCGGCCTGCTCGAGCCCTACGTCCAGTTCTTCCGCACCATCCCTCCGCTGGCGATGATTCCGCTGGCCATCGTCTTCCTGGGCATCGGCGAGGTGCCCAAGGTCTTCGTCATCACGCTGGCGGCCTTCCTCGTCTCGGTGATCTCCACCTACCAGGGCGTCGTCAACGTCGACCGCGTGCTCATCAACGCGGCCCGCGTGCTCGGTGCGGGCGACGCGGCCGTCTTCCGGCGCGTCGTGGTGCCGGCCTCCACCCCCTTCATCCTGGTGGGCATGCGCACGGGCCTGGGCGCGGCGTGGTCGACGCTCGTGGCCGCCGAACTCATCGCCGCCCAGGAAGGGCTCGGGCACCGCATGCAGCAAGCGCAGGTCTACTACGACCTCGCAACGATATTCGTCGCGCTCGTGACCATCGGCCTGATGGGCCTGTTGATGGACCGGATGCTGCTGTGGCTGGACGGCCGCCTGACGACCTGGCAGGAGCGTCGATGACCACCACTTCCCCCGCCGGCGCGCCCCCGGCGCCGAAGATCGCCTTCCGCGGCGTGAACTGCGTCTTCGACATGATGGGCACGGCCTTTCGCGCTGTGGCCGACGTCGATCTGGACGTCGGCGATGGCGAGATCGTCACGCTGGTGGGGCCGTCGGGCTGCGGCAAGTCGACGCTCATGAACATGGTCGCCGGCCTGCTGGAGCCCACGGCCGGTGCGGTGACCGTCGATGGCCGTCCCGTGCGCGGCCCCGGCCCGGAGCGCGGCGTCATCTTTCAGCAGTACGCGCTGTTTCCCTGGCTGACGGTGCGCGAGAACGTGGCCTTCGGGCTCGAGATCGCGGGCGTGCCGCGCGCCGAGCGCGAGCGCACGGTCGAGCGCTGCCTCGACCTGGTCGGGCTGAGCGCATTCGCCCACGCGCTGCCCAAGACGCTGTCCGGCGGCATGAAGCAGCGCTGCGCGATCGCGCGCGCCTACGCTGTCGACCCCAAGGTCCTGCTGATGGACGAGCCCTTCGGCGCCCTGGATGCGCTGACGCGGGTCCACATGCAGGACCAGTTGCTGCAGACCTGGTCGCGCGACCGCCGCACGATCCTGTTCATCACCCACGACGTCGACGAGGCGGTCTACTTGGCGCACCGCGTCGTCGTGATGGCCGCGCGGCCGGGGCGGATTCACCGCATCATCCCCGTCGATCTGCCGCACCCCCGCACCGAGGCGCTGCGGCTGTCGGCGCAATTCCAGCGCCTGCGCAACGAGGTCTGGACCGCCGTGTACCACCAGCCCCCGGCCGCGGGCACGGAGGCAGCCGCCTGAACCGGGCCGTCGCCATCGAAGTCCCGGCCACGAACTCCCGTCCTGCAACCCCACACCCAAGGAGACGACCATGAACCCGCAACACACCGCACGACCCACCCCGCGCCGCCGCGGTCTGACCCGCCGCGAAGCTGCCCTCGGCCTGGCCGCCGCCGCGGCCGGCGTCGGCGCGCCCGTCTTCGCCCAGGCCCAGCGCGTGCGCGTGGGCTACATCGCCGACTTCCACGGCGCCTCCATCACCGCCATCGCCAACCGGCTGGACCTGTGGAAGAAGCATGGTCTGGTACCCGACATCAAGTCGTTCACGAACGGCCCGATCCAGATCCAGGCCCTGGGCGCGGGCGACCTGGACTTCGGCTACATCGGGCCCGGGGCCTTGTGGCTGCCGATCTCGGGGCGCGCCAAGCTGATCTCGATGAACGTCGTGGGCTACTCCGACCGCGTGATCGCGCAGCCGGGCATCAAGTCGGTGCGCGACCTGCGCGGCAAGACCGTGGCCGTGCCCGAGGGGACGTCCGGCGACATGCTGCTGCGCCTGGCCCTGGCCGCCGCGGGGATGACCGTGGCCGACGTCAAGCGGGTGACCATGGACCCGTCGACCATCGTCACGGCCTTCGCCTCGGGGCAGGTGGACGGTGCCGGCATCTGGTATCCGCACGTGGCGACGCTCAAGGCGCGCAAGCCCGACCTCGTCGAGCTCTACGGCAACCAGGACGCGATGCCGAAGAACAGCTTCCCCAGTTCCTTCGTGATGCGCAACGAACTCGAGGGCGCGGCACACCAGGGCCTGGTGGACGCGATGATCCGCGTCATCAAGGACGCCAACGACTGGCGCCAGAAGAACCTGCCGCAGGCGGTGGACCACACCGCCGCGCTGATCGGCGCGCCGCGCGCCAACCTCGAGACCGAGTCTGGCTACGCGCAGTACTTCAGCAGCGCGGAGTTCGCCCGGTTCACCGAGGATGGCACGGTCGACGGCTGGCTGCGCGGCATGAACGAGCTGTTCAAGACCTTCGGTCGCGTGCCCGAGGTGGTCGACCCGAAGCGCTACTATCTCGGCGCGCGCTACATCGCCGCCAAGGTGTGATGGCCTGAGAGGCCGGACTCCCACAGTTCCAGGCTCCCTCGTCCGGTCCGGCCCGCCTTCGGCGCGCCGGGCCTTGCTTTGCCCTGAAGCAGCCCAGAGGCCGTGCCGGCGCGCGCCGCCGGCATCAGGCCCATCCGTCCGCCCGCGCCCCTCTCGGGGAGCGGGCAGGACGGCAGGGATGGACTGGGGGGCTGCCGGCGTCGCCTGAGCCTGCGCAATGCGGGCTGGCGGCCACCGGCTCAAGATGCGCCTGTCGCGGCCGGAGATACCGGTCGCCCCTCTCAGGTATCAGGAGCACGCACCAATGAAATCGACTTTGCTGCGCGTCGCGGCGCTGGCCACCGCGTTCGTCTCGCCTTGGACCCTGGCACAGGGTTGGGCCCAGGGGCAGGCCTACGCCGGCGTGGCACTGGGACAGTCGCGGGCCGGGCTCGACTGCGACGGCGCCACCGTCTGCGACCGCCATGCCATGGGTGCCAAGGTTTACGGCGGCTACATGTTCCACCCGAACTTCGGCGTCGAGGTCGACCTGCGCCACCACGGCAAGGCCGACCTGAGCGGCCCGGTCGCCAGCGCCACGGTGAGCAATGAGTTCAAGACCTATGGCATGGGTCTGTACGCGCTGGGCAACTACAGGCAGGGATCGTTGAACTTCTTCGGCAAGCTCGGGCTGGGCTGGATGCACAGCAGTGGCGTGACCGGGGCGGCGGGCCTGGGCAGCCCGTTGAGGGAGACCGACGCGCGCGGAGCATGGGGCCTGGGCTTGGGCTGGGATTTCTCGAAGAACGTGAGCGGACGGGTCGAGTTCGAGCGCGTGCGCGTCAAGCTCGGGGCGGACCGGATCGACAGCGATCTGGTCAGCGCCGGCGTGTCGACCCGCTTCTGAAGGCGTGGCAACCATGCACGGGCAGACCGCTCTTCGCAGCACCGGCGGGGCCGCCGGATCCGTCGTTCGGACCGAGGGCCGGCTGGGCACTGAACGCACCTCGGGTGTTCCCACCGCAGCCATCGCGCGGCCCGTCGCCACGACCGGCGCGCTGCAGGCCTACGGCGAGTGGCTGGTCCACATCGACGGCTCGCCGCGCAGTGCCGAGCGTCTGGCCCTGGCGCGGCGCCTGGCGCAGGTGGCCGGCGGACGGGTGCTCGCGATGCACGCTGTCACACCGGTGTGGACCGAACTGCCGATGAGCGCGCTGGGCGACGGCGGCGCGGTCGTGCTGCTGCAGCAGGCCGACGAGGAGCGCCAGCGCGCCGCACGCCGCCTGTTCGATGCCGAGGCCAGCCGTCCAGGCGCTCCTCTGTCCTGGAGCGACGGTCCGGCGGCGCAGGGCGGCGGCGCGCTGATGCCCGCCGTGTCCCGGCTCGCAGCACGCGCCCTGTGCAGCGATGTGCTCGTGCTCGGCCAGCAGGACCGCGACGACCCGCTGACCTGGGGCGTGCCCTCGGACCTCATCCCCGGGGTGCTCACGGCCAGCGGTCGGCCGGCGCTGGTGGTACCACGCGTGGGGCATTTCGACACCGTCGGCCGGCGCATCCTCGTGGCCTGGAAATCCTCGCGCGAGTCGGCGCGCGCACTCAGCAGTGCCCTGCCCTGGCTGAAGACGGCGCAGCGCGTGGAGATCGCGCGCTGGAACGAGCCCGGCTGGCGCTATGGCGAGACCGCGCCCGACCAGCCCGGCATGCCCCCGCCCAGCGACGCCTGGCTGCGCGACTGGCTTCAGGCGCACGGCGTGACGGCCCACATCACGCATGAGGGCGATGCCAGCGCCGACATCGGCGAATTGCTGCTGTCACGGGCCGCCGACACCGACGCCGACCTGATGGTCATGGGCTGCTACGGCCACACCCGCGCACGCGAATGGCTGCTCGGTGGGGCCACGCGCAGCGTGTTGCAGTCAATGACCTTGCCGGTGTGGATGGCCCACTGAGCCGCACGCCACCCGCCTGGACCGGCCGCGTCGTGATGGTCGGCTTCGGCTGCGTCGGCCAGGGGGTGCTGCCGCTGCTGCGCCGCCATCTGGCTGCGCAGGCCGCACGCTACACCCTGATCGACCCCGACAGTCCGGCCCTCGCGCGCGCCGCAGCGCAAGGCCTGGACACCAGGCCCATCGGGCTGCAGCAGCACGACTTCGAGGCCGTGCTCGCACCGCTGCTGCAGCCCGGCGATCTGCTGCTGAACCTGTCGGTGGGCGTGGATTCGGTTCCCCTGATCGGATTGGCGCGACGGCGCGGTGCCCTGTACATCGACACCGCGCTCGAGCCCTGGGCCGACGAACCGCTGCGCCCGCCCGCGCAGCGCAGCAACCACGCCCGGCGCGAGGCCGCACTGGCGCTCGGGCGCGCCCCGGGCACGCCCACGGCGGTGATCACCCACGGCGCCAATCCCGGTCTGGTGTCGCACTTCGTCAAGCGCGCCCTGCTGCATCTCGCCCAGGCGACCGGTACCGTGGGCAGCCCGCGCAACCGCGAGGAATGGGCCCGCATGGCGCGCGACCTCGGCGTGCGCGCCATCCATATCGCCGAGCGCGACACGCAGTGGTCGATGGCGCGACGCCGCCCGAGCGAGTTCGTCAACACCTGGTCCGTGCCCGGCTTCGTCGAGGAAGCGCTGCAGCCGGCCGAGCTTGGCTGGGGCACGCACGAACGCGACTGGCCTGCCGACGCGCGGCGACCGGCCACGGGCTCGAAGGCGTCGATCTGGCTCGAGCAGCCGGGCGCCGCGGTGCGCGTTCGCAGTTGGACGCCGCAGGGCGGCCCGCTGCTGGGCCATCTGGTCACGCACATGGAGTCGATCTCGATCGCCGAACACCTGACGCTGGGCAACCCTCAGGCGCCTGACTACCGCCCCACGGTGCACTACGCCTACCGACCCTGCGACGACGCGCTGCTGTCCCTGCACGAGTTGCAGGCCCGTGGATGGGTCCCGCCGGACACCCAGCGCCTGCTGGCCGAGGACCTGGTCAGCGGCATGGATGAACTCGGTGTGCTGCTGGGCGGGCCGCCCGGCGGCGCCTTGTGGCTCGGATCTCAATTGACGCTCGAGCAGGCACGCGCCATCTGCCCCGACAACAGCGCCACAAGCCTGCAGGTGGCCGCCGGCGTGATGGCTGCGGCAGTGTGGGCCGTAACCCACCCGAAGTGCGGCCTGCTCGAGCCCGACGACCTGCCCCACGAGACCATCCTCGACCTCGCCCGGCCCTACCTGGGCACCCTGGCCACCGTGCGCACGCCATGGACACCCATGCAGGGACGGCGGCTGGGCTTCGCAGAAAAGGGCGCAGCGCAGACCGGACCCGAGGCCACCGCGGACCCATGGCAGTTCAGCTGTGTACGCGTCGCCTGAGGGCTTGGCCTTGAGCAGGGCCCCGCTCGCACCCGGGCAACAACGCCCGAAGGCTGGACGTTGTTCCGACGGGCCCGAACGGCGCGCGAGAGTACCCCGTGTGCGGGTGCCGAAGGCAGTGGACGCGCCATTCGCAGGTCGCCACGCCAGCCCACCACCCCGTACGGACACACCATCGGCATAGGGGGCCCCCGTTATCGGAGGCGCCCCTGCCACACCACCCGGCATGCGGGTCCGCACCGGGCGGTTCGAGAGCTTGAGGTCAGGACAGTCGGGGAACCCCCAGCCGGTCG
>JAIXWM010000101.1 GCA_027491255.1 Rubrivivax sp. | reverse complement strand
TACCAGTTCATGGCCGCCGATGCCAACCAGGACGGCAAGGTGACCTCGGCCGACGCGCTGGCGATCCTGCGCATGGCGGTGAAGCTGCCCACGGCGGTGGCGCAGGAGTGGCTGTTCGTTGAGGAGACGCGCGACCTGTGGAACGAGGCCGCCGGGCAGTCGGCGCTGACGCGCACCGCAGCCACGTGGGATCGCAACATCAACGCCACGGCCCCGGGCGAGGTGAATTTGGTGGGCGTGCTGAAGGGCGACGTCAACGGCAGCTGGGCGGCGCCGGCGGGTGCGCAGGACCTGGACGTGCTTCAGCCGGGGTACTTTGCGGAACTGTCGCAGCGCATCGGGGCGCCGATGGATCAGTTCGGGGTGTACTCCACCGGGGGTTGACCTGAAATGATCATGGGGAAGTCGACAGACTGCACTGCACGTTGCAACCAAGCACCGGTGGGTCTCGGATGAGATGATGGTGCGCAACGGCCGCGGCGTACAAGTGCCAGGAAGCATGCGCGCACGGTCAGGCTCACACTTTCGATTGAATTTGGTCTGGAGAACGACATGACACAGACTGGCACTTCCGGCAATGACACCCTTCTCGGCACCACGGGTGCTGACAGCTTGCTCGGGCTGAGCGGTTCGGACCTGCTTGACGCTGGTGACGGTGACGACACGCTGGAGGGTGGGGACGGCAACGACACCCTGGCCGGCGGCACGGGAAATGACAACCTGCTCGGGGGGTTGGGCAGCGACCGGTTTTTCGGCGGCGCTGGCAGTGATGTGATCGCCGGCGGCTTGCAGATATACCTGCCTTGGTTGGTGACGACGGTCGACTACGACACGCTGGACTATGGCAGCACCGCCGGTACGGTGATCGACCTGGCTGCAAGTACGGTCAGTGTTCAGGGCGAGGCGGGGGTGGATCGCTATTCGGGCATCGAGGAAGTGGTCGGGGCGTTGAATGCCAAGGACGTGGTGACCGGGCGTTTGACCGACAACTTGATCCAGATCGCGACCAAAGGCTATGGCTTGAACTTGAGCCTGCAGGGCGGCAGCGACACGGTGATCCAGCAGCCCTATGGGTATGAGGGGCTCGGGATCCTGGGGGGCGGGGTGTCCGTCCATTACTACTGGTCCCGAACAGGTGTGGTGCTCACCTATCAGAATGACACAGCCCTGGTGAGCTACGGTTCGGCCGGCCCCCAGGTGGCAGGGCAGGACACGCTGACCCGCATCGGGGTTTTCGGCGACAGCCCCCATGACGACCGCTTTGATCTGCGTCTGGCGACCTTGAACGAGCGCGGCTATGTCACCGACCCGCTGGCGCAGAAGAGCGGTCACGTCCTGCTGCTCGGGCGAGGCGGCAGCGACACGGTCCTGGGCAATGGCCTGACGTGGACGCACTACAACACTGTGACGAACACCAGCAATGGCAAGGGGATGCTGCTGGACCTGCGCCAGACCACGGCCGATCTCTCGAACCTGTCGACCAACGGCGTGGCGCTGGGTGCCTTGAGCTTCAGCGGCGTGCAGCGCGTCACCGGTACGCGCTTCAACGACACCTTGCTCGGAGGCTTGGCCGCCAACGACAGCCTGGAAGTCTTCCGCGGTGAGCGCGGCGACGACTTCATCGACGGCGGCAGCGGCTTCGACCGGGCGGGCTACGTCAACTCACAAGAGGGGGTGACGATCCGGCTGGCCGCAGGCACGGCTGCATCGCCGTCCAGCGGAACCGATACGCTGCGCAGCATCGAGAGCGTGCAGGGCTCCAGTTTCGCTGACCTGTTTGACGCGCGCGGATTCTTGGGGGGCAGTACGAGCACCACGGCCAACGTGGGCAGCACCGCCGATGGTGTCAACGAGTTCATCCCCGGAGGCGGGGACGACACGATCCAGGGCAGTGGCTCGACGCGCCTGAACTATGAGAATTCCGTGGTGGCAGTTCGCGCGGACCTGGTCGCTGGGTATGCCGATGCTCGGGTGCCGGCCGACAAGCTCTCCGACCTGTACCTATCGTTGGGAAGAGACACCTTCAGCGGCGTCTATGGCGTGCGCGGCTCGCAGTTGGCCGACGAACTGACAGGTGGTGGACCAGGCCGAAGCGATGAAGGCTTCGAACTGTTCATCGGCGGTGCCGGGGACGACACGATCGACGGTGGCGCGGGCTTCGACGTCGCCAGCTATGTTGATTCGCCTAGCGGCATCAGGGTGGATCTGAGCCTGGCCGCGGGCCAGGTGCAGGACGGCTGGGGGCATGTGGACACGCTGCGCAACGTCGAGGCGATTCAGGCCTCGCACTACGCCGACAGTCTGAAGGGCGGCGCGGGCAACGACTTCCTGGAGGGCCGCAAAGGTGCCGATTCGGTCGACGGCGGAGCGGGCTACGACGAAGCGGGGTTCATCTCCGACGGCGGGGTCACGGTACGCCTGTCCGGCTGGGTAGGCGCCACGGGGCAGTTGCCCGCAGGGTACACAGGCTCGGCGCTCGACGCATTTGGCGACATCGATTTGATCGTCGGCATCGAGGGTGTCGAGGGCTCCAACTTCGATGACCGGATCTATGGCGATGCCGGAGACAACCGCCTGGACGGGCGCGGTGGCAACGACACGCTGGATGGCGGCGACGGCATCGATTGGGTGGAGTACGACCAGGCGTTGACTTCCGTCTCGGTGGACCTGGGGCAGCAGCGCGCTTTCGACGATGGGCAGGGGAGTGGTGTTGCGTTGGCCGGCGATGCCGTCGAGCAGGACGTGCTGCTGAACATCGAGAACGTGCAGGGCGGGCGGGGTAACGACTCCATCACCGGCAGCGCCGGCGCCAATGTGCTCGAAGGCAGCCTTGGTAATGACACTCTCCGAGGCGGTGAGGGCAGCGACACCCTCCGTGGAGATCTCGGTAACGACCTCCTTTACGGTGGGCCGGGAAACGACCTTCTGCACGGCGGCGAGCAGCGCAACTTGTTGTGGAAGTGGAACCGTGTTTTCCCGGCTGTCGATTACGACAATGCGGTCTACAGCGATGTGACGGGAGGCGGTATCCGCCTGAGCCTGCCGACGATGACCGTGACGGGCCTTGGCGGTGCTGCGGCTAGTGTCGGTACTGATGTCCTCATTGGGATCGAGGCCGTTCGCGGAACCCGGCAGTCGGATGTCGTCGAGGGCGCCCTGCCCTCGGGCAACAACGAATCCGCGGGCGACCAGCACTCCGTCGAGTTCGTCGGCTACGGCGGCAGCGACTCGATCTCACAGGCAACGTTGAACCGCGCACCTTGGGTGGACGGCATTACGCCGAGCTATTGGTGGTCTGAGACGGCCATCAGCGCTGTTTTCACCGGTAATTCCGGTGTGGTGAGTTATGGCGCCATCGGATCCAGTCAGGCCGCGGGAGCGGATACCCTGTCGAATGTTTCCAATATCAATGACACCAATTTCCACGACACCTTCGACTTCAGCCGCATGACCAGCGGCTACTACAGCGGTTACTACGCTGGCAGCAAGCACATCTACGTCGGCTTGAATCTGGGGAATGACACCGTGGTCGGCAACGGCGAGACCGACGTCAACTTCGGCAGCGTCAGTTCCACCA
This sequence comes from Rubrivivax sp., assembly GCA_027491255.1. Classification (GTDB taxonomy): domain Bacteria; phylum Pseudomonadota; class Gammaproteobacteria; order Burkholderiales; family Burkholderiaceae_C; genus Rubrivivax. The sequence continues at coordinate 2,225 of JAIXWM010000101.1, read as the reverse complement.
CCAACGGCCTGGGCGTGACCGCTGTGATGGCGGCCGCAGGGGGGCTCTTTACGGTTGATCTGAATCACCTCCGGAACTCCGGCGGCATCGCGCTGGGTGTCAAGACGCTGTCCGGTGTCAGCCGCTTGCGGGGTACCAGCTTCAATGACACCCTGGTCGGCGGTGGTAACGACGACGTCACCGAGACATTCCGCGGTAGGGGAGGCGACGACCTGATCGACGGCAAGGGTGGCATGGATGCAGCCGTTTTCGCGGATGCCACCTCGGGTATCACCGTCAATCTGGCCGCCGGCACGGTGACGGGTGACGCCACGGTCGGTACCGACACGCTGCGCTCCATCGAAAGAATCCAAGGTAGCCAACTGGATGATGTCTTCGATGCTCGCGGGTTCTCTGGTGCTTCGGTCAACGCTGGCAGCCGCGGTGCCTACAACGTCTTCGAAGGCCGCGGCGGCAACGACACCATTTATGGCAACGGTGCCACCCACCTCTTCTACAACTTTGCTTCGGTGGCCTTGGATGTCAATCTGGGCACCGGAGTGGCCCGGGCGCTGAATCCGGCGGACCGCACCGGTGAAATGGGACTTGTGGTGGGGCAGGACACTTTCAGCGGCGTGTATCGCGTCTATGGCACCGCGCTGGGTGATTTACTGACCGGTGGAAGCTCCGGGCGCCAATTCGGCGAGATCCGTGCCGAAGCCTTCGACCCTGCCGCTGGGAACGACACTGTCAACGGAATGGACGGGTGGGACTCGGTCATCTACTTTGATGCGCCGAGTGCCATCACCGTCGACCTCAACCTGGCCGAAGGCCAGATCCAGGACGGCTACGCCAATGTCGATACCGTCATCGGCATAGAGGAGTTCGTCGGCACGATCTATAACGACACGCTGCGCGGCAGCGATGCCAATCCATCCGGACAGGAGACCTTCAACGGTCAGCGGGGCAATGATTTCATCGATGGGCGCGGCGGCTATGACGAGGTCAGCTACGCCGACGACATCCGCGGGGTGGTGGTCGATCTGGCCTTGGGCGTGGCTGCCGATGGCTGGGGCAACAGCGATACGCTGATCAATATCGAGGGGTTCGAGGGTTCTCGCTTCAACGATTCAGTGGTCGGCAACGCAGCGGACAACCGTCTGGATGGACGCGGCGGCGACGACACGCTGGACGGCGGAGCCGGTATCGACACCGCGGAATACAACAATGAAGAGGGCGCGGTGCAGGTCAACCTTGCACTCGGGTTGACCACTGGGGCGGCCGGAAACGATACCCTGATCCGCATCGAGAACGTCCATGGCTCGATCTTCGCAGACACGCTGACGGGAGACGCGCAGGCGAATAGCTTTGTTGGAAGCGGTGGGGACGACACGATCGACGGCGCAGGCGGGTTAGACATCGCGCGCTTCTCTGGGCTGGCCTCCGAATACACGGTACAGGTCAGCGCGGCGAGTATCAGGATCACAGACAAGAATCCGGACCGTGATGGCAGCGACATGCTGGCCAGCGTCGAACGCTTCATGTTCGCGGATGGCCTGTACGCACTCAACGCTGCAGGGACTGGACTGGCCCCCTACGCGCAACCCGCGGCTGGCCTCATCGGCATCGCCTACCACTGGAAAAGCCACGCGCTGCTGGACAAGGTGGCGGTGCAGATCATCGATCAGGCTGCGGTGGCCGAGACGCCGGCGCAACGATTCGACCTGCGCGCGGCGAGCTTCGACCCGGCGGCGGGCCGACTGACCGTGGATCTGTGGGCCAACCCGACGGCGGTGGCCGAGAGCCTGGACTTCACGGCCACCGGGCCGGTGGGGGCGACGCTGAGCTTCACGTCTGCCCTGGGCGCGGACTGGACGGCGCTGACCAACGCCACGCCCGGGCAGCTGACGCTGGGGGCCTACCTGTCGAACCTGAGCGCCACGGGGCTGGCGGTGCCCACGCGCATCGGCACGCTGCAGGTGCAGGTGGCCGCGGGCACGACCGATGTGCAGGTGGGCTTCAGCGAGGTGCGGGTGGGCGAGGTGGCGGTGGCCGATCTGGGGCTGGCGCTGGCCGGCACTGTGACCGGTGCCGAGGGGGCCTACCGCTTCCAGACGCTGCCCTCGGGAAGCTATGGCCTGGGCGTGAGCCGCGCGGCCGGTGACGGCAGCAATGGCGTGACCTCGGCCGATGCATTGGCGGCGCTGCGGCTGGCCGTGGGCATCAACCCCAACCCCGATCCGGAC
>JAIXWM010000030.1 GCA_027491255.1 Rubrivivax sp. | reverse complement strand
CGCAAGTACGGCCAGACCTACCTGGCTGCCTTCGCCTACCGGTTCAACCGGCGCTTCGACCTGCGCGGCTTGGTGGCGACCCTCATCGCCGATGTAGTGCGGAGCAAGCCGGCGCCGGAGAAAGTGGTCAGGCGGGGGCATGCTGAGGCAGATTTCTAATCAAGACGTATATTGATATCAAAAGTGCTACTTGTGTCGAGAACTTCTTTGCCGAAACTAGCCACTTTTCCAGGCTGAGGCCGATCCGGAAACGATACCCGCACCGCGCAGCAAGTCCTCATAGTCCTGCTTCGTAAAAGCTGGCGCCGCAAGAAGGTTACGCGCCAACTGCCGCTTCCGATCCATCAGCACCTGAAGTTGAACGTCGAAGCTCGACTCTTCCTGATCCGGTAGTATGGCCAGCGGGTAGTGAATATGTACAGCCTTTTGCTGACCGATCCGGTACACGCGGTCGGAGCACTGGTCCTCGACGGCAGGATTCCACCAGCGCGAAAGGTGAATGACGTGATTGGCCGCTGTCAAGGTCAGGCCGACACCCCCAGCTTTGGGCGACAGCAACATGACATCGAAGCCCTGCTCTCTCTGAAACTGCGCCACACGCGCTTGGCGCGCTTCTGTGCCGACCTCGCCGTTGATGACCATCGGCAGACGGCGCAGGCCATAGCGACGCTGCAGGAGCAAGGGTAGTTGGTCGGCTTCCTGCAAGTCGAGCGACTCCAAGAAGACCAGAGCCTTCTCGCCTGTAACAGCGATGCGATCGAGGATTTCGAGCGTCGCGGCCATCCTGGCGGAGTCCTCAGGGCGAAGTTCCTCCCCCTGCGCCCCCCCCTCTGCCAGCACCGGATGCAGCGAAATCCGCCGTAGCGCGTGGATCATGCCAAGCGTGCCATGAGGCCCGCCAATCATGTCGCCCATGGCGATTGCACGAGCGTAGGCTTCTTGCTGACGCGGGGGCATTCGTCTTCGTACGACGTGCTCATGCTTGGGCGGCAGCCCTTCGAGCTTGTCGGTCTTCAAACGCCGCAACAGCAGCTTCGGCGCGCCGATCAGTGCATCCGCCTCTTCCTGCCAGACGACTTGCCGGAGCGACGAAACGTCCGCGGACTCGGTCTCGTAGCGGGCGCTGAACTCCTTCAGGTCCGCCAGCGCGCCAGGTTGGACGGTATCCGCGATACACCATAGATCGGCTAGTCGGTTCTCGACTGGCGTGCCGGTCATCGCAACATAGAAGTCGGCGTTGAGGCCCTGGGCAGCGGCTGTCATGCGGGCCTGTGGAGACTTGATCTTTTGGGCCTCGTCGAACACGACTGCACAGAATGGGACTGCGCCGAAGCTGAGCTGGTAGTCGGACACCGCCTCGTAGTTGGCCAGGACCACATCGCCTTGGGCAAGCCTGGCGGTGTCGATCGCAGCGGTTCCCTCGAAATGCCGGCCACGCCTGAGGATGCGAAGGTGATCGCCATAGGCACGCACAAGGGTGCCCAGCCCAGGCGCGAAGAGGTGCTCCTCGGCTTCGAGTTCCCAGTTGCGCAGCAAGCCGACGGGGGCGACGATAAGAATCGGCTTGCGCGCGACGGTTCCTTGGTCCATCAACTCACGCAGCCACTGGCAGAACGCCAGAGCCTGATAAGTCTTGCCAAGCCCCATGTCGTCGCAAAGCAGCGCACCACGGCTGCCGGAGATCCAGTGCCGCTGCAGCCATTGAATGCCGATTTCCTGGTGCGGCTTGGGCGTTGAGCGCAACCCGCCTGGCAGCCCGAGCGCCCCCGGCCGACGACCGACGCTGACCTTGTTGAAGGCGGTCTGGTCGAAGTTCGTCTCGACGATCAGCACCTGGGTACTCGCAGCCGCTTTCTCGACTTCCGAGGTGGGCGGGGGAGTGTTCCCCTGGGCTTGGACTGCACGCTGCAACTGCTCCAACGCCGAAAGGTTGGCCGCAGTGGCAGGAACGGGTACGCCGTTGACGGAGACACTCGAATGCCCTGAGCTGATGGCAAATCTCATCTTGCCAACGACGTCCTCGAGGGCATTGCCGTCGATGGGAACCTCGACGCCGTTCACGCGAATTCCGCAGGCCGATACCGGCGCACCCCACTGCTGTGCAGGGATCTTGATCCAAGGCAGTACCGGGGCGGACCACTCGCCGACGTCCTTCACACGCTCGGAGAACCGCTCCGTCTCGACAAACACCGTAGGCGCCGACTCCTCCTGACCAAGCATTTCCCGGATCACAGCCTCCGGGTACATCGCGGCGCGCTTGCGCTGCTCCGGGGGTGCCTGGCGAAGCTTCTTCACGGCACCCAAGGCCTGCTGAAGAGGTTCACCGACAACGACGTAGGTACCTTGGCTGATCGGGAAGGCAGGTACGCCTACACGCAGCTGGTCAAGACGGCGTGGGAACAGTTGTTCGTCGGCCTCGGTCAATGCGCGAACGTGCTCGGACTCCTCACCATCCGATGCACGCTGCGCCATCAGCAGCACGGGGTCGATCTGTAAGTCGCCCCTTTCGTCAGTACTGATACCGAATGTGAGGGCCGAAGCGGTAACGACACGGAACCCGCGCAAGAAGCCATCGGTAAGCTTGGCAGTCTCCGACTCTCCAAGCAACGATCGGATCCGTGACCAGACACGAAAATGATCTTCGAAGTTGCCTTCTGGAGTGCGGTTGAACTGATCGATCAGTCCCAATACATCGAAGATAGGGGACGCCAGACGGAATGGCCTTTCATTGGCGTCAAGAACCCAAATACCAACCCGGGTTATACCGCGTGCAGGAAGCGTGCGGCCAGGCTGCAACCAGCGGACACCCAAAGATGAGCCTGGGCGCCCTAGACCACCGGAAAGCCGAATATCGAAGCCAAATGGTGCACGTGGCGGAAGACCAAGCTCCGCTGCGACTAAATCGGATAAAGCAGCAACTGCGGGAGCCCGCATCAGTATTCGGTCTTCAGCGATGGTCGCGTGCCCTTCCTCGAAGGCTTGGACTACGGCGCTTGCGACAGGAACGGAAAGACCTTCTAGCCAAACTTGGTAGCCAGCATCCGGCAAAGGCCACGATACAGAATCAGAAGTGAGGTCTGGTTTCACAGGATTGCAGAGTCGGATAGATGAATGCCCGCATGGCGTTGGATAAAATCCCTAGCCTTACGCTGCCAATAACCGCGCTCGGAGCCCATATGCGCCAACTGGGGCCGATCGTTTACGCCAAGATGAAAATCCATGGATCCAGCGGCCCGAAGCTCGGATCCGTTATAAATACTCTGATAAAGATCGGGTGCGTTCTTATTCCTCTCTTCATGGACTCGAAGACTACCATTGTGACTCCACTCGGAGAAAATCAACGAACCAATCTTCAAGATCAGTACCGAATGATTGGATTGAACTCCGCCCTCTAGTCGACCGTAGCCTAGGCCACGCTCGTCAGAGCGCAGTCGCTCAGCGCGTCTTGCAGCATCGGCCCCAAGTGCCAACCACGCCTCTTGAACATGGCCAGCATCGTAATAAGCCATCCAAAACTTCTGACGATACCTCCATATATCATCCGCTGTCTGCTCAAGAATTCTAATGAAGGCTCGAAGAGTATCGCCAGTCAACCAATTGAGTATGAGATTTACCGCCGAGGGGTCAACATCTCTCCACTGATAATTCTTGTACCCACGAAAACGAGGGTCGCCGTAGCTTTTGACAAATTCCTCAATCAGGGCGGATCTCAGTCTTGTATCTGGCTTGTGGCGAACCCAGGGGAGAAGCATGCTATTCGCGAAGATCACTCGAGCACCGGATTTCGCCGACGGAGCAGCAAGTGACCTTGACCAATCAAGCAATCGAAAAAATGCCGAAGAATCCGGAGCAGTTCTCTGACTTTGAATGAGTGCAGACTCAAACGTAGCAAGGCCAAGCCGCGTATCCAAGAAACCTGGCCATAGCGCCCGATTAGACAGGCCTTGATTAATTTGAACCCTAGATCGCAAGAGTACGGCAGCGAGCCGAGCAGCAACCGCCGATGGCGAAAAGAAGGAAACCTCTCTCTGAAGATTCATCAGGACCGATACGAATTCACCTTGCCCACGATTTATGTGAAAATCAAGTTGAGAGGCATAGGTACGAAAATCTCCTTCCTCAGGAGTAAAATGCTCGCAGTAGGTATGAATCAAGGGCAGAAGCCAACGCTTGGCTCGACGTGGACCCGACACCAAGGCGGCAGGAAGATCACTGTTCCAATACTTGGCGACCAAAGCAGGCTCGATAGCACTGAGAGTCGGCTCCCCTTTCAACCAGTAGGCATAGGGCAACTTCCGAATACTGTTTACCGACAATCCTTCGTAGCCATTATCGCGAAGACTCTGATAGCGGATCCTCAGTCGCCTCGCGTGTTCAATCAAATCGGGCGGCGGCGGAACAGGCGTAACCGAATCCATACCCGAGACAATTTTCTCGAGCTGTGGCCAAGAATTAGGAAGGCGTACGAAAATCACTGCCTTTGATCCAGAGGCTTTTGAAGCTTCAGACGCGAATCCTTTATAAGCTCCTCTATACCGCGGTATTGCATTACAAATCGCAGATCAACCCGTCTATTTGCAGCATCGGTTGAAATCTTACCTTTGATGGGACGCGCATCCCCGTATGCACTCAGTGAGTAGATCGGCTGATCCGCACGATTTCTGAAAGTTTTCAACGTATCCGATACCAAGATTCGCTCAACCGCTCTGGCGCGCTCCAGGGAGAGATCAACGTTGTCTTTTGTCCCCGAGGCAAACGGAACACTGTCTGTATGACCTTCAATGAATATTGTTTCAACCTCATGATTTTCTGGATTATTGCTACAAGCAAGCCTTCGTCGTTGATTACTTACAAAACAACGAAGTAATATTCCAAAATCATTTGCCGTCCGCTGCAAGAAGTCTTTGCCTGCCGGGGTTAAGACCGAGCTGCCACTAGAAAACAGGATTTCCTCAGGGAGGCTGATGACACCAGTCTCGGGATCGATCCTTATGCCTGGATGTAATCCCGTCAGTCCTGAACCCAGTGCAGTCATAAGGACCCTCCTGGGATCAGATGGTGAGACCTCAGAGTCAGACGAAGAATCCTGAGCTTCCGCTCGTAACGCAAGAATCACAACCAAGATAATAAAAATAAACAAAAGACCGATCATCAAATCTGCAGTGGAAGCAATATATCCCCCTCCTTCGGAAGATCCTTCGGCATCTCTGCCACCCTGGGGTGATTGCTGCAAGATGAGCATGGATCACGCTTTCCGAGGCGAACGTGCACTAAGAACCTCAGCCAGTTCCTCTACACCGCCTTCCAGACTCTCGATCTGCTGACCAAGGCTGCCCACTGCCTTGGCGAAGTGACCATCCATCTTTTCGTGAAGATCAGCGACGGTTTGTGAGTATTCGGTCACTCCCGCTGTGATCTGAGCAACGGTATTCCCAAGAGTAGTAGCGGTAGCTGTCATGGCATTCTTTGCACTGGTCATAGAGGCTTCAGTGGCCAACACAGCACCGCTCAAGGTCTGTACAACGCCGTTGACAGCCGCGAGTGCTGAAGGCGTTGCACCCTTGACGGCGTCGATCACATGACGCTGAGCCGAAGCCACCTCATCGATCGAGTCGAGCGCATCGGCCACCTTTCCACTCATCTGCGAAAGAGCCTCGCCAGCGGAACGTATCGCCTCAGAGGTAGCATCGAGACGCTGCAGAATCAATTGCCCTTCGGCCAAAGTCCGTTCCACAAAGGCGACCCCGTCCCGACCTGAGGCGGTGGCCTCCTCTACTGATTGGTTCAGCCTCGCGAGCGAGGCATTGAACGTCTCGGCAGACTCAGACAGCAGCGTGGTAGCTGTTGCCAGCCGAGCCGCGACTGCATCGACTTGTGCCGCAAGAACTGTTGCACTGGAGTCGAATTTTCCGGCAGCGTGCTCGGCACTATCCGCAAACGCACCACCCGCGGCGGTCAATTTGGCAGAAAGCGACTCCAAAGCATCCTTCAACTGCCCAAGCTCCGTGCTGGTCATCCGCTGGAGCATTGCTGCAAAATCCTCCGTCATTTTTCGCAATGCATCCTGATTCATCATTCCAAGACGATCACTCAAGCCACCAATAGCGTCAGTCAGACGCTTAGTCATTTCCTCAAACTTTGGTGTGAAAGTTGAATTGATGGCGCTTGCAAGAGATACAGCCAAATCGGTTTCAAAGCGCTTCAATGTTCCGGTCTGCTCGCGGGCTTGCTCAAGCAATTCGTCCAAAATGGAACTACGCCGCTCGGCCTCCTCGCGGGACTGCTTCAGCAAGCCTTCGAGTACAGTCTGGCGTCGCTCTGAAAGGTCCGTTAGCTTTTGGGTGAGGTCCCCTTGGTCTTCCGACTCTTCGAGGATCTTTTCGGCCAACCTTAACTGCGCCTTCGCCTGCATCACTACAGCTTCGCCCTGTTGGAGCTGCGTGCGAACCGCAATCTCAGCGGCATCGGAGCGGACGACCAAAGCCAGCGTCTTGAGGACGCTGACACACGCCTCGTCGATCCGCGCCATCCGGTTCTTTGCAGCTATCGTCCAGGCGATTGAGGCACCGAGACCAGCCAGCGAAGTCAGAAACTTCGCTCCGGCCGCGCGCAACAGACCTGAAGTCGCACTATTAAGCGCATCCTTGGATACCTGTTGCCCCGCTGCCCCAAGCGCAGCCATGGCCTCAGTGATCGCTATGGTGAGAAATAGAAAAGTTAGAAGCAACCCAACGCCAACCAGCAGATTAGGAACGGCCTCCGCCAGTTGAATGTTGATGCAGCGCCCAAGCAGCGGACTATGCGACCAGATGTCACGCGGAGAACCGAAGATCACTTGCTGCCGGCCAGCGACGGTCTCCAACTCCAACACGCGCGCTTCCGTGTCCTCCCAGGCCGCCCTGACGGCAGGGTGCATGGGTTGCGCCGATCTGGCTGCGATCTTCGCCTCGTACCAGCTAGATCCGGTTCGCCGCAGGGAAGCAGCCGTGGCGAGCAAGGATCGCTCGACAGCGACACAGTTCGACCGAAACCAAGCGAGGTAGAGCGCCAGCGCGCTGCCCAAGATGCCAGCGAAGGCTGCCAGGACAACAGGCTCTCCGGCGAAGACACTGAAGACCGTGCCGGCTTGGCCGCTCATTTGACGATTCCCATCATGGTCGGCCCGGTCAGTGTGACGATCTGGCTTGGAAGTGCCGAATTGGCGTCGAAGAAGGCGGTGCCGACCAAGTTGCGTGAGGTGGTGCCGGATCGGCTACTACGCGCCCGCTTCCAGTACGGGACGATGGTTGCGGGCACTTCCCGGTCCTCGATCATTACGTGAGCCTCTTGCCTGCCCTACGTTGCTTGAGCATGCAATGATGTTAATCAGTTTACTGCTTGAGAAGGCACTCGGTTTCACCGAGCGCGTGCGTACGGCGCAGCGCGTCCGGCGGCACGTCCCTCAATGGCTGAGCAACCCCATCCCCTGCGCCGCCGCCGCTAGGAGCCCCCGAATAGCCCAGTCCGTAGGCTCGGCGCAGGCATGGCCGAAGGACGTTCGGCGCGGTTGCTGCCGATCTGATGTCGCCCATCCAAAAGTGCGCGGCTATCAGCGGGCTCACCATCAGCGCCACCACGGCCAGCGCCTGCGGGGGCAGCCAGAACAGCAGCACCGCCAGCGCGTGCAGGACCGTCCATATCAGCGGCTCCGACACGGCCTGTACGATCTGCTCGTCGTCCAGCAGCGCCAGCGGGACCAGGTTGAACAAGTTCAGCACCATGCCCAGCCAGGCGGCCTGCCCCAGATCGGATGTGCCCAGCGCCTCGCCCGCCTCGCAGCGCGCCGGGCGGTGGCAGGCGCATCAGCAGCAGGTCGCGGAGCTGTGCAGCGCCAGCGGCGGCTGGGCCGCCCCGGCCCAGTCAAGGCCTGCGCATGCATCGGCTTCTTCGCGGCTCTTCCACGCCCGGTCCGACAGCCCCGGGTGCAGCCCGTCCTCGGCAAAGCGCCAGCCCAGGCGCTGCCAGGCCTTCAGCAGCTGCGCGCGCAGGGTGCCGTCGTCGGCGCCCATCCAGCCCGGCACCAGGGTGTCCAGAGCCTCGGCGCAGACGTGGGCCTGCGCGATGTGTTCGATCTCGCGCACGGCCTCGAGCTGGGCTTCGACGAGCCGGGCGTTGTCGACAAAGGTGTTGATCTCCAATTGCCGCGTGTTGGCGCTCCATCCGCCGAGGAAGATGCCATGCTGCGTGGGCAGCAGCACGTGCACAGCGGCGGCGCTTTCGTGCCCCGCCTCTTCGGCATGCAGCGCCAGCGCGCGCGCGGCCACGCAGGCCAGCGGCATCAGGTCGGAGAACTCGGCGTTGACGGCCTGCATGTCCATGTCGCGCACCGGAAGGTCCACCACCCGGGCGCGCTGCACCACGCGGTCCACGGCGTGGGCGCGGATGCGCACGGCCACGTCCTTCACCACCCAGCGCCCGGGCTGCAGCAGCACCAGCGCGCGCAGGCCGGCGTGCGAGTCCACGTGCGCCGGCGTGGGAATCTCCTCCGGCCTCAGCGCCCACACCACCGCCGCCGCGCGAGTACCCGATTCGATGCGCAGCGTGCAGGCGGGAAGCAATGGGCCGACAAACTTCTCCAGCAACTCCAGCCGCTGCCGGAACTGCCGGCGCGTTTCCACCGGGGCCGAAAGAGTCACGTTGCGGCCGGCTGCGCGCTGGCGCCTTTGGTGGCACGCCTGCCACTCGCGCGCCAGGCGCCGGAAGTAGCTGCGTCGGATGCCGCGGGCCAGGGATGCGTCGATGCTGCGGGGGGTGTGGGTGCTCTTCATGGTCATCGGCTCCTCGTACATGGGCGGTGGGGGGGGGTGGACCTCATCTTCACGGCCGGGTAGCTCACCAGGTGATCTGGACGTAAAACCAGCTCAGATGCCGCTGCGTCCCTGGTACCCCTTGCGGCGCAGGTAGGCCGCCTTGCTCGACTCGAGCAACTCGCTGAACACCGCACCTTCGTCGGCCTCTGTCAGGCGGCGGTTCATGCGGAAAGAGGCGTAGGCCATCTCCTTGCCGAAGCGCATGCCGTCGCGCTGAGCCAGCAGCGTCTGCATCTGCCGCACGGTCGCCAAGATCCACGGGTGGTCGGCAGCCAAGGCCTCAACTTCCCGCAGCAGCCGCTCGGCCTGGGTCCAGTCGCCATCCTCCACTGCCTGGCGGGCGCGGCGCTGCAGACGGGCAGCCTGCAATTCGGTCAGGCGGCGAGAGACCAGCTCGTCGGCCGGCATTGCGTGCCAGTGCGCGGTGTCGACCACAGGAAGCGACGGCAGGCTGGCCTTGAAGGTGTGCCGCTGACCCAGGGCGTCGGCAGCCGTGACAGTGACGTGGAAGGCCTTGCCCTGGCGGCTGCGCGCCTGGGCACGCACGGCGCTGTCCATCGGCACGCTGAAGCAGGCCCAGGCCTCGGCGCCGGTGGCCACCGAAGGTAGCGTCCAGGTGCCGTCGGCGTTGCGCGTGTGGTCGTTCAGCATCCGCCAGCGCGAGGTGGCGCTGCCGCTCTGCACCCGCACGTCGCGCCAAGCCAGATGAGAAAGAAGCCCGATCTCTGATTCGAAGGCCTCGGCCAGGTCCTCGGCGCGGTCGCCGTAGAGCGCGTTGCCTTGGCCGGCGGCGGCCATCGCCGTCATCAGCTGCTCGTTGAAGCCCTCCCCCAGCCCGACGGTGGTGGTGCTGACGCCGCTGGCCGCCAGCTGGCGAACCTGTTCGCAGATGCGGTCGGGGTCGGTCTCGCCCTGGTTGGCCTGGCCGTCGGAAAGCAGCACCACGCGACACAGTCGCTTCCCCCCAGTGCGGGGCGCCACTTGACGCGCGCCGGCAAGCCAGCCGCCGTGCAGGTCGGTACTGCCGCCGGTGTCCAGGTTGGCCAGGGGCGAACCCACGTGCTGCCGCGCTTGGCAGGCAGGCGTCAGAGGCAGCAGCGTACCGACGTCGTCGTCGTAGATGACGATGCCAACCTCGTCGGCCGCGTCGAGGCGGCCTACCAAGTCTGCGGCGCAGGCCTTGGCCGCTGCGAGCCTTGCGCCGTTCATGGAGCCTGAACGGTCGATCACGAGCGACAGCGAGAGCGGCGTGCGCTGAACCGGGGCGTTGCCGCGCGCCACCAGGCGCACCAGCACGTCCAGGGTGTTGCGACTGTCGTCGATGAGCGCCGGCTTCAGCGGGGTGAGGATGAGGTCGAGTTCGGGCGCGGCGGCGGTGGTCTGCGTGTCGCTCATGGGTTTGCTCCTGGGTTGGACGGTCTTGCAGCGGGGCGGTATGCGTCAGCGGGCCGGGGGGTTGATGGTTTCCGGGGGTGTGGCCGTGCTTTCGGGTTCGGCGGGCTTCAGGTCCTCGATCAGGGCCCGCAGCGCCGCCACGTCATTGGCTCGCCGGGCTTCGAGTTCGGCAAATCGGCTGAGCACCAGGTCTTCGAGACTGCGCAAGCCCTGCTGCATCCGGCCGGCCATATCCGCCATCGCGGAATCCAGGTGCTTTCGGGAGTGGGCAAGCGCGGCGCTCAGGCCGGCCGTGAGATCAGCAGTCTTGTGGTGCATGCTCTCCAGGCTGTGCAAGGCCTTGGAGAGCTCGAGTTGGTGCTGCCGGTCACTCTGGATAGCGTCGCGAGAAACCTCGACGTTGCTGACCATCGAGTTGCTGATCCATGTATTCAGATGCTCCACTCGTTCGTTCAGCACCCTCAGGGCTTGCAGCGTCGACGCCCCCTCATGACGCAGGGCGCCCATCGCCGAGATCACCTCCGCCTTGAATCGGTGCACCTCGTCCAGCACGTCAGGCAGCGCCAGGGAGGGGCGGGCAACCGGAGCAGGCGCCGACGCTGCCGCAGACCTCGCGCCCGACGGCTTGCGACTCATGAAACTGCCCACCAGCAACTCGGCCTGGGTGGGAAGCGGCTTGTCCAGCCCCTCTTCCAGCGCGCGGGTCAGTGCGGAGCGGTTGTGCTCGGCGATGACTGCCAGCGAAATGCCGGCCTGCGCCATGCGCAGGGCAGTCAGCAGTTGCAGCAGATGCCGGTATCCGTAGGTCGCATCACGGCCGACGCGGTCGGGCCTGTCCACCACGCCCTCGGCGACGTAGTAGCGCACCAGCCGTTCGTTGGTCTTGTCCGGGTCCACCGGCAACCCGCAGGCGCGGCCGCGCTCGATGGCCAGCGCGGAAAGGTCGGCGGCGTTGCCTGAGAAGTTCTGAGGGTCGTCCATGGCGTGGGCCTGATATTGATGACAGTGTCACTATGACAGCTTTTAGAGTTGATGTCAATGTGCCACTGTCATTGTTCAAAGTCGTTTCAACGCTGGGCGTTTAAACATTCAGAAGCCGCGGTTCGCCGGCAGCCTTGGAAGCTTCTTGCGTCGGCCCCAGGCGTTCCCGTACCAACGGATGCCTCCACAGGCATGATGTCCACCTGATGGCTGCGACGTCCGTCCCCGCCCTGCTCTTCCTCGATTTCGACGGCGTGCTGCACCCCGGCAGCGGGGCGCCTGGGGGCGTTTTCGGCCAAGCACCGGCTCTCGAGGCGGCCCTGGCCCCGTGGCGCTGCGACAGCGTCATCTCGTCGAGTTGGCGTTTTCACGCCCCGGTGCAGGCGATCCTGCAGCAGTTGCCGCAGGGACTGTCGCGCCGCGTGATCAGCTGCACGGGGCCGGCGCACGTGGGGCGCTGGCCTCGGTACCACGAGATTCGCGCTTGGCTTGACATCAACGGCGGGCGCGCGTCCTGGAGAGCACTGGACGACGCTGCTTTCGAGTTCCCGGACGCCTGTCCGCAGCTCATCCGCTGCAACCCGCGTACCGGCTTTGGCGCACGCGAGGCGCAGGCAGTGCATGCCTGGCTCGGTGGCATGGCAGGCTGATGCCCTCACGGTCGCACGAGCGCGAGCCCGAGCGCCGTCACCGCCACCAGCAGCGTGTAGCCCAACCCATAGGCCCAGCGCAGCCGGCCCTCGAGCAGCGCCGGTGCGTCCAGCCCCGCTGCGCCACCCATCAGGAAGCGGGTAATCAGCAGCGGCCCCGCCACCAGGGCCAGCACCGCCAGCATCGGCTCGGGCAGCACGAACAGCAGCACTGCCAGCGTGTGCAGGCCCAGGGACCACATCAGCGGTGCGGACACCGCCTCCACGATCTGCCCGCCGTCCAGCGGCGCCATCGGGATCAGGTTGAACAGGTTCAGCGCCATGCCGGCCCAGGCGGCGGTGGTCAGCGCCTCGGACTGCAGCGCCACCCCCAGCGCCCAGCACACGCAGGCCCCGGCAGTGCCCAGCGCCGGGCCGCCGATGGCGACGAAGGCGCCGTCGTCGGGCTGCCCGGCCCGGTGCTGCCCCTCGGCGTCGATGAGCATGAGCGCGCCGACAAAGGGCAGGAAGACCGGCGGGTCCGCCGGCACGCGACGCCAGCGCGCGGCCAGCAGGTGCCCGGCCTCGTGGACGCACAGCATCGCCGTCATGCCAAGGCCGAAGATCGGATTGATGTAAGCGCTGTAGAAGGCCGCGAAGACGGCCAGCGACGCTGCGCTCATGGCCCAGCGTGCGGCGGGGTGGGCCAGGCGCAGCCAGTAGAGCAGGTGGAACAGCGTCATGCGGTGGGCCGGCCCTGGGCGGAGTGGGCGTCGGAGCCCTGCTGCAGCGCGGCGCCCGCCTCCGGTGCGCCTGGGAAAGGGTGTCCGTACCGCGCCCAGGCCTCCAGCGGGTCGCGTATCGACACGAAAGGCTCGGTCGGCAGGTGCAGCATCGCTGCAGCCATCCAAGGCAGGTCACGCGGGCTCGGCGCAAGGTCGGGATGGATCTCGGGGTGCTCGACGATCTCCAGGTCGTCGATGTCGTAGCGCCAGCGCAGGTCGTCCAGGGTGACGTGGCCGTAGGCGTCCACCAACCGGCCCTGTGGATCGCGGTTCAGCCGGTGCGCCGGGTACTCGCCAGGTGAGGCCGCCCCCACCACCGGCCAGCCCGTGGCCTCGCGCAGCGCCACGGCAAACCAGTCGCACCGGTCATGGGCGTAGAGCTGACGCAGCAGGTCCAGCGCGGTGTGGTGGGGTTCACGCTCGAAAGGCTCGTCGACCAGGTCGCTGTCGGCGTCCAACAGGATGGCGGCGTGTTCGCCGTGATCCTCGAGCGAGGGCAGCGGTTCGTCGCCCAGCCACGCCGGTGAAGCGTCCTCCGCCTTGCGTCCGGTCAGCTTGCCCACCAGGCGCCAGCACCACGCAACGGCCTTGGCGATTGCGCGCATGACGTCGTTCACGCACCGGTCAAGAATACCAGCGCCCTCGTCCCCGCCGACGCCGGCGATCAGGAAGAACATGCCCATGACCGCAGTGAAGACCGGGAACGAACGCCAATCCACGACGGCTGTGACCAGGGCCATCAGGCCGATCAACACCGCCAGGATCCGGAAGGGCATCCGGATGGCGGAGGAACTCTTGCGTCGCTGTGCGGTACGGGGCATACGGAATCCTGCGAGTGAGCGCCGGGGTGAACTGGGCGTCTTCGGCCTGGCGCGGTAGGGATGTTCGCCTCAGTCTGAGGGCCAGGTAGCTCACCAGGTGATCTGGAAAAAATCACAGTCCGCGCATCGAAGTGGATCTGATCATCCAAAGCAGCCGCCAGATCGGCTGCACCGCCGGGAGGGTCACGCAGGGGTCAGCGGCGACGCCAAGATCCAGGTGAATGGCGGCCGAAGCGACAGCGGTGGCCTCGACAACAAAAGGCATTGCCGAGATCGTGGGCCGCTGTAAAGTGACAAGTCGACGTCACCGGAGCCTGCCCTTGCCTACTGCCTTCGGCTCGGCGATGCTTGAAGCGCTGGCCGGCCGTGACCAGACATTTGGTCTGGCGCTCAACGGTAGCCCGCCGATCGCCATGCCGTGCCGCGACTTTCTGCGGTTGCGGCAGGATGAGTTCGATCTGCTCGGCGAGATCACGCTGCCTGTGGCCGCCCGAGTGCTCGACTATGGATGCGGCGCCGGCAGGCACCTCAAGCACCTGCGCGCTGCCCGCGCCGATATCCACTGCGTCGGCATCGAAGCCTGCGACGGCCTGCGCGCGCACTGCAACGCCGCCGTGGCCTCGCCCGCCACCTTCGTCGCCAACTGGCAGCAGGCCAGGAGTGAAGGCCCCTTCGACCTGATTCTTCTCATGGGCAACGGGCTGGGCGTGCTGGGCAACGAGACGGCAGCGCGCGCCGGGCTTCGTGAGTTGGTCGATTCGATGGCGACAGGCGCGCGCCTGGTGATCGAAACGGGCCTGTGGTGCGGCCAAGGCTATCGCACGAACACGCTGGAGATTCACCACAAGGGCCGTCGGGACGGACCGTTCCGCTGGGGCGGCGCCGACCGCGCCTGGGTGGTGCAAGCGCTGGAGGTGCTGGGCTGCGAGGTCACACTGTCGGACAGCCGTGCACCGGACGATGTCCTCTTCTTCGCGGTGGCAACGAAGCGGCGCCTGCCCATGGTTCCGCCGCCTGCCCGCATACCCCTGTGAAATCCAGCGCCGCACCTTGCAGCAGCGCAGGGGACAACGCCGGGCTGGGCCGGCGCCGGCTGGACGAACACCCGTCGGTGCCTCAGTCCGCACCCTTGTGAAGAAGTGCCGGGCCCCGGATTTCGTCGAAATCCAGGTGAACGTCTTCTTCGGTTGGGCCGACAGGGCGATCTTCAAGCTGCTCCAGACCGGTCAGCATGTGCGCTGCCGGTTGGCACTCTCTCCAGAGCACGTAGCCGGTGCGCTGGTCCTGCCGGCCGAGGTCGTCCTGCCAACGGGACTTGAAGGTCCAGAGTTCGTCGCCCGCTTGCATCTGCGCCTTCAGGCGCGCCCACATCGGGTTCAAGTGACCGAAGGGCACGGGCGGCACGGCGTTCAGTGGGTCCTGCACGATCTCACGCGATTCGACCTCTTCGACGCTGCAGCGCTGCAGCAGGTGAGACTGGTGCACCTTGAAAACCCGCTCAGCCTCTTCCCTGGCTGCACCACGCGCGTGGCGCCTGTCCTGGAACTTCATCCAGGGCACCACCGGCCACAGCACTACGAGGAAGAGCGCAACCAGAACGGGCGTCAGCACACGGGCTCGGACGCGATACCAGAACGTTTGGGTTCGGGGGTCCGGGTCTTCCAGCAGGCTGATCAGGGCTTCGAGGTCGCCGCGCCGACGCCAGCGCTCACGCAGCGCGAGGCAGCCCGAGATGACCAGCGTGACGATGCCGACGGCAAGATAGACCTGCAGCCAGGGGTGGACATCGGTCATGACGTGCTGCCCCTGCCGTGCAAGGCACTGTCGCCCGCCCCCTGCGCGTTGTGGCGCACCCAGGTGCCACGCAGCACACCGCGCTCGATCTGCAGCATCAGGTCGCGCTCGTAGGTGCTGGCGTAGCCCATGTGCACATAGACCAACTGACGGCCCTGAGGCACCCGCAGCGTACCGCTGTACCAGTGCGCGAAGACCCGGTCACCGTAGCCTGGGAACAGGCGCTCGAGCGGTATGGGCTCATCCCCGAAGGGCGAGGAATTCAGGCCCACCAGGTACAGCCTGTTGCCCACGATCTCCCAACTGCCAAGGTAGCCACGCCACAACGCGGTGCAGAGGGACCCGGACGACGGTCGCTCGCCGCCCAGGGCGAAGTAATCCTCCAGGGGCTCGGTGGCCATGGTCATGTCCTCGCCCTGGTAGCGCAGGTGCTCGCCAAACTGTGCGGTCATTTGTTGGCTTCTGTCCGTCTCTGAAAGAACGCGTTGTGCGGCGCTGACCCCCGACTGTGGCTTTCGGGGCGTGCCGGCGTTCGAGCAGAGTCTGCAAGGTGGGTGGCTCACCAGGTGATCTGGACGGAATCACAGCCATTGCGCGCTTGTGGACGTGCTCACCGGCAGAGGGAACCACGTTGCCTGCACAGCCGGACCCATTACGCAGGCGTCATCGGTGCCGAGGGGACGGCCGATGGGATGGAACACGATGTCTTCTGCGAGGCGGGCATCGGTGGATCGGCCCGTTTCGGACGGCAGACTATGAACGCACTACGTTAATATCGATGCATGCCGATCAGGAGCTTCAAGTGCAAGGACACACAGGCGCTGTTCGAGGGCCGCAGGGTGCGGCGTTGGGTGAACGTGGAACGCCCTGCCCTGCGCAAACTCGCACAGTTGGACTGGTCCGCCGTCCTGGAGGACCTGAAGGTGCCGCCCGGCAACCGCCTTGAGGCCTTGACGGGTGACAGGCGCGGCCAGCACAGCATCCGCATCAACGAGCAGTGGCGGGTGTGCTTCGTCTGGACACCCGACGGTGCCTGCGACGTCGAGATCGTCGACTATCACTGACCTTGAAAGGGACCGAATCATGCGCACCGTGCTGCCCGTCTCGCCGGGCGAGATGCTCGAGGAGGAATTCCTGAAGCCTCTGGGCCTGACAAAGTACCGCCTGGCCAAGGACATCGGGGTTCCGCCGCAGCGCATCGGTGACATCGTGGCCGGCAAGCGTGGCATCACGGCAGACACCGACCTGCGTCTGTGCCGCTACTTCGGGCTGAGCGACGGTTGGTGGCTGCGCGGTCAGGCCAGCTACGACATCGCGATGGCCAGGGAAGACCTCAGGGAAGAACTGAACCGCATTCCGCGGTGCGCCCTGCTGGCGGCGTAGGGGCCCGGCCTGCTGCGATGCAGCGTACCGGAACGCGCTGCTTGAACCGATCCCATCGTCACCTCAGTCCGCATCCTTGCGAAGGGATGCCGGGATCTGGATCTCGTCGTCGTCATTAAGCACATCATCGTCGGCAGGAACCGCGGCGCGGCCTTCCAGGCGCTCCAGCACCGTCAGGATGTGCGCCACCGGTTGGCCCCCTCGCCAGACGACGTAGCCCCGCGCCGGTCCGGCCGGCTCAGCTCATCCTGCCACTGCGCCTTGAAGGCCCAGAGTTCGTCACCCTCTTGCTTCTGTGCATTCAGGCGCGCCCACATCGGATACTAGAACGGGCGTCAGCACACGGGCTCGGACGCGATACCAGAAAGTTTGGGTTCGGGGGTCCGGGGCCTCCAGCAGGCTGACAGGGCTTCGAGGTCGCCGCGCCGACGTCAGCGCTCACGCAGCGCGAGGCAGCCCGAGATGACCAGCGTCACGATGCCGGCTGCAAGATAGACCTGCAGCCAGGCGTGGGCATCGGTCATGACGCGCTGCCCCTGCCCTGCAAGGCACTGTCGCCCGCCCCCCTGCGCGTTGTGGCGCACCCAGGTTCCGCGCAGCACACCGCGCTCGACCTCCAGCATCAGGTCGCGCTCGTAGGTGCTGGCGTAGCCCATGTGCACGTACTTCAGCTGCCGGCCCTGCGGCACCCGCAGCGTGCCGCTGTACCAGTGCGCGAAGACCCGGTCCCCGTAGCCGGGGAACAGGCGCGCCAGCGGCACGGGCTCGTCCCGGAAGGCCGCCGCATTGATCCCCACCAGGCACAGCCGGCCGAAGACATAGGCCACGGGTCTTATCAGTTAGTGATAATGTCTGATGCCACCGCGCGACACGTCTCTGGACGCACTTCTCGACCTGCACGGCCAGATCCTGGTCATCGACGATGCGGGCTACTGGGTGAAGTTCGTCGTGCATCAGGTGCCGGAAAGTGCGGAAAAGCCGCATGGCCTGGACTATTCGCTGACCATGCACGCGCCCGATGGCGATCGCCTGGTGGGGTTCGACAACGCGCATCCGGTGGCCGGTCGCGCGAGGGGCACAGGCCAGGATCATCGGCATCGAATGCGTACGGTCACCCCTTACCAGTACACGAATGCGTCGGCGCTGCTGGCAGCCTTCTGGACTGAAGTGGAATCAGTGCTGCGCGCCAAAGGAGTGTGGACATGAAGACGTTGAAGGTTGGGATAGCCTCGTACGAGGACATGAAGGCACGCACGATGGCGATCGCCAGGGGGGAGTTGCGGCCTCAGCCTGGTGACCCGAAGGTGTGGTTCACCTCGCCGGAGAGCTTTGCCAGGCTCCTGTCCAACCGTAACCGGGCCTTGCTGGCCCAGATCTCGCAGACGCACCCGGAGTCCCTGCACGATCTTGCTGCCGCTACAGGCCGCACGCCGGGCAATCTGTCACGCACGCTCAAGACCATGGAGCGCTACGGCCTCGTGCGCCTGCACAAGGGCGAGCGCGGAAAGGTGCGCCCCGAGGTGGCGTATCGAGAGGTGCAGTTGGAGATGACGCTGTCGTAGGGCGCTCCGGCGCGATTGCACTTACCGCAAAAACACCTGCCCTCGCAAGTCCCGCTGCAGCACGCGCAGGAAGACGGTCCAGTCGGCGTCGTCTCCGGCGTTGCAGGTGTGGCTGGGTCGGTCGACGGCGAACTCGCGCGTGATCGTCACCACCTGCCCAGTGCGGCGGTAGCTCGCGCTGTAGCGCAGCGTGCCGCGCTGGAAGCGCGTGTCGGCCGGGATGCGGGTGATACGCACCTGCGGCGGCAGGCGAAGTTCGATCTCTTCACGGTGCTGACGGGACAGGCAGTAGCGGTCGAAGCGGCGCCCGGGCGGCCGGCTGGTCGTCGTGATGCCGCGCAGGATGCCCGGGGCGACGCCCACCGGGATCGTCATCGCGCTCGGGCCAGGCAGGTTGACCACCGGGTCGAGTTCGAAGTGGGCGCGCATCTCCCAGGCGCTGCCCAGATCCAGGGGGTCACCGGCCTCGATACGACCGCGGCCCGTCTCGCCATACCGCTTCAGATACGACTTGACCAGGTCGTCCTGCCGCGCACCGATGTTGTCGTACTGCGAAGAGCGCCAGTCCACCTGCTCCGCACCGTGCATGGAAGCGACGGAGCGGCCGCGCACGCCGCCGTCGGCAGCAAGCTCCATCCACACCCTGGTGTGGGTGCGGTTGGTCTGCGCGGTGGTGCGCGGCGTGCGCGCTACCTGGCCACTGGCCGTCAGCAGCACCGGCTTGTCCATCACCGCGTCGGGCAGCGTGCCCATGGGCGCGAAGCGGGCGGTGGAGTCCAGGTACAGGTCCAGCCCTGTGACGTGGACGATGACGTGGTTGAAGGGGGTGGAGATCGCCAGCTCGGGCAACTTCATCGCGGCGCCGGAATTCACCAGCGCGGGGCTGCTCTCGATGCCCACCGCGCGCAGCAGCGCCTCCAGCAGCACGACATGGTCCTTGCAGTCGCCGTAGCGGTTCTCCAGAATGGCCTGCGCCGGTCGCGGCACGAAACCGCCGACGTCGATGTTCAGGGCCACATAGCGGATGTGGCGGCTCACCCATTGGTACAGGCGCTGCACTTTCTCGCGATCGGTCGCGGCGCCGGCGGTGAGTTCGGCAGCCAGCGCGCGGATCTGTGGTGTGGGCTCGGCCTGAGGGCGCGCGCCGGCCTGGTAGGCCGCGGCCTGCGCAGCGCGGTCGGCAAAGCTCGTCACGTGCACGAAGGGCGCAAAGTCCTCAAACTCCACGCGCCCCTCCTCCGGCGGGTGCGCAACAGGCTGGCGGAAGGCGAAGGCGTAGCGCACCGTGCCCGAGGTGTCGGTGGCCAGGGCGGCCACCCGGCCGCCCGCCACTTCGCGCGTACCCACCCGCAGCGCAATGGCCGGGTCATGGCTGACGTGGACTCGCGCGTCCTCGAAGCGCGAGCCCGGCGGGTAGTGCCGGCTCCATGACATGTGCCCTGTGAAGTACGGCTTGTGGACCGTGATGCGGTAGCGCAGGTGCAGCCGCGCTCCCTGCGTCACGGAGGGGAAGATCACCACGCGCACCTTCTGGTCGTCGAAATCGGGTCGGCCCTCGTCGGTGGATTCCATCGTGCGCATGCGGTCAGGCGCGACGACGAGCTTGCGCCCGTCGGGCGTGACGGTCCAGGCCTCGATCACCTCCAGGGTTTCGAGCGAACTGCTGTAGTGGATACGCCGCTCGGCGTTCTCCTCCACCGCAGCCTCGTTGTCGATGCGCAGCAGGAGCTGGGTCGTCTTGACGTGCGTGGCGTCGGCGTTCACGTGCAACTCGTCCACGCGCTCGAGCCAGGTGACGCCGGGGTCGTAGTCGGCGCGGGCCGGAGTGGTGGCCAGGGTGGCGAGGAGGACCAGCAGGATCAGCAGCAGAGGGTGGGTGACAGATTTGCGGTGCATGGTGCTTGTAGGTTGAATCGGGGCGGCGCCGGCGCGGGGCGAGGGCTGGCGCTTCAATACAGAAGGAGTTTGATGGTGGGGTAGCTCACCAGGTGATCTGGATGTATCCACAGCACCGAAGGTTTCAGACCGACTCCGGGCGATTTCGCCGGTCTGCACGCATTCCTTCTCCCCAAAGAGCGGTAGAGACCAGATATTCGATGTACATTAAATCTGATGCGCATCGAGTTCGACCCTGCCAAACGGGCGGCTGCGCTGGCCGAGCGGGGCCTCGACTTCGAGCAACGAGGCGACGCACGCCGCATCATCAGCATGAGGAAAGCAAATGCCCGCGAAACACAAGTCCTCATCCCCGCACTTGGTGGATCCTGACGAAGCGCCCGAGATCACCGAGACCTGGGTGCGTGAGGCCGACCTGTACGAAGGCGACAAGCTGGTCCGGCGCGGTCGCCCCCCCGTGCCGACCCCCAAACAGCCGGTGACCCTGCGCCTGGACCCGCAGGTGCTCGCCCTGTGGCGGGCCAGCGGCAAGGGTTGGCAGACACGCGCTGCGGCAATACTTGCCGAAAGGGCACCGAAGTAGCTCAGTGACGGCTGCGCAAGCGCCGGTCAGGCTGGCGGCCAGAACCTTCCCAGACAGGAGCCCAAGGCCGAACTCCAGTCCAACGTGATGGGGTCCTCCCCCAGCACACCCGCCCATCTGAGCCATGCTGTCGCCGGCAGGCCCACAAAGGACAACGGGTTAGCCCCTTGTGAGAGCTAACCCGTTGATTTCTTTGGTCGGGGTGGCGGGATTCGAACTCGCGACCCCTTGCACCCCATGCAAGTGCGCTACCAGGCTGCGCTACACCCCGACGAAGCCGCTCAGTATAGCCGAGCCTGATCGGCCCCGATGGACAAGATCAAATCTCGAGCAGTTGCCGGATGGTCAGCAGTTCGACCCTCAGCAGATGCTCGTCTCGCGGGTCCAGCCCGGTCGCCAGGGCGGCGGCGGGCAGCGCCGACAGCGCAGGCAGGGCCACGGAGGCCGACGCGTGCGCCGCGGTGCTTGCGCTGGCAGCAGCGACGGCAGCGAGGGGCGCGGGTGGCGCCAGCACGGATGGGGGGATCGGCGCGGCCGCAGGCGCCACGGGCGCCGGCGCGGGCCGGGGCGGCGCGCTCGAAGCCAACCTCTGGGCTGACATGCGCGGCGACTGGGACCCCTCCGCCGGGTCGGCAGCGGCCAGTCGGTTGCGCGCGCCGCTGATCGTGAAGCCCTGTTCGTACAGCAGGTCGCGGATGCGGCGGATCAGCAGCACCTCGTGGTGCTGGTAGTAGCGCCGGTTGCCGCGGCGCTTGACCGGGCGAAGCTGCGTGAACTCCTGCTCCCAATAGCGCAGCACGTAAGGCTTGACGCCACACAGTTCACCGACTTCACCGATCGTGAAGTAGCGCTTGGCAGGGATCTCGGGCAGTGGGCCCTGCGTCTTGTCCATCGGCGGGGTGCGTGGGCGGGGACCCCCAGTCCGGGGTCCTCATCGGCCGCGCGGCCAGTGGCGCGCAACCGCGGGGGACCGACTCTACTCGAATTCGCCCGCGGGCGGCACTTCACCTTGCACGAGAGCCTTGAGCTTCAGGCTCGCGTGAAAGGTCACGACCTGGCGCGCTTCGATGGGCACCAGTTCGCCGGTACGGGGGTTGCGGCCCGGACGCGGCGCCTTGCGGCGGATGTTGAAGTTTCCGAAACCCGAGATCTTCACGTCCCGACCCTCGACCAGAGAGCCGTGCACGATCTCGAAGAAGGCCTCGACCATGTCCTTGGACTCGCGCTTGTTCAGACCGATGCGGTCGAAGAGCAGCGCGGCCAGATCGGCCTTGGTCAGCGTCGGGGTTTCCAGCGATGCCAGCATCAGGCCCGGTGCCTCGAAGCCATCGTCGAACTGATCGTCAGGGTTCAAGACCAGGTCTCCTTGACTTCAGGCGCGCAGGCGGGCACCGCAGGCAAGCTGCACGCGCTGCAGTGCCGCCGTCACGGCGGCGTCGATGCGTTCGTCGGTCAGCGTGGCGTCATCGTCCAGCATCTCCAGGCGCACCGCGAAACTGCGCTCTCCCACGCCGAGTCCGGCACCGGGTTCGGCAGGCTTGAAGATATCGAACAGGGTGGCCGAGCGCACCGTGCCCTGCGGGTCGTCGCGCAGCGCCTGCACCAGACGCTCGTGCGTGACACCGTCGGCGACGACAAGGGCCAGGTCGCGCGTGGCCACCTGCTGGCGCGCCAGAGGTTGGAAAGCAGGCAGCGGACGTTCGAGCAGCGGCTCGAGATCGAATTCGAACAGCAGCGCAGGCGTGGGCAGATCGTAGGCCTGGCGCCACTTCGGATGCAGCTCGCCGAGGTACCCGATCGCGCGACCGTCCAACTCGACCCGGGCGCAGCGCCCCGGGTGCAGGGCGGGGTGCGTGTCGGGGACGAAGCGCGCCACACGTGGGGCCAGCAGCGTCTCGACATCGCCCTTCAGGTCGTGGAAGTCGACCGCCCGCTCGCGCTCGCCCCACTGCGGCGCCTGCACCGGCCCCCAGGCCAGGCCGGCGACGCGAACCGGCTGCGCCACACCGGCCACGGTCAGGTCCCCGTCCCGCACCGAGGCGTCACGCCGGAACACGCGGCCGACTTCGAACACCCGCACGCGCGGCGCCTTGCGCGCGAGATTGGTCTTCAGCACCCCCACCAGGCTGCCCAGCAGCGAGGAGCGCATCACCGCCAATGGTGCGGCGATGGGGTTGAGCACGCGGATCGGGTCGGCGTTGCCGGCGAGTTCGTGCTCGGTGCGTTCTTCGACGAAACTGAAGTTGATGGTCTCGTGGTAACCCAGCGCAGCCAGCGCGCGGCGCACGGCGTGCGCGCTGCGGCGCGTCTCGCGCTGCGGCCGCGCGGTCACCGGTGCCTGCGGCGGCGCCGTCGGCAGGTGTTGCAGGCCGATGACGCGGACGACCTCCTCGATCAGGTCCTCCTCGATCGCGAGGTCGAAGCGCCAGCTCGGCGGCGTGACCACGATACGTCCGTCAGCGGCGCTGTGCTGCAGGCCGAGACGGGCAAAGACGTCGACACACTGCGCCTGCGTCAGCGGCATGCCCAGCACCTTGGCCGCACGCTCGACACGCAGCGTCACGGCAGGCCGCTCGGGCAGGGCCAGGACCTGGTCGTCGACGGGGCCGGCCTGGCCGCCGCAGATGTCCAGGATGAGCTGCGTGATGCGTTCGATGTGCTCGACCGTGAGCGCCGGGTCGACGCCACGCTCGAAGCGGTGGCCGGCGTCGGTGGCGAAGTTGTAGCGGCGCGAACGCCCGGACACGGCCTCGGGCCACCAGAAGGCCGCCTCCACATAGAC
Organism: Rubrivivax sp.; assembly: GCA_027491255.1. GTDB lineage: Bacteria > Pseudomonadota > Gammaproteobacteria > Burkholderiales > Burkholderiaceae_C > Rubrivivax. The sequence goes on along the minus strand of JAIXWM010000030.1, from coordinate 41,283 downwards.
GCTGCGCGTGTCGTCGCTGACCGCGGTGGCGTCGCCACCCATGATGCCGGCCAGCGACTCCACCGCCTGCGCGTCGGCGATGACGCCGACCTGTTCGTCGACCTCGATGGTGGACCCGTTGAGCAGCTTCAGCGTCTCACCCGTGCGGCCCCAGCGCACGACCAGACCCTCGTGGATCTTGTCGAGATCGAAGATGTGGGAGGGGCGACCGTACTCGAACATCACGTAGTTCGAGATGTCCACGAGCGCGCTGACCGAGCGCTGCCCGCAGCGCGCCAGGCGGTCGACCATCCAGGCCGGCGTCGCTGCCGTGGTGTCGACGCCGCGCACGATGCGGCCGGAAAACCGGCCACACAGGTCGCGCGCGAGCACCTGCACCGGCAGGCGGTCGGGCAGGCTCGGCGGCACCGGAGCGATGGCGGGAGCCTTCAGCGGCGCGCCGGTGAGCGCGGCCACCTCGCGGGCGATGCCGTACACACTGAGCGCGTGGCCCAGGTTGGGCGTGAGCTTGAGCGTGAAGACGGTGTCGTCCAGCGCGAGCACCTGCCGCACGTCCTCACCCAGCGGCGCGTCGCCGGCCAGTTCCAGCAAGCCGGAGTGGTCTTCCGAGAGCTTGAGCTCGCGCGCCGAGCACAGCATGCCCTGGCTCTCGACACCGCGCAGCTTGCCCAGGCCTATGCGAAACGGCTTGCCGTCGGCACCGGGCGGCAGTTCGGCACCGACCAGGGCCAGCGGCACGCGAATACCCGCACGCGCATTCGGCGCGCCGCAGACGATCTGCAGCGGGCCCGCAGGCGAGTGCGCGCCCGCGTCGACCGTGCACACCCGCAGCTTGTCGGCGTTGGGATGCTGCACCGCCGTCACGATCTCGCCCACGACGACGCGGCTGAAGGCAGGCGCCACGGGGCGCAGTTCCTCGACCTCCATCCCCGACATGGTCAGCAGGTCGGCCAGCGCCTGCGTGGACAGGGGCGGATCGCAGAATTCGCGAAGCCAGGATTCCGGGAATTGCATCTGTCGTCTCCGACTCAGCGGAACTGTGCCAGGAAGCGCAGGTCGTTCTCGAAGAACAGGCGCAGGTCGCTGACGCCGTAGCGCAGCATCGTCAGCCGGTCCGGCCCCATGCCGAAGGCGAAGCCGATGTGGCGCTCGGGGTCGAGTCCGTAGTTGCGCACGACATTGGGGTGCACCTGGCCCGAGCCGGCGAGTTCGAGCCAGCGGCCCTTCAGCGGCCCGGTGGCGAACATCATGTCGATCTCGGCGCTGGGCTCGGTGAAGGGGAAATAGCTCGGCCGGAAGCGCGTCTGAATGCCGTCGTCTTCGAAGAAACGGCGCAGGAAGTCGGTGAAGACGACCTTCAGGTCCTTGAAGCTGATGTGCTCGCCGATCCACAAGCCCTCGCACTGATGGAACATCGGCGAGTGCGTGGCGTCGCTGTCGACTCGGTAGGTGCGGCCCGGGGCGATGACGCGGATCTCGGGCATGGGGTCGGCGCCGGCATGGGCTGCGGCGTGGGCACGCGCATAGCGCACCTGCATCGGGCTCGTGTGCGGGCGCAGGTTGAGCCATCGGCCCTCGGCGTCCTTGACGTCGACGTAGAAGGTGTCCTGCATCGAGCGCGCCGGGTGGTTCTCCGGGTTGTTCAACGCAGTGAAGCTCATCCAGTCGGTCTCGATCTCGGGGCCCTCGGCGACGTCGAAGCCCATCGAGCCGAAGATGGCCTCGATGCGCTCGATCGTGCGGCTGACCGGGTGGAGGCCGCCGACACCGCGCTGCCGCCCGGGCAGCGTGACGTCCAGCGCCTGCGCCTTCAACTGCGCCTCGAGCTCGGCCTGCGCGAGCGCCTCGCGGCGCGCCTGCAGCGCAGCCTCGATGCCCGCCTTCACGCGGTTGATCTCGGCGCCGCGGGTCTTCTTCTCGTCGCCGGACAGCGCTGCCAGGCCCTTGAGCAGTTCGGTCACGCGACCGGACTTGCCAAGGAAGCGCGCCTTGGCGTTTTCCAATTCGGCAGCCGTGGGGGCGGCGGCGAAATCAGCCGCAGCCTGGGCGAGCATCGCGTCGAGATCGTTCATGGACAGCGGGTCGGACAAGCCGTGTTCAAGACAAGGGTCGGGCCCCAAAGAAAAGAGGCCGCCACACCGGTGGCGGCCTCCGCAGACATCGGAACCGCCGGCCGCGCCGGCGCGCCGCGTCAAGCCAGTTGGGCCTTCACCTTGGCGACGATGCTGCCAAAGGCCGCCGGGTCCTTCACGGCCAGATCGGCCAGGACCTTGCGGTCGATGTCGATCTGTGCCTTCTTCAGACCCGCCATGAACTTGCTGTAGCTGACGCCGAGTTCACGCGAGGCGGCGTTGATGCGGGCGATCCACAACGCGCGGAACACGCGCTTGCGGGTACGGCGGTCACGGTAGGCGTACTGCCCCGCCTTCATCACCGCCTGCTTGGCGATGCGGAAGACGTTCTTGCGGCGACCGCGGAAGCCCTTGGCCAGGGCGAGAATCTTCTTGTGGCGGGCGTGTGCGGTGACACCACGTTTTACGCGAGGCATGTCGGTGCTCCTTCTTCAGCGTGGCGTCGGGTCACAGACCGGCGAAGGGCATCATCGCGGCGATGTGGCCCATGTTGGTCTCGTGCACGTTGGCTGGCCCGCGCAGATGGCGCTTGCGCGTCGTGCTCTTCTTGGTGAGGATGTGCCGCTTGTAGGCTTGGCCGCGCTTGACGGTGCCACCCGGGCGAACGCGAAACCGCTTGGCCGCGCTCTTCTTGGTCTTCATCTTGGGCATGACTGCTCCTGTTGTTGGACACCTGCGCAGGCGACCGAGCCGGCTGGCGCGGTACTTGGGAGCCTGCTTAGGCTTCTGGGAACACGGCGCCGCCCGCTGACCGGGCCACGCCGCAAAGCCCTCTATTGTGCGTCAAAAAATCGACGCCCAGGGCACTGTGAAAGAAAGCGTCGACCGGGCTAGCGCCGCTTCGGCGCGAGAACCATGATCATCTGCCGCCCTTCGAGCTTGGGCATGTTCTCGACGACGGAGACGTCGGCGAGTTCATCGCGGATGCGCTCGAGCAGGCGCATGCCAATCTCCTGGTGCGTGATCTCACGCCCACGGAAGCGCAGCGTCACCTTGCCCTTGTCACCGTCCTCGGCAATGAAGCGGCGCAGGTTGCGCATCTTGATCTGGTAGTCGGCCTCGTCGGTGCCGGGGCGGAACTTGACTTCCTTGATCTCGATGACCTTCTGCTTGGCCTTGGCTTCGGAGGCCTTCTTCTGCTCCTGGTACTTGAACTTGCCGTAGTCCATGAGCCGGCAGACGGGCGGGTCTGCCACCGCAGCGATCTCGACGAGGTCGACGTCGAGTTCCCCGGCCATCCGCAGCGCATCCTGCAGGCTGACGATGCCCAGCGGTTCGTTCTCGACGCCATTGAGCCGCACCTGCGGCGCCATGATCTCTCGATTGAGCCTGTGCTTGCGCTCCGCATTCGGGACGCGGCGATCCATGAAGGTAGCGATGGTTTCAACCCCTCGGCGCAGCTCCCAGGCAATAGGAGCCGCATGTCATCTGGACAGCGGCCCGCGCCATGGAGTTCAGACTTTCCGGGCGATGTCCTCGGAGATCTTCGCGATGAAGTCTGCCAAGGGCATCACGCCGAGGTCGACCGGCCCCCGCGCGCGCACCGCCACAGCCCCGCTTGCCTTCTCCTTGTCGCCCACGACCAGGATATACGGGACTTTTTGCAACGAATGCTCCCTGATTTTATAGGTGATTTTCTCGTTACGCCCATCTATCGAGGCCCTAACTCCTTGTTTCTGCATCATTTTCGCCACTTCCTCGGCGTAGCCGCGCTGCGCGTCGGTGATCGGGCACACCACGGCCTGCTGCGGGGCCAGCCAGGTGGGCAGCGCGCCGGCATGCTGCTCGATCAGGATGCCGATGAAACGCTCGAGGCTGCCGACGATGGCGCGGTGCAACATCACCGGGTGGCGGCGCGAGCCGTCGTCGGCCACGTACTCGGCGTCCAGGCGCTGCGCCATCGAGAAATCCACCTGGATCGTGCCGCACTGCCAGGGCCGGCCGATGGCGTCCTTCAGCGTGTATTCGATCTTCGGCCCGTAGAAGGCGCCGTCGCCCGGGGAGATGACGAACTCCACGCCCGAGCGGCGCAGGCTCTCCATCAGCGCGTGCTCGGCCTTGTCCCAGATCTCGTCGGAGCCGATGCGCGCGGCCGGCCGCGTGGCCACCTTGTAGAGGATGTCCTTGAAGCCGAAGTCGGCATACACCTTCTGCAGCAGTTCGGTGTAGGCCACGCACTCGTCGAGGATCATGTCCTCGGTGCAGAAGATGTGACCGTCGTCCTGCGTGAAGCCGCGCACGCGCATGATGCCGTGCAGGCCGCCGGTGGGCTCGTTGCGGTGGCACTGGCCGAACTCGCCGTAGCGCAGCGGCAGGTCGCGGTAGCTCTTGATGCCCTGCTTGAAGATGAGGATGTGGCCCGGGCAGTTCATCGGCTTGAGCGCGTAGTCGCGCTTCTCGCTCTCGGTGACGAACATGTTGTCGCGGTATTTGTCCCAGTGGCCGGTCTTCTCCCAGAGCGCGCGGTCCAGGATCTGCGGGCCCTTGACCTCGAGGTAGCCGTTGTCGCGGTAGACCTGGCGCATGTACTGCTCCACGCCCTGCCACACCGTCCAGCCCTTGGGGTGCCAGAACACCACGCCCGGCGCGTGGTCGTCGACGTGGAAAAGGTCGAGTTCCCGGCCCAGGCGGCGGTGATCGCGCTTTTCCGCCTCCTCGAGCATGGTCAGGTATTTCTGCAGGTCGTCCTTGGTCGCCCAGGCGGTGCCGTAGATGCGCTGCAGCATTTCGTTGCGGTGGTCGCCGCGCCAGTAGGCGCCGGCCACCTTCATCAGCTTGAAGTGCTTCAGGCGCCCGGTGCTGGGCACGTGCGGGCCGCGGCACAGGTCCTCGAAGCCGCCCTCGCGGTACAGCGAGACGTCCTGCCCCTCGGGGATGCCGGCGATGATCTCGGCCTTGTACTGCTCGCCCAGACCCTTGAAGTACGCCACCGCCTCGTCGCGGGGCAGCACCCGGCGCTCGACCTTCTCGTCCTTGCGCGACAGCTCGGCCATGCGCTGCTCGATCGCCGCCAGGTCCTCGGGCGTGAACGGCCGCTTGTAGGCGAAGTCGTAGTAGAAGCCGTGCTCGATGACCGGCCCGATCGTGACCTGGGCGTCGGGGTAGAGCTCCTTGACGGCATAGGCCAGCAGGTGGGCGGTGGAGTGACGGATCACCTCCAAGCCGTCGGCGTCCTTGTCGGTGACGATGGCCAGGTGCGCGTCGGCCTCGATTCGATGGCTGGCGTCCGCCAGCCGGCCGTCGACCTTCCCGGCCAGCGCGGCCTTGGCCAGGCCAGGGCCGATGGAGGCCGCCACCTCGGCCACCGTCACCGGCTGTTCGAAACCGCGGCGCGAGCCGTCGGGCAGCGTGATCTGGATCATGGAGTCACCTCGGGACACAAGAAACGAAAAAGCGCGGTCGGGTGCCGCGCTTCAGGAAGGGGAGTCGGGAAAAGGCTGGGACGTGACGGCGCGGCCGGCGGTCAGTGCACGGTGGCGGGCGGCGTAGTCCGCGGTGTCATAACCAGGGTGCCTTTCTCGCTCTTGCTGGGGGTCGGGAAATGTCCTTCGCGCAGTTTACCCGAGCCCCCCGCTGGCGCGAACGCCCGTATTGACCCGGCCAGCCCCCCGACTTCGCATCACAAGGGCATGGCATGCACCGGACGGCCGGCGTCGACGCACTGCGCGAACTCCTCGGCCAGGCGCACGCTTTCGGCCAGGGCGCGGCGCCACACGCGCTGGCGCCCCGCGTGGTCGTCGCCCCAGGCCTTGAAATCGCTGCGGTCGGGCAGCTTGGCGCCGGGCAGCGTCGCCACCCAGGTGGGGCTGGGTGACAGCAGCACCAGGTTGTCCAGCGCCGGCGTGGCGCGGTGGCGGGCGCGCCAGGGCTTGTCGAGCCAGCCTGGCACCACCGTGGGCTGGAAGTGCGGGTACAGCACCAGGCCCTCGGGCATGGCGGCATAGGGCAGGTGCAGGTGGTAGTCGGTGATGCCGCCGTCCCAATAGGCCCCGGCAGGACCGCCGGGGATGTCGTGCACGGCACGCAGCCAGAACGGGATCGAGCAACTGGCCAGGATGGCCGGCACGAGGTTGTCCGGCGCCAGCCCGACCCGGCGGCTGCGGAAGTCGTCGAGCGAAAACGGCAGCGCGTCGCGCGGGTCGCTGAACACCACCCGCTCGAGCCAGGCTCCGAGCGCGCGGCGGGCCACCATGTTGGCGGCAAAGGCGCCCGCGTAGCCCAGCGGCGTGCGCCAGCGCCCCTCCCGGCCGAGGATGTGCCGGCCGTGGCTGGTGAAGACGTGCAGGCGCCGCCTGGGGTGGGACAACACCTCGGCAGCCCGCGCGCCCAGCCGGTCTTGCAGCTTCGCGCCGAAGGCGGCGCTGACGACCTCGGGCGTGGGCGCGCGCCCGGGCTCGTGCTCGTAGCGCTGCATGACGTAGTCCTCGGCCAGCTGGGCCAGGGCCGCATCCGCCTGCGCATCGGGCAGGCAGGCGCAGGCCATGCGCCAGGCGCCGATGGACGCGCCCGCCAGGTGCAGCACCTGCGGCGCCGGCGCGAACCACTGGCCGAAAAGGAAGCGATCCAGCGGGTTGAGCACCAGCCCCTTGGGGCCGCCCGCTGCGCCGGGGACCACGCGCACGTCCTGCGCGCGCAAGCCGCGCTCGCGCAACCACTGACGCGCGCGCGGGCCGGCGCGGACTTCCAGGGCTTTCACCCGTGGGCGAGCCGCAGCGCCTGCTCCAGATCGGCGATCAGGTCGTCGGCGTGCTCGATGCCCACCGACAGGCGCAGCAGGTCGGTGGGCGCCGGCGTGCCCGCACCCTCGATGCTGGCGCGGTGCTCGATGAGGCTCTCGACCCCGCCGAGCGAGGTGGCGCGCTTCCACAGCGCGGTGTGGGCGGCGGTGCCGATGGCAGCAGCCTCACCGCCACGGGCGCGGATCGACAGCATGCCGCCGAAGCCGCCTTCCATCTGGCTCGCCGCCACCGCGTGGCCCTGGGCCTGCGGCAGGCCGGGGTAGAGCACCTCGGCCACGAGCGGGTGGCCGTCGAAGTGCCGGGCGATGCGCTCGGCCGCGGCGCAGGCCGCGCGCACACGCAGGTGCAGCGTGCGCATGCCGCGCAGCAGCAGCCAGGCCTCGAAGGAGCCGAGCGTGCCGCCCACCTGGGCGCGCACGGCGCGCAGGCGCGTCCAGTAATCGTCCTGCTCACGCGTGACGAGCGCGCCGGCAACCAGATCCGAATGGCCATTGAGGTACTTGGTGGCCGCGTGCATCACGATGTCGGCACCGAGCGCGAGCGGCCGCGTCAGCACCGGCGTGGCCACGGTGGAGTCCACGGCCAGACGTGCGCCGGCCGCGTGCGCGATCGCCGCCGTGGCCGCGATGTCGGTCACCGTCCACAGCGGGTTGGCCGGCGTCTCCACCCACACCAGCCTGGTGCGCCCGGGGCGTACCGCCGCCTGCACCGCCTGGGGTGAGGTCATGTCGATGAACTCGACCTGCAGGCCCCAACGGGTGGCAAACGTCATCAGCCAGTTGCGCAGCGACCAATACATCACCCGGGGCGCCAGCACATGGTCACCGGGATCGAGCGCCTGGAAGACGGCCGTGGCCGCCGCCATGCCGGAGGCGAACAGCATCGCCCGCGAGCCCTGCTCCAGATGCGCGAGCACGGCCTCGGCCTGGTCGTAGGCCGGGTTGTCGGCGCGGGCGTAGATGCGACCGCTGCGGAAGCCGTTGTCGGCGTCGCGCAGGTAGGTCGACGAGACATGCACCGGCGGCGTGATCGCGCGCGTGGCTTCGTCGATCCAGCCCAGGGCCTGGGCGCTGAGGGTCTCGGGGCGGACGGTCTTGGGGTCCATCGGGGATCTCCTGCGGGGTCTGCTCGCAAAGGCTTGGCTCAGCGCCGCGTCGGCAGCCGTGCGAAGGCCGCGGCCATCGCGCTCTGGGGCTCGCCGGCCCGGCGATCGCCCGCGCCGGTGCGCTCGCCTCGGGCCGCAGGGCGGAATCGGTTGTCGCCGGCCCGGTCGGCGCCCTGCCCTGCGCTGGCCTCGAGCTTCATTGTCAGCGCGATGCGCTGACGCGCGAGGTCCACCTCCAGCACCCGCACCTTCACCACCTGTCCGGCACGCACGACCTCGCGCGCATCGCGCACGAACTTGTGGCTGAGCTGGCTCACGTGGACCAGGCCGTCCTGGTGCACGCCCAGGTCGACGAAGGCGCCGAACTGGGCGACGTTGCTGACCGTGCCCTCGAGCAACATGCCCGGCTTCAGGTCCTTCACCTCGGTCACGTTCTCGTCCAGGCGCGCGACACGGAAGTCCGGCCGCGGGTCGCGCCCGGGCTTCTCGAGCTCGGTCAGGATGTCGCGCACCGTGATCGCGCCGAAGCGCTCGTCGGCGTAGGCCTCGGGCTTCAATGCGCGCAGCACGTCGGCGTGCCCCATCAGTTCGTCGACGCGGCGGCCCGTGCGCTCGAGCATGCGCTGCACGACCGGGTAGGTCTCGGGGTGCACGCCGGTGGCGTCCAGCGGGTTGGCGCCATCGCGGATGCGCAGGAAGCCGGCCGCCTGCTCGAAGGTGCGCGGCCCCAGGCCCGTCACTTCGAGCAGTTGCTGGCGGTCGCGGAAGGCGCCGTTGGCGTCACGCCAGCGCACGATGCCGGCCGCCACCGACGACGACAGCCCCGACACCCGGGCCAGCAGCGGCACCGAGGCGGTGTTCAAGTCCACGCCGACGCCGTTCACGCAGTCCTCGACCACCGCGTCGAGCGAGCGCGCGAGCGCGCCCTGGTTGACGTCGTGCTGGTACTGGCCCACGCCGATGCTCTTGGGGTCGATCTTGACGAGCTCGGCCAGCGGGTCCTGCAAGCGGCGCGCGATGCTGACCGCGCCACGCAGGCTCACGTCCATCGAGGGAAGTTCCTGGCTCGCGACCTCGCTGGCCGAGTAGACCGACGCCCCGGCCTCGCTGACCACGACCTTGTCGAGCTTGAGCTCCGGCGCCACCTTGCGCAGCCGCTGCAGCAGCTCGGCGGCGAGCTTGTCGGTCTCGCGGCTGGCGGTGCCGTTGCCGATGGCCACCAGACTGACGCCGTGGGCCGCCACCAGCCGCCCCAGCACGTGCAGCGAGCCCTTCCAGTCGTTGCGCGGCTCGTGCGGGTAGACCGTGGCGGTCTCGAGCACCTTGCCGGTGTCGCTGACCACCGCCACCTTGACCCCGGTGCGGATGCCCGGGTCCAGCCCCATGACGACCCGCCGCCCGGCCGGCGCGGCCAGCAGCAGGTCGCGCACGTTGTCGGCGAAGACCTTGATCGCCACGGTCTCGGCCTCCTCGCGCAGGCGGGCGAAGAGGTCGCGCTCCAGGCTGAGCGAGAGCTTGACCTTCCAGGTCCAGGAAATGCTGCGCCGGATCAGCTCGTCACCCGGGCGCTGCGCATGGCCCCAGCCCAGGTGGCGCGCAATGCGGCCCTCGGCCGGCGAGGGCACGGGCGCGCGGGGCGTGCCGGTGGCCTCGGGCTCGTCCAGCGCCAGGCGTGCGTCCAGCCACTCCTGCGCCCGGCCGCGGAAGATCGCCAGCGCCCGGTGGCTGGGTACGCCGCGGATGGGTTCGCTGTGGTCGAAATAGTCGCGGTACTTGGCGGCATCGGCGTGCGTGCCGTCCTTGCCTTCGGCCAGGCGGCTGCGCAGCAGGCCCTCGTCCCACAGCCACTCGCGCAGCGCGCCCACGAGCACGGCATCCTCGGCCCAGCGCTCGGACAGCAGGTCGCGCACGCCGTCGAGCACGGCATGCGCATCGGCAAAGCCGGCCTCGGCCAGCGCGCCGCTGCCGCCGGGGTAGGCGGCCACGAAATCCTGGGCCTCGCGCAGCGGCTCCAGCATCGGGTCGGCGAACAGGCGGTCGGCCAGCGGCTCGATGCCCGCCTCGCGCGCGATCATCCCCTTGGTGCGGCGGCGCGGCTTGTAGGGCAGGTACAGGTCCTCGAGTTCCTGCTTGGTCGGCGCCGCCTCGATCGCGGCGCGCAGCTCGGGGCTGAGCTTGCCCTGCTCCTCGATGCTCCTGAGCACGGCCTCGCGGCGCTGCTCGAGATCGCGCAGGTAGTCCAGGCGCACCTGCAGTTCGCGCAACTGCACGTCGTCCAGGCCGTCGGTGGCCTCCTTGCGGTAGCGCGCGATGAAGGGCACCGTGGCGCCACCGTCCAGCAGCGCCACGGCCGCCTGAACCTGCGCCGTCCTGACCTTCAGCTCGGCGGCAATCTGGGAGACGATCTTTTCCAAGGCAGCGACGGGGGCTTCGACCCCCGGAAACAAAGAGCGCGGGAGTGTAGCGGCGCCCGACCGCGACGCGGCGACCGCGCTCAGGGCGACTCGGCGGCCTCGAAGTCCAGCTCCACCCGGGCCCCGTTGGGGTCGAAGGTGAAGAGCTGCCACGTGCCGGAGCCCGCTTGCCGGCGCAGGTCGTAGGCCTGCCCGCAGGCGTCCAGGCGCGCCTTCACGCCCGCCAGACCGCTGGCGCTGAAGGCCATGTGGTCGATGACCCCGGTGCGCGTGGCCGGCATGGGCCGGTCCCAGACGATGTGCAGGATGGGCTGGTCGCTCCCGGGCGCGTACAGCCAGACGCCGGGGATGCCGATCTCGGGGCGGTAGCCCTCCACCAGGCCGAGCAGTCCGCAGTAGAAGTCCAGCGTGCGCGCGCGGTCTTCACCGACGATCGTGAAGTGGTTCATGCCGAGAATCATGGCAACTCCTGTTCACCCCACCAGCGGCCGCCGGCCGCACCCGAAACGGGCACCCGGCAGTCACCGTCGGCCGCCGCAGCCCGCCCCGCCCTGCCCTGACCTGCACCCGCGCCATGACCGCCTAGGCGCCGCGAGGCCCGCCTGCCAGCGCCCGCATGCCGCCCACACCCGACTCCAGCGTCTGCCCCTGCTGCTCGAGCAGGCGCTCCAGCGCGGGCAGCAGCGGGCCCAGGCGCTCGTCCAGCGCGGCACGAACGGTATCGACGAAGACCTGGGTCTGGCGCTCGATCTCGATGTTGAAGGCCGCCCCTTCGGCCTTGGCACCGAAGGTGGTCATGCGCAGGGTCTCAGGGATGAGCCAGACCTCGAACCAGCCGCTGCCGTCACGCTCGCGCCCGGCCTCGGCCACGGTCAGGCTGGCGCCATCGACGGCGACATAGCCCTTGGCAAACACATAGCGCATCCAAGGTGCGGGCACCGCCAGGCGCAGCACATGGTTGTTCTCGGGCCGGCGCACCTGCGCAAGACGGGCCTGGAAATCGACGTGACCCGACAAGGGGTGGCCGCCGATCTCGGCCCCGTCGCGCGCAGCCCGCTCCACGTTGACCCGGTCTCCTTCGACGAGCGTGCCCAGCGTCGTCACCGCGAGCGACTGCTGCATCACATCGAAGGCGGCGGTGTCGGGGCCCTGCAGCGAAGTCACCGTCAGGCACACGCCATCGACGGCCACGCTGGCGCCGACTGCCAGCCCGACGCAGAAGCCGGGCGGGAAGGTGAGCGTGAAGGTGCGCAGACCTGGCCGGTCGGCCAGGGCGTCGATGCGGGCCGTGCCCTGAACGATGCCGGTGAACATCCCACGATTATCCGGCGCGCCCGGCGACAGCGGGGAACGCCGGTCGCGCTGGCTTATCCTGCAGCACCATGCACACCGGCGCCATCGTCCCACCCGACCGCCTGGCCAGACTGGCCGGCTTCTCGCTGGCTGCGCCACCGCCGGGTTTCGTCGACGACCCCTATCCTTTCTACGCAGCGCTGCGCGCCGACAGCCCGGTGCACGCGCTCGGACCCGACGCGGTGCTGCTGACGCGCCACGCCGACGTGATGGCCGTCTACCGGGACCCCGCGGCCCGTTCGGACAAGCGGCGCGAGTTCGCGCCGAAGTTCGGTGCCGGCACGCCGCTGTTCGAGCACCACACCTCCAGCCTCGTCTTCAACGACCCGCCGCTGCACACGCGCGTGCGCCGGCTGCTGCTGGGGGCCTTGAACCAGCGCGCGATCGCGCGCATGGAACCCGGCCTGGAACGCCTGACCGATGCGCTGCTGGACCGCATGGCCGGCCTGGCCGCGCCCGACCTGATCGAGGACTACGCGGCGCGCATCCCGGTGGAGGTGATCGGCAACCTGCTCGAGGTGCCCGCCGAAGAGCGTGGCCCGCTTCGGGACTGGTCGCTCGCGATCCTGTGGGCACTGGAGCCCGCACCCGCGGCGGCCGTGCTCGAGCGCGGTCACGCGGCGGTGGAAGGCTTCCTGGACTACCTGCGCAGCCTGGTGGCGCGCCGCCGCGCCCGGCCCGCCGACCCCGAGGTCGATGTGCTCACGCGGCTGATCCAGGGCGAGGTCGATGGCGAGCGCCTGAGCGAGGCCGAGCTGCTGCACAACTGCATCTTCCTGCTCAACGCCGGCCACGAGACCACCACCAACCTCATCGGCAACGGCCTGCACGCACTGATGCAGCACCGCGGCGAACTCCAGCGCCTGGCTGCGCAGCCCGCGCTGATCGCCACCGCCGTGGAGGAACTGCTGCGCTACGAAAGCCCGCTGCAACTGAACAACCGGCTGGCCGCGGCTGCGATCACATTGCCCGGCGGCGAGGTGATCGCCCCCGGCACCTTCGTCACGCTCGCCGTCGGCGCGGCCAACCGCGACCCCGCCGTCTGGCAGGAGCCCGACCGCCTGGACATCGGGCGCAAACCCAACCCGCAGCTGGCCTTCGGCCACGGCCCGCACGCCTGCGCCGGGCTGAACGTGGCCCGGCTGGAGGCGCGCGTGGCCATCGGCCGGCTGGTCGCGCGTTACCCGCGCCTGCACCCCGCCGCCGCGCCCGAGCGCGATCCGCGCGTGCGATTTCGCGGGTTCCGACGGCTGCCGGTCAGGCTGGTCTGAAGGGCTGGGAGCGACTCGTGACGCTCGTGCCACTGCAGCGGGTGCCGCCCCACCGGCAGATCCTTGTCGTGCGCGGGCGCGGCCACAGGCCGGTTGATGCGGGCGAACCTGCCGCCGTCGGCCTTGTTCCAGGTCCAGGCCTTGGGCGGGGTGTGGTCGGCGCAGTTGCTCGTCGGCAGGAACCCGGCTGACGCGGGCTCAGCGCCCGCCGAATCGCAATTCGGTGAGGGTGCAGAAGTCCTGGTCGCGCTCTTCCTCGGTGCGGCCGGAGCGGTACTTGACCAGCACGTCGTAGCGGCACCCGTCGCTGGCAGGCGGCTGGAGCGTGAAACGCCCGCCGGGCGTCAGGACGTCGTTGCCCAGGAGGTCCGGGCCCCAGTCCTTCGAGACGACCGGCGAAATCCGGATCTCGAAGATCTCCTCGTCCGCCTCGTTCAGCAACTCCACCGTCGTGTCCACCTCCGCCGCCGGCCCGGCGCCCGAGCGCGACGCGGCGTCGGGCGCGCCGATGCACACGATGCGGTGCGTGAACGCCCGCGCCGTGTCGGCGATCTGCACCGTGTCCACAGGCGCGCTGCGTTCGCCGGTGCGGAAGGCCACCCGGTTGCGCGCCAGGAAGTCGACGAGCGCCTGCATCGAGACGGCAAAGTTGACGTTCTGCGGGATGTCACCCGTGACCCGTGAGACGGCACCCGCGTCGAGCTTGCCCAACACGACGCCGATGACGTTGCCGGTGGCATCGACCAGCGCGCCACCGCTGTTGCCGGGTTGCACCGGCGTCGTGACCTGGATCTCGGTCGCCGATTCGCGCAAGCCACGCAGGCCGCTGACGACACCGTTGGTGAAGTTGCCGTTGTCGCTGAGCAAGCCCGACAGCGGGAACCCGAACGCGTACGCAGCCTCGCCCAGGCGCACGCTGCCGGGACGGCGCAGCGAGGCCACACCGCCCCCCAGACCGGTGACCCGCACGAGCGCCAGGTCGACCAATTCGTCGGTGTCGACGACGGCACCCGCGCGCCGTCCATCCGGCGAGAGCACGTCCACACGGGTGCAGCCGGCCACGACGTGCTGGTTCGTCACCAGCAGACCCGGGGCCACGGCGAACCCGGTGCCGCTGGAGCTTTCGTCGGCCGCGGCCTTCTGCTCGGCCTCGACACGGCGGCGGCGCTCCTGCGCCAACTCCTGCTCGAGTTCCAGTCTTCGACGCCGCTCGGCCTGCGCGAGCGCCTCGGCACGCCGGCGCGCTTCGTCGGCGTCGGCGCGCAGCGCCGGGGTCTGGAACGGAAAGCGCGCCGTGTCCGGCGCGGCATGCTGCACCCAACGGTCATCCGCCCACCGGCCCGACCGCAGCACCGCGCCGTCGGCGCGGTAGGCGACGCCCAGGCCATGGCGGTCGCCCTGCCGCCACTCGCCCACGTAGCGCTCGCCGTCAGGGAAGATGTTGGTGCCCACCCCGTGGCGCTTGCCCTCGCGCCACTCGCCGACATAGCTCTCGCCGTCCGGGAAGGTGTAGGTGCCCTGCCCGTGACGCTGGCCGTCAGCGAATTCCCCGGTGTAGCGGTGCCCGCTGGCGTAGGTGTCGATGCCCTTGCCGTGACGCTTGTCGTCGAGCCACTCCCCGTTGTAGGAGTCCCCGTTGGGCCAGACGTAACGCCCCTGGCACGCATGCCAGCGCGCGTTACCATCCGAAGGACAGGCGGGCAGGCGTGACTGCGCCAGCGAGCCGGCACCCATGGTGACCATGAAGAGGGTGACCAGCAGCCTCACGAGGCGGCTCCTTGAATGACTGCGCATCATGGGCTTGGCGTATCTCTCACTTTATACCCCATGCATGCCGCGGCTCGGCCCGGCATTTGCTTGCCACGAAACGCGGCAGCCGGCGGTCGGCGGCCGTCATCCAACCGGCCTGCCGACATGGACACGCTGCGCATCCTCCAAGCCCTGTTCACCGCCTATATCGGCCTGTTCGCCGCCTCGGTGGTGCTGAACAACATCGCCGACTACGGCACGAATTACCGTTTCGTGCGCCATGTGATGAGCATGGACACGATCTTCACGGACTGCAAGCTCAAGGGTCGCCGCATCACCATGCCCTGGGCGCACCACGCGGCCTACGTCTTCATCATCGCGCTGGAGGCGCTGGTGGCGGTGCTCTGCCTGTGGGGCGCCTGGTCGATGTGGGACGCGCGGGGCCTGGACGCCGCGGCCTTCCTGGCCGCCAAGGCCCTTGCGCTCTGGGGCCTGGGGCTGGGCTTCACGGTGTGGTTCGCGATCTTCGTCATCGGGGCCGGTCAGTGGTGGTGCGCCTGGCAGTCCAAGGAATACAACGGCCAGGACGCGACCTTTCGCTACTACATGGCGATCGCGGTCGTGTTCGTGATCGTGATGCAGCCGGCCTGAGGCCGAGCAGTTCGGGCGGGTCGACGGCCCCCGCGGTGAGGCCGGGGCTTGCGACGACCGGGCCCTGGCGGTGCCTGGAACTGGCAAAGTCCGGCCCATGAACCCCGTGCACCCGAAAAAGCTGCTGCTGACCAAGTGGACCGCGGTGCAGCCCGTGGCCCGGCAGAAACACTTCGTGGTCACCAAGGTCATCGAGCCCGAGACGGCGCCGGCGCCTGCGGGCCCTGGCGCGGCCGAACGCCCGGACCTTGAAGGTGCTCAGGAAGAGCGGGGCCGCAAGCGTGGCAGCAGGCCCGGCAAGGTGCCTGCCACCGCACGGATCGAGTGGGTCGAGATCGAGGCGGTTTTCAGCGGCAAGGTGCGCCGCATCGCCTGGCGCGAACTGCGCGACACGAGCCTGTGGCGCCAGGGCTGGGTTTGAAGGCCACCGTCCGGGCAGCGCAGGGCCATCCAGGCGGCGGGCCAAGATCGCGCGACACGATCCGAACGCCGAGCACCGCGTGGCCAGACGGCCCTGGTCAATCCTGCGGCGCACCCTCGTGGCGCGCCCGCGGCGCCGCACTGGCCGGCGCGGGGGCGCAGGTCTTCAACGGCGCCGAGACCATCTTCTCGCCGTCCCATTGCTGACCGCACCAGCAGCGTCCTTCGGGGTCGATGATGCACGTACCGCTGCCGCAGCAGCGCGGGTCCTCTTTCATGTCTGAATATCCTGGGGGAGTAGGCGAAGCGATGGACGACCCCCATGGGGGCTTGGCAGCGGATTCTGCCGGCGGGTGTGGCCCTTGTCGCTTTCGGGTGCCTGAATCCCACCGCGGCCTGGAGGTCGGGCAGCATCGGCCGCGCCCGCTGCGACCGCGGGCCGGCCCGGGCAGCAGGACAGTGCCGCGCCATCGATGCCTGCGACCTCGCCGCGAGGTTCGACGGGGCTCGCACCGAAACCGTGCCGCAGCTTCGCGCCGGCCGGCCCCAAGGCGTTTCAGCGTGCCAAGTCCCGCGGCCTCAGGGTCACCAGCAGGCCCTCCCTGGCGATCAGCGGCGGCACCTGTCCGTTCAGGTCGGGCGGCAGGCGCTCGGTTTTCTCCAGCGCCCGCACCACGGCGTCGTCCCAGACGCGGCTGGCACTGGGGTGGGTGATGCGGACCGAGCTGATGCGGCCGTCGGGTCGCGTGGTGACGAAGACCTCGGTCTCGAAGTTGGTCTCGCTGTCTTCCGCATAGACGATATTGGGACGGATCGCAGCCACAAGCAGGCCGCCGTAGGCTCGCGAGGGCGCGGGATCGACGCCCGCGCCACCATTCCCCGATGCCATGGGAGAGGTCGATGCCGGGGTCGCAGACGCCGTCAGCCACGCAGGCGGCCGCTCTGGCGGCTTGCGCGGTGCAGGCATCGAGACCAGCGCCTCGGGCGCAGGCCTCGACTCGGCAGGTTCACGCGCGGCCTGGGCAGACGCAGACGCAGACGCAGCCGCAGGCTCGGGAGCGGCGGCCAGGGCCACGGCAGCTGCTGGCGAAGAGTCGCCGCTCTGTTCCGCCGCGGCTGGCGGTGGGACCGCGGCGTCCGCGGGTGGCACCTCCTGCAGGACAAAGCGGCCGCGCAGACCGATCTCCTCCCGGGGCTTCTGCCTGCCGCCGGTCACGCGCTCGACCTCCTGCGCCGCGCGGTCGAACACCTCCTTGATGTCGAGCCCGGGAATCACGAGTTGCCTGGCCAGCGCGCTCGTGTACACCCCATGGCTGCCGCTGCCGTCATCGGCCGTGCTTCCCGGCGCCGTGGCGTAGGCCACGATGGTGCCCGTGGGCGCCGGCATGCGTGCCAGGCCGCGGGCTGCAGACCGCATCGACCCCGGGTAGGGGTTGTCGCGGCATGCATCCAGGATCACGAGGCCGACGCGTGCACGTGTGGCCTCGATGCGGCGCAACACCGTGGTCGCGTCGATGGCTTCGTCGACCACATCGGCATCGCCCTGAATCTGCGAGCCCACCGGCAGCAAGAAGTTCGCTCCGTTGATCTGCGCCCCATGGCCTGCAAAGTAAAACAGCGCCACCTCTGCGTCGCGCGCGCTGGTCTCGAATTCGCGCAGGGCATCGAGCATGCCGCGGCGGTCTGCGTCGGCTGCCAGGGAAACCCGGAACCCCAGCCCCTGCAGCGTGGCCTGCATCAGCCGCGCGTCGTTGATCGGGTTGCGCAAGGGTCGCTGCGCGTACCCTGCGTTGCCCACGACGAGCGCCACCCGCAATCCTGCGGGCCGCTGCGTGGCAGGCACGGGCGGCAGCGTCGCTGGCGGGACCGCTGGCGCAACGGAGGCTGCCTGAGGCGGCCCGCCGGCCTGACCCACGGCAGCGTCGACGCGAGCGCGGGCTTCTGCAAGCAGCCGCTGCTCGAGCGCCTCGCGCCTGCGGCGCTCCTCGGTGGCGGCACGCTCGGCCTCGAGCGCCCGGGCCGCCTGTTCGGCCAGACGGCGCTGGGCCTCCTGGACGGCACGCTGCTCACGCGCCTGCGCTTCGGCCCGCAGGCCTCGCTCCACCTCTTCACGCTTTTGGCGCTCCTCGGCTGCCACGCGCTCGGCCTCGCGGGCACGTGCCGCCTCTTCAGCCACGCGGCGCTGCGCTTCCTGGGCGACGCGGCGCTCACGCTCCTGTGCCTCGGCCTGCAGACGCCGCTCTGTTTCGTCGCGCTTGCGCCGCTCTGCGGCAGCCGCCTGCTCTGCCTCCCGCACCCTGGCCGCTTCTTCAGCCAGGCGCCTCTGGGCCTCCAGCACCTGGCTCTCCAACTCGGCCTGGCGCGCACGCCGCTGCAATTCGGCTGCGCCCAGAGCGCCGGCGTCAGCGCTGGCCACGGCCTCGCGCAGCAACCGGGCCGTGGCCGCTTGTGTCCGGTTCAGGGCCGGGTCGCAGTTCGAGCACTGCACCGTCACGGGAACGACCGCACGACCGGAGGGCAGGTCCAACAGCGGGCCGAGCAGGTCCACACGCAGCGTCCATGCACCCGCTGCGGGATCGACGCGAAACGCGAAGGCTCGCGACGCGCCCAGACCATCGACCGTCAGCATGACGGTATCGGCCACGTCTTGCCACTGGCTGCCGCCGGTCGGGCTGCTGTCAGCGCCCAACACCTCGCGGCGCAACATCTTGCGGTCGGTGCACCCCAGGGCGTGCTGAATCAGGTCCCGCGGTGCCTGCACCGGGTTGGTGCCGAGCGTCAAAGTCTGGACGATCGCGGTCCCCAGCACGCTGCCTTCATAAACGGTCTTCTCGATGACCTCGGTCACCGGCCCCGCAAACTCCTCGAAGCGCCCCTTGGCCCCCAGCGTCACGACCAGCGTGCCACCTTCGAACCGTGCGGACTCGATGCCGCGGGCCACCGCGACCGGCTCGATGTCGAGGAAGGCGTGCGTCTGGTCGGTCTTGCGGCGTTCGATTTCCGTTGTACTCGCGGCTTGCGCCAGCGTCCGGTTACGGCCGCAGCGGTCCTCCTGCAGGTCGGTCAGCGGCCCGGGAACGAGCGCGGCCGACAACTTGGGCCGTCGCGGCGCGGGAGCCGCGGGTGCGCCGCCCGGCAGACCCAGCACCTGCTGCGCGCGACGCGCCAGATCGGTGAAGGTGGTCTGCGCAAGGGCCGGCAGCGACAAAGTGGCAGCCACCGCCCCCATGAGCACCAGGGCCCAGGCCACCACGCCACGCCGCCAGCCCGCCGCCCTTCCGGGCGGACACGCAGGCCACATGGGGCGGGAATGAACGCGCTGCTCTGACATGAGGTTTTCCGCGGTCGCCAATTCTCGGCCAGATGGCCTTGGCGAGCTTCCAGCCGTGTTTCGTCTTCCAAGAGTCGACGGTCAGCGCAAGACTCGTGACAAGCTCGGCCGTACCAGAGGCGCCCCGCGCGCAAGCCAAGAAAGAACCCTGAAGCGCAAGTGCCGCGCCCTAGTTGGATGGCGTTCCGGTTGGGTCCGGGGTGCCATTCGCAGCTGGCGAACCGGACGCCGGGGACGGGGCACGCTCGGCCGCCTGTTCGAGCCTGCGCAGTCGTTCCTGGGCATTCAGCATCGCTTCTTCCGCGTCCTTGACGCGCTGCTGCAGCGCCAACGTCGTCGCCTGCGTTCTGCGGACGGACTCGGCCATCTGCCTGGAGCGGCCATCCTCGAGGGCATCGGTCTTCTGTCGCAGCGCGTTCAGGGCCTCTTCGGTCTTGCGCTGCGCTTCGTCTGCCTTGCGCTGGATGTCGGCGATGAGCGTCACCTGGTCGCGAAGCGCACGCTGGGCGATGGCGAGGTCCCGGGTCAGCTGGTCGAGCGACGTCTGCATCGGCGCCAGCCACTTCTGGGCATCCTCCCGAAGCTGACCAACCGCCCGGCTCACCTCCGCGCGCCCCATCTTCAGTGCGACGATCTCGCTGTCGAGATTCTGGAGGCGCCCGACAACTTGCAGGTTGAACTCGTCCTGCTTCAGCGCCTGTCCAGTCATCGCGTCCTGAAGATCGACCTGGTTGTCCTTGAGAACGCCATGAAGGGCGCGCAGTTCGGACGTCTGGCGGTTCAGCTCGCCGCGACTGGCGGCATTCGTGCCATCGATGCGCTGGTTCAACACAGCAGCCAGACGGTCGATCGCTTGGCGAACGGCCAACTCCGAAGCCTCGAGGCGCTTGAGCGCCTCCAGCGCCACGGCGTCGGACCGCGCCTTCGACTCTTGCTGGACCGATCCGATCGAGGCCTTCAAGGCCGCATCGACCGTCGTGATGCGATCCCTGGCCCCCACCTCGAGTTCGAGCAGCTTGTCCTGCAGGGCTCTGATGGCACGCCGAGCTTCGTTGTCGGGCATTATGGTGACCTGCGCCGATGCGGGCAGAGCCAACAGCAAGCCCGACGCCCCCCCAATCAAGCCACGTGCCGCAGCATTCCAGGCTGAGGCCCAGCGGGATCGTGCGGCACCTGATTCAGCCGACATGCGTGTCTTCGAACTTCTGCGTGCGAACATGGCGCAAATCCAAATCAGGGAATGCTGGCGACCCTGAAGCCCAGATCGTGACTTCGAAAGATCTGGGAATACCGGTCTCGTGTACTGGAGCGTAATGCATGGGGCACTTCCAGCCAGGAACCGCCACGAATCACTCTCGACGATCCAGAGCCTCCCGACAGCCATGCAGAACCATCGCCTGGTGCGCCCGCCAGGTTGTCGTGCCAGGCATCCTCATTCCACTCCCAGACATTGCCATGCATATGGCTGAGTCCGAACGCATTCGGCTTCAGTGCATCAGGCGGGGCCGTGAATGCATGGCCATCTTCGCAATCCGCGACGATGCCGACTGCGGCTTCCACGCCGGCGGGACGTGCAGTCTTGTCAGCACCGTTGGCCCATTGGCACAGGTCGCGCACCTGGAGGTCGTCGCCCCAGGGGTAGCGTAGGCTTCCCATGCCCGCCCGGGCCGCATATTCCCACTCGGCCTCACTGGGCAGGCGATAGGCCCGTCCCGACACCTGACCATTGAGCCAGCGCAGGTAGGCCTGTGCGTCGTTCCAGCTCACACACACGACGGGGTGATCGTCATCCTGAGCAAAGCCCGGGGCTCGCCAGTTGCGGCCGTCAAGCCATCGTCTTTCGTCCGACTCCAGAACCGAGCATCCTTTCAAGCCCACGTTGCGTTCCGCGTCGGTTAGGTAGCCTGTCGCAGCAACAAACAGGCCGAACTCCCTACGCGTCACTTCATGCCGCCCGAGCGCAAAGGCCGACGTGATGCGAACATCCCGGATGGGTCCTTCGTCCTCGGCGCGCCCGGCCTCGTTCTCGGGTGAACCCATCCTGAAGCTTCCCGCAGGCACCACCACCATTTCCGGGCACTCCGCGCAATCCCGGAAGACCGTACCCGGAACACGCGCCGCAGCAGCCTGCGCTGCGGCGACCTGCTCCCGCGCCTGCTGTCGTTCACGGGCACGGGCCTCCTGCTGCTGCTGCACTTCGCGCTGGGCTGCGGCAAGCCGATGCTGGGCCTGATCCCGTAGCTGCTCGTCGTCTTTGCTGGCGGGGTTGTCGTCCTTCCATGCAACCAGGAAGCGCTGCCAAGCCTGAGCGCGCAGATCCGGCGCCTCCTGAAAGCCGGCAACACGGTCAAAGTCCGCCCGCATCCGCTGCTGCCACTCGGCCCACTGGCGACGCACCCGAGCCTCGCGTTCAAGGTCCGCCAGGGTAACGCCGCCCGCCCCAGATCCCGCAGCAGGCGCCTGGGTCTGAGTCGCCACAGCCGGTCGCACGTCATTGAGCACAAAACGGCCCCGCAGCCCGATCTCCTCGCGCGGGCGCTGCCTGCTGTTGCTCAGGCGCTCCACCTCCTGCGCCGTGCGGTCGAAGACTTCCTTGATGTCGAGTCCGGGCTGCGCCAGAAACCGGGCCAGCGCGCCGGTGTACAGCCCGTGAGGACCATCGCCACCATCATCTGCGGTGCTGCCGGGCGCGGTGGCGTAGGCCACGATGGTGCCGGTGGGCACGCTCATCCGCGCCAAGCCCCGCGTGCTGGAGCGGGCCGAGCCGGGGTAGGGGTTGTCTCGGCACGCGTCCAGTATCACCAGCCCGACGCGCGCCCTGCTTTCTTCAATACGACGCAGCACGCTCGAGGCGTCCAGCGACTCGTCGGGCACGTCGGTCTCGGTGCGGATCTGGGCATTCACCGGGATCAGGTAGTTCGCGCCACCCACCTGCGCGCCGTGGCCGGCGAAGTAGAACAAGGCCACCTCGGCGCCACGGGCCCGGGCCTCGAAGTCGCGCAGCGCTGTCAGCAGGCCACGGCGGTCGACATCAGTGGCTACCTGCACCTGAAAGCCGAGCTCGCGCAGCGTCGTCTGCATCAGCTGGGCATCGTTGACCGGATTGCGAAGCGGGCGGTCGGCGTAGGCGGCGTTGCCGATGACCAGGGCGACGCGTTGTGCCCAGGCAGATAGCGGCGGCAGCAGCACCAGGACCGCAAACATCAGCGCCAGAGTCGGATGGGGACGGCTTGTGCTCACGGGGACGCTGGCCAGAGGGTAAGTGGGAAAAAGGGAAAAAGGGAAAAAGCCTAAAAGGTCCTGGCGATACGGAAGCCGGTGTTGGCGTTCCGGTAGTCCGGCGTGTATCGATCGCGATTAGCCGAACGCAGGTAACGGGGTTGGCCACTCCAAGAGACACCGCGAAGCACCCTGCGCGACTGGTCACCGCCAGTTATCCAGGCGGACCCATCGCCCGGTGCGCCTAGATAGCTGTCGTGCCAGACGTCTTGCACCCACTCATATACGTTGCCATGCGTATCGTGTACGCCAAAGGCGTTCGCCGGGAAGCTACCAACCGGAACCGGTCGCCCACTGACGTTGACTAGGCTCCCGTCGAATCCATTGCCCCAGAAATAGGCTGTCGTCGTCCCGGCCCGCGCCGCGTACTCCCACTCGGCCTCGCTTGGCAAGCGGTAGGTTTGCCCAGTGCGGTGGCTCATGCGCCGCACAAACTCCTGTGCATCGTTCCAGCTAACGTTGTCCACCGGGCAATTCAAGCCACAACTTTTGAAGCTGCTGGGGTTACCGCCCATCACCGCTTGCCACTGCCCTTGGGTCACCTCGAACTTCCCCAGCGCAAAGCGCGGTACATCCACCCAGCGCTGCGGCCCTTCGGCGTAGAAACGGCCCTGTTCGGCGGCCGGGCTGCCCATAAGGAACCGCCCCGCCGGTATCACGACCATTTCCGGGCAATCGGCGCAGTCCTTGAAGGTCTGCCCCGGTGACACCGCGCTGCCACCGCCCGAAGTGCCGATCGTTGCAGGAGGACTGGCCACCGCGAGCTGCTGCCGCTGGTGCTGCGCCTCGCGCTGCGCCGCCGCCAATCTCTGCTGCGCCTGCTCCCGCAGCCGCTCGTCGTCGCCGCTGATCGGGTTGTCGTCCTTCCACGCCCCGAGGAAGCGCTGCCAAGCCTGCACCCGAAGATCCGGTGACTCTTGGAAGGCGGCGGCCCGGTCGAAGTCCCCTTGCATCCTCTGCTGCCACTCGGCCCACTGCCGCCGCACCTGGGCCTCTCGCTCCAGGTCGGCCAAACTGAAGCTGCTCGACCCAGATCCAACAGCAGGTGCCGGGGTCTGCGCAGCAAGCGCCGGGCGCATCTCGTTGATCACAAAACGCCCCCGCAGCCCGATCTCCTCGCGAGGACGCTGCTTCCCGTTGCTCAATCGCTCCACATCTTGTGCTGTGCGGTCGAAGACCTCCTTGATATCGAGCCCCGGGGTGGCCAGATATCGCACCAGCGCGCCGGTGTAAAGGCCATTGGGGCCGCTGCCGCCATCATCAGCGGTGCTGCCGGGCGCGGTGGCGTAGGCGACGATGGTGCCGGTAGGCACGCTCATCCGCGCAAGACCCCGCGCGCTGGAACGGGCCGAGCCCGGGTAGGGGTTGTCGCGGCAAGCGTCCAGGATTACCAGCCCGACGCGCGCCCGGCCCTCCTCGATGCGGCGCAGCACGCTCGCGGCATCCAGCGCTTCGTCAGGCACGTCGGTCTCGCTGCGGATCGGCGCATTCACCGGGATCAGGTAGTTGGCGCCGCCCACCTGCGCGCCGTGGCCGGCGAAGTAGAACAAGGCCACCTCGGCCCCCCGAGCCCGGGCCTCGAAATCGCGCAGCGCCGCCAGCAGACCGCGGCGGTCGACGTCAGTGGCCACCTGCACCTGGAAGCCCAGCTCGCGCAGCGTCGTCTGCATCAGCTGGGCATCGTTGACGGGATTACGCAGCGGACGGTCGGCGTAGGCGGCGTTGCCGACGACGAGGGCGATACGTTGGGGCCAGGCGGTGAGCGGGAGGAATAGCGTGGTCAGAATGACCATGAAGGCGATCAACTGCCCCACGTGCAACCTACCGGGGTAACGCGCGAGCAGCGATCTGCTTCGTTCCCGAAAGGACGTTCGCAGCAGCCCTGCTGGAGCAGGACCGCGCTCGGAGACTCCGCCACTGAACCGCAGCCTCCACGCCTGCCTTGTCGCGTCATCCACCATGGTCAGAGGATAAGAGGCTCAAAGGGAAAAAGCCTAAAGGGTCCTGGCGATACGGAAGCCGGTGCCGATGTTGCGGCCGCCCGGCGAGTTCCCGCCGCGGCCGGCCGAGCGCAGGACCCGTGGCGAGATGTTCCACGAACCGCCGCGAAGCACCCGCCGCGAGGCATCGCCGCCGCTCATCCGGGCAGACCCGTCGCTAGGCGCGCCGGCATAGCTGTCATGCCAGACGTCCTGCACCCATTCCCAGACGTTGCCGTGCATGTCGTGCAGGCCAAACGCATTGGCCGGGTAGCGCCCGACCGGCACCGTACTGCCACCGTTGTTCGCACGCCCACCATCGAATCGGTCCCCCCAGAAATACGCCGTCGTCGTGCCCGCCTTGGCCGAGTACTCCCACTCCGCCTCGCTGGGCAACCGGTAGCTCTGCCCCGTGCGTTGGCTCAAACGCCGCACATACTCCTGGGCGTCGTTCCAGCTCACGTTCTCCACCGGGCAGTTCATGCCACAGTTGCTGAAGTCGCTCGGGTTGCTGCCCATCACCGCCAGCCACTCCCCTTGCGTCACCTCGTACTTGCCCATGGCGAACCGCGATATGCCCACCCAACGTTGCGGGCCTTCATCTGCGTAGCGCCCCGCCTCTCCCGGCGGGCTGCCCATCAAGAACCGCCCCGCAGGAATTGCCACCATCTCCGGACATTCTGCGCAGTCCTTGAACACCTCGCTATCCCGACGCCCCAGCACTGACGGCGCGGCTGACGGCGCGACGGCCACCGCCGATGCCGGCCTCGTCTCCACCGGCGCCGGCCTCAGCCCTGCCAGCGCGGCCCTCGCCGCTGCCACATAGCGTCCCTGCGGATACGCCTGCAGATATGCCTCGTACGTGGCCGCGTTGTCCCGCCGCTTGGCCAGTTCCCAGACGTCGCGCTCCGGGTCGTCAACGGGCGTGAGCGTGGAGGGGACGCCCTGCACCGGCCCTGTCGCCAGAACTGCGGCGGGCATCTCCCTCAGCACGAACCGCCCCCGCAGGCCGATCTCTTCACGCGGGCGCTGGCGGCCATTGGTCAGGCGCTCCACCTCCTGCGCCGCGCGGTCGAAGACCTCCTTGATGTCGAGGCCGGGCTGCGCCAGATACCGAGCCAGCGCGCCGGTGTAGGTGCCCTGCGTGCCGCTGCCGTCCTCGGCGGTGCTGCCCGGTGCGGTGGCGTAGGCCACGATGGTGCCGGTGGGCACGCTCATGCGCGCCAGACCCCGCGCGCTGGAACGGTTGGCTCCCGGGTAAGGGTTGTCGCGGCACGCGTCCAGCACCACCAAGCCCACCCGGGGCCGCGCCTCCTCGATGCGGCGCAGCACCCCAGCCGCGTCCAGCGACTCATCAGGCACGTCAGTCTCGGTGCGGATCTGGGCATTCACAGGAATCAGGTAGTTCGCCCCACCCACCTGCGCGCCGTGGCCGGCGAAGTAGAACAAGGCCACCTCGGCGCCACGGGCCCGTGCCTCGAAGTCGCGCAGCGCCGCCAGCAGGCCGCGGCGGTCGACATCGGTGGCCACCTGCACATGAAAACCCAGGTCGCGCAGCGTCGTTTGCATCAGTTGTGCATCGTTGACGGGGTTGCGCAGCGGACGGTCGGCGTAGGCCGCGTTGCCCACGACCAGGGCCACGCGCTGGGCCCATGGGGTAGCGGGCAGCAGCAGCGTGGCAAGGGCCAGCAGGAACCCAAGCAACAGGCCTGGGCGCAGCTGGCCGGTGGGGCGGGAAACCGCGTGTGTGTGGCCTCGGCGTGGTACCGGCCCGTCGGACGTGGGCGGGAAGGCGCGGCGGTCGACAGCTTGGTTGGACCGCTCCCCGTTTCCGGGCTGTCTCGTCGCGTCTTCCATCGAAGTCAGAGGGTAAGAGGGTAAAACGGAAAAGACTAAAAGATCCTGGCGATACGGAAGCCGGCGTAGTAGTTGCGGTAGTCCGGCGAGTCCCCGCTGCGGAATGCCGAGCGCAGGATCTGCGGCGCGTAGTTCCACGACCCGCCGCGAAGCACCCGCCGCGACGCATCGCCGCCGCTCATCCGGGCAGACCCGTCGCTAGGCGCGACCGCATAGCTGTCATGCCAGACGTCCTGCACCCATTCCCAGACGTTACCGTGCATGTCGTGCAGGCCGAACGCATTGGCCGGGTAGCGACCGACCGTTTCGGTACTGCTGCCGTTGTTCGCACGCCCACCATCGAATCGGTCCCCCCAGAAATACGCTGTGGTCGTCCCCGCCCTGGCCGCGTACTCCCACTCCGCCTCGCTCGGCAGCCGGTAGTTCTGCCCCGTGCGCTGGCTCAGGCGCCGCACGTACTCCTGGGCGTCGTTCCAACTCACGTTCTCCACCGGGCAGTTCACGCCACAGTTGCTGAAGCGGCTCGGGTTGCTGCCCATCACCGCCTGCCACTCCCCCTGCGTCACCTCGAACTTGCCAAGGGCAAAGCGTGGAACGTCCACCCAACGCTGCGGGCCCTCATCCGGAAAGCGTCCGGTCTCGCCGGGCGGACTGCCCATCAAGAACCGACCCGCAGGAATCACCACCATCTCCGGGCACTCCGCGCAGTCCTTGAACACCTCGCCATCGCGACGCCCCAACACTGACGGCACGGCTGACGGCGCGACGGCCACCGCCGGTGTCGGCCTCAACTCCACCGGCGCCGCCGCCGGCCTCAACCCCGCCAGCCCAGCCCTCGCCGCCGCCACATAGCGCCCCTGCGGATACGCCTGCAGATAAGCCTCGTACGTGGCCGCGTTGTCCCTCCGCTTGGCCAGTTCCCACAAGTCCACCTCGGGGTCGGGTGGTGCGGGTGCGGGTGCTGCCGCAGCCACTGTCGCTGCCCCACCCGGCGCCTCCAGCAGCACGAAGCGCCCTCTCAGCGCGATCTCCTCGCGCGGGCGTTGGCGGCCGTTGGTCAGGCGTTCCACCTCCTGGGCCGTGCGGTCGAAGATGTCCTTGACGTCCAGCCCCGGCACGCGCAGTTCCCGCGCCAGCGTGGCGGTGTAGGGGCTGTTGGCGCCGCTGCCGTCCTCGGCCGTGCTTCCCGGGGCCGTGGCGTAGGCCACGATGGTGCCGGTGGGCGCGTTCATGCGCGCCAGCCCCCGCGTGCTGGAACGGTTGGCCCCCGGGTAGGGGTTGTCGCGGCAGGCGTCCAGCACCACCAGGCCCACCTTGGCGCGCGCGTCCTCGATGCGCCGCAGCACCGAAGACGCGTCCACCGCCTCGTCGGGCACATCGCTGTCGGCGCGGATCGGCGCGTTCAGCGGGATCAGGAAGTTGGTTCCGCCCACCTGCGCCCCGTGGCCCGCGTAGTAAAAGAACGCCACATCGGCCCCGCGCGAGCGCGCCTCGAACTCCCGCAGCGCCCCGAGCAGGCCGCGCCGGTCCACGTCGGTGGCCACCTGCACGTCAAAACCCAGCTCCGCCAGCGCCTGCTGCATCGCGCGCGCGTCGTTGACCGGGTTGGCCAGCGGCCGGTCCCGGTAGGCCGAGTTGCCCACCACCAGCGCCACGCGCTTCTCGGTGCCGGGCGGGATGGCGGGTTGGCGCGATTGCGCCACGCGCCGGGCCTCGTCTTCACGGCGCTGGCGGTCGGCGGCTTCGGCGGCCAGGCGCTGGCGCTCCTGGTCTGCACGGGCCTGGGCAGCGTCCACCGCCGCAGCGGCCGTGCTCAGTTGCCGCACTTCTTCGGCACTGGCACGCTGATCGGCCTGGTTGTCCGCGTCGAGTTCCGCCTGCAAGGCCCGCAGTCTCGTCTGGAGATCGGCCAGTGCCGCCTTGCGCGCCTGGGCCTGGCTGCGAACCCTGGACTGGGCCTCTGCCAGGGCCCTGCGTTGCGCCTCCACCTGCAAGAGCAAGCGCTCCAGGCTTTCGGGCTGAACGCTCGACGCCGCGGGCGGGGCTGCGGGCTGCGCATGGACCGGCGCGGCACCGAGCCCCGCCACGATGGCGACAAGCCACCAAAGCGCCGCCTGGAGCCGCGCGAGGAACCGGCGCCGGTGCGTCATCTGCGGCCTCTGTCGTCTTGGACCTGCATCCGGGGCCCACTCGAGCGTCTCGATCATCGTCATAACCGCTCAGGCCCGCCTAGAAGTCGCGGACCACACGAAAGCCGGTCATGCCGTTGCGCGTGTCCGCCGGGCTGCCCATGCGGGCGGCCGATCGCAACGCAGCAGGCGACCCGCTCCACGCACCGCCGCGCAGCACGCGGCGCGAGGGGTCCCCGCCGGTCAACCATGCCGAGCCGTCTGTCGGCGCGCCGCTGTAGCTGTCGTTCCAGACGTCCTGAACCCATTCCATGACGTTGCCGTGCATGTCGTGCAGGCCGAAGGCATTTGAAGGCACCCAGCCTACGAGCCGGGTACTGGTGGAAGGGCCGCCATTCACCCGGCCGGCAACGAAAGACTCACCCCACGGGTAGGCCGCAGTGCTGCCCGCACGGGCTACGTACTCCCACTCGGCCTCGCTCGGCAGGCGGTAGCGGTGTCCGGCAGTGGCGCTGAGTCGGCGCAGGAATTCCTGCGCATCGGTCCAGCTCACGTTTTGGACAGGGCAATCGACGGCTTGACTGGGGTGGAGCCCACCACACGTCTTGTCGGTACTCGGATTGACTCCCATCACCCTACTCCACTGATCCTGCGTCACCTCGTACCGGCCCATCGCCAACGCCCCAACGTTGACCCAGCGCCTCGGCCCTTCGTCGGCCGACCGACCCGCCTCGGTCTCGGGACTGCCCATGAGGAACCGTCCCGCCGGGACCACCACCATTTCAGGGCAGATCGCGCAGTCCCTGAACACCGTGCCAGGCCGGCGGGTCGATGTGGCGAAGGTGGAGGCCGCAGGCGCCACCACGGGCTGCGGCGGCGTCGCAGCGGCCGCCACCGGCGCAGCAGGCGCAGGCGCGGCAACGGGCACTGTCGCCACCGCGGCGGGCCGCAAACCCTCGAGCGCGCCGCGGGCCGTACCCGCAAACCGCCCCTGCGGGTAGGCCCGCAGATAGGCCTCGTAGCTGGCGACGTTGTCCCGCCGCTTGGCCAGTTCCCACAGATCGACCTCCGGGTCCGGCGCCGACGAACTCGCCGTCAACACCGGCGCCTGCGAAGCCGCCGCGCCCATGGTCTCGGCAGGCCCCACCACGCGCTGCTGCGGCTGCGTCGGACGGAAGAAGAAGGCACTCGTCAGCTTGCTGATCTCTTCCGGGCTCTGGCGCCGGTTGGAGGCGCGTTCCACGTCGCGCCGCACCTGCTGGAACACGTCCTCCAGCCTCAGGCCCGGCACCTCGATGGCCCGCAGCAAGTACTGCGTGTACAGCCCGTTGCGCCCACTGCGGTTCTCGTCTGCCGTGGTGCCCGGCGCGGTCGCAAAGGCCACCAGAGAGCCGCTGGGCGTTTCCATGCGCCCCAGGCCGCGGCTCGCGCTCGAGCGGCCTTCGGCAGGCAGGGGCGAATCGCGGCAGGCGTCCAGGATCACGATGCTCAGCGCAGCGCCCGACTCCTCCATCCGCCGCAGCACGCTGCCTGCCTCGAGCCCGAACACCTCTGCATCGCGTTCGCGGCGATAGTCCACGCCCACGGGCAGCAGGTAGTTCTGTCCACGCCCCGCCTGGACACCGTGCCCAGCGAAATAGAACAGGCCCACCGCACCAGGTCCAAGCTTGTCCTGGAATTCGATCAGGTCCCGTTTGAGTTCGTCCGAGCTTCGGTTGCGGCGCTCCATCACGTCGAAACCAAGCCGGCGCAAGGCCGCAGCCAGGTCCACCGCGTCGTTGACCGGGTTGTTCAACGGCACGCGGATGTAGTCGGCATTGCCCACCACCAAGGCAACGCGCTTCTCGGCCGTGGACACGGCTGCAGACGCTCGTTCCTGGGCGGTACGGCGCGCCTCGGCCTGGCGCTGAAGCTCGGCGGCCTCGGCATCGCGCTGGCGGGCCTGGGCGAGTTGCTCCTCGGCTCGCTGCACCGCACGGCGCGCGGCGGCCACCTGCGCGGCAGCTTCGGCAGCCAAACGCTCCTCGGCCTGACGACGCGATGCGATCTCTTCCTGCAACCGGCGTTGCTGAGCGTCCAGCGCGGCGATCTCGCCGCGCCGTGCGTCAGCCTCGGCTTTGACGCGCGCTTCGATCTGCTGCAGGTGTCGGCGTCCGGCCTCGAGCTCAGCTTGAAGTGCCGGCAGCGACGCCCTGGGTTCCACTGACGGTGCGCCAGCGGTGCCGCCCCCGCCCGAAGGACTCTGGGCCCACGCCAGCGTCAAACCCGACCCGCCCACCGCGGCCATGGCCAGCGCGGCAGCCGACCAGGCGACGAAGACGGCACGAAGCTGGCTCACGGCGAGAGCCCATCGGCCCCTGCACCAGGCAGGCCGAACGGCCCATGCGTCGCCCTTTCGGCCCACTGGCGGCTGCGCGGAGCGCGTACTGACCCTGCCGGCGCCGTCAGGCCGCTGCCACCCCACCGTGTCCATCTGCACCCCGCGAGCCGTCATCGCCGCCATCCTCAGTTCCACGTTCACCGCCACCCGAGGCGGAAATTGGGGTCGCCCACCAGCGTCACCGTCTGCCGCCGGCCCGGGCGCGCGTCGAGCAGGCTCTGCGCGCAGCGGCGCAGCGCCTCGCCGGTGGCGGGCAGCGGGCCACCTTGGGTGCCCGGCTGGGCCGTACGGCGGGTCAGGCAGGCGTGCCACGCGGCGGTGGCGCGGCTGCCGTTGCGGCCGGCATAGGCGATCTCGTCGCGCGCGGCCGCGGCCACGTAGAGCCAGTTGGCGCTGCTCGAGCTGGCACCGCCCATCACGGCGCCCAGGCCCGCGAGCGACTTGTTCACCGGGTCGCCGCAGGCGCGGGTGTCTTCGGGCCGCAGTGCGGTGCGCAGGGCGCCGGGGAAGACCTTGGGCACCTCCGCCTCGTCGCCGTCGCCGGGCGCCAGAACGAAGCCGCGGCCCAGGCTCTTGGTGGCCGCGCCGCCGGCATGGCACGAGTCGTTGAACATCAGCACCTGGGCAGCGCGCGCGGCCAGGCGCTGCAGCGTGCGCTCCAGCGCGATGTCCAGGTAAAGACCCGCGTCCTGCGTCACGATGCCTTCGCTGCAGCGGGTGCCCGGGTGCTGGCCTTCGACCTGCCTGCCGTGGCCGGAGTAGTAGACGAGCACGCGGTCACCCGGCTGCACGCGACGCTCCAGCGTGGCAAAAGCCTCGACGATGCCGGGCAGCGTGAGCGCCTCCTCGCTGACCTCGATGCGCCGCTGCGGTGGCACGCCGAGAACGGTGGCGATCTCGCGCGCGCGGGCGGCGTCGGCCTCGATGCCGGGCAGGTTCAGCTCGGGCGAGCCGTATCGACCCACCCACATCAGCAATGCATGCGTCTCGGCGGCCGTGGCGGCGGCCGGGGCCCACGCGCCAGCCATCGCCAGCGCGGCCAGCGCCGCGACGACCCCGCGCACGGTGCGCCGGCGCCACGCGTGAAGCCCTGCGCGCCACCGGGAAGGCAGCGTATCGGCAGCGGCCGCGGGCATGGGCATAGCCATGGGCATGAACATGGGCGCGGCGGCATTCGACGGGGTCATGGGCGCAACTCCAGGGCCGCAAACGGCAGCGCACGCGCGCCACGGTCAGGCCCCTGGGCGGTGCGGGGCGCGGCACTCACACGCAGCACGCTCTGGGCGAAGGTGTAGCGCCCGGCCATCGAGGCCAGCAGAGGCTCCAGGCGCGCCAGGCGCGAGTCGTCGGGGTCGGCCGAGACCAGCCGCAGCAAGGAGCGCAGCTCGGGCGGCTCCGCGTCGAAAGCGAAGACCATCTGGATGTCCATGCCCTCCGGGGGCTGCACCTTGATGGCTGGTTCGGGGTCCGCGCCCGGTATCGTGCGCGCCCGGCCGGCCTGCAGCGGCCGCAGTTCCGAGCGGTCGAACGGGTAGAGCACCGAGACGCGCCCCGCCGAGTCCACGTTGAGCATGAGCAGCCAGGCATCGCGGTCGGGCCGGACGACGAAGCGGATCTCGGCGCCGATGCGGAAATTGCCGCCGTACAGCGCCGGGCTCACCTCGACCGCGAGCGCGCCGCGGCGGTGGCGCTCGGCCACCTGCCGCAGGCGGTGGGCCCAGGCGAGCTGGCGCAGGCTGTCGCGCAAGGGGCGCCCGAACGCCGCGGCGGGCGGCAATTCGGCCAGCAGGTCGTCGCCCATGGTGCGCAGCGCCACGCCGCCCTTGGCGGCATGCAGCACGACCTCGGCCTCGCCGCTGGTGACGGTCTGAAGCCCGGGCACCCCGGCGAACGCGGAACGCAGCGTAGCCGCCACGCCGGGCGCCAGCCTCACCCGCAGGGGCTGCGGCTCCGCGTCGGGTGCCGACGCGGCCATGCCGCGCGCGGCCAGCACGGCGCGCGCGCCCAGACCGAACTCGTCCTCCCCAACCGAAGGCAGGCGCTGCGGTGTGTGGCCGTAGGCGCGCGCCGCCATGAAGTCGGCCACGGCGCGGTGCACCTCGTTCAGGTCAAGCCGGCCATCACGGTCCAGGTCGGCGGGCAGCCGGCCTTCGAGCACGCGCAGCAGGGCGTCGGTCAGCGCGCCGTGCGGGCGGCCATCCAGCGTGGGGTACCTGCGCAACAGCACGCGCGGAATGTCCTTGGCGGCCTCCCCCTCGGCCGAGGCCGCCAGGTAGGCCACGGCGCGGTAGGGATAGGGGTCGATCTCGGGGCGCTCGGCGGCGCGGGCCTCGTTGCGCTCGCGCATCTGACGCTCGGCCGCATTCGCCGGCAGCGGCAGGTAGCGCGAGGGCAGCGCCTCGTCGTCGCCGGGCGCGAGCGAGCGCACCTGCTGGCCCGCGTAGCAGGAGTCCGAGATCACCCACACCCGGCGGCCGGTCTGGTCGAGCGCGCGCAGCAGCGGCTGCAGATCGGTACGCCCGACGATGAAGCCACGCGCCAGCGCCGCGGGGCTGCTGCGGTCCACGCCGTAGGGGACGAAAGCGCCCGAGCCATGCGGCAGCGGGACGTCCATGCCGCCGTCAAGCGCACTGGTGCCGTGCCCGGAGAAATAGATCAGCACCTCGTCGCCGGGGGCGGTGCGCGCCGGCAGCGACCGCAGCGCCGCCAGGATGGCCTCGCGCGTGGCCTGCGCGTCGACCAGGGTGTGCACGTCCGCGGCGTCGAAACCCCAGCGCCGCACCAGCACATCGCGCAGCGCCGCCACATCGTGAACCGGTCCCTCGAGGTTGCTCCTGGCGTCCCCGTACTCACCCACGCCGATCAGCAGCGCGACGTTGCGGGCGTGAGCCGCGGTGGCGCCCAGGGCCAGCAGCGCGGCAAGGAAGAGGCCGGCAAGGATGACTGCGAGTCGGCCGGGGGGCGGGCCGGGCTCTCGGCGCAGTTCCGGCTGCCCCGCCGCTGCGCCGCAGCGGAAGAGGCGCGGCCCGGCCGCCGGCCCGCCAGCGCAAGCCCTGCGCCTCAAGGCTTGCGCTGGAATTCCACGCTCAATTGCGGACCCGGCGTCCATACCCATCCCCGTTGGTTCACTGCCCGCTGCACAAGGGCCTGCGCGGCGGGTTCGATGCTGGCCTGCACGCGCGTGGCATCGCCGAGTTCCAGCACCTGGGCGGTGACGCCCAGCGCACGCAATTCGTCGCGCAGCGCGAGCGCATCTTGCAGCGGCGCGGCGCTCGCGGCAATCAGCGTATGCCCGGTCCCGCCGGGCGACGGCGCACTGGCGGACGGCAACGGCGCCGGCGTCTTGATCTGCAAGTCGTCATCGTGTGCGGCTTGCCACTGCAAGACCAACACGCCGGCACACAAGGCGGTGGCGAAGGCCGCCAGCGGCCGCGGGGCGAGCCAGGACGAGAGCGTCGCCCGCAGGACCGCCCAACCGCGCGGCCCGACGGCACCGGCGCGCGCCGCGGGACTTGCGATTCCCGCCGTTCCCGCCGTTCCCGCCGTTCCCGCCGCACCCGTCATTGCAGCCGGTGACGCCCGTGACGCCGGGGCGAGGGGTGCGACCTGGCCATCGGCCCCCTGGGCACGGGCCGCCTGGTGTGGCGCGCGGGCCGGGACTGCAAGCGCGGCATCCGGCCGCACGGCTGCAGCAGCCGCTTCCAGGCGCGCCAGAAGGCGCGCCGCGGCGGCGTCTTCGGCGGGCGCGGCCAGGTCGGCGCGGGCCTGGGCTTCGAACCAGGCCCGCGCGCGGACGGCGCGGCGTGCGTCGGCGTCCTGCGGCGTGGCGCGGCCGGCCAGGACCTCCGTCCAATGGTCTTCGGCGGTGGCGTTCATGGCGCGTCCTCCCGGCATTCGGCAAACAGGGCGCGGGCCTGGTTGCGGGTGTTGTAGATCCGGTCGCGCATGTTGGCGGCCTCCTGGGGGGTGACCTCGGGCTCGGGCTTGGCGTAGACCACGGCGGCGATCTCGCGCGCGCTCAGGCCGAAGCACAGCAACTCCAGCACCTCGGCCCGTGCTGGCGCCTCGCGCTGGTAGGCGACGAGCTTGCGTTGCACACAGTCCACCAGCCCGGCCAGCCCGTGCTCGCCGGCGGCGTCGCCTTGGCCGTCGGCCAGGGCCAGCCACTCCTCGTCGCTCAGCAGCACCTCGGCGCCGCCGGGCGCGGCGTCCGCGCCGCCACGCATCGCCGCGCGGTGGCGCTTGAGGTGGTCGAGGAAGACGGAGCGCCGCACCGTGCACACCAGCGCGAAGGCATTGCCGCGCACGCCGTGGGTGTGGGCCTGCAGGTAGAGCTTGACGAAGGCGTCCTGGGTCAGGTCCTCGGCTGCGTCTTCGCTCAGGCCCAGACGCCGATAGTGGCGCTGGAACCACCGCGAGAAGCCCTGGTGCAGCAGGCGGCCGCCACGCTCGCGCGCGCCTGCGGCTTCGCGCGGGCGCTGCGCGGCCTCGTGGACGACGGCCTGGGCAAACAGGCCGAGCACCTCGTCGGCGGCCTGGCGCAGGCGGTCGAGCGGGCTGTCGGTCATCGGGCAGGCGGTGGCCGGCGGGCTGATGGGTCGTCGAGAGGACGGCCAGAACGGACGGCCAGCGTGCGGCGGGCCGTTCAGCGCCCCGTTGCCGCCGGGTCGGTCACGCGGCCGATGAACAGCGGCGCGCCCGTACGACCATGGACGATGGCAAACAGGAAAGGCCGGTCCACCGCGCAATCGGCTGCCGGCATCTGCAGCGACTTCGCCACCATGGTGACCGCGGTCGCGGCCGCGGCCTCGCCGCCGCGCTCGTCGATGTCGACGCTGGCAGCGTGGAAGACCTCGTCGAGCTGGACGCCCGAGGCCGCGCTGCCCAGCATGGGCTTGAAATCGGCGCGGTCGCTGAAAGCCTGGCGTACCCCCAGTGCCTGCAGCGGCGTCTTCAGCGAGGCCACGCGCGGCGCCACCGAGAAGCGTGGCAGGTGCAGGCGGCAGGTGAGCGGGCGCAGCCGCTCGGACCACGACGCAAGCTCTGCGCCGTCGAGTCGCGCCTCGGCGGCCGCCAGTGTCTCGGGCGCCTGCGGCATGGCCACCAGCAGGCGGTGGCCGCCGGCGGCAAACGGCAGTTCCAGCACCTCCATGCGGTCCAGCACGGCGCGGCGGACCACGCGCTGCGACACCATGGTCGGCACGCTGCGCACGCCGTCGGGCGTGGCAAAGGGCCGCGGCGCCGTGGCCTGCGGCTCGAAAGGCTGCTCCCACGGGCTCTTGAAGTACACCGCGTTGGCCAGCACGAGCTTGGTCGAGCCCTTCACGCTGCCCGGCGGCAGCAGGCGCGGCACGGCGCCCCGCGTCTGCGTCGACACCCAGGTGTTGATGTCCTGGCGAGCCTGCTCGGGCGCCGTGCCGGGGAAGATGCCCACGGTGGCGCCGAAGCGCTGGGCCATGCGACCGGCGTACTCCGCCGGCACGGCGGTGGCCACGTCGGCGCGTGCCCACAGCCGACTGGCCAGGGTGACCGGCCCGCCCGGCGGCGCCATGAGGGCGCGCCACAGCGCGGGCAGGCGCTCGCTGTAGAAGCGACCGCGCGCCACGGCCGGGTCCACCAGCGCCGCCAGTTCGGACGCGGTGGTGCCACCGCTGCCGGCGTGCACCAGGGCCAGCGCCGCCGCCACCGACAGCGGCGAGATCGCCAGGTTGCGCTCGGCTGCACCGGCGCCCGCGGGCGACTGGCGCAACATCTGCAGGCCCAGGTCGGCCAGCGTGGCGGCTGCGATGGCTTCGCCCAGCGGCGTGGTGGCCGGGCGCGGCGCATCGGCCGCCGGGGGCGGGCTGGCACTGCTGGCGCCCGGCGCGGCTGGTGCGACCGGCGCGGTGGGCGCGGCAGGCGCCGTGTCCAGCACGATGCGCTTGTCCGTAGCCTCTGCGGCGGGCGCGGCGGCGGGCGCACCGGGCGTGGCCGCCTCCCCTACCGGCGTGGACACCTGCGCACCCGCGGACAGGGCCAGCATGGCGGCCCCGGCCGCTGCGGCGATGGCAAGGGCGGGCTTCAAGGCGTCTCCTCGATGGCGACCACTGCGCTCGCGCCATAGCTGCCGGAGCCGCCGGAAGCGCCCGAGGCCTCGACTAAGAGCGTGCGTGTGCTCGCGGGTGACACTGCCACCGAGCTGAAGGCCGCACCGGCTGCCGCCCCGCTCAGGAAGTCGCGCGGCTGCGGCGAGACGATGGCCATGAGGTGGCTCATGCCCTGCGGGCCGCCGGCGCGCACGCGCCAGTTCATGCGCGGCAAGCGGAGCGTGCCGGCTCGCACGAAGTTGTCGCGCTCGAAGGCGTTGGGGTACAGCAGATTGAAGGTGCGGCCGTCGCTGCCCACCTGCAGCACGTAGAGGTAGCCCTCGCGGTCGGTGGTGACCGAGAAGTCCAGGAAGTCCTCGCGGATGCGCAGCCGTGTCGTCGAGGCATCCAGCCGCACGCGACGGTCGCGGGCCGCGCCGGCCTGCAGGTCGCGCAGCGCCTGGGCGGGGTCCACCTGCTGCGCGGCCCCGGTGCTGGTGCTGGCCACGAAGGACAGCGGCAGATTGGCGTTGCCCTGCAGCGTGATCGTCTGGCGCCCCCCGCCGGCGGCATCGATCACGCGCTGCGCACAGGCCTGGAGTTCGCGGCCGTTGATGGCGCCGCTGCGGTTGATGTCGGCACGCGGGTCGGCAAGGCACTGCAGCCAGGCGTTGGTGGCCACGCTGCCGTTGGGGGTGGCGAAGGCCACCTCGGTGTCGCTGGAGGCGGCCACGTAGAGCACCTGCGCGGCGCTACTGGACTTCTCCACGACTTCCAGGCTTCGCAGCATCTTGTTCACCGCCTCGCCGCATTGGTAGCCCGCGCCGATGGCCGTGGCGACGCCCACCGAAGCCGGGTAGAACTTGCCCACCCAGCCCGGTGCCGGCGCGGCAGCGAGGCTGCGCGTGGCGGCGCCGCCCGAGAAGCACGAATCGTTCATGACGACCACCTGGCTCGCCTTGCGCCCAAGGCTCGTCAGCGCGTCCTGGAATTCGCCGTCGATGTACAGGTCCGGCCCCTGCACGACCAGGCCCTCGGTGCAGCGTGCGCCGTACTGGCCCGCGATCTGGTGGCCATGCCCGGAGTAGTACACGAAGACACGGTCACCGGTGGCGATGCGGCGGTCCAGGTCGGCCAGTTCAGCGGCGATGCGCTGCCGCGTCAGCGCGCGGTTGGCCACTTCGCGCACGTTCTGCGGCGGCACGCCCATCAGGCGCGCGATCTCGCGCGCGTTGCGGGCATCGATCTCCAGGCCGGGCAGGTTCAGGTCGGCCTGGCCGTAGTCGCCGATCCACAGGATCAGGGCATGGCTGGCCGCCGCGGCGCCTGTGGCGGCGCCCAGCAGGCAGGCAGCCACGGCCGCAGCGGCCCAGCGACGGAGGCTTTGCAGAGGAGCAGGCACAGTTCGAGTCCTTTCAAGGAAGGTGGCAGACGCTGGTGCGAAGTGCGCACGTCGTCGGGTGGTCGTCAGGCGGTCGGGCGGCGCGGCAGGCGACGGCGTGTCGGCACAGGCAGGCGCCTCAGGGCGCGAGCCGGATCTCCACCCGCCGATTGAAAGCCGAGGCGCGCCGCTCCAGCGTCAGCGGGCGCTGGCTGCCGAAACCGTAGGCGCTCATGCGCCCGGCCGCGATGCCGAGCCCTTGCAGGTGTCGCGCCACGGCCAGCGCCCTCGCGCAGGACAGCTCCAGGTTCAGCTGCCCCGGGCCGACGGCGTCGGTGTGGCCTGCAATCGAAAAGCGGGTGTCCTGCAGGCGCGGGTCGGCCAGTGCCGCGGCCAGGTTGTCCAGCAGCGCGACGTCATCGCGGCCCAGACGGTCCGACCCCGTGGCGAAGCGCACGTCCAGGTGCACGCCCGGGGTGGCGTCGCCGGCGTAGGGCACCACCTCGAGACTGCGCGTGCGGGCGCCGCCGGCGCTGCCCGGCCCAGGCGCGCCCCCGAGGCCGCCCGCACCGGCCCCGGCTGCCGCCGCCCCGCCCTGCCCCGCACACAGATTCGTGCGCGCGTCGGGCAACTGCGTGCGCGCAAACGAACGGTCGGGCAGACGCTGGGAGAGCAGTTCGACGAAGTCCTCGACGCTCGCCCGGGACACCGGCTCGTCAGACGCCGCCGCCGCGGCGGCCGGCCAGAAAAAAGAGCCCGCCAGCCCGCACGCGGCAAGCAGCCGGGCGCCCGGCGAAGCACTCAATTGGCCAGCTCCGTCAGCGTCGCGATCGCCGCGCCGTAGCTGCCGCGCACCTCGATGCGGCGCTCGGCCAGCGCGGCCTTGAAGGCGGGCAGGTCCTGCGCCTCGGCGGCGACGATCGCCACGAAGTAGCCCACCCCCGCCGGCCCCTGCGACACCAGCGCCCAGCCCGGCCCCGGGATGGCCACCACCGCGCCCGGCGCGCCCAGGCGGTTGCGCGGGTCGGCGTCGTTCGGGTAGACGAGCGACATCCGGCGCCCGTCCGAGCCGACCTGCACGACGTACAGGTGCCCGGGCTGCGCCGCACGCACCCGCATGGCCACCTGCTGGCCGATGCGCACCTGCGCCGGGCTGAGCGTGAGCTCGACCACCGACTTCGGGTCGGCGCGCTTCACGACCATGTCGGCCTGCGAAAGCTCCAGCGAACCGCAGCCGCTCAGCACCGCGGCCGCGGCGAGCACGGCGGCACCGAGCGCGGCGGCGCGGCGGGTATGGCCTGTCTTCATCGTCACCCCCGTCTTCACGGCGCCGCCGTGATCAGCTGCTCGATGGCCGCCCGCGCGCCCGCCGGCACCAGTTGCAGGTAGCTGGTGCCGCTGAGCTGGTCACGCCGGTAGGCGGGCTGGCGGCTGCGGTTGGACTCGTCGGCCCGCTCGTGCTGCACCTGCAGCAGCAGGCGCGGCGCGCCGGTGTCGCCGACGACGAAGTAGTGGTCGCGCTCCACCGGCAGGTCCACCGTGCGTGCCGCGGCCACCCGCACCGGCCCGCCCTGGGCCGGGTAGAAGGCACCGCCGCGCTGCAGCGTCCAGCCCTGGCCGGTGACGGTGCCCACACGCACCTGCGCGTCGAAGGTGGGCGTGACGCGGATCTTGAAACGCTCGCCCGGGCGCGGCGCCGCGGAAAGGGCCCGCTGCTCCACCCCGGCGCCGTTGCGGTCCAGCATCAGGTAGGCCACGTGCACACCCTGGTAGTTCAGGCTGGCCGGCCAGGCGGCGGCGCCGCTGCTGCCGCCGGCGCGTGCCGCGCCCACGAGTGGCAGCTCGGGCTCGCCCAGGATCACGGGCCAGGGCTCGTAGGGCGTGGCTGCGGGCGCGGGCCGCGCCGGCGGGCTGACCGCCACCACGGCCGGGGCGGGTGGGGCCGACACCGGCACCACCTCCAGCACGCGCAGCCAGCGCTCGAAGGCGACGACGGCAGGCTCGGCAGTCTGCGCCGCCGCCGGCAGCGCCGAGGACGCGGCCAGCGCAGCAGCCAGCACCAGCGCGGGCACGGCCCGGGCGGTGTGGCGCGGCGCCAGCGCAGCAGTTACGGTCAAGGCGTTAGCGCTCATCACGGGCTCCATGGGGGTGTTGTGCATGCGGACGCTCAGCGGTGCGAGATCTGAACCGTCGTCACCAGGCCGCGCCCGACCGGGTTGAGCAGGTAGGTCGCCGTGGCGGTGTTCTGCACGTCGAGCCGGATGTCCTTGCTCTGCGCGGTCTTGTCGGCTGATGCCGGTGCAGAGGCCGAGGCCGCCTTGTCGATGGCGATCCAGTCCCGCAGCCAGACATAGGCGTTGGGCGGCGTCGGCTCGGTGGGCTCCAGCACCACGTGCAGTTGGTCCACGCCCGAGCGCCCTTCCAGCCGCATGCGCGGGGTGATCAGCTCCTGCCCCTGCCTGACCTCGCCCTGCCAGACCGGGGCGGACTGCAGCACCCCGTCAGGCGTGGTGTTGAACAGCCAGACCTTGCCGGTGCGCGAAGCCACCACCTTCACGCGCAGCCTGTCCCCGGTGCGGAAGGCGAAGTCCGTGCCACGCGGCGACAGGCTGCCGTCGGCCGACTCTAGCAGCACACTCACCGCCATCGCGTCACCCGGCCTCACCTC
Source organism: Rubrivivax sp. (assembly GCA_027491255.1). Classification (GTDB taxonomy): domain Bacteria; phylum Pseudomonadota; class Gammaproteobacteria; order Burkholderiales; family Burkholderiaceae_C; genus Rubrivivax. The sequence goes on along the minus strand of JAIXWM010000030.1, from coordinate 380 downwards.
GGCCGCGGCGGCCGGCTGCGCGGTGCTGACGCGCATCAGCACGATGTCCTTGGTGGTGGGGGCGGCGGTCTGGGCGCCAGCCAGCCCGGCGGCTGCCAGGGCCAGACCCAGGCAGGCGGTGCGCAGGGCGGCGGGGGGTGCGTTGTTCAGCATGGAAAGCCTCTCGGAGTGATGGGAGCTGATGGGTGCTGACGGACAGCGAAGGGGTTTCAAAGGCACAGACGCGGGGGGTGGGGGAAATGTCAGACGACGGGCGAAAAAATTTCTTGCGGGCGGCGACGGGGCTCGGGTTGGGGCGCGGGCGCGCCAGATGGCGGGGCCGTTCGGCGTTGGGGCTCTGTCCCCAAGTCCCTGGTTCAAGAGCAACGTCATCGCAGCGT
>JAIXWM010000140.1 GCA_027491255.1 Rubrivivax sp. | reverse complement strand
TGCCCTCGACCACGCTGGCGGCGTTGCGACTCCTCGCCATGGCACAGGCCATGGCTGCGGTTCGCGCCTTGCCATCGCGGCCGATGACAGCCCGCTCGGGCGCGCCCAACTGCCGAATCCAGGCTGAGCTGAGACCTCGCCATGGCGCTTGCCATGGCAAGGGTTGCGCCTGGACGCGGCGAGTTCTGTCGTGCTTGGGGCCTTTGGGGCACCGCACCCCGTCGCCGTCTCAGCCTCTCAGCCGCCCAGCACCACCCCTGCCAACCCGCAGCCCAGCACCGCGGCCCAGGGCGGCAGCTTCCAGGCGTTGAGCGCGAGCAGCGCGGTCAGCGCGAGTGCGAAGTCGCGCGGGCCGTGGATGGCGGCGGTCCACACCGGGTCGTACAGCGCTGCCAGGAGCAGGCCGACGACGGCCGCGTTCACGCCGGCCAGCACGGCTTGCGCATGGGCGCGACGGCGCAGCCCGGCCCAGAAGGGCAATGCGCCGGCCACCAGCAGCAGCCCGGGCAGGAAGACGGCCACCAGGCACAGCAGCCCGCCGGCCCAGCCGCCGGCGCCTGTGGACATCGACGCCCCCAGAAACGCGGCGAAGGTGAACAGCGGTCCCGGCACCGCCTGCGCCGCGCCGTAGCCGGCGAGGAACAGGTCCTCGCGCACCCACCCTGTGGGCACGACTTCGGCCTGCAGCAGCGGCAGCACCACATGCCCGCCGCCGAAGACCAGCGCGCCGGCGCGGTAGAAGGCGTCCGCCTGGGCCAGCGCCGGTTGCGCAAGCGCCGCCGCGGCCAGCGGCAGCGCTGCCAGCAGCAGCACGAACAGGCCGAGCCAGGCCAGGCCCTCCCGGCGCGACAGCGGCGAGACGATCTCGCCCGGCGCCAGCCCGGCAGGGCCTGACGCTCCCGCCCCCGTCCACGTCCCCGCCGCCGCTGCGTTGGGCGCGCCCGCCGGCGTGGCGGCGCTCGGACCCGGCCGAAGGCGCCAGGCCCCAAGGGCGCCAGCCACCCCGATGACCGCCAGCTGGGAGGCCGTGCCCGGCAGCAGCAGCACGGTTGCCGCCGAGGCCGTCATCAGCGTGGCGCGCACGGCGCCCTGGCACAGCGTGCGCCCCATGCCCCAGACCGCCTGGGCGACGACCGCGACGGCGGCGATCTTCAGTCCCTGCAGCAGGCCGGCAGGCAGGGTCGGCCCGGCGTGTGCCAGCCCGAGGGCGAGTGCGATCAGCGCCAGTGTCGAAGGCAGGGTGAAGCCGGCCCAGGCCGCGAGCGCGCCCGCGCGCCCGGCGCGCAGCAGGCCCAGCGCGAAGCCGACCTGGCTGCTCGCCGGCCCGGGCAGGAACTGGCACAGCGCCACCAGGTCGGCGTAGGCGCGCTCGTCGAGCCAACGCCGGCGCACGACGAATTCCTCGCGGAAGTAGCCCAGGTGCGCGACCGGACCGCCGAAGGACGTGAGCCCCAGGCGCAGGAAGATGCCGAAAACGGCGCCCGCGCGCCGCCCGTCGTCCTCGGGCTTCACCGGGGCACCGCGACGATGGTGGCCTGCATCAGGGCGACGACCTTGAAGTCCTCGCCCTCGCCCGGGTAGGCGCGCACCTCGCCAGTGCACACCGTCAGCGTGCGGCCCGCGTTCTGCACCCGGCCGATGGCGAGGAAGCGCCGCCCCAGCGCCGGCCGCATCAGGTTGATCTTGAACTCGGCGGTGACGACCTCGCGGTCGGGCGGCGCCTGCGTCAGCGCGGCGTAGCCGCAGGCGCTGTCGACGATGCTGGTGACTGCTCCGGCATGCAGGTAGCCGTGCTGCTGCGACAGGTGCGGCGAGTGCGGCAGCGCGATGTGGACCTCGCCGTCACCCACCCAGTGCAGCGTCGCGCCCAGTGTCTTCATCAGCCCCTGGGCGCCGAAGCTGTCGGCGATGCGCGCGTGCCGCGCGTCGGTCGTGCTGGCGGTCATGACCTGCGCCTCAGTGCACGACCAGCCGCGCCGCGCCCGGCGCCGGCGCGCAGCGTCCCACCACCGTCGCCTGGGCGAATCCGTGGCGGGCGAAGGTGGCGAGCACGGCGTCCAGGGTCTCGGGCGCGCAGGCCACGAGCAGGCCGCCGCTGGTCTGCGGGTCGGTCAGCAGCGCCTGGTCCTCGGGCGCGAAGCGGGCCGGCAGCACGACGTCGCGGCCGTAGCCGGCCCAGTTGCGGCCCGAGGCGCCGGTCACGAAGCCTTGCGCGGCCAGCGCGCGCACCCCGTCCAGCAGAGGCACCGCCGGCCAGTCCAGGTGCACCTCGATGCCGGCGCCGCGCGCCATCTCCAGGCCGTGGCCCGCCAGGCCGAAACCGGTGACGTCGGTCAGCGCATGCACGCCCGGCAGCGCTGCGAGGTCGGGACCTGGGGAGTTGAGCTGGGTGGTCGTCGCGATCATCTGCGCGTAGCCGGCCTCGCCGAGCGCGCCCTTCTTCAGCGCCGCGCTCATCACACCCACGCCCAGCGGTTTGCCGAGCACGAGCAGGTCGCCGGGTTGCGCGTCGGCATTGCGCTTGACGTGGTCCGGGTGGACGAGGCCGAGCGCAACGAGGCCGTAGATGGCCTCCACCGAGTCGATCGTGTGGCCGCCGGCCACCGGGATGCCCGCCGCGCGGCACACCGAGGCGCCGCCCTCGAGGATGCGACCGATGGTGGCGATGGACAGCACGTTGACCGGCATGCCCACCAGCGCCAGCGCCAGGATCGGACGCGCGCCCATGGCGTAGACGTCGCTGATGGCGTTCGTGGCGGCGATGCGGCCGAAGTCGTGCGGGTCGTCGACGATGGGCATGAAGAAGTCGGTCGTCGCGACCAGCGCCTGCTCGTCGTTCAGGCGGTAGACGGCCGCGTCGTCGGCGGTCTCGATGCCGACCATCAGCTCCTTCGGAATGGGCATCGCCGCCGTCCCCTTCAGGATCTCGGACAGCACGCCCGGGGCGATCTTGCAGCCGCAGCCGCCGCCGTGCGACAGCGAGGTCAGGCGGGGCTCGGTGGCGGCGGGTTTCTCGGGGGGGGTCATCGGGTCGGCGTCTCCATGTGCTCATGCCGGGCCATCGGCCCGCCGCAACGCCGGCCGTCGACCGAGGACGCGGTGCAGGGCGGGTGACAAGGCGGCTGGGCCGCAATGCCTGCGGCGCCAGCCTGCGAGCCCAGCGCACAGCATATCGGCATCGCCGGGTCCCGTTCGATGCGCAGCGTGGTCCTTGCCCTGCTGGACGCGGCTGAAATCGCCGGCGCACGCCGCGGCGAGGGCGCGACGTGGAGGAGCTGAGCAGGCGTGTTGTGCGGCACCAGGGCCGCGTGGCGCCGAGCGGGCAGCCTCTCGGCCTCTCAGCCGCGGTCCGGGACGGCGGGTGTCAGCGCGCCCGCGCGCGGCTGCACCTGCGGGTTCACCACGTGCGTCGGCCACTGCCCGCCCAGCACCTGCGCCGCGTGCTGCGCGCCGCGGATCTTGGACTCGGCCGTCGACTCCACCGAGCTGCCGGCGCTGTGGGGCGTGCAGATGACGTTGTCGAGCTCCAGCAGCGGGTGGCTGGCCGGCGTGCCGGGGGGCTGGAAGACGTCGATGCCTTCGAACACGTCCAGCGCGGCGGCGCTGTCCGGGTGCGTGCGCAGGTGCTCGACCAGCGCCGCCTCGTCGAAGATGGCGCCGCGCGCGGTGTTGACGATCTGCGCGTTCGGGCGCAGCAGGGCGAGCTCGCGCGCGCCGATGAGGTGCCGCGTCTCGGGCGCCAGCGGCAGGTGCACGGACAGGAAGTCGCTGCCTGCGAGCACCTCGTCGAAGCCGGCCATGCGCACGCCCAGGCGCTGCGCCGCCTCGCGCCAGGCCTCGGGCCGGCGGGTCCAGGCTTGCACCTGCAGGCCGAAGGCGGCCGCCCGCCGCGCCACGGCCTGGGCGCTGGCCCCGAAGCCGAGCAGGCCCAGCGCGCGCCCGGCCAGGCGGTGCACCTTCGGGTCCTGCCGCGCCGTCCAATTGCCACGGCGCATCGCGGCCTGCATCCACGGCAGGCGGCGCGCCAGCGCGAGCAGCAGCACCATCGTGTGGTCGGCCTGCTCGCCGAGGCAGAAGTCGGGCACATTGCTCACCACGATGCCCGCGGCGGTCGCAGCGGCGATGTCGATGCGGTCGGTGCCGGCGCCCAGGCGGGCGATCGTGCGGCAACGCGGCATGCGCTCGATCAGGCCCGCCGGCACGTAGGCGGAGACGACGAGCAGGGCGTCGACCTCGCCGACCAGGCGGTGCAGCTCGGCCTCGTCGCGGCCTTCGATCTCGAGCAGCCGCACTCCGGCGGCGGCCAGCGCCTCGCGTTCGGCCGGCTCCACCGGGTAGGTCTGCGCGTTCAGTCGCAGCGCCGTCAGCGTGGCGGTGGCCGTCACTGCGTCATCCCGCCCTTGGTGAACTCGCGCACCCAGCGTCCGTCCCACAGCGAGGGGAAGGCGTGCTGGACGAAGGGATGGCGCGCGATCTGCGCGTCGTCGAGCTCGATGCCCAGGCCGGGGCGCTCGGGCAGGTCGTAGAAGCCGTCGCGTCCCGGCTGCCAGCCGCCGACCAGGGCCGGGCGCCACGGGGCGTCGAAGTCGCCGAAGTTCTCCTGCACCATGACCTGCGGCGTGGCCCAGCCGAAATGCACGGCCGCGCACAGCGCGACCGGCCCGATCGAGCAGTGCGGCGCCATGCGCAGGTCGTGCGCCTCGCACAGCGCGGCGATCTTGCGGCCGAGCCCGAGGCCGCCGCAGTGGGCGAGGTCGAGCTGCACCACGTCGCAGGCGCGCATCGCCGCCAGACGCGCGAAGTCCTCGAGCATGTACAGGCGCTCGCCGGCCGCCATCGGGAAGGGCAAGGCCTCGCGCACCTCGCGCAGCTGCTCGAGGCTGTGCGGGGTGACGGGCTCCTCGTACCACGCGGGATCGAATTCGGCCAGCCGGCGCCCCATCTCGATGGCCGCGCGCACCGACAGCCGGCCATGCACCTCGATCATCAGCTGCACCTCGGGCCCGACGGCCTCGCGCACGGCGGCCACGACGTCGTGGGCGTGGTCGGCCTCGTTCGGGCTCAGGTGCTTCCAGGCCTGCCCGAAGGGGTCGAACTTCAGGCCGCGGTAGCCGCGTGCCACGACCTCGCGCGCCTTGCGCGCGTAGTCCTCGGGCGTCTGGGCGCCGCCGTACCAGCCGTTGGCGTACATCGGCAGGGCTTCGCGCGCGCGCCCGCCGAGCAGGCGCCACACCGGCTGGCCGCAGGCCTTGCCGATCAGGTCCCAGCAGGCGATCTCGAGCGCGCTGATGGCCGTCATCACCGTGCTGCCGCCCTGGTACTGGTCGCGGATCATCTCGCCGAAGGTGCGCTCGATGTCGAAGGGGCAGGTGCCCAGGATGCGCGCCTCGGCCCATTCGTGGATCAGCGTGCGCACCGTCTGTTCCTGCCACTCCAGCGTGGCCTCGCCCACGCCATGCAGCCCGTCGTCGGTGTGCAGGCGCACGAACAGGTAGTTGCGCAGGCCGCAGTTGGCCATCAGAGTCTCGAGGCGGACGATCTTCATGCCGTCGTGCCTTCAGGTCCAGGTCTGCGCGTCCTCGATGCGGCGCCGGAAGGCCTGCAGCCACCGCGCCGCGAGCGCGCCGTCCACGGCCCGGTGGTCCACCGACAGCGTGACCGTCAGCTGCTGGCCCACGGCGAGCGCGCCGTCGCGCACCACCGGGCGCTGCTGCACCTCGCCCACGGCCAGGATGCCCACCTGCGGCGGCTGCAGGATGGCGGTGAAGGCACGCACACCGAAACCGCCCAGGTTGGACACCGCGAAGCCGCCGCCGCGGCTGCTGCCCGGGGGCAGCGGGCCGCTCTCGGCGCGGGCGCGCGTCTCGCGCAACCAGCGGTCGATGCCGTGGGCGTCCTGCCGGTCGGCCTGGCGCAGCACGGGCATCAGCAGTGCCTGCCCGACCGACATCGCCACCGAGAGGTCGACTCCATCGTGGCGAACGAGTTGTTCGCCCTGGAGCCATGCGTTGAGTTCCGGCTCGTCGCGCAGCGCCAGCGCCACCGCCCGCAGCACGCAGGCGCCGACCGAGGGCACCGGCCCGCCCTGCGCCCGCCAGGCGGCGCGTGCGGCCTGCATCGCCGCGGCATCGACGTCGATCTCGACGAAGAAGTGCGGCGCCTCGCGCACGGCGGCAGTCATGCGCCGGGCGATGGCGCGGCGCACCATCGACAGCGGTTCGGCGCGCGAGCCCGGCGGCAGCTCCCAACCGGGCGGCTCGTCGGGGGCGGCGCCGCGCGTGCCGAGCGCCGCCTGCACGTCGGCGCGCACGATGCGACCGCCGGGGCCGCTTCCGCGCAGGCCGTGCAGGGGCAGGCCGGCGGTGCGGGCCAGCGCGCGCGCGGCCGGGGAGGCGAACAGCCGTGTCGGGCTCGGTGTGTTCGGGGCCAGGTCCATGAAGTACGCTCCCGTCTCAGAGCCCGAGGGTTTGGGCGTTCAAGGCGTGCATGGGGGCAGGGCTCCCTGGCTCTCAGGCCGGCTGGATGATCGCGATCTGCTGCCCCATCTTGACGACGGTCCCGGTGCCCTCGCACTGGTGGGCGAGCGTGCCGTCCCAGGGCGACTCGACCTCGACGATGGCCTTGTCGGTCTCGATCTCGACCACGACCTCGCCCGCGCGCACGGCCTCGCCCACCTGCTTGAGCCAGCGCACCAGGGTGCCCTCGCTGACGGTGAGGTCGCCGTAGGGCATGGTCAGGGCCTCGCCGGCGGGCAGGCTCGCCGCCGTCGCGGTGGCGGCGGGTGGCGCCGGAACCTCGGGCGGCGTCGCTGCGGGCTCCTGGCGCACGTCCTGCGCACCGGGGGCTGATGACATGGGCGTTGCGGCCGCAGCGCCCGCTGCCGCAGGGCTGGCCTGCGCCATGCCTGAGCGCATGCGCCGCGGCGCGGGTGCGTGGCCGCGCATCACATCGGCGGCCGCCTCCTCGATGCGCTGCGCATTGACCAGCATCGCGCGTTCGAGGGACGGCGCGAAGGGATGCGTCAGCGCATCGGTGTGCAGGCGCGCCACCGGGGCGTCGAGGTGGTCGAAGGCGAGTTCCTGCATGGCCTGGCCGAGTTCGGCGCCGACGCCGCACATCGACCAGCCCTCGTCGACGACGAGCAGGCGTCCGGTGCGGCGCACGCTGGCGGCCACGGTGTCCACGTCCAGCGGCTGGATGGTGCGCAGGTCGATGACCTCGCACTCGATGCCGCGCCCGGCCAGCGCCTGGGCGGCAGTCAAGGCCATGCCCACCATCTGGCCGGCGGCGGCGATCGTCAGGTCACGGCCCGGGCGCGCGACGCGTGCCACGCCGAAGGGCACGTAGTGCTCGCCCACCGGCACCTCGCCCTTGGAGGAGAACAGCGCCTTGCTCTCGAGCATCAGCACCGGGTCGCCGGCGCGCAGGGCCGTCTTCATCAGGCCCTTGGCGTCGGCCGGGTTCGACGGCACGCACACCACCAGCCCGGGCACGTGCGCCCACATCGGGTGGTACATGCCGCTGTGGTGCGGCCCGGCCGAGCGCAGCGCGCCGGCGGCCGCCCGCACCACCATGGGAGCGCTCATCTGGCCGTTGCTCATGTAGCGCAGCTTGGCCGCCTGCAGCACGATCTGGCCCGCGGCCTCGAACAGGAAGTCGGCGAACATCAGGTCCGCCACGCAGCGCACACCCACGGCCGACGCGCCGACGCTGGCGCCGGTGAAGCCGAGCTCCGAGATCGGGGTGTCGATCAGGCGCTGCGCACCGAACTCCTTGTACAGGTTCTTGGTGTGCGCGAAGCTGCCGCCGCGCTCGCCCGTGCCCTCGCCGAAGTAGACGATGTGCGGGTTGGCGCGCATCTCCTCGGCGATGCCGTCGCGCACGGCGTCGAGCCAGCCCTGGGTGACGGTGGATGCAGCGGGATCCGAGGGCTGCAGCGCCTGCGCCGGGTTCAGCGGCACGGCGTGGAGGTGCCGGTCGACAGTGGCCGGGTCGGGTTCGGGCGAACGCCGCGCGAAGTCCAGCGCGTGCTCGACGACGGCGCGCACGCGGGCCTCCATGGCCTCGAGCGTGCCTGCATCGGCCAGCCCGAGCGGCTCGAGCCACTCTTCGCGCGCGCGCAGCAGCGGGTCGCGTCCCGTCCACGCGTCCACCTCCTGCTGCGTGCGGTAGCTGCCCGCCACGGGGTCGCCCTCGTGGTGCGCGACCGTGCGGTAGGTCTTGCTCTCGATCAGCGTCGGCCCCTCGCCGCGGCGCGCGCGCTCGACCGCCTCGCGCATGGCCGACCACACCGCGACGATGTCGTTGCCGTCCACGGCCACGCCCGGGATGCCGTAGGCGGCGGCGCGGGTGGCGATCTCGGGGTTGCGCGTCACGCTGGCCAGCGGCGTGGCGGTGGCGTAGAGGTTGTTCTCGCAGACGAAGACCACCGGCGCCGACATTGCGCCTGCGAGGTTGATGCCCTCGTGGAAGGCAGCGTGGTTGCTCGCGCCGTCGCCGAAGAAGGCAACGGCCACGCCATCGCCGCCGAGCCGGCGCGCGGCCATGCCGGCGCCGACGGCCTGCGGGATGCCCGCGCCCACCAGCCCGTTGGTGCCGAACAGGCCGACCGAGCGGTCGTACAGGTGCATGGTGCCGCCGCGGCCGCCGCAACAGCCGTCGGCGCGGCCGTACAGCTCGGCCATCAGCGTGGCCGGGTCCATGCCCTTGGCCAGGGCGTGGCCATGGCCGCGGTGGGTGCTGGTGATCCAGTCGGTCTTGCGCAGATGGTCGCACACGCCCACGCCGGTGGCCTCCTCGCCGATGTACAGGTGCAGGAAGCCCGGCGTCTCGCCCTTGCGGCAGGCGGTCTGCGCGGCCTGCTCGAAGCGGCGCAGCAGGAGCATGCGCTCGTACAGGGCCAGCAGGCGGGGGCCGTCCAGACCCTCGGGCAGGCGGCGGGTGGCCGCAGAGGGGGCTCGGGTGTCAGGGTTCATGGCGCCTCCAGCGCGGCAGGAGTGGACGGGTGAGGGGTGGCGGCCGGCAGCGCCGGCCGACTGCGCCGGGGCGCGGGCGCCACTGTCACACCACCCGCCCCGGGTTCAGGATTCCGTTCGGGTCGAGCAGCTGCTTCATCTGCGTCATCAGGCCGAGCTCCGGCCCGCTGCGCGACAGGTGCAGGTAGGGCTTCTTCAGCGTGCCGATGCCGTGCTCGGCCGAGATCGAACCACCGACGGCATGGGTGCACCGGTAGACGACCTCGTCGCAGAAATGGGGGTCGTCCGGCCGGCCGCGGCGGTCGGCCACGGCCAGCAGGTGGATGTTGGAGTCTGCGAGGTGGCCGAAGATCGCCAGGCTCACGCCTTCGGGCAACTGCGGGGTCGAGGCGCGCAGCAGGGCCACGGCCTCGGCCATGCGGTCCAGCGGCACCGAGATGTCGTAGCCGTGGACGAAGCCGAAGACCTTCTCGTATTCATAGACGCTCTCGCGCAGCGCCCACAGGCGCGCGCGTTGCGCGCCCGACTCCGCCACCGCGGCGTCGACCAGCAGCCCACGCTCGTGCATCGCGCCGAGCACGGTGTCGAAGGCCTCGCGCCCGCCGTCGCCCATCGGCGCCTCGACCAGGAGGTAGACGTCCTGCCCCGGGGCCACGGGCGCCGTGAGCCCGATACGCTGCGTGGCGGTCTCGTACATCTCGCGCCACAGGGCCTCGAACACCAGCAGGCCGGCTGGGAGCTCCTTCTCCAAGGCCCGCAGCAGGGTCAGGGCGCGCTGCGTGTCGGGCACCGCCAGCAGCGCGGTCTGCACCTGGCGCGGACGCGCCTGCAACTGCACCACGACGCGCGTGACCACGCCCAGCGTGCCCTCCGAGCCGACGAACAGCTGCGTCCAGTCGTAGCCGGCGTTGTTCTTCAGCATCTTGTTCATCGAGCGGACGATGCGGCCGTCAGCCAGCGCCACCTCCAGGCCGAGCACGCTGCGCCGGGTCATGCCGTAGCGGATGACCTGGTTGCCGCCGGCATTGGTGGCGACATTGCCGCCGATCGTGCAGCTGCCGCGCGCGCCCAGGTCGACGCCGTACATCAGGCCGGCGCCCTCGGCCGCCTGCTGCACGGCTTGCAGCGTCGTGCCGGCCAGCGCCGTGAGCGTGCCGCTGTCGAGGTCGATCTCCTCGATGCCGGAGAGCTTCTCCAGCGACAGCGCGAGCTCGCCGCTGCGCGGGTGCGCGCCCGCGCACAGCCCCGTCCGCCCCCCCTGGGTGACCACCGGCTGCCGGTGCTCGTTGCACAGGGCGAGCACGGCGGCGACGTCCTCGGTGCTGCCGGGCAGGGCCACGGCGGCGGGCCGCACCGGCACCTGCCGGGCGGCGTCGGCCATGAAGCGCTCGGGCACATCGGCGCCGACGAGAAGGCGCGTGGGGCCCAGGCGCGCGCGCAGCGCGTCGATCAAGTCGGTGTTCACGGGATGTTCCTTCCGCGGGGTCTCTCAGCGTCCCATCAGGCTGGGGAGCCAGGTGCTGAACCCGGGCACCACCGCCAGCAGGACGATCACGCCGAGCTGCGCCAGGAAGAACCAGCGCAGCTCGCGCCACAGCACCGACAGCGTCATCTCGCCGATGCGGCAGGCGACGAACAGCACGATGCCCACCGGCGGCGAGATCAGGCCCATCGTGCAGGAGACGATCATGACCATCGAGAACTGCATGTCGTCGATGCCCATCTGGCGCGACAGCGGCAGCAGGACCGGCGCCAGCAGCAGCAGCGCCGGCCCGGCGTCCAGCGCCAGGCCGATCACCAGGAAGGCCAGCACGCAGACCAGCATGAACAGCACCGGGCGGCCCTGGAAGACCTCGAGCAGGCTGCGCGTCCAGTCCTCGATGCCCGCCATGATGAGCACGAAGTTGACGATCTCGACGGTCGCGATCAGCAGGAACAGCCCGGCCGTCAGGCGCGCCGCAGCGCGGAAGGCCTGCATGACCGCGTGGCGGTCGAGCTCGCGGAAGACGAAGAAGGCGAGGAAGAAGGCGTAGGCCGCGGCGATGCCGCCGGCCTCGGTGGGGGTGAACACGCCCGAGGTCGTGCCGAACACGATGAAGGCGGGCAGTGTCAGCACCAGCAGCCCGTGGCGCCAGGTCTTGCCGCGCTCCTCGGGCGCCACCGCCAGCGTGGTGGCGGGCAGTTCGCCGCGAAGGCCCTTGATGAAGACGACCACGCCGCAGGCCAGCCCGAGCATGATCCCGGGCACGATGCCCGCCAGGAAGAGCTTGAGCACCGACAGGTCGGCCACTGCGGCGTAGATCACCATGATGACCGACGGCGGGATGATCGGGCCGATGATCGAGCCCGCAGCCACGAGCGCGGCGGCGAAGGCCTTGCTGTAGCCCTCCCGCGCCATGGACTTGATGAAGATCTGGCCCAGCGCCGCGATGTCGGCGATGGCGGTGCCGGAGATGCCGGCGAACATCACCGAGGCGCAGACGACGGCGTATGCGGTGCCGCCGCGGACGCGGCCCACGATCATGGTCGCGAAGCGCACCAGCCGGCTCGCGATGCCGCCGCGCGCCATCAGTTCCCCGGCGACGATGTAGAAGGGGGCAGCGAGCAGCACGAAGCTGTCGAGGCCGGCGAACATCTTGGAGGCCATGCTCAGCATGGGCAACTGCTCGTGCCACAGCGCCACCGCGGCCGCGAGACCGAAGGCGAAGGCGATCGGCAGTCCCGACAGCAGCAGCAGGACGAGGGCGATGGCGACGATGGTCATGGCAGCGGGTCCCTACAGCAGTGGCCGGCCTTCGGCGTCGCGCGGCGGCGGCACGAAGGCGTCCAACAGCTTGACCAGGGCCACCAGGACCAGCAGCAGACCGCCCACCGCGATGGCGGAGTAGATCCAGAACATCGGCAGGCCGGTCGTGGGGGCGGTCTGCAGGCCGTTGAGCTTGACGTAGACCGAGCCCTGCCACAGCACCAGCACGCCGAAGGCGAGCGTCAGCACCTGCAGCGCGGCCTTGTGCCAGGCCTGGAAGCGCGCGTTCGAGATGCCGCTGAGCAGGTTCATGTCCAGGTGCTCGTCGAACCAGCTGGCCGAGGCCGCGCCGAGGAAGGTCATCCAGATCGCAAGGTAGCGGATCGCCTCCTCGCTCCAGGAGATCGAGTCGCGCAGGCCGTAGCGCATGAACACGGCCACGAGGTTGAGCACGCAGATCGACAGCAGCAGCCAGCCGCTGGCGTGGTCGGCCGCGCGCACCAGCGTGCGGATCAGGTCTCGCAGGGCCTTCATCGGGGGGGCTCGGGTCGGGTCGCCGGCGCGGTGCCGGCCGGCGCGCCCGCGTCATCCCCCGGCCGGCCCGCGGCGGGGCCGCACCAGGGAATCACGCAGCGCGGCTCGGGCTCACTCGCCGTAGACGGCGCGGCGCGCTTCCTCGGCGGCGGCGAGCACGCGATCCACCACGTCACGGCCTGCCTGCGTGGCGATGAATTCGATCACCGGCCTCTGCGTGACCTGGCGGAAACGCTCCTTCTCCGAGGCCGAGCTCACGTGCACCCGGGTGCCCGCCTCGCGGATCTTGTTGACCGCGCCCATGGCGTCGAAGGCCTTGCGCGAGTTCGCCACCTCGGCGTGCAGGCGCGCGCCCTCCTGGACGATCTTCTGGTGGTCGGGCGAGAGCGAGCGGAACTTCGCGTCGTTGAAGATGATCAGGTGCATGCCGTAGATGTGCTCGTTCACGCTCATGAACTTCTGCACCTCGTAGAGCTTGCCGTCGAGCACCGTGGTGGAGGCGTTCTCCTGGCCGTCGACGACGTTGGACTTCAGCGCCGGGATCAGCTCGGGAAACGAGATGGGCGTGGCCGACGCGCCCATGGACTGCATGAAGTTCACGTAGACCTGGCTCTGCATCGTGCGCATCTTCAGGCCGCGCATGTCATCGGGCGTGCGGATCTCGCGCACGTTGTTCGTGATGTTGCGGAAGCCGTTCTCCGACAGCGCCAGCGTGCGGATGCCGGTGGCCTTGCGCATGTCCTCGGCCATGTCGCGCATGAACTTGGAATTCATGAATTCCCAGGCCACGGGCGAGGAGGGGAAGAGGTAGGGGATCTGGAAGGCCTGCATCGGCTTGTAAAAGGAGCCGAGCACGGAATCGTCGGTCAGCGCGAAGTCCAGGCCGCCGTTCTTGACCTGCTCGGTGACCTGCAGCGACCCACCCATGGTGTTGAAGAACAGGCGCACCTGGATGCGGCCGTTCGAGCGGAATTCGATGTAGTCGCGCATCGCCTTGATGCCCTGGACCATGCCGTCGGTGGCCACCTCGGGGGCGCCGACGGAGAAGCGCAGGGTGATGCGGTCCTGCGCCAGGGCGCCGCCCGCCATGGCGAGGCCGGCCATGGCGCCGGCCACCAGGGTCTTGAAGATCTTGCTCAGCATGGGCTTGTCTCCTGTTGTGCCGCCCGGCCCGGGCGCGGTGACGACGTCTTCGTATCGTTCGTCGGCTGGTTATTATGATAAGTAGGGTCCGGCCCTCCATCAGGGATTTCCCGACGCCTCCACCCCCTGGTTGAGAATGTTCGAAGTTGTCATAATTTTTGGTCTTGACCGCCTTGATCATGGACCTCGACCCGTCGCTGGCTCCGCCTGCCGCAGAGGATGCGTCGGCTTCGCTGTCGGCCCTGCCGCCGCGCCTGCCCGGGCGCAAGGGCGGCCCGCTGTACCGCAAGCTCACCGAGGTGCTGCGCCAGGCCATCGACCAGGGCCGCTGGGCCGTGGGCGACGCCCTGCCCAGCGAGGGCGAGATCGGCGCGCGCTTC
>JAIXWM010000035.1 GCA_027491255.1 Rubrivivax sp. | reverse complement strand
GAAGCGCGCGCCGATCTCGCCCTCGCTGGGCAGGGCGTCGCCCACGGCCCAGCGGCCCTGGTCGATGGCCTGGCGCAGCACCTCGGTGAGCTTGCGGTACAGCGGGCCGCCCTTGCGCCAGGGCAGGGCCGACAGCGAAGCCGACGCATCCTCTGCGGCAGGCGGGGCCGGCGACGGATCGAGGTCCATGATCAAGGCGGTCAAGGCTACAAATTATGACAACTTGGAACGCCGTCGGCCAGGGGACAGAGGAGTCGGGAAATCCCTGATGGAGGGCCGGAACCTGCTTATCATAATAACTAGCCGACGAACGCGATGGCGGCCTCAAATCTGAAGTGCAACACAACACCCCACTTCAGGCAAGTTGCACCGATGCAGACCAGACCGACCTACCGCCAGCTTCAGCCTGAGGAGCATATGACGCTCGCGAGCATATGCCAGGCGCGTTCGGGCGTGCGGGCCATGGCCCGCGTGCTCGAACGTTCGCCCTCGACCATCAGCCGTGAGATCGCGCGCAACGCCAGTGCCGAGGGCGTCTATGCGAGCGTGCCTGCACAGGCGCTGAGCCAGACGCGACGCGTCCTGGCGCGCGCGGCGCCCAAGCTCCACACCAACCACGTCCATTGGGGTACCGTGCTAACTTTGCTGGAGTGGAAGTGGTCGCCCCAGCAGATCGCGGATACCCTCAAGCGCGTGCGGCCAGAGGACCGCACCATGCACGTCTCGCACGAGACGATCTATGCGGCGATCTACGCGCATCCGCGCGGCGAGCTGCGCCGCCTGCTCATCGCCTGCCTGCGCCACGGTCGCAGCACGCGCCTGCCCCGCAAGCGTGGCGTCGACCGGCGCATGCCAGGCCACTAGAAGGGCGACTTCATGAAGGGCGCTGGCAACAAGTCCTCCGTCGGCGTCCTCGTCGAGCGAACGAGCCGCCTTGTACTGCTGGCCAGAATGGACGGCTCGACGGCAGCTTCCGCGCTGGCGGGCTTCACTGCCAAGCTGAATTCGATTGCCGCGCCGATGCGCCACAGCTTGACCTACGACCAGGGAAAGGAGATGACGCGCCACCGCGAGCTCACTGCCGGCACGGGCGTGAAGGTCTACTTGTGCGACCCGCACAGCCCCTGGCAGCGTGGTAGCTGCGAGAACACCAACGGGCTGCTGCGCCAGTACCTGCCCGAGGGCACCGATCTGTCCGTCCACACCCAGGCCGACCTCGACGCCATCGCCGACAGCCTGAACAACCGACCACGCGCCACGCACGCCTTCCACTCCCCGCTGGAGGTGTTCGCCGCGATGCTCAAAGCCGCTCATCAACCCTCAACTTCCGTCCACTGAGTTGGGTGTTGCGCTTCGGACTTGAAACCGCCCACCAAACACCTGCAATGGGGCTATCAACTCAATGACCGACTTCAAGACATACGCTGAAGGAACACCCTTTACCGGCAAGATTGGCCGGACGGTGTCAACCTCCGAAGCCGCGTGGCCCAGCGCGCCGCGCGCAAGACCCGGCGCGCCCAACGTGCTGGTCTTCCTGCTCGACGATGTTGGCTTCGCACAGCTCGGCTGTTATGGCTCCGATATCCATACACCCAACATAGATCGCCTTGCGGCCGGCGGCTTGCGTTACCGGGACTTCCACACCACGGCTATCTGCTCACCCACACGGGCCAGTCTTTTGACCGGGCGTAACCCGCATTCCAATGGCGTTGGAATCATCCAAGAAATGGCCACTGGTTTCCCGGGCTACAACGGCAGCGTGCCAAAAGAGAACGGCTTTCTGTCCGAGATGCTACTTGCACAAGGCTATGCCACATTTGGAATTGGCAAATGGCACTTGACACCGGCCAGCGAATGCGCCGCCGGTGCAACCAGAGTGCGCTGGCCGCTGTCGCGTGGATTTGAGACCTTTTATGGCTTCATTGGTGGTAAGACCAGCCAATGGGTGCCGGCACTGGTTCATGACAACCACTGCATAGAGCCGCCAAGACGTCCTGAAGAGGGGTACCACCTGAATGCCGATCTAGCAGATCACGCCATCAGCAATCTTGTCGATCTTCGGGCAGTGGCGTCAAGCAAACCATTTTTCATGTACTACTGCCTAGCTGCAGGGCACTCACCGCACCATGTCGAGCCCGAGTGGATAGAGCGCTACCGTGGCAAGTTCGATAAGGGCTGGGACCGTTGGCGCGAGGAAGTGTTTGCGCGCCAGTTGCAGCTTGGCATCGTGCCACCCAATACCAAACTCGCGGGCCGTCCGGCCCAGGTGAAGGCATGGGACACCCTGCACGACAAGGCAAAGCAGCTCTACGCGAGGCAGATGGAGGTGTACGCCGGGTTCCTCGAACAGACCGACCACCACATGGGACGCTTGATCACATTCCTGGAGCAGCTCGGCGAACTGGACAACACGCTCATCTTGCTCGCATCCGATAACGGGGCGTCCGCCGAAGGCAGCGAACACGGTATGTTCAATGCCTGCATCTTTGCCAATGGCGTCGAGGCAAGTGTCGAGGAAGACTTCAAACACATCGACGAGTGGGGCGGCGTCAAGTCCTACCCCAACTATTCGTGGGGCTGGGCGTGGGCCGGCAACACGCCGCTGCGGCGCTGGAAGCGCTACTTGCACCAGGGCGGCATGAGCGATCCACTGATTGTCCATTGGCCTAAAGGCATTGCTGCGCGAGGCGAGGTTCGCACCCAGTATGTGCATGTGGTCGATGTAGCTCCGACCATCTTGGATGCGCTGGGCATTGCAGCGCCATCCCACCTCAACGGTGTCGCCCAGCGACCGCTGGAAGGCGTGAGCTTTGCGCATACCTTTGGGGATGCGCAGGCGTCCACCAAGAAGGAGGCACAATATTACGAAATGATAGGCTCACGTGCGTTGTGGAAGGACGGTTGGAAAGCGGTCGTGGAGCAGGAACAGGGCGGGTTTCTTACCGAGGAAATGCTCGCAAAGCAGAAGTGGGAGCTTTACCACGTGGCCGAAGACTTTTCGGAGTCCGAAGACCTGGCTGCCAAGCATCCGGAGAAACTTGCTGAACTGATCGACCGTTGGTGGGTCGAGGCCGAGAAGTACAACGTGTTGCCGCTCGATTCACGCATGCAGCTGCGGATGACTGTACCCAAGCCGACAGAACGCCCCACTGGCAGTCGTTTCGTCTACTTTCCCGGCGGTGCGCCGCAATTCGACTACACGGCCGTCAACGTCAAGAATCGCTCCCACACCATCACCGCCGAAGTTGAGATACCTCCAGGCGGGGCCGAAGGTGTGTTGCTCGCGCACGGCAGTTGGTTTGGCGGCTATTCCCTGTACGTTCAAGCCCAACGTCTGCATTACGTGCACAACTACCTAGGTCTGGCCGAGTACCGTGTCAGTGCCTCAGAGGTATTGTTAGCGGGCAAGATGTTGCTCCAATTGCGGTTTACGCGCACCGGCGAACACCAGGGGCGCGCTGAACTGTATATCGACCAGCGCAAGGTCGGTGAGGGCGATATCCCGCGCACCGTGCCTGCGGTGATTGAAACGTCGTCCGAGGGCCTGTGTTGCGGCTACGACAGCGGGCTACCCGTGACTCCGGACTATCGCGCTCCGTTTCGCTTCACAGGGCACATCACCCAGGTAGTGGTGGATATCGAGTGTGTGTATGAATCGGATGCCGAAGCACAACTGCGCAGTGCCTTCATTGAGCAATAGCCGAAATCAACTAGGAGAGAGATCCATGCACGACTATTACTGACTGCAGCAAGCTATCAATAGTTCAATCGTCCGAATTGTTCGAAGACCCCGACCCACTAACTTGCCTGGAGACAGCCGTGAAACAACGTAATCACTCCCTTCTCTCGTTGGCCTCGTGCTTGCTTTGTGCAATTTTTGCGTGGTTCGCGCCGACCCTGGTTGCGGCGCAAACCGATGGCTACCCCAACAAGGCCATCACACTGATAATCCCGTTCGCACCGGGCGGGGCTATCGACAACGCCGGTCGCCTTGTGGGTGAACAACTGAGCAAAGTCTTGAAGCAGCCGGTGGTGGTGGAAAACAAGCCGGGCGCAAATGGTGCGATTGGCATGGCGCACGTCTTGAACCGTCCTGCCGATGGGTACACCTTGGTCATGAACGGTGCCAGCAAGACGGTGCTTAAGACGCTGCAGCCCAGTATGGCTTTTGATCCGATGAAGGACTTACTTCCGGTGTCGATGGTCGCCAAGGTCCCGCTTGTTCTGGTGGTATCAGCCAGAACGGGCATAAAGGATTTCGCCGGCTTCAAGGACTATCTGAGCAAGAATCCCAACAAAGTTGCCTAGGGCGTCGCCGGTGTCGGCACCGGGCCGCACTTGGCCGGCACGGCCTTGTTTCGAGACATGAAGGCCGATCCAATTACCGTTCAGTACGGTGGTTCAGCGCTGATCCACTCGGATCTGATCGCAGGTCGCGTCCACGTGGCCATGGACAGCATCGGGCCCATCATGCCACACATTACCAGCGGTACCGTGGTACCAGTGGCCACGCTCAGCCAGACGCGTGAAAAGGCACTGCCGAACATACCGACCTTGGCGGAATTGGGCTTCAGCGACTTCAATGAAGTGCGCTACGAGGCCTGGAACAGCATCGATGTGCCTGCCAAGACGCCCGACGCCATCGTGCAGGTTCTGAATCGGGCGATGGCCGAAGTGCTCGAGAATCCCGAACTGCAAACCCGCATTGAACGGGTGGGCATGTCGGCGTTCAAGCCCATGAGTTTCAAGGACACTCTCGATTTCACCGTCAAGGTTTCTGCAAGGCTGACGCCTCTCGCGGCCGAATTGGCCAAGTTGGCACCAAAGTGAGAAATTGACGACCGATGCACGAGGCAGGGTTCCTCTCCGTCGTCGCAGCACATCACGATTTCACCTTGTGGTCCAGTACGCTGTCAAACATGACATTCATGGCTACGCCCCTGTTTGATTTGAGTGGCCGTGTTGCCGTTGTTTCCGGAGCAGCGCAGGGCATTGGACGATCCATGGCGACGGCGTTGGCCGAGGCTGGTGCCGATCTGATGTTGGCCGACATCAACATTGCCGGCGCACAGTGCACTGCAGCCGAACTGAGCGGACTGGGCCGTCGTGCCATTCCCGTTAAGTGCGATATGTCTGATACTGCGCAGGTACAGGCTCTTTTTGAGCAGGTGGATGTAGAGTTCGGTCGCATAGACTTTCTTGGCAACGTGGCTGGCGCGGCACTGCGGCGCGATACCTTGGACCTCTCGCCAGATGACGTCATGGCGATGTTGCAACGCCTCGTAGTGGCGCGTTTTTTTGCTTGCCAGCAGGCGGCGCGGCGCATGGTGGCGCAGGGGCGCGGAAGCATTGTCAATATTGGATCTATCGGCGGCGTCAGCGCCTTAGGGCGCGGCTTGACGGCCTACGGCATGGCCATGGGCGGCGTCGTCCAGATGACGCGCGAGCTCAGTACCGAGTTCTGCGGGCGCGGGGTGCGAGTCAACTGCATCCTGCCAGCCCAGATCTGGAACCCAGGCCTTGAAGGTCGCTCCAAGGCAGATCCGACGTTGATCGACACCTGGCTGCGCGGTATCCCATGCGGGCGCTTCGGTCAGCCCGACGACATCAAGGGGCTGTCGGTACTCTTGGCGTCAGATGCCTCAGCGTTCATTACTGGCGCACTGATCCCACTGGATGGCGGTTGCCTGGCAATGAATGCTGGTTCCACAGCGGGGCCAGTGGTCTGAAGATCGGGCTGCCTGAAAGATCCTCTGGGCGTGAGATTGCCAGCGGCCTGAGGAAACCTCCGTCTGAATTGATGTGGTCACGATCCCGATATCGGCAGTCACGATGGGCTGAAATACGCAGCTCGAGCGCCTGGTGGCCGGTGAGCACTGCCTGCACGGCTTCGCGAACCGCGACATCCGATCGCAGCTGAGCGGTAGACGCTGGCTATGTGCCTCCGCCGACGACCCGAAGAAGGCCAGCGCCAAGGTCGGCCGCAACCTCAGCCGGCTGCATGCGCACGGCCCGATCGCCAAGATACCGCGCACCAGACGCTGGCGCGTCACCGACTGCGGACGCAAGGTCACGGGCACCATATACCTGCGCTAGCACCACTTCCTGAAAGTCTACGCCGGCGTCATGCACTGATCTCCTTTGCAGAAATCAAGGAAGTCACAGCAAAAGAACCCATACCCCGGTCATGTCGGGTCCACCTTGACGCGGAAGGAGTAGCTGCGCAGCGCGGCAGGCGCGCGCGCCAGGGTCACCTCGAAGGGCTGGCCACGCTCGTCCCGGTAGACGATGCGCGAGCACAGCACGGCCGAGCGCGGCTCGCAGCCGAGCTGGGCCACATCCTCGTCGTCGGCGCTGTCGGCCCAGACCGTCATGCGCACGTCGGCCACCCGCACCCCCAGGCGCGACTGCACGACGCGGAAGACGACCGAGTCGTCGAAGTCCTCCAGGCGCAGGCGCTCGCCGATGGAGGGCAGGAAGTGGAAGGCCATGCGCGCCAGGCGCTGGCCATCGCGCCGCAGCAGGCCGCGCAGGCAGGGCACCGCGAGCTCGGGTGGCACCCCCAGGATGCCCGCCGCGGCCGGCGCGGACTCGGGGCGCCAGCTGAACATCTGGATCTGCGCGTCCACCGAGCCCTGGATCAGCTCGCTCAGGTAATCGGCCCGCAGGTCACCGGCAGGTCGGGACTCGCGCGCCAGGACGACTGCTGGCCGCGCGCGCTGAGTGCGCACATAGCCCTCGAACTGCAGCAGCTGCAAGGCATGGCGCACGGTGATGCGGCTGACGCCGAAGCGCGCGCCGATCTCGCCCTCGCTGGGCAGGGCGTCGCCCACGGCCCAGCGGCCCTGGTCGATGGCCTGGCGCAGCACCTCGGTGAG
>JAIXWM010000195.1 GCA_027491255.1 Rubrivivax sp. | reverse complement strand
GCTGGCCGCGGGCCTGACCGGTGGCCAGATCGCCCGCGTGCTGGGCGGCGGCGGCATCGACACGCTGCGCCTGGCCGGCGGGGCCGGGCTCGACCTGACCACCATCGCCAACGTCGGCGGCGGCGGCCCCGACGGCCTGAGCCGCGTCGAGAGCATCGAGAAGATCGATCTTTCCACCGACACCGCCGCCAACGCGCTGACGCTGGCCACGCGCGACATCGTCGACATGTCGGCCATGAACGTGTTCAACAACGGCACGGTCACGCTGACGGCGGGCAGCCTGGGCGCCGCGGTGGCGCGCCATCAGCTCTGGGTGGACGGCAACACGGGCGACACGCTCACGGTCAGCGACGGCCGCTGGCTCAGCGCCGACCCGATCACCAGCGGCGGCCAGACCTACCGCGTCTACAACGCTCTGGACAGCGCCGCGCAACTGATCGTCGATGCGCGTGTCGCCACGACGATCACTCTCATCAACGTGGACCTGTCTGGTCTCGCGTCCGGCTCGGCGGGCTTCTTCATCGACGGGCAGAGCAGCGGCGACTGGAGCGGCTGGTCGGTCGCGTCGGCCGGCGACGTCAACGGCGACGGGCTGGACGACCTGATCATCGGCGCCCCCAATGCCGACTCGCTGGCGGGCACCGACGCCGGCCGCGCCTATGTGGTGTTCGGCCGCACGGCGACGGGCACGCTCGACCTGTCGGCGGTGGTGGCGGGCAGCGGCGGCTTCGTGATCCACGGGCAGTCCGGAACCGACAACGCCGGCTACAGCGTCTCCTCCGCCGGCGACCTGAACGGCGACGGCTACGCCGACCTGGTGGTCGGCGCCTACCAGGCCGACCCCTCGAGCCGCACCTCCGCCGGGCGCAGCTATGTGGTGTTCGGGCAGTCGGCGACGACGGCAGTGCACCTGTCGGCGGTGGCCGCCGGCACCGGCGGCTTCGTGATCCACGGCCAATGTAGCGCGGACAACAGCGGCTGGACGGTGTCGGCGGCCGGCGACGTCAACGGCGACGGTCTGGGGGACCTGATCGTCGGCGCCACCGGTGCCGACCCGGGCAGCAGCATCGACGCCGGGCGCAGTTTTGTGGTGTTCGGGCGCAGCAGCGCGGCGGCGCTTGACCTGTCGGCGGTGGCGGGCGGCACCGGGGGCTTCGTGATCCACGGCGATTCCACGGGAGACAGCAGCGGCTACGACGTGGCGGCGGCCGGCGACGTCAACGGCGACGGCCTGGCCGACCTGCTGGTCGGTGCCCAGGGCGCCAACCCCGCCGGGCTGACCGACGCCGGGCGCACCTATGTCGTCTACGGCCAGGCCTCCACCCCGGCCGTCGCGCTGTCGGCGGTGGCCGGCGGCACGGGCGGCTTCGTCATCGACGGCGCCGGCTCGGGTGATGCCAGCAGTTGGTCGGTGGCTTCGGCTGGCGACGTCAACGGCGACGGGCTGGCCGACTTCATCGTCGGCGGCACGAACGCCGATCCGTCTGGCCGCAGCGATGCCGGGCGCGCCTACGTCGTGTTCGGTGCCGGCGCCGGCTCGGGGCGGATCGCGCTGTCGGCGGTGGCCGGCGGCAGCGGCGGCTTCGTGATCAACGGCGCCTGCGCTGGCGACGTGCTCGGCAAGTGGGTGTCTTCCGCTGGCGATTTCAACGGCGACGGTCTGGGTGATCTGCTGGTCGGCGCCGAACAGGCCGACCCGAACAACCTCAGCAGCGCCGGCACCAGCTACCTGGTCTACGGCCGCACCGCCACCTTGGCGCTGGAACTGTCCAGCCTGCCCGCCGAGGCCGGCTTCGCCATCTTCGGCCAGGCCGCCGGCGATCTGGCCGGCTCGGTGTCTGCGGCTGGAGACGTCAACGGTGACGGTTTCGCCGACGTGGTGGTCGGCGCATACCAGTTCGACCCGGTTGCGCGCACGAACGCCGGCCGCAGCTACGTCATCTTCGGCGGCACGCGCTGGGCGGCGACGGCAGACTTCGTCGGCGGCAGCGGCAACGACACGCTGAACGGCGCCGGCACCACGACCGACGTGGCCGAGACCTTCTACGCCGGTGCGGGCGACGACGTGCTGACCGGCGGCGGCGGCGCCGACGTGATGTTCGGCGGCGCCGGCAACGACGTCTTCGTGCTCAATGCCTCCAACACCGCGGCGCTGCTGGCCGGCCAGAGCGGCGGGCAACTGGCGCGCGTGCTCGGCGGCGGCGGCGTCGACACGCTGCGGCTGGCCGGCGGCGCGAACCTGAGCCTGACGGCCATCGCCAACATCGGCGCCGGCGGGCCGGGGGCGCTGAGCCGCCTGGAGAGCATCGAGAAGATCGACCTCGCCACCGACGGCGCCGCCAACACGCTGACGCTGGCCACGCGCGACATCGTCGACATGGCGGGCATGAACGTGTTCAACAACACCACCGTCTCGGGCAGCGGCCTGGGCGCGACGGTGGCTCGCCACCAGCTCTGGGTGGACGGCACCTCGGCCGACACGCTGACGGTGGCCGACGGCAACTGGTCGACGGCCGGCACCTTCACGTTCAACTCGCAGACCTACCAGGTCTACAACCACGCCACCAGCGCCGCGCAGCTGATCGTCGACGCCGACGTCGTCACGCGCATCGCCACGCCGGTGACCGCGCTGAGCCTGTCGACGATTGCCGGCGGCACGGGCGGCTTCGTCATCAACGGCGAGTCCGCGGGTGACGGCGGCGTCGACTGGGTCTCGGCCTACCTGCGGTCTGCCGGCGACGTGAACGGCGACGGTCTCGACGACGTGATCGTGGGCGCCAACGGCTTCGATTCGCCGGCCAGCGGCGCTGGGCGCGCCTACGTCGTATTCGGGCGCACCGACATCGCGACGATAGAGCTGAGCGCGGTGGCGGCCGGCGTGGGCGGCTTCGGGATCAATGCAGAGAACATCGCCAACGGGCGCCTCGGGCTCGCCGCAGGCTCGGCCGGAGACCTGAACGGCGACGGCCTGTCCGACGTGATCATCGGCGCGCCGTCGGTCAACCGCGCCTATGTGGTGTACGGCCGCACCGGCACCACCGCCATGGTGCAGCTCAGCGCCGTGCTGGGCGGCACGGGCGGCTTCGCGCTCAATGCCCCGGCCGAGGGCGGCGAGCTCGGCTGGGGTGTCTCGGGCGCGGGCGACGTCAATGGCGACGGTTATGCCGACGTCGTCGTGAGCGCGCGGAACGGCACCCCCACTGGCACGAACTCGGGCCGCACCTATGTGGTCTTCGGCAGCTCGGCCCCGGCGACGATCAACCTGTCGGCGGTCCTCGGGGGCACGGGGGGCTTCGTCATCAACGGCCAGTCTTCCGGCGACCAGAGCGGCTTCTCGGTCGCGGGCACGGGCGACGTCAACGGCGACGGGCTGGCCGACGTGGTGATCGGCGCCTGGGGCGCGGCCCCGAACGCGCAGACCAACGCCGGGCGCAGCTACGTGGTCTTCGGCCGCGCCTCCACGGCCGCCGTGGCGCTGTCGGCCGTGGCCGCCGGCACCGGCGGCTTCGTCGTCGAGCCCGAGTCCGCCCTCGACCGCTCGGGCTTCATGGTGTCGGCGGCCGGCGACGTCAACGGCGACGGCCTGGCCGACACCTTCATCAGCAGCGTCTACAGCGACACCCTGGGCCGTACCGACGCCGGCCGGGGCGTCGTCGTGTTCGGCCGCACGGATACGGCGCCGGTGCGGGTGTCGGCGCTGGCCGCGGGCCTGGGGGGCGGCTTCGTCATCAACGGCATGTGCGCTGCCGACAACACGGCCTGGGGCATGGCCTCGGCCGGCGACGTCAACGCCGACGGCCTCGACGACCTGCTCATCAGCGCCGAGACGGCCGACCCGAACGGCCTGACGGAGGCGGGCCGCACCTTCGTCGTGTACGGCCGGACGGCGACGTCGGCGATCGAGCTTTCGCAGGTGGCCGCCGGCGTCGGCGGCTTCGTGATCGACGGCCAGTGCTCCAGCGACTGGAGCGGCTTCTCGGTCTCGGCCGCGGGCGACATCAACGGCGACGGGTTTGGCGACCTGCTGGTGGGTGCGGCCTACGCCGACCCGGGTGGCCGCAACGGCGCCGGCCGCGCCTACGTGATCTTTGGCGGCTCGCGCTACGCGTCGACGGTGGACTTCATCGACGGCGCCACGGCCAACCCGCTCACCGGCACCGCGGCGACCGAGACCTTCGTTGCCGGTGCCGGCAACGACACGCTGACCGGCGGCGGCGGCGCCGACGTGATGTTCGGCGGCGCGGGCAACGACGTGTTCGTGCTCAACGCCGACAACGTGGCCTGGCTTGCGGCCGGCCTGAGCGGCAGCCGCCTGGCGCGGGTGATCGGCGGCACCGGCATCGACACCGCGCGCCTGGCCGGCGGCGCCCACCTGGACCTGACAGCCATCGCCAACGTTGGCGCGGCGCTGCCTGGCGGCGCCAGCCGCATCGACGGCATCGAGAAGATCGACCTCGGCACCGACACCGCCGCCAACCTGCTGACGCTGGCCACGCGCGACATCGTCGACATGTCGGCCATGAACCAGTTCAACAGCTCGGCGGCCGGCGGCAGCATCGCCTTCCTGGGCGCGTCGGTGCAGCGCCACCAGCTCTGGGTGGACGGCACCGCGGCCGACACGCTGAGCGTGACCGACGGCGTGTGGGCCGACACCGGCACCTTCACCAGCGGCGGGCAGACCTACCGCGTCTTCAACCATGCGTCGGCGCCGGCGCAGCTCATCGTCGACACCGATGTCACGGTGGGCATCGCCCGGCAGGTGGCCTCGCCGGCCCTGGAGTTGTCGGCCGTGGCCGGCGGCACCGGCGGCTTCGTCATCAATGGCGCGAGCGCGGGCGACATCAGCAGCGCCTACGCGCCCACGTCCTTCGTGTCATCGGCCGGGGACGTCAACGGCGACGGCTTCGACGACCTGATCGTCGGCACCTACACCAATGCCGCCGCGGGCGCCAACCGGGGCCGGGCCTATGTGGTGTGGGGCCGCAGCGCCGACACCACGGCGGTGGAGCTGTCGGCCGTGGCGGCCGGCACCGGCGGCTTCGCGCTGAACGCCGAGGCCGCTGTCCAGTACCTGGGCTGGGCGGTGTCTTCGGCCGGCGACGTCAACGGCGACGGCCTGGCCGACCTCTTCGTCGGCAACGGCGGTGGCGGAACCGAGCGTGCCTACGTGGTCTACGGCCGCTCGACGAGCACTTCGGTGCACCTCAGCGCCGTCACCAACGGCAGCGGCGGCTTCGTCATCGACGCCCAGAGCGGCTCCTGGACGGCGACCAGCGTTGCTGCCGTGGGTGACGTCAACGGCGACGGCTACGGCGACCTGCTGGTGGGGGCCTTCAACTTCGACACGGCCCTCACCGACGCCGGCCGCAGCTACGTCGTCTTTGGCGGAACCAGCCAGGGCCGCGTGGCGCTGTCGGCCGTGGCCGGGGGCACCGGCGGCTTCGTGATCAACGGCCAGTGCTCGGCCGACCAGAGCGGCATCTCGGTGGCCGGCACGGGCGACGTCAACGGCGACGGGCTGGCCGATGTCGTCATCGGCGCCAACCTCGCCGACCCGCTGGCCGGCGCCGCAGCCGGCCGTGGCTACGTCGTCTTCGGCCGCACCGCCACCACGGCCATCGACCTCTCGGCCGTGGCGGCGGGCACCGGCGGCTTCGTGATCAACGCCCAGTCCGCGAACGACCAGGCCGGCACCCGCGTCGCCGGCGCGGGCGACGTCAACGGCGACGGCCTGGCCGACACCGCGATCGGCGCCTACGGCGACCCCGGCGGCCGTGGCGACGCCGGGCGCGTGTACGTCGTCTTCGGCCGCAGCGCCGGGACCTCGGCCGTCGAGTTGTCGGCTGTTGCGGCGGGGGCGGCGAGCGGCTTCGTCATCAACGGCTTCTGCGCCGGTGACAACGCCGTTGCCGCGGTGTCGGCGGCCGGTGACGTCAACGGCGACGGCCTGTCGGACTTGCTGATCGGCGCCGTCTCCAGCGCCCCCGGGGGCCGTGCCTTGTCGGGCGCCAGCTTCCTCGTCTTCGGCCAGACCGGCACGGTGGCGGTGGAGCTGTCGGCCGTGGCGGCCGGCATCGGCGGCTTCAGGATCAACGGCCAGGCCATCAGCGACTACAGCGGCCGCGCCGTGTCGGCGGCCGGCGACGTCAACGGCGACGGCTTCGCCGACCTGATGGTGGGTGCCTCCGGGGCTGACCCGGGCGGCCGCACCGATGCCGGACGCGCCTACGTCATCTACGGCGGCACGCAGTTCACGCAGGCCGGGCTGGCGCTCGACGTGGTCGGCGACGCCACGGCCAACACGCTGAGCGGCAGCGCGCTGGCCGAGACCTTCGTCGCCGGCGCGGGCAACGACATCGTCGTCGGCGGCGGCGGCGCCGACGTGATGTTCGGCGGCGCCGGCGACGACGTCTTCGTGCTCGGTGCCGCCAACGTGGCCGCGCTGTCGGCCGGCCCCACCGGGGGCGTGCTGGCGCGGGTGATCGGCGGCACCGGCGTGGACACGCTGCGCCTGAGCGGCGGCGCGGCATTGAACCTGAGTACCGTCGCCAATGCCGGCGCCGGCTCGCCCGACGGCATCAGCCGGCTGGAGAGCATCGAGAAGATCGACCTCGCCACCGACCTTGCGGCCAACGCGCTGACGCTGACCACGCGCGACATCATCGACATGGCGAGCGCGAACGTGTTCAACGACAGCCGCTACGTCTGGACCAGCGGCGGCCTCGGCACCGCGGTGACGCGTCATCAACTGTGGGTGGACGGCAACGCTGGCGACACGCTGACGCTGAGCGACGGCAGCACGTGGTCGCGCGACAGCGATGTCGTCTTCGGGGGCCAGACCTACCGCGCCTACAACCACGACACGGCCCCGGCGCAACTGATCGTCGACACCGACGTGACGCTGACGCTGACGCTGCGGGTCCCGGCGGTGCAGCTCTCGGCCGTCGCGGCGGGCGTGGGCGGGTTCGTGATCAATGGACAGAGTTCCGGCGACCAGAGCGGTTGGTCGGTGGCCAGGGCCGGCGACGTCAACGGCGATGGCTTTGAGGACGTGATCGTTGGCGCAAACCAAAGCGACCCGGCCGCAGGGGCGGATGCTGGCCGCAGCTATGTGGTCTTCGGGCGCACGGCATCGGCGCTCGTCGACCTGTCGGCGGTGGCGGCGGGCTCGGGCGGCTTCGTGATCAACGGGCAGGTCTCGGCTGACTTCAGTGGCCACAGCGTTTCGGCGGCGGGCGACGTCAACGGCGACGGGCTGGCCGACGTGGTGATCGGGGCGCGTGCGGGCGACCCGACCGCGGGGGCCGATGCCGGCCGCAGCTACGTGGTGTTCGGGCGCAGCAGCGCGACGACGGCGGTGGAGCTCTCGGCGGTGGCGGGCGGCACGGGCGGCTTCGTGATCAACGGGCAGAGCTCGGGGGACCAGGCCGGCTACAGCGTCTCGGCCGCCGGCGACGTCAATGGTGACGGGCTGGCCGACGTGGTGATCGGCGCTTTGTTCGCGGACCCGAACGCGTCGACCAGCGCCGGCCGCAGCTACGTGGTCTTCGGGCGTACGACGATGACCTCGGTGGACCTGTCCGCGGTGGCGGGTAGCACGGGTGGATTCGTGATCCACGGGCAGTCCTCAGGCGAGCAGAGCGGCTTCAGTGTTTCCGCGGCCGGTGACGTCAACGGCGACGGCCAGGCCGACCTGATCGTCGGTGCCTACCTTGGCGACCCGGTGGCGGGGTCGGACGCCGGCCGCAGCTACGTGGTCTTCGGGCGCACGGGCTCGGCGGGGGTGGATCTGTCGGCGGTGGCGGGCGGTACGGGCGGCTTCGTGATCAACGGGCAGAGCTCGGGGGACCAGGCCGGTTTCAGCGTCTCGACCGCCGGCGACGTCAACGGCGACGGGCTGAGTGACCTGGTCGTCGGCGCCGTCGGGGCCGACCCGCCTGGCCTCGCCAGTGGCGGCCGCAGCTACGTGGTCTTCGGGCGCACGGCGGCGGCGGCGGTGGACCTGTCGGCGGTGGCGGGTGGCACGGGTGGCTTCGTGATCAACGCGCAGTGTGCAGTCGATGGGAACGGGCAGTCCGTGTCGACCGCAGGCGACGTCAACGGCGATGGTCTGGCAGACCTGATCCTCGGAGCCAATGGAGCCGCTCCGGCTGCCGGGGCGCTCGCCGGCCGCAGCTACGTGGTTTTCGGCCAGACGGCGACGCAGACGGTGAATCTGTCGGCGGTGGCTGGGGGCACCGGCGGCTTTGTGATCGACGGGCAGTGCATCTCCGACCAGAGCGGCAGCATCGTCTCGGCGGCCGGTGACGTCAACGGCGACGGCTTTGCCGACCTGATCGTTGGCGCGTATCTGGGCGACCCGGCTGCCGGCTCGGCCGCCGGCCGCAGCTACGTCATCTTCGGCGGCCTGCAGTTCGCGCAGACGGTGGACTTCTTCGGCGCCACCGGCAACGACGCCCTGAACGGCAGCGCCACGACGAGCGGCGTGGCCGAGACCTTCGTGGCCGGTGCCGGCCACGACACGCTGACCGGCGGCGGCGGCGCCGACGTGATGTACGGCGGCGCGGGCAACGACGTCTTCGTGCTGAACGCCTCGAACACGGTGGCGCTGGCGGCGGGCCTGACCAGCGGCCAGCTCGCCCGCGTGGTCGGCGGCACCGGCGTCGACACGCTGCGCCTGGCCGGCGGGGCCGGCTTGAACCTGAGCACCATCGCCAACGTCGGCGCCGGCAGCCCCTACAGCCTGAGCCGCGTCGAGGGCATCGAGAAGATAGACCTCGCCACCGACACCACCGCCAACCTGCTGACGCTGGCCACGCGCGACATCGTCGACATGTCGGGCATGAACGTCTTCAACAGCACCGCCGCCGGCGGCAGCGTCACGGGCCTGGGCGCCGCGGTGAACCGCCACCAGCTGTGGGTGGACGGCGACGCGAGCGACGTGCTCACCGTCACCGACGGCACCTGGCTGCGCCAGGCCGACATCGTCTCCGGCGGGCAGACCTACCGCGTCTACAACCACGCCAGCGCGGCGGCGCAACTCATAGTCGACACCGACATCGTGCAGTCACTCACCGGCGGCGCCGCGCCGGTGGCGCTGAGCGCGGTGGCGGGGGGCACGGGAGGGTTCGTGATCAACGGGTGGTCGTCCGGCGAGCAGAGCGGCGTGTCCGTGGCCTCGGCCGGCGACGTCAACGGCGACGGGCTGGATGATCTGATCGTCGGCGCTAACCTGGCCGACCCGGCGGCGGGTGCAGACGCCGGTCGCAGCTATGTGGTCTTCGGGCGCACGGCATCGACCGTCTTGGACCTGTCGGCGGTGGCTGCGGGTTCGGGCGGCTTCGTGATCCACGGACAGCAGGCCTCGGGCCAGGCCGGTTGGGCGGTGGCCGGCGCGGGCGACGTCAACGGTGACGGCTATGCCGACGTGGTCGTTGGCGCCCCCCAGGGCGACACGGCGGCGGGCGCGGACGCCGGCCGCAGCTACGTGGTCTTCGGCGGCACGGCGACGGCGGCGGTCCACCTCTCGGCGGTGGTCGGCGGCACCGGCGGCTTCGTGATCGACGGAATGGCGTTTGGCGACCGCAGTGGCTACTCGGTGGCTGCGGCCGGTGACGTCAACGGCGACGGCTTTGCCGATCTGGTCATCGGCGCTCACCTGGCCGACACCGGAGGGGTCGACGCTGGCCGCAGCTACGTGGTGTTCGGCCGCTCGACGAGCACCGCGGTCAACCTGTGGCAGGTGGCGGATGGCACGGGCGGCTTCGTGATCAACGGCGGGCCGTGGGCCAGCGACTACTCCGGCTGGGCGGTGTCGTCGGCGGGTGACGTCAACGGCGACGGGATGGCCGACCTGCTGATCGCTGCGCCTGATGCCGACCCGGCCGCGGGCGTGAACGCCGGCCGCTCCTATGTGGTGTTCGGTCAGACCTCGGCCAGCGCCGTGAACTTGACGGCGGTGGCCGCAGGCTCCGGCGGATTCATGATCAACGGCGAGTGCGCGGGAGACGCCTTCGGGCAATCAGTGGCGGCGGCGGGGGACGTCAACGGCGACGGCCTGGCCGACGTGGTTGTCGGGGCGGTCGCCTTCGACCCGGCGGCAGGCCGCAGCTACGTGATCTTCGGCCGCACCGGCACGGCGGCGCTGGACCTGTCTGCGCTCGGCGGCGGCGGCTTCGTGATCGACGGCTGGAGCGCGGGCGAAGAGAGCGGGCAGAGGGTATCGCCGGCCGGGGACCTCAACGGCGACGGCCTGGCCGACCTGTTGATTGGCGCCCGCTTTGCTGACCCGGCTGCCGGCACCGACGCCGGTCGCACCTACGTAGTCTTCGGCCGCACCGGCACGGCGGCGGTCGCCCTGTCGGCCGTGGCGCAAGGCTTGGGCGGCTTCGTGATCGACGGCCAGTGCGCCGGTGACGCCGTGAGCAACGACGCGGTCTCGGCGGCTGGCGACGTGAACGGCGACGGCTTCGCCGACCTGCTCGTCGGCGCTGCCCAGGGCGACCCGGTGGCGGGTACGGCCGCCGGCCGCAGCTACGTGATCTTCGGCGGCACCCAGCACGCCGTAACGGCCGACTTCGTCGGTGGCACCGGCAACGACACGCAGACGGGCTCGGCCGCGTCCGAGACCTTCGTCGCCGGTGCCGGCAACGACGTGATCACCGGCGGCGGCGGGGCCGACGTGGTGATGGGCGGCGCCGGCAACGACACCTTCGTGCTGAACGCCTCGAACGTGGCGTCGCTGGCGGCGGGCGCCAGCGGCGGGCAGCTTGCGCGGGTGCTCGGCGGCACCGGCACCGACACGCTGCGTCTGGCCGGCGGCACCGCGCTGGACCTGACGGCCATCGCCAACGTGGGCGGCGGCACGCCCGGCTCCTTCAGCCGGGTCGAGGGCATCGAGAAGATCGACCTGGCCATCGACGCCGCCGCCAACACGCTGACGCTGGCCACGCGCGACATCGTCGACATGTCGGGCATGAACGTCTACAACAACACCACGGTGGCCGGCAGCGGCCTGGGCGCCACGGTATCGCTGCACCAGCTGTGGGTGGACGGCACGGCGGCAGACCGCCTGGTGGTGGCCGACGGCACCTGGACGCTCAGCGGCAGCACGTTCACGAGCACCGACGCCAACAGCGTGACGCAGACCTACCGCGTCTACACCCACACCTCGGTGGCGGCGCAGCTGATCGTGGACGCGGACGTGGTGGTGTCGATCGACACGCCGCGCCCGGCGGCGCAGGCCTCGGCGCTGGCCGGCGGCACGGGCGGGTTCGTGATCAACGGGCAGAGTGCCGATGACCAGAGCGGCGC
Organism: Rubrivivax sp.; assembly: GCA_027491255.1. GTDB lineage: Bacteria > Pseudomonadota > Gammaproteobacteria > Burkholderiales > Burkholderiaceae_C > Rubrivivax. The sequence continues at coordinate 7,164 of JAIXWM010000195.1, read as the reverse complement.
CATCGTGGCGAGCGCGGGCGATGTCAACGGCGACGGGCTCGACGACCTGATCGTCGGCGCCTACTTGGCCGACCCGGGTGGGCGCGCCAGCGCCGGCCGCACCTACGTAGTCTTCGGCCGCACAGGGATGACGGCGATCGAGCTGTCGGCGGTGGCTGGCGGGTCGGGTGGCTTCGCGATCAACGGGCAGTGCTCGGGCGACCAGAGCGGCTTGCGCGTCTCGAGCGCCGGCGACATCGACGGCGACGGTCTGGCGGACCTCATCGTCGGCGCCCACCAGTCCGACCCCGCCGCAGGCACCGACGCCGGGCGCAGCTACGTGGTGTTCGGCCGATCGCTCACGACCGCTGTCGAACTGTCGGCCGTAGCCGCGGGCACGGGCGGTTTCGTGATCAACGGGCAGTGCTCGGGGGACCGCAGCGGCATCAACGTGGCCAGCGCGGGTGACGTGAACGGCGACGGCCTCGCCGATCTGGCCATCGGCGCGAATCTCGCGGATCCGATCGCAGGCATCGAGGCCGGCCGCACTTACGTGGTGTTCGGCCGCAGTTCGGGCTGGACGGCGGTCAATCTCTCGTCGGCGGCCGCAGGGTCGGGCGGGTTCGTGATCAACGGGCAGAGCGCGGGAGACCGGCTTGGCGTAGGCGTCGCCGGCGCGGGCGACGTCAACGGCGACGGCCTGGCAGACCTGGTCATCGGCGCACCCAATGCTTCGCCGAACGGGGCCAATTCCTCCGGCCGCGGCTACGTCGTGTTCGGCCGCACGGCGACGTCGGTGATCGACCTGTCCGCGGTGGCTTCGGGTTCGGGTGGGTTCGCGATCAATATCCAGAGCGCGTGGGTCGACATGGCCCGCAGCGTCTCGAGCGCGGGTGACGTCAATGGCGACGGGCTGGCGGATCTGGTGGTGGGCGCAGCCGCCCTCGACCGGAGCTTCGTCATCTTCGGCCGCACCGGCACGGCCATCGTCGATGTCACTGCGGTCGCCGGCGGGACGGGTGGATTTGCGATCTACGGGCAGGGCGCTGGCGAAACCAGCGGTGGCAGCGTCTCGAGCGCCGGTGACGTCAACGGCGACGGCCTGGGCGACCTGATCGTCGGCGCACAAAATGCCGGTACAGCCGCGGGCACTGGGGCTGGCCGCAGCTATGTCGTGTTCGGCCGCACGGGCACGAGTGCTGTCCCCCTGTCGGCGGTCGCCGCGGGCGTGGGTGGCTTCATGATCGAGGGGCAGTGCGCCTCGGACTTCGCCGGCACGTCCGTCTCGAGCGCAGGCGACGTCAACGGCGATGGTTTTGCTGACCTGATCGTCGGCGCGGGCAGCGCTGACCCGGTCGCGGGCAGCGCATCTGGCCGCAGCTATGTGATCTTCGGCGGCAGCCAGCACGCCATCACGGCCGACTTCGTCGGCGGCACCGGCAACGACACGCAAACCGGCGCGGCGGCGGCCGAAACCTTCGTGGCCGGCGCGGGCGACGACGTGCTGACCGGCGGCGGCGGCGCCGACGTGATGATGGGCGGCGCGGGCAACGACGTGTTCGTGCTGAACGCCGTCAACACGGCGCTGCTGGGCGCGGGCCCGGTTGGCGGCCAGCTGGCGCGCGTGCTCGGCGGCTCGGGCATCGACACCCTGCGCCTGACCGGCGGCGCGATGCTGAACCTGACCACGATCTCGGGTGTGGGCGCCGGCGCGCCGGGCGACACGAGCCGCATCGAGAGCATCGAGAAGATCGACCTGGGCACCGACACCTCGGCCAACACGCTGACCCTGGCCACGCGCGACATCGTCGACCTGGCGGGCATGAACGCCTACAACAACACGACGGTCGCGGGCAGCGGCCTGGGCGCAACGGTGCAGCGCCGTCAGCTGTGGGTGGACGGCGGCGCGAACGACCAGCTGAACCTGACCGACGGCGCGTGGACGCTCAGCGGCAGCACCTTCACCGCCACCGACAGCGCCGGCGTCACCCAGACCTACAGCGTCTACAACCACAACACGGCGGCGGCGCAGGTCATCGTGGACAGCGATGTCATGGTCCAGGTCGGCAGCACGGTTCGGCTGTCGGCGGTGGTGGGCGGCACGGGTGGGTTTGTGATCAACGGGCAGGCGTCCAGCGACCGGAGCGGCCACCGCGTGTCGGCCGTGGGTGACGTGAACGGCGACGGCATCGAGGACCTGATGATCGGCTCGCTCTATGGCGACCCCGCGGCAGGGGCCGATGCCGGCCGCGCCTTCGTGGTGTTCGGCCGCACGGGCACGACGGCGATCGACCTCTCGGCAGTGAATGCGGGCAGCGGTGGCTTCGCGATCGACGGGCGCTGCGCTGGCGACTGGGCCACCTTTGGCATGTCGCCCGCGGGCGATTTCAACGGCGACGGGTTGGCGGACCTGCTCGTCGGCGGCAGTTACTCGGGCTCCACCGATGCCGGCCGCACCTACGTGGTCTTCGGCCGCACGGCGACCACGGCGGTGGCGCTGTCGGCGGTGTTCAATGGTGGAGGCGCCAGCGGCGGCATCGTCATCAACGGCTGGTCGTCGGGCGAGATGGCCGGCTCGTCGGTGGCGGCGGTGGGCGACGTCAACGGTGACGGCCTGGGTGACCTCATCATCGGCGCCCGCTCTGCCGACCCCGCCGGCGGGACCGACGCCGGCCGCAGCTATGTGGTCTTCGGCCGCACCGCGATGGGCGCGATCGAGCTGTCGGCCGTGGCCGGCGGCACGGGCGGCTTCGTGATCCACGGGCAGTGCTCGGGCGACCAGAGCGGCAATGCCGTATCGGGCGCGGGCGACTTCAACGGTGACGGCCTGGCCGATGTGCTGATCGGCGCGCGCTTCGCCGCGCCCGGCGGTGTCAGCAGCGCCGGCCGCAGCTACGTCGTCTTCGGCCGCACGGCGACCACGCCGATCGACCTTTCGGCCGTGGCTGGCGGCAGCGGTGGCGGCTTCGTCATCAACGGGGAATCTTCGGCCAGCCAGAGCGGAAGCAACATGGCCCCGATCGGCGACTTCAACGGCGACGGTCTGGGCGATGTGGTCGTCAATGCCGAGGGCTTCCAGGCGGGCAGCCTGACCGCGGCGGGGCGCAGCTACGTGATCTTCGGCCGCACGGCGTCGCCGACCCTGGAGTTGTCGGCGGTGGCGGCCGGCAACGGTGGCTTCATCCTGGACGGGCAGTGCTCGTTGGACAACCTCGGCTACAGCGCCGCGGCGGCCGGCGACGTCAACGGCGACGGCCTGGCCGACCTGATCATCGGGGCCTACCGTGCCGACCCGGTGGCGGGCTCCAGCAACCACGGCCGCAGCTATGTGCTCTACGGCCGCACCGGAGCCCCTTCTTTCAGCGCAACGCAGCTGGTCGCCGGCGTGGGCGGCTTCGTGATCGAGGGCAACGCCTCGGGCGAGCAGAGCGGGACGGCGGTGGCCGCAGGCGACATCAACGGCGACGGCTTCAGCGACCTGATCATCGGCGCCACGCTGGCCGACCCGCCCGTCGGCACTGACGCCGGCCGCACCTACGTGGTCTTCGGCGGCCCGCGCCAGGCGACGACGGTGGATCACCTCGGCGGCAGCGGCGACGACACGCTGAACGGCCCGTCGGGCACGACGACCAACCTGTCGGAGACCTTCGTCGGCGGCGCGGGCAACGACAGCATCTACGGCGGCGGCGGCGCCGACGTGATGATGGGCGGCGCCGGCAACGACGTCTTCCTGCTGAACGCCGACAACATCGCCAGGCTGGCCGCCGGGCCGACCGAGGGCCAGCTCGCCCGGGTGCTGGGCGGCACCGGCATCGACACGCTGGCCATAGCCGGCACGGGCGTGACGCTGGACCTGACGCTGGTCTCCAACGTCGGCGCCGGCGCGCCGGGCGAGCTGAGCCGCCTGGAGAGCCTGGAGAAGATCGACCTGACCGGCAGCGGCAACAACACGCTGCGGATCACCGCCAGCGACGTGCTGGACCTGTCGGGCAGGAACCTGTTCGATGTCGACGGCAACGCCGCGGTGGCCGATGCCTACAACCAATTGATGGTCAACGGCGACGCCGGCGACGCGGTGCAGCTGGCCGACACGGGCTGGCTCAGCACCGGCACCTTCGTCGATGGCGGCATGACCTACCAGATCTGGACCGACGAGCAGCAGCGCGCCCAGTTGTTGATCGCACCGAACGTGGTGGTGATCGGCGGCGGCTAGCGCGAAGGGCGGGGCGCGCAGGCGTGGCCGGGCGCCGCATGGAAACAGAGGTCAAGCGCCTGCCACGCTGCGTCGAAAGTTGACCTGTGGAAAAGTTACCAATAGCATAGACAGTTCAGCGGTTGACGCATTCGAGCCGCCTGTTTCCTCGTCCCCTTGACATACCCGACGACGGTTGGCGCAACATGGCAAGCACCGCGATCTTCTCCCCCTTGTCGCCGACGACGACGGCCACGATCTCCGCGATCAACGACGACGCCGGCTCCCTGCAGGGCACGGTGGTCAATGGCGGGCTGACCGACGACACCAGACTCACGCTGCGAGGGGGACTGAGCGCAGCCTTGACGGGCAGCCAGCAGCTGCGCGTCTACGAGGGCACGACCTATCTGGGGCTGGCCACGGTGAGCGGCAGCACCTGGTCGTTTTCCGACACGCGCACGCTGACGCACGGCCAGTCGGTCAGCTACACCGCGCGGGTGGCGGCCGACTCCACGGCCGCGGCCCTGCTCGGGGTGGCCAGCAATGCCTACGGCGTCACGGTGGACACCGCCGCGCCGACGAAGACGGCGACCATCGCCGCCATCACCGACGACGCCGGCCTCTTCACCGGCACGGTGGCCAGCGGCGGGGTGACGGACGACCGCAACCTGTCCCTGCGTGGCGCGCTGGGCGCGTCGCTGGCCGGCGGCGAGACGCTGCAGGTCTTCGACGGCACGGTCTTCCTGGGCACGGCCGCAGTCAGCGGCACCTCGTGGACTTTCTCCGACACGCGCACGTTGACGAACGGCCAGGCCGTCGGCTACACGGTGCGGGTGGCCGACGCGGTGGGCAACGAGGGCACGGCCAGCAGCGCCTACCGCGCGACCGTGGACACGGCGGCGCCGACGACGGCGGCGGCCATCTCCGCCGTCAACGACAACCAGGGCGCGGTGACGGGCACGGTGGCCAACGGCGGCTCGACCGACGACACCAGCCTGTCGCTGAGCGGCACGCTCGGCGCGTCGCTGGCCACGGGCGAGCGGCTGCGTGTGTACGACGGCGCGGCCTTCCTCGGCACCGCCACCGCCAGCGGCAGCACCTGGAGCTTTGCCGACACGCGCACGCTGTCCAGCGGCCAGACGGTGAGCTACACGGCGCGGGTGGTCGATGCCGCGGGCAACGAGGGCGCGCCCAGCAGCGCCTACCGCGTCACCGTGGACACCGCGGCGCAGACCAAGACGGCGTCCATCTCGGCCGTCACCGACGACCAGGGCATCGTCACCGGCACGGTGGCCGACGGAGGCCAGACCGACGACACGAAGCTGTCGGTCAACGGCACGCTGAGCGCTGCGCTTGCCAGCGGCGAGACGCTGCGCGTCTTCGACACGGGCGTCTTCCTCGGCACGGCCACGGTCAGCGGCACCGGCTGGACGTACGCCGACACGCGCACGCTGACCCACGGCCAGGGCGTCAGCTACACCGCGCGGGTGGCCAGCGCGGCGGGTGTGCTCGGGCCGTTCAGCAGCGGCTACAACGTCAACATCGACACTGCCGCGCCGGTGGCATCGGCCAGCATCACCGCCATCACCGACAACGCAGGCCCGGTGACGGGCACGGTCGCCAACGGCGGTGTGACCGACGACACGAGTCTCGCGCTGCGCGGCACGCTGGGCGCGGCGCTGGCCACGGCCGAGACGGTGCGCGTGTTCGACGGCAGCATGCTGCTGGGCACGGCCCAGGTCAGCGGCACGGGCTGGACCTACAACGACACGCGCGCGCTGAGCAGGGGCCAGAAGGTCACCTACACGGCGCGGGTGGCCGACGCCGTGGGCAACCTGGGCTCGCCGAGCAGCGACTACACCGCCACTGTCGTGCTGCCAGTCACGGCCACCATCACTTCGATCATCGACGATGTCGGGGCGGTCACGGGCAAGGTGGCCTCGGGCAGCGCGACCGACGACACGAACCTGCGCCTGGAGGGCACGCTGAGCCTGGCGCTGGCGACGGGCCAGTCGCTGCGCATCCACGACGGCACGGTGCTGCTGGGTACGGCCACGGTCAGCGGCACAGGCTGGACGTACAACGACACGCGCGCGCTGACGAACGGCCAGACGGTGAGCTACACGGCGCGCGTGGCCGAGGCCTCGGGCAGCCTGGGCACGGCCAGCAGCGCCTACACCGCCGCGGTGGACACCACGGCCCCGACGAAGACGGCCACGGTGACGGCGATCACCGACAACGTCGGCATCTTCACCGGCACGGTGACGAGCGGCGGCGTGACCGACGACACCAGCCTGGTGCTCAGCGGCACGCTGGGCACGGCGCTGGTGACTGGTGAGACCGTCCGCATCTTCGACGGCAGCACCTTCCTCGGCACCGCGAGCGCCAGCGGCACGGGCTGGACATACAACGACACGCGCACGCTGACGAACGGCCAGGCAGTGAACTACACCGCGCGCGTGACCGACGTCGCCGGCAACCAGGGTGCTGCCGGCAGCAGTTACGGCGTGACGGTGGATACGGTGGCGCCGGCGAAGGCGACCTCCATCACGGCCATCACCGACAACGCGGGCCTGGTGACGGGCACGGTGACCAGCGGCGGGGTGACCGACGACACCAGTCTTGCATTGAGCGGTACGCTGGGCGCGGTGCTCGCCACCGGCGAGACGGTGCGCGTGTTCGACGGCAGCGCGCTGCTGGGCGCGGCTACGGTCAGCGGCACGGGCTGGACCTATACCGACACGCGCACGCTGACGAACACGCAGACCGTCAGCTACACCGTGCGGGTGGCCGACGCGGCTGGCAACCAGGGCACGGCGAGCAGCGCCTACACCGCCACGGTGGACACCACGGCCCCGGCGAAGACGGCCACGGTGACGGCGATCACCGACAACGTCGGCATCTTCACCGGCACGGTGACGAGCGGCGGCGTCACCGACGACACCAGCCTGGTGCTCAGCGGCACGCTGGGCATGGCGCTGGTGACGGGTGAG
>JAIXWM010000024.1 GCA_027491255.1 Rubrivivax sp. | reverse complement strand
GACTCTCAGCCTCTCAGAGGGTGTAAACGTAATCAACGTCTCGTGCGTTATGCTGTGATCGATATGCAGCGAAGCGAGGCAGCGAGTGGCGCAGAGCAAACCGCAAGGCCGCCCAGGGCGCAAACCGTCTTTGAACGCCGAGCACGTTGTCGTGCTGCGTGCAATCACGCAAGAACAGCCGCGCTCGTCGCTGGACGAAGTCACGCGCGAGCTGTTCAGGCGCAGCGGGATCAAGGTCAACCCGGTGACGGTGCGCAAGGCGCTGCGCGAGGCGGGTATCGAGCGGCTCAAGCCGATACGCCGAGCCAGCGAGCGTGCCGCGCAGGGACGAGGCGCCGGCGTGCGCACCGGCTATACCGAGGCGCACCGTCGTATCGATGGCGCCAGCGGCCTGAACACGGACCTGACCGACGCCGAGTGGGCGCTGGTGGGCGACTTGTTCCAGCGCGACGGCCAGCGCGGCGCGCCTGCGCGCTACGAGCGCCGCACGGTGGTCAACGCCTGCTGCTACGTGCTGCGCACGGGCTGCGCGTGGCGCTTGCTGCCCAAGAGCTTTCCGCCCTGGCAGGCGGTGTATATGTCCTTCAAGCGCTGGGGCGCGGCCGGCACCTTCGAAACCATGCACGATCGGCTTCGCCAGCAGTGGCGTGAGCGCGTGGGCAAAGCGCCCGAACCCACCGCGGCGATCATCGACTCGCAGAGCACGCGCAGTACGGCCCAGGGCGGCCATACCGGATTCGACGCCGGCAAGAAGGTCAAGGGCCGCAAGCGCAATCTCGTGGTCGACACCCTGGGGCTGCTGCTGGCGGTCACCATCACCCCGGCCAGCGTGCAAGACCGCGATACGGCCGCCAAGGTTGTCGCCCAGGCCTGCGCCAAGGTGCCGGGAATCAAGAAGCTCTACACCGATGGCGCCTACGGTGGCCAATGCGCAGTGGCCATCGAGAAGACTCACGGCATCAGCGTCGAGGTCGTGCGCCACCCCGGCAATCGGAGCACCGGCACCTGGCAAGACGCGCAGCAACCGCTGTGGCCCGAGGAGGTTGCCAAGGGCTTTGTCGTCCAGGCCAAGCGCTGGGTCGTCGAGCGCACTCACGCCTGGAACGAGCGCTGCCGTCGCCTCATCGTCCATCATGACCGCTCCGACTGGGCCCCGCTGGCTTGGGTCTGGCTTGCCGAGGCGCGTATCCTTGCTACTAGGTTGGCAACGTAAAACATTACGTCTACACCCTCTCAGCCCTGCGCCACCTCGTGCCCGGCCATCAGTTCGAGCGCGCGCACCAGGGCCGAGTGGTCCATCTCGGCCAGGCCGTGCGCGGCGCAGGCCTGCATCAATTGCGCCGCGCTGGCGGTCTGCGGCAGCGCCACGCCCATGGCGCGGGCGCCCTGCAGCGCGAGGTTCAGGTCCTTCTGGTGCAGCTTGATGCGAAAGCCCGGGTTGAAGGTGCGCTTGATCATGCGCTCGCCGTGCACCTCCAGGATGCGGCTGGACGCGAAACCGCCCATCAGCGCCTGGCGCACCTTGGCCGGGTCGGCGCCGGCCTTGCTGGCGAATACCAGGGCCTCGCTGACGGCGGCGATGTTCAGCGCGACGATGATCTGGTTGGCCACCTTGGTGGTCTGCCCGGCCCCGACGCCACCCACGTGGGTGATGTTCTTGCCCATCAGCTGGAACAGCGGCAGTACGCGATCGAACACCGCGGCTTCGCCACCGACCATGATGGTCAGGCTGGCGGCCTTGGCGCCGACCTCGCCGCCGGAGACCGGCGCGTCCAGGTAGTCGGCGCCGAGCGCGGCGATCTTCTCGGCAAAGGCCTTGGTCTCGATCGGCGAGATCGAGCTCATGTCGACGACGACCTTGCGCGCACCGCCGGACGCGCCGGCCAGGCCCTGGGCCACGCCGCCGGCGCCGAACAGCACCTTCTCGACATCGGGCGTGTCGGGGACCATCGTGAAGACGATGTCGGCGCGGCGAGCCACCTCGGCGGCGTCGGCGCAGGCCACGGCGCCGGCGTCCAGCAACGCCTGCGGCACCTTGCTGCGCGTGGTGACGAAGAGCTCGTGCCCGGCGGCACGCAGGTGGCCGGCCATCGGCGCGCCCATGATGCCCAGGCCGATGAAGCCCAGGCGCAGCGGTGTGGTGGTCATGTGGAGAGTCCTTCCGGGAGAGTCAATACTGCGCTGCCAGGCCGGGGCCGGCGGTGTCGCGGAACTTGTCGGCCAGCGCCTTCGATTGTGTGCGCAGCACGCCCAGGTCGCTGCCCACGGCGACGAAGCGCATGCCCATGGCCAGGTAGCGGCGCGCGTCGGCCTCCACCGGGGCCAGGATGCCGGTGGGCTTGCCGGCCGCCTGGGCGGCGGCGTGCACCTGCGCGATCGCGGCCTGCACCTCGGGGTGACTGGGGTTGCCCAGGTGGCCGTAGGCGGCAGCCAGGTCCGAGGGGCCGACGAAGATGCCGTCCACACCGTCGACGGCCGCGATCTCGGCCGCGGCCGCCACCGCGGCGCGGGTCTCGATCTGCACCAGCACCGTGATGTGGTCGTTGGCGACCTTGAAATAGTCGCCCACCGCGCCGTAGCGGTTGCCGCGCTGCGACACCGACACGCCGCGGATGCCCTGTGGCGGGTAGCGCGTGGCGGCCACAGCGTCACGCGCCTGCTGCGCGGTGTCCACCATCGGGATCAGGTAGTTCGCGAAGCCGGCATCCAGCAGGCGCTTCAGCAGCACCGCGTCGTTCCACGGCGGGCGCACCACCGGGGCGCTGGGGCTGTCCTTCAGCGCCATCAGCTGCGGGATCAGGCTCAGCACGTCGTTGGGCGCGTGCTCGGCGTCCAGCAGCAGCCAGTCGAAGCCGGCCAGGCCCATGACCTCGGTGGCGATCGGGCTGGCCAGCGAGACCCAGCAGCCCAGCAGCGTGCGGTCGGCCCGCAGCGCCTGGCGGAAGGTGTTGGGGATGGGGGTGTAGGGGGTCGTCATCGTCGCTCTCCTCGGTGCTCAGCGCACCATGCAGGGCCGCTTCGGATCGAAGCGCCAGCCGGGGATCAGGTACTGCATGGCCACGGCATCGTCGCGCGCGCCCAGGCCGTGCTGCAGGTACAAGGCATGGGCCTTGCGCACCTCGTCCATGTCGAGCTCGATGCCCAGGCCCGGCGCCTTGGGCAGCTGCACCAGGCCGCCCTCGATCTTCAGCGGCTGCTTCGTCAGGCGCTGCCCGTCCTGCCAGATCCAGTGCGTGTCGATCGCGGTCACGCGCCCCGGCGCGGCAGCGCCGACGTGGGTGAACATGGCCAGCGAGACGTCGAAGTGGTTGTTGGAGTGCGAGCCCCAGGTCAGGCCGAAATCACGGCAGGTCTGGGCCACGCGCACCGAGCCCGACAGCGTCCAGAAATGCGGGTCGGCCAGCGGGATGTCCACCGACTGCAGCACCAGCGAGTGCACCATCTGCCGCCAGTCGGTGGCCACCATGTTGGTGGCCGTGGGCAGCCCGGTGGCGCGGCGGAACTCCGCCATCACCTCGCGGCCCGAGAAACCGCCCTCGGCGCCGCAGGGGTCCTCGGCATAGGCCAGCACGCCGTGCAGGTCGCGCATCAGGCGCACCGCGTCTTTCAGCAGCCAGCCGCCGTTGGGGTCGAGCGTGACGCGGGCCTGCGGAAAGCGCTCGTGCAGCGCGCGCACGGCCTCGACCTCGGCCTCGCCGGCGAGCACGCCACCCTTGAGCTTGAAGTCGTTGAAGCCGTAGCGCGCGTGCGCGGCCTCGGCCTGGCGCACGATGGCCTCGGGCGTCAGCGCCGCCTCGTGGCGCACGCGGCGCCAGCCGTCGGCCTCCTCGGGCTCGTCGGCCGGGGCCAGGTAGGGCAGATCGGTCTTCGTGCGGTCGCCGACGAAGAACAGGTAGCCCAGCATCTCGACCGCGTCGCGCTGCTGGCCCTCGCCCAGCAGCGCGGCCACGGGCACACCCAGGTGCTGGCCCAGCAGGTCGAGCAGCGCTGACTCGAGCGCCGCCACCGCGTGGATGGTGGTGCGCAGGTCGAAGGTCTGCAGCCCGCGGCCGCCCGCGTCGCGGTCGGCGAAGCGCTCGCGCACCTCGCGCAGCAGCGCATTCCAGCGCCCCAGGGGCTGGCCGACGACGAGGTCGGCGGCGTCCTGCAGCGTCTGCAGGATGGCCTGCCCGCCCGGCACCTCGCCCACGCCGGTGCGGCCGGCGCTGTCGGTCAGGATCAGCAGGTTGCGGGTGAAGAAGGGGCCATGCGCCCCCGACAGGTTCATCAGCATGCCGTCGCGGCCGGCCACGGGGATGGCCTCGAGGCGGGTGACGGTGGGGGTGGAAGACGGGCTCATGAGAAGAGGAAGGTGTGCTGGGAGACTGGCAAGAGATCAGTCATCGTACAACTAAACCTGAGATTGTCAAGAGCCCGCGGGCGCGACGCCCTCCCCCGCGCCGATCTGCTCTTCCAGGCGGCGGCGGCGTTCGCGGCTGTTGGCCAGGTGGGTGCGCATCGCCGCGCGCGCGCCCTCGGCGTCGCCCGCCGCGACGGCGTCGTAGATGTTGTCGTGCTCGCCGTTCACGCGCCGCAGGTAGGCCAGGCGCGCGGCGTCGGGCTCCTCGGCCAGGCGCACGCGCGGGATGCTGCGGGTGCCCAGCGCACCCAGCAGGCTGGAGAAGTGCTCGTTGTGCGTGGCGCGCGCGATCTCGGCATGGAAGCGGAAGTCGGCCTCGGCCGCGTCGCGCCCCTCGTCGAGCGCGCGTGCGAAGTCGTCGAGCGCTGCGCGCATGGCCACCAGCTCGACCGCGGTCCGCCGCTGCGCCGCGAGCGCGGCGGCCTCGGTCTCGACACCGATTCGCAGCTCCAGCATCGCGACCACGTCGCGCAGCGTCGCGAGCTGCTGCGGCTCGACGCGAAAGCCCTCGTCGGCCGGCGGTGCGAGCGCGAAGGTGCCGATGCCGTGGCGCGTGCGCACCAGCGCCAGCGCCTGCAGGCGCGACAGGGCCTCGCGCACGACGGTGCGGCTGACCCCGAACTCGGCCATGATCTCGGACTCGGTGGGCAGCTTCTGCCCGGCCGCGATGCGGCCGGCGCGGATGCGCCCGCCGATCGATTCGACGAGTTCGAAGGCGCGGGCCCGCGGGGGCCGGCGGGTGTCGAGGTCAGGGGGTTCAGGCATTGGCGGTTGGGGCTCGCAGGGCGGAGGCCTGGCCAGCAGGCCGCCCCTCTTGACGGCCGTGCCGCAGGCCCTAGAATCCCGTCAAGTCATCAGACAACTGATCTCTTGACTTGCGGCGGGCGGATCATGCAGCAAAACGTTGCGGCGATCAAGCCCCTTCCCTGCACCCCACTGACCCAGGTCCACCCGCGATGCTCGACCAACCCGCCACCCCCATCCGTTTCGAGCGCCTGCTGCTGACCGGCGTCGCCGGCAACCTCGGCCGTGAACTGCGACCCCGCCTGAAGGCTTACTGCCGCACCCTGCGCCTGAGCCACCGCGCGCCCTTCGGCGAAGCCGGCCCGGGCGAGGAGATCGTCATCGCCGACCTGGCCGACGCCGACGCGATGCTCGGCCTGCTCGAGGGCGTGGACGCCGTCGTCCACATGGGCGGCGTCTCGACCGAACAGCCCTGGGAGCGCATCCTGCCGAGCAACATCGTCGGCATGGTCAATCTGTACGAGGCCGCGCGCCGCCAGCGCGTGCCGCGCATCGTCTTCGCCAGTTCCAACCACGTCACCGGCTTCTACCGCCAGGACCAGGTCGTCAGCCCGAAGGACCCGGTGCGCCCCGACGGCTTCTACGGTCTGTCCAAGGCCTTCGGCGAGAACCTGGCGCAGCTCTACTGGGACCGCCACGGCATCGAGACCGTGAGCCTGCGCATCGGCTCGTCCTTCGCCGCGCCGAAGGACCGCCGCATGCTGGCCACCTGGATGAGCTTCGACGACACCGAGCGCCTGATCGTCGCCGCCCTCACGGCGCCGGTGGTCGGCCACTCCATCATCTACGGCTTCAGCGACAACCGCACCCGCTTCTGGGACAACACCCCGGCTGCGCACATCGGCTACCGCCCCAAGGACAGCGCCGACGTCTTCCGCGCCGAGGTCGAGGCCCGGCAGCCCGTGCTCGACCGCCACGACCCGGCTGTCATCTACCAGGGCGGCGCCTTCGTCAAGCAGGGCCCGGGCGCATGAGGCTGCGTAGCGCCTCGGGCGGCTGCGCGGCCTGGCGCCCCGGCTCACGCGGGGCGGCCTGTGCAGCGTCGACGCGCAGCGCGATCTCCCCGCGCTGATCCACCGCAGGCCCGTGAACGGGATCATCGTCATGATCCGGACCGGGTTCGCCGCTGGTTTCGCCCGCCCCTGACGACGAAGATGCAGGACATCATGCCGCCGATCGGCTTGCTGTCGATGCCCGCCTGCATCCCTGCGCCGCGCCCGTGGCTGTCGCGGACCACGGGGCGGTGAAGCCGCATTTCCGCACCGAGAGGACACACCCGACATGACTCCCCCCCTGCCCCACCCCGGCCCGGCCCTGGGCAGCGCCCAGCGCGTGCCCTTCGAGGCTGCCAGCCGCTACCCCGACCCGGCCGTCGCGGTGCTCGACCCGGCCTTCCTGGCGCTGCGCGTCTTCAGCGCCTCGGTCGAACAGTTGGCCACGGGGATGCGCTGGGCCGAGGGGCCGGTGTGGTTCGGCGATGGGCGATACCTGCTGGTGTCCGACATCCCGAACGACCGCATCCTGCGCTGGGACGAGACCACCGGCACCGCCAGCGTCTTCCGCCAGCCGTCGAACCACGCCAACGGCCTGGCGCGCGACCGCCAGGGCCGGCTGCTGGCCTGCGAGCACGGCAGCCGCCGCGTCACCCGCACCGAGTACGACGGCAGCATCACCGTGCTGGCCGACCGCTACGACGGCAAGCGCCTGAACTCGCCCAACGACATCGTCTGCGCGCGCGACGGCAGCATCTGGTTCACCGACCCGCCCTTCGGCATCCACGGCTGGTGGGAAGGCGAGCGCGCCGAGCCCGAGCTGCCCTTCCAGGGGGTGTTCAGGATCGACCCCCACACCGGGCGCCTGCAGGCCATGCTGACCGACCTGGCCGGCCCCAACGGCCTGGCCTTCTCGCCCGACGAGCGCACGCTCTACGTGGTGGAGAGCCGCGCCAAGCCGCACCGCCTGATCTGGGCCTGGGACGTCGGCGACGAAGGCCGGCTGTTGAACCGCCGCCTGGTGGTGGACGCGCAGGGCCCGGGCGCGATCGACGGCTTCGCGGTCGACGCCACCGGCCACCTGTGGTGCGGCTGGGGCAGCGACGGCTCGCTCGGCGCCGACCCCGAGCGCCTGGACGGCGTGCGCGTCTTCACGCCGGAAGGCCAGGCCATCGGCCACATCCACCTGCCTGAGCGCTGTGCCAACGTCTGTTTCGGCGGCGCAAGACGCAACCGCCTGTTCATGGCGGCCAGCCACTCGCTGTACGCGCTGCACGTCAATACGCAGGGAGCGGCCTGAGAGGCCGAGACTTCGCGCAGTGCCGCCGGGCTGCGCAGGCGGGTCACTTCAACAGCCTGACGTTCAGACCCTTCACCTTCCGGAAGGCCGCATCGCCGGTGACGAAGTGGTGGGCCGGCCCGAGCTGCAGACAGCAGGCCGCCTGGAGAGCGTCCGGCGTCTTCAGCCTCGCCAGGGCCCGGATCGCGGTGGCGAGTTCCACGACCTGCGCATCCAGTTCCACCCAGACGATGTCGGGCCTGGCGAAAAAGGCATCGAAGGCCGCGAGGACCTGCGTGTCGCCTTCCCGCAGGGGGCGGATCCGGCACTCGAGCCAGGTCAGCCGGCTGAGCGCGACAGCGGTGGACGGTGCGCTCTCGAGCAGGGCGCCCAGTTCACGTCGGACGCGCGCAGCAAACGGTTCCCCGGCCTCGACCAGATAGATCAGTGCACTCGCGTCCAGGAAGGCGAACGCAGGACTGCTCACCAAGCGCGGTCTGCACGCAAGCGCGCATCCAGCTCGGCCTTGCTGCGCCGCGCCTTCGGCGCCTGAGCGGCCAGCCATTGCAAGGCGGTCATCCCGCGGACGGCCTGGGCCCGAGGCGCGGGCTCGCACAGGGCGCGGTATTCCGCCTCCGACAAGACCACCGCCGCGGGCTTGTTGCGCTTGACGATGTGAACAGGCCCTCGGCGCAGGCCCTCTTCGATCGCGGCCATGCCGCGCCGCTTGAGTTCGGCGATCGTGAGCAGGTTCATGCAAGCTCCAGGCGGAAAGAAGTCTCGTGCAAGTACTTGAAATAGTACTGCAATCGACCCAGGACCCGCCCCAGGGACCACCTTGACGCCACGAGGCACGAAACCTTCTGCCCCCGGTCGAGCAGACTCTGTCGACGCCCTGCGGGATGACCCGGGTACGCGCGCCCTTCGACAAGCCTGTCCTGAGCAGAGCCGAAGGGCTCAGGGCGGCCGGCGAGCTGCGGCTGGCGCTTCGATCAGCTCAGGGTGAACGGGATGGGGGGACCAGCCGGGAGCCTTCGCTTGGTTCCGGGGCACCAGCCGGCAGCGCTTCGTGCGGGACCGGTCCCTCCCGAGGGACGCACCAGCCTCCCAGCCGCCCAGCCACCCAGCAGATCGGGCAGATCGGCGCATCAGCCGGCCCCGGCCGACCGCCTCATGCGCCTGACGGTGGCCAGCATCTCGTCGAGCAGCGGCGAGGTCTCGCCCTTCAGGTGGTAGCAGTACAGCGCCATCGTCACCTGGTGGCGGGCCTTCACCGGGCGCATCACCACGCCCGGCATCTGCAGGCGGCGCATCGACTGCGGCGCGAGCATCACGCCCAGGCCGATGGCCACCATCAGCGCACCGGTCACGATGTCGGCCACCTCGTGCTCGACGCGCGGCTCCAGGCCGTGCATCAGCATCAGCTCCTGCGCCGCGTTGTGCAACTGGCTGCTCGGGCTGGAGGGCATCACCATCGGCTCGTCGCGCAGCGCCTCCACCGGCACCTCGTCGAGTGCGGCCAGCGGGTGCGCCTCGGGCAGCGCCAGCAGCACCGGCTCGCGCGTGACGAGCTCGACCGCCACGTCGTCCTCGCGCGGCACCATGCGCTCGAAGACGATGACGACGCGGCGCTGGCGCAGCGCCGTCAGCTGCAGCGGCGTCGGCCCGTGGTGCAGCGCCAGGCGCACCTCGGGGTGCTCTTCGCGGAAGCGCGCGAAGAGCTGCGGCAGCACCTCGTACATCGCGGTGCCATAAAGGCCCACGTCCAGCGTGCCGGCCTGCCCGCGCCCGGCCTTCTGCGCGCGCTCGGCCGACTGGCCCACCAGCATGCGGACGCTGCGCGCGTCCTGCAGGAAGGCCTCGCCGGCCTGCGTCAGCTCCACGCCACGCGGCGTGCGCTCGAACAGCTGCACGCCGAGCTCGGCCTCGAGCATCTGGATCTGCCGCGTCAGCGGCGGCTGCGACAGGTGCAGCCGCGCAGCCGCACGGCCGAAGTTGCGCTCCTCGGCCACGGCGACAAAGTACTTCAGTTGGCGAAGTTCCATCGCATGGAATACTGGTAGAAACCCTTATATCTAATTACCGAAGTCGTATCGTGACGCACCGATTTGGGATTGGACAGTATCTCAAGCGAACAGAAGAATCCGGTCCATCCCTAGCCCTCCCCTTGCACCGCGCCATGCTCAAGCCGATCGAAAACGCCGCCCGCGCCCTGAAGAACCTCGGCGGCCTGTGGCAGTTCCGCCTCGACGCCCAGGCCCGCGGCCACGCCGAGCGCTGGTGGCGCGGCGCGCTCGCCGAGGCCCGCGAGATCGCCGTGCCGGCCAGCTACAACGACCTCTACGCCGACGCCGCCGCACGCGACCACGTGGGTGATGCCTGGTACCAGACCGAGGTCTTCGTGCCCCGGGCCTGGGCGGGCGAGCGCATCGTGCTGCGCTTCGACGCCGCCACGCACCACGCCGTGGTCTGGCTCGACCAGACCGAGGTGATGCGCCACGAGGGCGGCTACACCCCCTTCGAGGCCGACGTCACCGCCCTCGTCAAGCCCGGCTCCACGCACCGGCTGACGGTGTGCGTGAACAACGAGCTGAGCTTCCAGACCATCCCGCCCGGCCGCGTGACGACGCTGGCCGACGGCCGGCGCCGGCAGCTGGTCTTCCACGACTTCTTCAACTACGCCGGCCTGCACCGCCCGGTGTGGCTGTACACCACGCCCCAGGCCCACGTAGCCGATGTCACCGTGCGCACCCGCTGGAACGCCGACAGCGGCGCCGGCGAGGTGGAGTTCGACGTCGCCACCGTGGGCGAAGGCGCGACGCGGGTGCGCCTGCTGGACGCGAACGGCAAGGCCGTGGCCCGAGCGGCACGCCCGCGCGGCACGCTCGCGCTGGCCCAGGCCACGCCCTGGCAGCCGGGCGCAGCCTATCTGTACACCCTCGAGGTGACGCACGGCAACGACGTCTACACCGTGCCGGTGGGCATCCGCTCGGTCGAGGTGCGCGACGCCCAGTTCCTGATCAACGGCCGGCCCTTCTACTTCACGGGCTTCGGCAAGCACGAGGACAGCGCCGTGCGCGGCAAGGCCCACGACGACGCGCTGATGGTGCACGACTACGCGCTGCTGAACTGGATCGGCGCCAACTCCTTCCGCACCTCGCACTACCCGTATGCAGAGGAGGTGCTGGACTACGCCGACCGACACGGCATCGTCGTCATCGACGAGACCGCCGCGGTGGGCTTCAACATGGAGATCGCGCGCAAGCTCTCCGGCGCTGCCGACCTGCCCGACGAGCTCTACAGCGAGGAGGCCATCGGCTCGCGCACCCAGGCCGCGCACCTGCAGGCCATCCGCGAGCTGGTGGCGCGCGACAAGAACCACCCGAGCGTGGTGATGTGGAGCATCGCCAACGAGCCCGACCTGCGCCCTGCGGGCTCGGGCGAGTACTTCGCGCCGCTGGTGGCGGCGACGAAGGAACTCGACCCGACCCGGCCGGTGACCGTGGTCAACGTGATGATGGTCGGCCCCGAGCAGGACACCGTGGCCGCGCTGCAGGACGTGATCTGCCTGAACCGCTACTGGGGCTGGTACGCCGAGGGCGGCGACCTCGTCGCCGCCGAGCAGGCCCTCGAGGCCGACCTGCGCGCCTGGGCCGCCCGCTTCCCCGGCAAGCCCATCGTCGTCACCGAGTACGGCGCCGACACCATGCCCGGCCAGCACGGCGTGGTGCCCGAGATGTGGACCGAGGAATACCAGGCCGAGCTGCTGGCCATGCACGGCCGCGTGTTCGACCGCGTGGGCGCCGTCGTCGGCGAGCAGGTCTGGAACTTCGCCGACTTCGCCACCTCGCAGGGCATCATGCGCGTGGGCGGCAACCGCAAGGGCGTGTTCACCCGCGACCGCCAGCCCAAGCGCGCGGCGCACGTGCTGCGCCAGCGCTGGCATGCGCTGTGCACCGTGCCGGGCCTGCCGGCCAGCGCGGCCAAGCCGGCGGCGCCGAAGGCCGCACGCCCGGAGGCCGCCCCGACGCCACCTGCAGCGCCTGCGGCCAAGGCCGACACGACGGCCCGCCGCCAAACCGCGCGCCGCAACGCGCCCAAGGTGGCGGCCTGAGAGGGTGTAGACGTAATGTTTTACGTTGCCAACCTAGTAGCAAGGATACGCGCCTCGGCAAGCCAGACCCAAGCCAGCGGGGCCCAGTCGGAGCGGTCATGATGGACGATGAGG
>JAIXWM010000079.1 GCA_027491255.1 Rubrivivax sp. | reverse complement strand
GCACCCCGCCATCAAGACCTTGGAACAAGCCTGCGGTGTCTGGTCAACGACGCCGAGGGATCAGCAAAAACCGCCTCCTGATCGTCGAATAGAAGCGGTTCCTGACCAGCGCTCACAGCATGGGTGCTCGCAGGGTTTGTACGACAACTGTGAATATATACAGCTTTTGACGATGTCGTAGATGGCTGGACCGCCCATGCGAGCGGGCCGGGTGTCTCGGCGCCCCGCACCGGCCTCATTGCCGAGACCATGCCCACGGCGTAGACTCCCCGTTCATTCTCGACAGCGATCGTCCTGCCGTGGTCTTCACTTCCTGTCTCCTGATCTGTGGCACCGCAGGACCCTCGGGCGTGTGCGGGCAGGCGCAGCCCGTCGTGTCCGAGGCCTGAGCATGACTGCGCCTGAGCGCAGCTGGTGCCATGCCGCCAGCATCCTGTGCGCCGTGGACCCGATGAGGGCCTTGCAGTTTCTCGGCGATGGAATGCAACTCGGGCGCTGGGCGCTGGGTTCGCTGCAGACGCTGGAGGTCCTGCCAGGGCTGTTCCGCGGGACCTCGATGTTCGACGGCTCTTCGTCGCTGATCCGGCCGGTCACCCACGCACAGCTGATGCAGGTGGATTACCTGGTCGGGAACGATCCTGCGCGGCTGAGCCCGCGCATCGTGGCGCGCGTCGTCCCCTATGGAGAGCCCGCGGACTCGCCGAGTTGCATCGTGTCGCTGATCGCCTGGCGCAGTGCGACGATGGATGACGGGCGCTGGGCCCGGCTCGTCGCCTGTCACGACGCCGAGGTACACCTGATCCGTGCCCTGTTGGAACAGACACCGCCCATCGAAGGGGCTCATTCGTCATGATCACCTTGTCCGACTGCCTCGAACTCGACGCCCGCGATCCGTTGCGCGATGTGCGCGCGCGCTTTGCGACGCCGGCCGAGGACACGGTCTACCTCGACGGCAACTCGCTGGGCGCCATGCCGGCTGACGTTCCCGAGCGCGTCAACGCCTTGCTGCTGGACGGTTGGCGTGATGCCCGCCGCCGCGGCTGGAGCCATTTCGACTGGCTCGAGAAGCCCTGGCTGCTGGGCGAGTCGCTCGCCCACCTGCTGGGCGTGGGTGCGCGGGACGTCGTCTTCAGCGACAGCACGAGCGTGAACCTGTTCAAGCTGCTGGCCTATGGCTGGAAGCTGCAGTCACCGCGCCGTGTGATCGTCACCGAGCGCGAGAACTTCCCGACGGACGTCTACGTGGCCGAGGGCCTGGCGCGTTTCGTCGGTGACGGCGCGCAGCTGCGCTTGATCGATGGGCCGGACGATCTGCCGGCGGCGCTGGACGGCGACGTTGCCGTGGTCTACCTGAGTCACGCCGACTACCGCAGCGGCTACCGCTGGGACATGGCCGCCACGAACCGCCTGATCCATGGCTGCGGCGCGCTGGCGATGTGGGACCTGTCACACGTGGCCGGCGCGATCGCGGTCGAGCTCGAGCGCGATGGCGCCGATCTCGCCGTGGGCTGCGGCTACAAGTACCTGTGCGGCGGCCCGGGCGCGCCATCGTGGCTCTACGTGCATCCGCGCCTGCAGCACCGGGACTGGCCGGTGATCGCTGGCTGGATGGGCCACGAGGACGTGTTCGCCTTTGCCCAGCGCTATGCGCCGCTCGACGGCGTGCGCCGGCACCTCGCAGGCTCGCCGTCCATCCTGGCCAACGTGGCCCTGTCGGCCGCGGCAGACCTGTGGAAGTCCATCCGTCCCGAAGACCTGAACTGGAAGCACCGTTCACTCTCGACGCTGATGGTGGCCTTGCTCGAGCAACGTTGCGGTGCCCTGGGCGTGAAGGTCACCTCGCCGGCTGACTACGACCGGCGCGGCGGTCACATCGCTTTCAGCCATCCCGGTGCCGGCAGCGTCAGCGAAGCGCTGCTGGCCCATGGCGTCGTCGGCTCGTTCCGCAAGCCCGATTCGATCCGCTTTGGCCTGTCGCCGATGGCCCTGAGCCACGCGCAGATCTGGACCGCGGTCGATCGCCTCGCGCAGGTGCTCCAGACCGAGGTCTGGCGCGAGCCTCGCTTTGCCCACGTCTCCGTTTGAGGCCGCCCACGTCGCGCCCCGGCCCGTGCCCAAGGCCCGTGGGGTCCAGGCGTGCGGGGACGGCCCGGCGTTTGCGCGTGTGAGCTGCCCTCAGGCGTCAGTGCGGACTTCGAACACCGCCGGCAAGGTGACCTCGAGCAGGCGCAGATCGCTCGACGGCTGGACGAATTCGTAGGCTTGACCGGCCGCCAGGGTCAGGCAGTCGTCCTCGACGAGCCGTGAGCGGTCGCCATCGAGCCGCACGTCGAGACTGCCCTGCAGCACGTAGTACATGCACAGTTCGGTGTCGTGCCATTGGCGCGGGCTGCCGCTCGCGCCTTGCACCGGACGCAGCACCCGTACCCCGGCGAGGCCGCCGGTCGCCTCGGCGATGCCGGCGTCCTGCGCCGCGAAGCCCGGCACGCGCCAGGCCTGCCAGGCTCCTTCGTCGCCCCGGTGCCTGACGAATCGCTGACCGCCGAAGCGGTGGTCTGCCGGCAGTCTGGCGGCGCCGGGCAAGCTCATCCCGGGGTCGGTCTGTGTCAGGTGCGAGGCCGGGCTGGCGATTTCCACCACCTCCGCGCCGGCGGAGCTTTCGAGCACACGGTGACGGATGTGCGGTGGCTGCAGCACGCAGTCGCCCGGCTCCATGACGAAGGGCTCGCCCTGACCTTCATACACCACACGCACCCAGCCCTTGCGGCAGAAGATCAACTGGAAGCGGATGGCGTGATGGTGCACATAGTCTGGCACCGGTCCGCCATCGACGATGCGGATGTGCGAAGCGATGAAGGCGCCGCCATGGCGCTGCGGCAGCAGGTCACGGTAACGCATGCCCGCCCGGCCGATCTGCCAGTGCGCCAGACCTTGGGCGCGTGTGAGGACCGTGGACTGGGCAGCCTGCGGCACCTCCACCGCCGGCTGCAGCGGCAGGATGCGCACCCGCGTGCCGCCGGGAGAGGTCAGCCCGGCCTCGCGCCAAGCGTCCCAGCGCGTGTCGTCGCTGAGCAGTTCGAGCTCCGGCCCGGCCGGCCCCGGGCCCTGGCGCAGACGAAGGCGCAGGCCATGGCCTTCGACCACGGCGGTGCGGGGATCGTCTGCAGGGTGGATCTCGAGCAGCTGCAGACCCATGGTCTCGCACCAGAACCGCAGCTCCGCCGTCAGGTCGTCGCAGTGGCTGGTCATCTGCAGGCGGCTGCGGGGCGGGTCGGCTTCCATGGTCGGATCTCGGTGTCGAGGAAAGGAGCCTCAGCGTAGCGGTGCCTGGGCCCGTCAGTCGGTCAAGCGCTTTACAGCGGCAGACTCGGCCCTTCCATCGGACCTGCGAAGCGCACGCGAGGCGGCTCCGGACGTCGGCGTCTGCTTCACAGCCCTGGCGCCCGGTGGCCGCGCGCGATCGCCTCGAGCGCGGCGGGATCCTTCACCACGGTGTGCCGCTGCTGCAAGGCGACGATCCCGTCGCGGCGCAGGCGCGAGAAGATGTTGGAGACGCTGACGCGCGAAAGCCCGCAGATGTTGCCCATCTCTTCCTGGGTGTAGGTGATGCCGATGCGGACCCCCTCGTCCACGGGCATTCCGTAGGCGCTGCTCAGGCCGACCAGGTGATGGCACACGCGCCGGCTGGCCGAGTTGTGAGCCTGCAGCTCGAGTTGCTGAAGAAGCACGCGAAAGCGCCGGCTGGCCAGTGCCGCGTGCTGGCGGGCCACGGCAGGCTCGCGTTCGAGGCCCCGCAACAGCGTCTTCGCGGGGATCGCCAGCAGCCGGGTCGGCGAAGAAGCGAGGGCGCTGACCACATGGCGTCCCGACGTGGGCAGGCCGCAATCGCCCACGATGCCGTTGGTCCCTACGATCATCAGGTGCCGCTCGCGCCCGTCGACGGCGAATGTCGACAGGCGCACCCGCCCCTCGCTGATCAGGTAGACCATCTCGGCGGGTTCGCCTTCATGGAAGATGGCCTGGTCGCGCTGGAACGAGACTTCGCGCCCCGCCGCAGTCAGGGCTGACCAGTCGTAATCGAGGTCGGTCAACCACGCCGAGACGAAGGCACGTTCAGGACACGGCAGCATGGAGAAATTCTAGGGTTTTCACCGGTCCGGGGGCTCGCCTCGTATAAAGCAGATGACATCGGAGCGCTGCCGCTGGCGGCTAGGATTGCGCGGTGCCCGACATGACCCCCTCGACTTCGACACTGCAGATCCTCAGCGAGCTGATCGCGTTCGAGACCGTCACGCGCCGGTCGAACCTCCACCTGATCGATTGGGCCGAGGCACGCCTGCAGCGCCTGGGCGCGCGCGTGATCCGGGACTTCAACGACGACCGCACGCGCGCCAACCTGTTCGCCACCTTGGGCGAGGGCCCGGGCGGCTGGGTGTTCTCGGGCCATTCGGATGTGGTGAGCGTCGATGGGCAGCCTTGGAGCAGCGACCCCTTCCGCGCCGAGATCCGCGACGGTCGTGTCTACGGCCGTGGCGCCTGCGACATGAAGGGCTTCATCGCCGTCGTCATGGCGCAGGCCGAGCATTGGTCTGCAGCGAACCTGGCGGTTCCCGTCCATGTTGCCCTGACCTACGACGAGGAGTCGGGCTGCCTGGGTGTGCCAGGCCTGATGAGCGCCCTGCATGCGCACGGTGTGCGTCCCGATGCGTGCGTGGTCGGGGAGCCCACGCGCATGCAGGTCGTGACGGCCCACAAGGGCGGTCGGGTCTACCGCTGCCGCGTCCATGGCCACGCAGCACATTCCTCGCTCACGCCGCAGGGTGTGAATGCGATCGAGTACGCCGCGCGCCTGATCGCCTTCATCCAGGAACTGTCCTTGCGCGAGCAGGGCCACGGGCCGCGCGACGAGCGCTACCCGGTGCCCTTCACGACGATTTCGACCAACACGATCGAGGGCGGCAACGGGCGCAACATCGTGCCGGCGTCGTGCGAGTTCTACTTCGACTATCGCTATCTCCCCGGCATGCCGGCCGGCAAGCTGATCGACCTGATCCAGGCCCATGCCCGCGAGCACCTCGAGCCGCAGATGAAGCGCGTGTCCCCGCAGGCGGGGTTCGAGTTCGAGTGCACCGGCGACATCCCCGCCCTGAACGCCGCCGAGACGCACGAAGTGACCCGGATCACGCAGGCCCTCAGCCGTGGTCGTCCCCTGGGGGCCGTCGCTTTCGGCACCGAGGCGGGCTTTTTCCAGCGCGCCGGCATCCCAGCCGTGCTGTGCGGTCCGGGGGACATCGAGCAAGCCCACCGGGCTGACGAGTACGTGGAGTTGTCGCAGCTGCGCCTGTGCGAAGAGTTCGTGGCCGGGCTGGTCGAGCGATGCCGGCGGCCCACTGCAGTGTGAGTGTGAAACCATTCATTCGTGAGGAGACGAAGATGAAGCGACGGCTGGCTCTCGGGAAGATGTTCACGGCAGGGGCCGTGGCGGTGCTGCTGCAGGGCATGGGGTCGGCGTGGGCGCAGGACCTCAAGCTCGCGATGAGCAGCCCGCCGAGTTCGATCGACCCGCATTTCCAGAACCTGGTGCCCAACACCAACATCTCGGCGCATCTCTTCGAGGCCCTCATCGACCTGGATCCCAACAGCCGCATCCAGCCTGGTCTGGCGGAGTCGTGGAAGCAGGTCAACGACACGACCTGGGAATTCAAGATCCGCCGCGGCGCCAAGTTCAGCGACGGCTCGCCGGTGACGGCCGAGGATGTCATCTACTCCCTGAACCGGCCGGCGACGGTCAAGAACAGTCCCGCTCCGTTCACCACCTACACCCGCTCCTTTGCCAGCCTGACGGCTGTCGATGCCGGCACCGTGCGTCTCGTCACACGAGAGCCGGTGCCGCTGCTGGCCTATGACCTGAGCTCGGTCTTCATCGTCAGCAAGAAGGCCTCCGACGGCCTGTCCACCGAGGACTTCAACGCCGGCAAGGGCATGGTCGGCTCCGGCCCGTACCGCTTCGTGCGCTACCTGCGGGACGACCGGATCGAACTGGCCCGCAACGAGCACTACAACGGTGACGACAAGTCGCACTGGGCCACCGTCACGATCCGCTTCATCCCGAATGCTTCCACGCGGCTGGCCGCCTTGCTGGCGGGCGACGTGCAGGCGATCGAGAACATCCCGACGCCGGACCTCGCCCGGCTGCGTGGCGACCCGAACTTCCAGGTCCTCACCAAGACCTCTGCGCGGATCATGTTCTTGTTCGCCGACTGGCGAGAGAAGTCGCCTTTCGTCACGGACAAGGCCGGCAATCCGCTGGCCAAGAACCCGCTGCAGGATGTGCGGGTGCGGCGGGCGCTGTCGATGGCCATCAACCGGGATGCGCTGCGCGACCGCGTGATGGAGGGCCTGGCCGAGCCCAGCGAGGCCCTGGTGCCGCAGGGCATGTCCGGCCACAACCCCGCCCTGAAGACCGCCCGGTTCGATCCGGAGGGCGCGAAGAAGCTGCTGGCGGAGGCCGGCTACCCGAACGGTTTCGGTCTGACCGTGCACGGGCCCAACAACCGGTTCGTCAACGACGAGAAGGTCACGCAGGCGATCGCGCAGATGTTCACGCGGGTGGGCGTGGAGTCCAAGGTGCAG
The DNA here is from genome assembly GCA_027491255.1 of Rubrivivax sp. Lineage (GTDB taxonomy): Bacteria > Pseudomonadota > Gammaproteobacteria > Burkholderiales > Burkholderiaceae_C > Rubrivivax. The sequence goes on along the minus strand of JAIXWM010000079.1, from coordinate 90,273 downwards.
TCGCTGCCGATGGCGGTCTACGCCCCGCGCGGGGGCAAGTTCGAGTTCTCGGTCAGCTTCATCGGCTGGGGCGGGGTCGAGGCTTCGTCGGGACTGCGCGGTCTGGTCGCCTGCGAGAACGCGGCCAAGGGGCTGGGCGTGGTGAACTGGTCGAAATACTGCAACCCCAAGCTTGACGCCTTGCTCGCCAAGGCGCTGAGCACCATGGACGACACCGCCCGCGACAAGCTTCTGCAGGAGGCGGCCACCATCGTCAGCGAGGACGTCGCCCTGATCCCGCTGTACTTCCAGGTGTCGGCATGGGGGGTCAGAAAGGGCATCTCGTATGCCGGCCGGCGCGATGAGCGGACCTTCGCCCAGCTGTTCAAGCCTCAGTGAGGAGCCGGCGTCGATGAACCGCGTCGCCGACTGTTTCGCCCAGACCTACGCCGAGGCCCGCCAGAAGTTCCTCGACGCGGTGCAGGACGCAGGCGCGGTCCTGCTGTCCAGTCACCAGAATCCGAACAAGGGCCCTTCTGGCGAGGACTGCATCACCGACGTCGCCTGGCAGGGCCCCCGCGATGCCAGGCGTCTGCTGGTCCTCGTGTCGGGCACGCACGGCATCGAGGGCTACGCTGGCTCGGGTTGTCACGTGGCGTGGCTGCGCGAGCGCTGGTTCGATCGGATCGCGGTGCAGGACACGGCGATCCTGTTCATCCACGCCATCAACCCGCACGGGTTCGCCTGGGGGCGGCGGGTCAACGAGGACAACGTCGACCTGAACCGCAACTTCGTCGATCACACGCGGGCGCATCCGCTCAATGACGACTACGCCGCGCTGCGTGAGCACATCGACCCGACCCACTGGGAGGAGCCTGCGCTGTCGGCACACAACGCGGCCATCGCCGGCTTTCTCGGCCTGCCGCGACACGACGTGATGTGCAAGGCCATCCACGGCGGGCAGTACATCAACCCGAAGGGTGTCTTCTACGGCGGCAGCGAGCCCACCTGGTCGAACCGCCTGTTCCGGGATCTCGTCGCGCTCCATGGCGCCGGGCGTGAGCATGTGGCGATCATCGACTACCACACCGGCGGCGGCGTGCTCGGCTTCTGCGACCTGTTCATCGACGACGAGCATGCGCGGGCCCGCACGCGGGACTGGTTCGCCCATGTCACCGTGATCGCCGATGACAAGGCGGCCCATGGCAAGAACGCGCAGTCGGAGACACCGGGCAACCTCTTCTACGCCCTGCCGCAGATCCTGCCAGGTCAGGCGCTGACGCTGTGCCTGGTCGAGTTGCGCACAAAGGGGGGCGGCCACGACGAGGTCCGCGCCGAGAACTGGCTGTTCCAGCATGGCGACCCGCAATCGCCCCAGGGCCTGGCCCTGCGGGCGCAGATGCGCGAGCGCTTCTATCCTGCCAGCCCCCAGTGGCGGGTGATGCAGGTCTACCAGTCGCACTCGATGCTGGCCGAGGCCCTGCACGGGCTCGCGCGCTGGCAGCCTGCAGCACGCTGAGCGCCGGAGTTCCTCGCCCATGCTGCGCTTCGTCGTCGGGCGCATCTGGCAGAGCCTCGTGGTTCTGTTCGTGATGTCGCTGCTGGTCTTCGTCGGTGTCTACGCCATCGGCAACCCGGTGGACATCTTCATCAGCCCGGAGACGACGCAGGCGGAAAGGGCGGCAGCGATCGCCGCGCTCGGCTTGGACCAACCCTTGTGGACCCAGTACATCCGCTTCCTCGGCCAGGCGCTGTCAGGCGATCTCGGCCGGTCCTTCGCCTATGCCACTCCCGCCGTCACCCTGATCCTCGAGCGCCTGCCCGCCACGCTGGAACTTGCCATCAGCGCGCTGGTGCTGTCGGTCACCGTGGGGGTGCCCTTGGGTGTCTGGGCCGCCCTGCACCGGGACCGCTGGATCGGCAAGACCATCATGGGTCTGTCCATCCTCGGCTTCTCCCTGCCGACCTTCTGGGTCGGCCTGATGCTGATCATGCTGTTTTCGGTGGGGCTCGGTTGGCTGCCCTCAAGCGGGCGCGGCGCCACGCAGTCGGTGTTCGGCGTGCCGCTGAGCATCGTCACCTGGGACGGGCTGCGGCACCTGCTGCTGCCGGCCTGCAACCTGGCGCTGTTCAACACCGCGCTGGTGATCCGCCTCACGCGCTCCGGCGCCCAGGAGGCCTTGCTGCAGGACTATGTGAAGTTTGCGCGCGCCAAGGGCCTGCGGCGGCCGCGCATCATCGGCGTGCATGTCATGAAGAACATCCTGATCCCCGTGCTGACGGTGATCGCACTGCAGTTCGGCGCCTTGATCGCCTTTGCGATCGTGACCGAGACCATCTACGCCTGGCCCGGCATGGGCAAGCTCATCATCGATTCCATCCGCGTCCTCGACCGTCCGGTCATCGTCGCCTACCTGATGCTGACCGTCACGATCTTCGTGGTGATCAACCTCGCCGTGGATCTCCTGTACTCGACCCTCGACCCGCGCGTGCGCCTGGCCGATCTGAAGGGCTGAAGCGGTGAGCGCCGAGTCTGCAGACACCCCGCGCACCGCAGCGCCTGCCGGCGCCGGCGATGACGACCACGCGCGGCTCGAGACACCGCTGCAGCGCTTCGTCCAGGCCTATCGCAGCAACACCACGGCGGTCGTCGCGCTGGCCGTGCTCGGCGCGGTACTGGCGGCGGCACTGCTGTGCCCGTGGATCTCGCCGCAAAACCCTTACGACCTGGCCGTGCTGGACGTGCTCGACTCGCGTCTGGCCCCGGGCGAGAAGTCCGGCGACGGCAAGATGACCTTCTGGCTCGGCTCGGACGAGCAGGGGCGCGACATGCTGTCGGCCATCCTCTATGGTTTGCGCACTTCGCTGGCGGTGGGCGTCAGCAGCACGCTGCTGGCGCTGGCCATCGGCCTGAGCCTGGGCCTGACGGCCGCATATGCCGGTGGCCGCATACAGGTCCTCATCATGCGCCTGGCCGACATCCAGTTGTCCTTTCCGCCCATACTCATCGCACTGATATTGCTGGCGCTGACCGGACCGGGCCTGGGCAAGATCATCATCGCGCTCGTGGCGGTGCAATGGGCCTACTACGCGCGCACGGCCCGCAGCACGGCGCTGGTCGAACTCGGCAAGGAGTACATCGAGGCGGCCAGAGGGCTGAGGCTGTCCGCCGTGCGCATCACCTTCGGCCACCTGCTGCCCAACTGCATCCCGCCGCTGACCATCATCTGCGCGATGCAGGTGGCCGCGGCGATCAGCCTCGAGGCCACGCTGTCCTTCCTGGGGCTGGGCCTGCCGCCCACGGAGCCCTCGCTCGGGCTGCTGATCGCCAATGGCTCTCAGTACCTGATGTCGGGCAAGTACTGGATCAGCGTCTTCCCGGGCGTGGCACTGCTGGTGCTGATCGTCTGCATCAATCTCGTGGCCGACCACCTGCGTGACGTGCTCAACCCGCGCCTGCAGACCCATTGAAGATGGACCGGACCACACCGCCCCCGACCGACCGTGCGACCGTGCTGGAGGTGCGCGGCCTGACGACCGAGATCGGCACGCGCCAGGGGGTGGTGCGACCGGTCGACGACGTGTGCCTGAGCTTGCGCAGCGGTGAGGTGCTGGGCCTGGTGGGCGAGTCCGGCTGTGGCAAGTCGATGACGGCCTACTCCATCATCGGGCTGGTGGATCCCCCCGCGCGCATCGTGGCGGGCAGCGTGCGTCTGCGCGGACAGGAACTCGTCGGCGCGGATGAGGAGACCTTGCGCCGCGTGCGTGGCAACCGGGTGGCCATGATCTTCCAGGACCCGATGATGACGCTCAATCCGGTCCTGCGCATCGACACGCAGATGATCGAGGCGATCCTCGCGCACCGGCAGATGCCGCGCGAGCAGGCCCGGGTGCTGTGTCGCGAGGCGCTCGAGCGCGTGGGCATCGCCTCGGCCGAGGAAAGGCTGCGCAACTACCCGCATCAGTTCTCCGGCGGGATGCGCCAGCGCGTGGCCATAGCCATCGCCTTGCTGAACGAGCCAGACCTGATCATCTGCGACGAGCCGACGACCGCGCTGGATGTGACGATCCAGAGCCAGATCCTGCACGAGATGCAGGCGCTGTGCGAGGCGACGGGCACGGCACTGCTGTGGATCACCCACGACTTGTCTGTCGTGGCCGGCCTGGCCGACCGGATGTGCGTGATGTATGCGGGCAGGGTGGTCGAACTGGGGACGACCAGCGACGTGTTGACCCGGCCCCGACACCCCTACACCCGGGCGCTGCTCGCATCGGCGCCGGCGCGTCACGCCCGCGGACAGGTCCTGAACCAGATCGGTGGGCAACCGCCGTCGCTGGCTCGCCTGCCGCAGGGCTGCGCATTCGCGCCGCGCTGTGACCGCGCGGGCCCGGACTGCGCCCAGATGCCCGCACTGCGCGTCTTGGGCGAGGGCGAAGTGCGCTGCCACCGCCCGGTCGAGCAGGGCGAAGCCGCGGCCGGCGGGCTGGAGGCCGCATGACACCCGACGCGTCGCTGCTGCTCGAACTTCGCGGCGCCGCCAAGCGCTTCACCAAGCCGCTGGACCTGATGGATCGGGTGAGCAACCTGCTGGGCGCGGGCTTGCGCGAGCAGACGGTACACGCCGTGGAGGGTGTGGATCTGCAGGTGCGCCAGGGCGAGATCGTCGGCTTGGTGGGCGAGTCCGGCTGTGGCAAGTCCACGCTCGGTCGCCTCGTTGCCGGGCTGCACACCCTGAGTGCCGGATCACGCTCCTGGCGCGGTGCCGACTACAGCGGGGCGCAGGCGCGCCTGGAGGGCACGCCGGTGTTGCCCATCCAGATGATCTTCCAGGACCCTTACGCGTCGATCAACCCGCGCATGCGGGTACTCGACATCGTCGGCGAGGCGCCCGTCGCGCACGGCTTGGTGCCGGCCCGCCAGCAGCGCGAACTGGTCGCCTCGCTGCTGCAGCAGGTGGGGCTCGACGCCAGCGTGCTGATGCGCTTTCCGCACCAGTTCTCCGGCGGACAGCGGGCGCGGGTCGGGATTGCGCGTGCGCTGGCAGTGCAACCGGAGTTCCTGGTGTGCGACGAGGCGGTGGCCGCGCTGGACGTTTCCATCCAGGCCCAGGTCCTCAAGCTGTTCCTGCAACTGCGCGAACGGCTGCAACTGACCTATCTCTTCATCAGCCATGACCTGGGTGTCGTGCGCTACCTGTCCGACCGGGTCGTCATCATGTACCTGGGTCGGGTGGTGGAGTCCGCGCCCGCCGACGAGTTGTTCCGCCGTCCGAACCACCCCTATACCCTCGGACTGCTGCGCGCCGAGCCCAGCCTGGAGGCGCGCAAGCGCCGCTTCATTCCGATCCAGGGAGAAATCCCGTCCCCACTGCAACCGCCGCCGGGGTGCCACTTCCACCCGCGTTGCGAGCAGGCCCGCGACGTCTGCCGGCAACACCGGCCCCCGTTGAAGGAAATCGCCCCGGGTCACCAGAGCGCCTGTCACCTCAACGGCATCACTTGAAGATGTCCTTGACCCGGTCGGTCCAGCTCTTCGCATTGGGGGAGTGACGCTCGCCGGCACGGCGGAAGGACTCGTCGAGTTCCTTCAGCAGCTTGCGCTGTGGCTCGGTCAGCTTGACGGGCGTCTCCACCGTGATGTGGCAGTACAGGTCGCCCGGGTAGCTCGAGCGCAGGCCCTTGATGCCCTTGCCGCGCAGACGGAAGGTCTTGCCGTGCTGAGTGCCCTCGGGCAGTTCGATCTCGGCCTTGGCGCCAAGCGTCGGTACTTCGATCGAGCCGCCCAGCGCCGCGGTCGTCATGCCGATCGGCACCGTGCAGTGCAGGTCGTCACCGTCGCGCTCGAAGATCTCGTGCGCCTTGATGCGGATCTCGATGTAGAGATCGCCTGCCGGACCGCCATTCGTGCCGGGCTCGCCGTTGCCGGCCGAGCGGATGCGCATCCCCTCGTTGATGCCCGCGGGAATCTTGACTTCCAGGGTCTTCTGGCGCTTGATGCGCCCGGCGCCGCTGCAGGTGGTGCAGGGCTCGGGGATGATGCGGCCGCTGCCCCGGCAATGCGGGCAGGTCTGCTGGATGCTGAAGAAGCCCTGGCGCAGGTGGACGTTGCCGCTGCCGTTGCAGGTGCCGCAGGTCTTGGGGCTGGTGCCGGGCTTGGCGCCGCTGCCATTGCAGGTGCCGCAGGTCTCCCAGCTCGGGATGCGGATCTGCGTCTCCTTGCCGTGGGCGGCTTCCTCCAGCGTGATCTCCATCGCGTAGCTGAGATCGCTGCCTCGGAAGACCTGCTGGCCACCACCACCGCGTCGCGCGCCCGCCGCGCCGCCACCGAAGATGTCGCCGAAGATGTCGCCGAAGGCCTCGGCGAAGCCGCCGAATCCCTCGGGCCCGCCACCGCGCCCGCCACCCATGTTGGGGTCCACGCCCGCGTGGCCGTACTGGTCGTAGGCCGCACGCTTCTGGGCGTCGGAGAGCATCTCGTAGGCTTCCTTGCCCTCCTTGAACTTCTCCTCGGCCTGCTTCGCGCCTTCGCCCTGATTGCGGTCAGGGTGGAACTTCATGGCCAGCTTGCGGTAGGCCTTCTTGATGTCCTCTTCGCTGGCGTTCTTGGGCACGCCCAGGACGTCGTAGTAGTCACGCTTGGCCATGGCTGGGGCTGATCTCTTCTGGAATCTTCAATGCGACGAAGCCGCGGGGGATGACGCTCCCGCGCCACCCCGCCGCGGCGGGCAGCAGGACCGGCCCGCCGCGCGGGCCGTGCCGGACATCACTTCTTCACTTCCTTGAACTCCGCGTCGACGACGTTGTCGTCGGCAGGCTTGGCCGACGAGGCGCCAGCCCCTGCGGCGCCGGGTGCCGCCCCGGCCGCTCCGGCTGCCCCGGCGGCACCACCCGCACCGGCCGCCGCCGCCTGCTCGGCGTAGATCTTCTCGCCGAGCTTCTGGCTCGCGCTCATCAGCGCCTCGGTCGCGGCGTCGATCTGCGCCTTGTCGTCGCTCTTGAGCGACTCCTCGACGGTCTTGATCGCGGCCTCGATCTTCTCCTTCTCGGCGGCGTCGAGCTTGTCGCCATGTTCGGTGAGGCTCTTGCGCACCGAGTGCATCATCGAGTCGGCCTGGTTGCGCGCCTGCACGAGCTCGAGCTTGCGCTGGTCATCGGCGGCGTTGAGCTCGGCGTCCTTGACCATCTTCTGGATCTCGGCCTCGGACAAGCCGGAGTTGGCCTTGATCGTGATCTTGTTCTCCTTGCCGGTGCCCTTGTCCTTGGCGCTGACGTGCAGGATGCCGTTGGCGTCGATGTCGAAGGTCACCTCGATCTGCGGCAGGCCGCGCGGCGCCGGCGGGATGCCCTCGAGGTTGAACTCGCCCAGGCTCTTGTTGCCCGAGGCCATCTCGCGCTCGCCCTGGAAGACCTTGATCGTCACCGCCGGCTGGTTGTCGTCGGCCGTGCTGAACACCTGGCTGAACTTGGTCGGGATCGTGGTGTTCTTCTTGATCATCTTCGTCATCACGCCGCCCAGGGTCTCGATGCCCAGGCTCAGCGGGGTGACGTCCAGCAGCAGCACGTCCTTGCGCTCGCCGCCCAGCACCTGGCCCTGGATGGCTGCGCCCACGGCCACCGCCTCGTCGGGGTTGACGTCCTTGCGCGGCTCCTTGCCGAAGAACTCCTTGACCTTGTCCTGCACCTTGGGCATGCGGGTCATGCCGCCGACGAGGATCACGTCGTCGATCTCGGAGACCTTGACGCCGGCGTCCTTGATCGCGATGCGGCAGGGCTCGATCGTGCGCTCGATCAGCTCCTCGACCAGGGCCTCGAGCTTGGCGCGCGTGAGCTTGACGTTCAGGTGCTTCGGGCCCGAGGCGTCGGCCGTGATGTAGGGCAGGTTGACGTCGGTCTGCGTGCTGTTGGACAGCTCGATCTTGGCCTTCTCGGCCGCTTCCTTCAGGCGCTGCAGCGCCAGCACGTCCTTGGTCAGGTCCACGCCCTGTTCCTTGCGGAACTCGGTGACGATGTGGTCGATGATGCGCTGGTCGAAGTCCTCGCCGCCGAGGAAGGTGTCGCCGTTGGTCGACAGCACCTCGAACTGCTTCTCGCCGTCGACATCGGCGATCTCGATGATCGAGATGTCGAAGGTGCCGCCGCCGAGGTCGTAGACGGCGATCTTGCGGTCGCCCTTGCCGTGCTTGTCCAGGCCGAAGGCGAGCGCGGCTGCGGTGGGCTCGTTGATGATGCGCTTGACGTCCAGGCCCGCGATGCGGCCGGCGTCCTTGGTGGCCTGGCGCTGGCTGTCGTTGAAGTAGGCCGGCACCGTGATCACGGCTTCGGTCACCTCTTCGCCGAGGTAGTCCTCGGCCGTCTTTTTCATCTTGCGCAGCACCTCGGCGCTGACCTGCGGCGGCGCGAGCTTCTTGCCGCGCACCTCCACCCAGGCGTCGCCGTTGTCGGCGGCGGCGATGCGGTAGGGCATCAGGTCGATGTCCTTCTGCACTTCCTTCTCGGTGAACTTGCGGCCGATCAGGCGCTTGACGGCGTACAGCGTGTTCTTCGGGTTGGTCACCGCCTGGCGCTTGGCCGAGGCGCCGACGAGGATCTCACCGTCCTCCTGGTAGGCGATGATGGAAGGCGTGGTGCGCGCGCCCTCGCTGTTCTCGATGACCTTGGTGGAGTTGCCTTCCATGATGGCCACGCACGAGTTCGTGGTGCCGAGGTCGATGCCGATGATCTTTCCCATGTTCTGTCACTCCTGGCGAGGAATTGGATGTGTTCGCAGTTGCGGTTGGGCGGTCGGGATTCAAGTCCGGCGTGCCGCCCGACTGTGCGGGGTTGTCAGTCAGGCGTGCTCACTTTGGCGCTGCCACGGTGACGAGGGCGGGCCGCAGCACACGGTCGGCGATGAGGTAGCCCTTCTGCAGCACCGTGACGACGGTGTTGGCGTCCTGATCGGCCGGCACCACGCTGATGGCCTGGTGCTGGTGCGGGTCGAAGCGCGTGCCCGCGGGGGGCTCGATCGGCAGCACCCGGTTGCGGTCCAGGGACTGGGTGAGCTGGCGCAGCGTGGCCTGCACGCCCTCGAGGAGCTGTGCGTTCGTGGCATTGGGCAGCGCGAGCGCAGCCTCCAGGCTGTCGCGTACCGGCAGCAGGCTCTCGGCGAAGGACTCGATGGCGAACTTGCGCGCCTTGGAGGTCTCCTCCTCGGCCCGGCGACGGACGTTCTCGGCCTCCGCCTTGGCCCGCAGGTAGCTGTCGGACATCGCTGCCAGACGGATCTCGAGTTCGGCGATCTGCGTCGGCGCGTCGACCGCGGGGGCTGAAGCCTCGGTCCCGGCGTGGCCGGCGGCCTGCGCTTCGGGGGTGGGCGTCGGATGGGTGTCTTGTTCCTTGCTCATGGCCTGCTTGTCGGGGCGTTCAGGGGTCTGGGCATGGCCCGCAGCCATGCCTCCCCACCACAAGACCTCGATGTGGTGTCGGTTTTGGGGGATTCAAGGGGCGCGCGGACGCGTCTTCGATGGGTGGAGGGCATCCGTCTCACCTGTCCTGGTCGAGGCTTGCGCTCCAGCGCTGCCATTGCACCAGGTCGCGCCGGTCACGCTTGGTCGGGCGGCCCTGCTCGAGCGCCAGGGCAGGCTCGACGCCAAGGCGGCGGGCCTCGGCGGCGCGCTGTCGGGCCGCAAGGCTGTCGGGTGTTTCCGCGTACAGGCCCTGGGCCACAGGCGCCGGCCCGCGGACCGTGGCGAGCGCAAGCACATGGACCACGCGCTCGCAGCCGGTCTCGCGCAAGCCGATCTCGTCGCCGGGGCGCAGCTCGCGCGCCGGCTTGGCGACCAGGCCATTGACGCGCACGCGGCCGCTGGCTACAGCCTCGGCGGCCAGCGATCGGGTCTTGAAGAAGCGCGCCGCCCACAGCCATTTGTCCAGACGCACACCGGCGCCACCCTCGGACTTCATCGCGCAGTGTTGCTCACTGCGATGCTCCGAGCGCAAGCGCGCGCTCGCGCTGCACCGGCGCGTCGGCGCCCGCCGGGGGGACGCTCCACCCTTGCAGGTGCTGCAGGGCCACGCCCGCCAGGGCCTGCACGCCCAATGCGTCGTCGTTCAGGCAGGGGATGTAGCGAAACTCCTTCCCACCCGCCTCGAGGAAGGCCTCGCTTGCTTCCTGCGCGATCTCTTCCAGCGTCTCCAGGCAGTCGACCGCAAACCCTGGACAGATGACGTCGACCGATTCCGTGCCTGCTGCCGCCAGCTCCTTCAAGGTCGGCTCGGTGTAGGGGCGCAGCCACTGCGCCTTGCCGAAACGGCTCTGGAAGGTCACGCGCCAGCTGCCAGGCTCGAGCCCCAGGGCCTGCGCCAGCAGTCGTGCGGCCTTGTGGCACTCGCAGTGGTAGGGGTCGCCAAGCAGGAGAGAGCGCTCGGGCAGGCCGTGGAAGCTCATCACCAACATCTGCGCGCGGCCGTGCTGCGCCCAGTGGGCCTGCACGCTGCGCGCCAGCGCGTCGACCACGCCTGCGTCGTCGCCGTAGCGGTTGACGAAGCGGATTTCCGGCACGTGGCGCGCCTGTGCCGCCCAGTGCGCCACCGCGTCCCAGACGCTGGCCGTCGTGGCCGACGCGTACTGCGGGTACAAGGGCAGCACCAGCACGCGACTGCAGCCTTCGGCACGCAGTTCGTCGAGCGCCGCGGCGATGGGTGGGTTGCCGTAGCGCATCGCGTGGCGCACCACGACGGGCGCGCCGCGCTCGTGCAGCACCTGCTGCAGCGCCGTGGCCACGCGCGCCGTGTGCACGATCAGCGGCGAGCCCTCGGGCAGCCAGATCGTCGCGTACTTGGCGGCAGACTTCGCCGGGCGGGTGTTGAGGATGATGCCGTGCAGCACCGCCATCCAGACCCAGCGCGGGATCTCGACGACGCGCGGATCGGCGAGGAACTCCGCCAGGTAGCGCCGCGTGGCCGCACGCGTGGGCGCGTCCGGGCTGCCCAGGTTGACGAGCAGCAGCCCGGTGCGCGCGACGCTGCCGTGCCGGTACGCCGGTTCAGCTCGAAAAGGCATCGTGCCGCCGCCAGGCTCGCGCGCTCAGAGGTTGTCCAGGTAGGTTCTCAGCTTGTCGGACCGGCTCGGGTGCTTGAGCTTGCGGATGGCCTTGGCTTCGATCTGGCGGATGCGCTCGCGGGTGACGTCGAACTGCTTGCCAACTTCCTCGAGCGTGTGGTCGGTGCTCATCTCGATGCCGAAACGCATGCGCAGGACCTTGGCCTCGCGCGGCGTCAGGCTGTCGAGGATGTCCTTGACCACATCGCGCAGTCCGGCCTGCATCGCCGCGTCCACCGGGGCCACGTTGTTCGTGTCCTCGATGAAGTCGCCGAGGTGCGAGTCGTCGTCGTCGCCGATGGGCGTCTCCATGGAGATCGGCTCCTTGGCGATCTTCATGATCTTGCGCACCTTGTCCTCGGGCATCTCCATCTTCTCGGCCAGCGACGGGGCGTCGGGCTCGAAGCCGAACTCCTGGAGGTGCTGGCGCGACAGCCGGTTCATCTTGTTGATCGTCTCGATCATGTGCACCGGGATGCGGATCGTGCGCGCCTGGTCGGCGATCGAGCGCGTGATCGCCTGCCGGATCCACCATGTCGCATAGGTGGAGAACTTGTAGCCGCGGCGGTATTCGAACTTGTCCACGGCCTTCATCAGGCCGATGTTGCCTTCCTGGATCAGGTCCAGGAACTGCAGGCCGCGGTTGGTGTACTTTTTCGCGATGGAGATCACCAGGCGCAGGTTGGCCTCGATCATCTCCTTCTTCGCGTCACGCGAGGCCTTCTCGCCCTCGTTCATCTTCTTGTTGATGACCTTCAGGTCCTCCAGCGGGACCACGGCGCGCAACTGCAGGTCGATCAGCTTCTGCTGCAGTTCCTGCACGGCAGGCAGGTTCCTGCCGAGCACGGCGCTGTAGGGCTTGCCGGCACCGGCCTCCTTGACCGACCACTGCAGGTTCAGCACGTTCGGCGGGAAGGTCGCCACGAAGTGTTCCTGCGGCATGCCGCATTTGTCGACCACGATCTTGCGGATCTCCCGCTCGTGGCGGCGCACCTCGTCGACCTGGTCGCGCAGGATGCCGCACAGGCGCTCGATGGTCTTGACCGTGAAGCGCATCGACATCAGCTCCGCGCTGATGGCGCGCTGGGCGCGGTCGTACGCCACCGAACGGTAGCCGTGCTTCTCGTAGGCCTGCCGCATGCTGTCGAACTCGACGCGGATCGTGCCGAACTTCGTCAGCGCCTGCGTCCTCAGCTCCTCGAGCTTCTTCGTCAGCGCCTTGCTGCCGCCCGCGCCGTCGTCGTCGTCTTCCTCGTCGAACTCGTCGAAGTCCTCCTCGGCGACGTAGTCGTCGGCCTCGTCGTCGGAGACGAAACCGTCGACGACGTCCGAAATCGGTGCATCCCCGGCGGCGATGCGGTCAGCGAGCGTCAGGATCTCGGCGATCGTCGTCGGCGAGGCGCTGATGGCCAGCATCATGGCCTGCAGCCCGCCTTCGATGCGCTTGGCGATCTCGATCTCACCCTCACGCGTGAGCAGCTCGACCGTGCCCATCTCGCGCATGTACATGCGCACCGGATCGGTGGTGCGGCCGAATTCGGAGTCGACTGTCGACAGCGCGGCCTCGGCCGCCTCCTCGGCTTCCTCGTCGGTGGCGGTGGCGGTGCTGCTGCCGCTGATCAGCAGCGTGGCGGCATCGGGGGCCTGCTCGTAGACGGCGATGCCCATGTCGTTGAGCATCGAGATGATGGCCTCGAGGATTTCCTCGTTGACCAGCTTCTCGGGCAGGTGGTCGTTGATCTCCTGGTGGGTCAGGAAACCGCGCGTCTTGCCCATCTTGATGAGCGTCTTCAGCTCCTGGCGGCGCTTGGCGACCTCCTCTTCGGTCAGTGTGGTCTCGTCGAGTCCGAACTCGCGCATCAGCGCGCGCTCCTTGGCGCGCGACACCTTCATGCGCAGCGGCTTGGCCTTGGCCTTGTCCTCGGCGTCAGCGTCGGCGGCGTCGGTGCCGTCCGCAGCCTCGACGGGGTCCAGCGCGTCGGAGTCGGCCGCGGCGTCGAACTCGGCCTCGAGTTCCGGTGCGTCCACGTCTTCCGCCTCGGGCTTCTGCCGGACCTTCTCGTCCTTGTCCTTGTCCTTGCCTTTGCGCGCGGCCTCGTCGGGCTTGGCCGCCTTGCGGCTGTCGCTCGCCTTGGCGGGCGCCTTGTCCGCCGGCTCCGTGGTCGCAGCGCCCTTGGCGGGCTTGGCAGGCTTGGCTGCCGGCGCGGCCTTGCCGTCTTCGCCGGCCGAGGTCGATGCCTTGGTGACCTTGGTCGGCTTGTCGGCCGAGGCCGTCTTCGCCGCAGACTTGGTCTTTCCTGACTTGCCGCCATCCGCCGCGGCAGCCTTCGATTCAGGCGCGAGCGCATCGGCAACCGGTCCCGACGCATCACCCTTGCGCTTGGCACTGGTGTCCTTCGACTCGGAGGGAGCGGCGGTCTTCTTGGCAGTCATCTAATACCTTTGGTGGTGCTGACGAACCGGTCAGGCGGAAAGGGAAGCCCCGCAGCAGGCGGTCCGGGCTCGTGACGCAAGGCGTTCGCGAAACGGCACAGCGTGCCATGGGCCTGCCTGCCAAGTCGATGACGCCTCTGACAGCGCTGTCTGGCCGACTGCGTCGCTCGCGTGTTCGTGTGGGCTCACAGGCGCGATGGTGTCCGGGTGTTCCCGAATATCACCCCCGCGTTTCGAGAAGCCTTGGATTATACCCAGAACGCTCGGCCACCGCGGGTTCGACAGGCTGGAGCGGGACCCCTCAGGGCTCGGTTCCGTGGCGCCGGTCTGTGGTGGCCGTTGCTCAGGCAGAACGCCCGAGCACGCGCAGAGTCTCTCGCTGTGCGATCACCCGGGCCGTCTGCGTGACCGCGCTGCGTAGATCCTCGCGTTCCGGTGCCACCTGAACGGGCGCGTGGTCCACCAGCGCCAGGACCGGGCCGGCGAACGGTTCGGCGACGAGCAGTTCGCGCAACTCGGGCCACTCGCGCGGTCCGTTCTCGGTCAGGTCACGCTCGAGCCAGCGGAACAGCGCACCGTGCCAGGACTCCAGCCCGACCAGCATCTCCTGCTCGGCGCCCGAAAGGTCGAACCACCAGGCCGCATTCGACAGCAGGATACGCGCCACGTGATCCGCGGGCTGGCGCACCGCTGCCGCCGCGGGCGCCAGGCGCGCGGGGCCGGCACCCGTCGGCGGTCGAGATGCCGCCCTCGGCTTGCCGGATGCGCGGCCCGATCCCCACAGGCTGGCCAGGTCCTGAGGCGTCAGGCTGGCGGCCTGCGCCAGGGCCGCCAGGATCTGCCCGCGCAGTGCACCGGCGGGCAGTTGCTCCCACAGGGGACGAGCCTGGGCCAGCATGCGGGCCCGGCCTTCTGCCGAGCTGCGATCGGTGTCGGCTGCGGCATGTTCAACGATTTGCTGCGACAGCGGGGTCGCCGCGTCCACCATGCCCTCGAAGGCTGCCGTCCCGTGCGCGCGCACGTACGAGTCCGGGTCGTGCTCGGGCGGCAGGAAGAGAAAGCGGAAGCTGCGCAGGTCGGTGGCCAACGGCAGCACCGCCTCCAGGGCCCTGCCGGCTGCACGCCGGCCCGCGGCGTCGCCGTCGAAGCTGAAGACGACGCGGTCGGTGAAGCGCAGCAGTTTCTGCACGTGATCCGCCGTGCAGGCTGTCCCGAGCGTGGCGACGGCGTTGCCGATGCCCGATTGCGCCAGGGCAACCACGTCCATGTAGCCTTCGACGACCAGCGCATACCCGCGTTCACGGATGGCGGCGCGCGCCTCGAACAGCCCGTAGAGCTCGCGCCCCTTCACGAAGACCGGCGTCTCGGGCGAGTTCAGGTACTTGGGCTCGCCGCGGTCCAGCACGCGGCCGCCGAAACCGATGACTTCTCCCTTGGCCGACCGGATCGGGAACATGATCCGGTCGCGGAAGCGGTCGTAGCGCTTGCTTTCTTCGCCGTCCTCGCCTTGCACGATCACGAGCCCGGCCTCCGCCAGCACGGGGTCGTCGTAGCGCGGGTACACGCTTGCCAGGCCGCGCCAGCCATCGGGGGCGTAGCCCAGGCCGAAGTGGCGCGCGATGCTTCCCGTCAGGCCGCGGCGCTTGAGGTAGGCGATGGCGCGCTCGCTGTCCTTCAGGCATGCCTGGTAGTGTGCGGCTGCTCGCTCCAGCACTTCGCCGAGATTGGCGCGGCGCTCCCGCGCCTGCGCAGCCCGCGCCTGCTCGGCGGGATCCGCCGGCGCCTCGGGCATTTTCAAGCCCGCGGTTCGTGCCAGTTCGCTCACTGCATCGACGAAGCCCAACCCGTTTTGCTCCATCAGGAAGCGGATGGCGTCGCCATGCGCGCCGCATCCGAAGCAGTGGTAGAACTGCTTCGTCGGGCTGACGGTGAAGCTTGGCGTCTTCTCGCCGTGAAAGGGACACAGGCCCAGCAGGTTGATGCCGGCCTTGCGCAGCGTCACGTGGTGGCCGACGATGTCGGCCACGTCCACGCGCTGCAGCACGTCCTGGATGAAACTTTCGGGAATCTGGCCGCGGATGCTCACCGCGCCGAGTCTAGCCAAGACTGGCAGGACGAGGGCGGCAAGACCGCCCGCGCCCCGCAGACTGCTCCGGGAAGCAGGTCAGAGAGCGAAATCGCCCAGGCTCTTGCCGTGAGCCAGCGCGTCGCGCAGCCACGTGGGCTTCAGGCCGCGTCCCGACCAGGTCTTGCCCGAGGCGGGGTCGCGATACTTCGGGGCCACCGTGCTGCCGCCCTTGGCCCGGGGCGCCTTGGCGCTAGAAATGCCACGACCGGCGAGGTCGGCAGCGCTCAAACCATGTTGGCTCATCAGCGCTCGAACCTGGGCAATGGCCGAGGCGCGCTCCTCGCGCTGGGCCTCAGCAATCTGCTTTTCGAGGGCTGCGCGTTGTTCCAGCAATTCAGCAACAGTAGCCAAGTGATACTCCTCATGAAAAATCGAACGGGGCGGATAATACTACATATCCGTCCTTTTGCTATTACATGCAAATATCAACTCGCATCAGGTCGGCGGCACGAAGCCCTGCGGCTGGTCGGCGCCCTCGCCAAAGAAGAACTTTTCCATCTGACGTGCCAGATATTGGCGTGCTCGCGCGTCGGCCAGATTCAACCGGTTCTCGTTGACGAGCATCGTCTGATGGCGTTTCCAGGCCTCGAAGGCCTCTTTCGAAATGTTGTCGTAGATGCGCTTTCCCAATTCCCCGGGGTAGGGAGGGAAGGGCACACCCTCGGCTTCCTTTTTCAGGTACGTGCATTGAACCATGCGTGCCATCGGATCGATCTCCTCGTTGGGGGCAGTGGTGCAGCAGCGCGGCGGCGCAGCCGCACCGGTTTCATTTCAGTGTCTTGACCAGCACCTGCGAGCGCCGGTCCCAGTTGTATTTGCGCTTGCGCGCCTCGGGCAGCCATTCGGGGTCGACCGGCGCGAAGCCGCGCTTGATGAACCAGTGCATGGTGCGGGTGGTGAGCACGAAGATACTGTCGAGCCCGAGCGCGCGCGCGCGCTGCTCCACCCGCTTGAGTATGCGCTCGCCGTCTCCCTGGCCCTGGACCTCGGGCGAGACCGTGAGCGCGGCCATTTCGCCGGTGCGCTGTTCGGTGTAGGGGTACAGGGCCGCGCAGCCGAATATCACGCCGTCGTGCTCGATGACGGTGTAGCAGGCCACATCGCGCTCGATCTCGTGGCGCTCGCGCCGCACCAGTGTCCCGTCACGCTCGAAGGGTTCGATCAATTGCAGGATGCCACCGACATCGTCGGCGGTGGCCTCGCGCAGACTTTCGAGCTTTTCGTCGACGATCATCGTGCCGATGCCGTCGTGGGTATAAACCTCCATCAACAGCGCACCATCGGTGGCGAAAGGCAGGATGTGCGAGCGCTCGACGCCGGCGCGGCAGGCCTTGATGCAGTGCTGCAGATAGAACGCCAGATCGGTGGGCCTCATCGGGCGCGGCAGTCTGGCGAGCAGACGCTCGGCGTCAGCCAGCGTGAGTTCCGTGTCGATCGGGCTGTCGGGGTCCGCCGGGTTTTCGTGGATACCTGCAATCTCGGTCAGGAACAGCAGTTTGTCGGCGCCCAAGGCGATGGCGGTGGAGGTGGCCACCTCCTCCATCGCGAGATTGAAGGCCTCGCCCGTGGGTGAGAAACCGAATGGGCTGAGCAGCACGACGGCGCCGTTGTCCAGCGCGCCGCGGATGGCGCCGACGTCGACCTTGCGCACCAGGCCGCTGTGGCCGAAGTCGATTCCGTCGACGATGCCCACCGGGCGCGCAGTGAGGAAATTGCCCGAGACCACGCGCACCGTGGCGTTGGCCATCGGGGTATTCGGCAGGCCTTGGGAGAACGCCGCCTCGATCTCGAAGCGCAGCTGCCCGGCAGCCTCCTGCGCGGCGTCGAGGGCGGTGGGGTCGGTGATGCGCAGGCCGTGGCTGAAGCGCTCGGGGTGCCCCTTGGCACGCAGTTGCTCGCTGACCTGCGGTCGAAAGCCGTGCACGAGCACGATCCGGATGCCCATCGCGTGCACGATGGCCAGGTCCTGCACGAAGGCGCTGAGCTTGCCCGCTGCGATCGCCTCACCACACAGGCCGACGACGAAGGTCTCGCCCCGGTAGGCGTGGATGTAGGGCGCCACGGCGCGGAACCAGGGGACGAAGGTGTGCGGGAAGACGGCGCTCATGCGCGTGGATTGGGTGGGGGAAAACCGATCAAGGCAAACCCGCAGATTGTGCCCCAGCACCCCTGCAACGCAGACCGCCGGATAATCCGCGACCCGTGTCTTCTGCCCCCCACGCCGCTGGCGGCGCGCGCGCGCCGCGCCCCGCGAACCCGATTCCTTCGATCCGTTACCCCGAGTCGCTGCCCGTCAGCGCGCGGCGCGACGAGATCGCGCGCGCCCTGTCCGAACACCCGGTGATCATCGTCTGCGGCGAGACCGGCTCGGGCAAGACCACGCAACTGCCGAAGATCGCGCTCGAGTTGGGCCGCGGAATCGGTGCCGGCGGTCGGGGCCTGATCGGGCATACGCAGCCCCGGCGGATCGCCGCGGCCACGGTGGCGCAGCGCATCGCCGAAGAACTGCAGACCCCGCTGGGCGAGGTCGTGGGCTACAAGGTGCGCTTTCAGGACCGCCTGCAGCCGGGTGCCTCGGTCAAGCTGATGACCGACGGCATCCTGCTGGCCGAGACGCAGACCGACCCGCTGCTGAACGCCTACGACACGCTCATCATCGACGAGGCGCATGAGCGCAGCCTGAACATCGACTTCCTGCTGGGTTATCTGCGCCAGATCCTGCCGCGGCGCCCCGACCTGAAGGTGGTGGTGACTTCGGCCACGATCGACGCCCAGCGCTTCGCGCAGCACTTTGCCGGCGCGCGCGGGCCGGCGCCGGTGATCGAGGTCTCGGGCCGCTTGTACCCGGTGGAGCTGCGCTGGCGCCCGCACGAGGACACGCGCGAGCGCGACCTCAACGACGCGATCGCCGACGCGGTGGACGAACTCTGGCGCGGTGGCGCGGGTGGCGACGTGCTCGTGTTCCTGCCCGGCGAGCGCGAGATCCGCGAGGCCGCTGACCACCTGCGCAAACACCTGGCCGCCAGTGCTCGCGGGGGCCCGGTGCCCGAGATCCTGCCGCTGTTCGCCCGCCTGTCCCAGGCCGAGCAGGCGCGCGTCTTTCAGTTGGGTGCCGGGCGCCGCATCGTGCTGGCGACCAACGTCGCCGAGACCTCGCTCACGGTGCCCGGCATCCGCTATGTCGTCGACGCCGGTCTGGCACGCGTCAAGCGTTACAGCTACCGCAACAAGGTCGAGCAGTTGCAGGTCGAGCCCATCAGCCAGGCGGCGGCCAACCAGCGCGCCGGGCGTTGCGGGCGTGTGGCCGACGGCATCTGCATCCGCCTCTACGCCGAGTCCGAGCACGCGGCGCGGCCGCGCTTCACCGACCCCGAGATCCTGCGCTCGTCGCTGGCCGGGGTGATCCTGCGCATGAAGTCGCTCGGCCTGGGCGCGGTCGATGACTTTCCGTTCCTCGAGGCGCCGCCGCGCAAGGCCATCGCCGATGGCTACGCGCTGCTGGCCGAGCTCGGTGCGGTGGACGACCTGAACGGGCTGACGCCGCTGGGGCGCGAACTCGCGCGCCTGCCGCTGGACCCGCGCGTGGGCCGCATGATCCTCGAGGCGCGCGAGCGCCAGGCGCTGGCCGAGGTGCTGGTGATCGCCGCGGCGCTGAGCGTGCAGGACGTGCGTGACCGCCCGCTCGAGGCCGCGCAGGCCGCCGACGAGAAGCAGCGCCCCTTCGATGACGAGAAGTCCGAGTTCAGCGGCCTGCTCAAGCTTTGGCGCTGGATCGAGGCGGGCCGCGGCGTGCACGGCCATGCGGGTGCGCAGACGGACACGCACAAGCTCAGCCACCGGCAGCAGGAGCAGCGCCTGCGCGAACACTTCATCAGCCCGCGCCGCGTGCGCGAGTGGCGCGACGTGCACACCCAACTGCACACTGTCGTCGCGGAGCAGGGCTGGCGCCTGAACGAGGCGCCAGCCACCTACGAGCAGTTGCACCTGTCCATGCTGTCGGGTCTGCTCGGCAACGTCGGCTGCAAGGCCGACGACGACGAGTGGTATCTGGGCGCGCGGGGCATCAAGTTCTGGCGTCATCCCGGCGCGCACCTGTCGAAAAAGCCCGGGCGCTGGATCGTCGCGGCCGAGCTGGTGGAGACCACGCGCCTGTTCGGCCGCGGCATCGCCGGCATCGAGCCGCAGTGGATCGAGGCCGTCGGCGCGCACCTGATCAAGCGCCAACTGCTCGAGCCGCACTGGGAGAAGAAGGCCGGCAACGTCGTCGCGCTCGAGCGCGGCACCCTCTACGGCCTGGTCGTCTACTCGAACCGGCGCGTCGACTACGGCCGCGTCGACCCGGCGGCCGCGCGCGACATCTTCATCCGCGAGGCACTGGTGCATGGCGAGTGGGAGACGCGGCTGCCCTTCTTCGCCCACAACCAGCGCCTGATCCGGGAGGTCGAGGCGCTGGAGCACAAGGCGCGGCGCCAGGACGTGCTCGTCGACGAGGAGCTCATCCACGCCTTCTACGACCGCCACCTGCCGGCCGACGTCTGCGGCGGCGCCAGCCTGGAGCGCTGGTTCCGGGCGGCCTCGCGCCAGCAACCGACGCTGCTGCAACTCGAGCGCGAAGAACTGATGCGGCACGAGGCGGCCGGCATCACCACCGGCGCCTTCCCGCGCACCGTGCGCCTGGGCGGCATCGACTGCGCCGTCGACTACCTGCACGAGCCCGGCGACGCGCGCGACGGGCTCACCGTGACGGTGCCGATCTATGCGCTGAACCAGGTGTCCGAGGAGCGTTGCGAGTGGCTCGTGCCGGGCATGTTGTCCGACAAGGTGCTGGCCTTGCTGAAGAGCCTGCACCAGCGCCCGCGCTCGCGCCTGGTGCCGCTGCCCGAGGCCGCGGCGGCCTTCTGCGCCGCCGCGGCGCAGGGCGAAGGCAGCCTCGTCGATGCGCTGCTGAAGTGGGCGCGCGAGCGCACCCAGCTGCCGCTGCTGCGCAACGACTTCAAGCTCGAGACACTCTCGCCGCACCTGTTCATGAACTTCCGGCTCGTCGACGAGCACGGCCGCCAGCTCGCGATGGGCCGTCACCTGCCGACGCTGAAGGCGCAGTGGGGCGCGCAGGCGCGCAGCGCCTTTCAGGCCCTGGCGCCGCTGCGCGCGGCGGTGTCCGCGGCGGCGCCGGCCGCACCGGCGAACACCGCGACGGGCGCGACGGCGGGCTCGCTTGCCGGTGCGGCGCCAGCGCCGGCCGTACCGCCGGACCGGGGTGCCGCAAGGCGGGTGCCGTCCGGTGATGTCGGCGGCGGCGCGGCCGGGCGCGGCGTGACCGCCACGCTGGCGTCGCCGCCCCCGCCAGCACAGCCGGCCGCCTACACCGCATGGACCTTCGGCGAGCTGCCGGAGCTGATGGAACTGCAGCGCGGCGGGCAGGTGCTGGTGGGCTTTCCGGCGCTCGTCGACAAGGGCGCGCACGTCGAGATCGAGGTTTTCGACGAGCCGGCGGTGGCCGCCGCGCGCCACCGTGCGGGTCTGCGCCGCCTCGTGTCGCTGCAGCTGCGCGAGCCCCTCAAGCACCTCGAGAAGAACATTCCCGACCTGCAGAAGATGGCCGCGCTGTACCTGCCGCTGGGCACGCTGGAGGAGCTGCGCGCGCAGATCATCGAGGTCGCGCTCGACCGCGCCTTCCTGGCCGAGCCACTGCCCGCCGACGAGCCAGCCTTTCGACGCCGCCTGGAAGAGGGGCGCGCGCGCCTGATGCTGATCGCGCAGGAGGTGGCGCGCCTGGTGGGCGTGGTCCTGACCGAGCACGCGCAGGCCACGCGCAAGCTGCGCGACAGCCGTCCGCCCAAGGACGTGGCCGACGATGTGGCCGCGCAGCTGCAGCGCCTGTGCGGCAAGCGCTTCGTCGTGACCACCGCCTGGGCAGCGTTGCAGCACCTGCCGCGCTATCTCAAGGGCGTGGTGTTGCGCCTGGACAAGTTGCGCGCTGATCCGGCGCGCGACGCCACCCGACTGGCCGAGCTGCGCCCGCTCGAGCAGCGCTGGCAGCGCCGCCTGGTCGAGCTCAAGGGCGCGCCCGACGCGCGGCTCGACGAGTACCGCTGGCTGCTCGAGGAGCTGCGCGTGAGCCTGTTCGCGCAGGAACTGCGCACGCCGCAGCCGGTGAGCGCCAAGCGCCTGGACAAGGCCTGGGCGCAGATGATGGGTTGAGCGCCCGCGCGCGACGCACGCACCCTCGCCCCTGCCATGAGTCTGCCTATCTCGGGGGGAGAGGGTTGGAAGCGGGGGAGGGCGGAAGTCAGCGGTCTCGTGACCGGCGCCAGCCTGTCTCCACCCTGATCCCGTCCGGGGGGAGGGCAGACACGGGCCGCCGCGCCGGTGCCGTGGCCTGTCGTGCGCGCGGCAGGGCGGGCAAGAACCCAAGCGCCGCTGCCTTCGGTTCGCGCCGGCGCGCCCCGCCGCCGTTCTCAGGTTGACAGGCCAGGCGGCCGGGTGGCTAGCCCATGCCAGGATCCAGTGGCGGCAGGTCGTCGAACACCGCGCTCGTGCCGGCCTTCTGCGCCGCGGCCGCGCGCGCGATGTCCTCGGGACTGAAGATGCCGGGCTGCAGCGCGTTGAGGTAGGCAAAGGACTCGGCCACGCCGTGGTCTCGGGTGTAGGAGATCATTTCCTTGGACGCCGCCACCGCCAACGGCGCCTTGGCCGCGATGCGGCGGGCCACCGCGAGCGCGCCTTCGAGCGTGGCCTCGGGCGTGTCGAACACGCCGTTGACGAAGCCCAGGCGCTCGGCGCGTGCCGCGCCGAGCCGGTCGCCGGTGTAGGCGAGTTCGCGCACCACGGCCTCGGGCAGCTGGCGCGGCATGCGGTTGAGCGTGCCGACGTCGGCCATCATGCCCAGGTGGATCTCCTGGATCACGAAGAAGGCATCGGCGCTGCAGTAGCGCAGGCAGCAGGCCGTCACGAGGTCCACGGCGCCACCCACGCAGCCGCCCTGGACAGCGGCGATCACCGGGAAGCGGGCTTCGGTCAGGGCGTTGAAGGAGGCCTGCAGCCGCCGCAGCTGCTGGCGGAAACGCTCGCGCGCAAGCACCGATCCGGTGTCCAGTGCCTGTCCGCCTTCGAACACCGACAGGTCCATCCCGGCCGAGAAGTGCCGTCCGGTGGATGACAGCACGGCCACACGCGTGCCGCCGGCGCGGTCGAGCTCGCGCACCGCCTGCGGCAGCTCGGACCAGAACGACGCCACCATGGCGTTCAGCCGCTCGGGGCGGCTCAAGCGGATGTGCGCCACGCCACCTTCGCGCAGCACTTCCAGGCATTCGTAGCTCATGAGGACTCCTTGTCTGACCCTGCTTTTGTTGCGCTTCCAGGGGGTTGAGGCCGCCTCGAGGCGCCTCGGTGGGACGCAGCCTGAGCATCCTCATGCCCGTGCGGCGGCCTGCCGACACACTCATCTGCATCGACGACAGCGGCATCCCTCAGCAGGGCCTGGAGCCGCGGTCGGCGGCGCGCCACCGGCCGGCCAGCGCCCGTTCTCGACACGGCCGGCCTCTCGACGATGCAAGGAGTTTGCGATGCAGTTGATCCGTTCCCTGGCCCCCGCGCTGAAGCGTTTCATCCGCGATGAACGCGGCGTCACCGCCATCGAGTATGGCCTGATCGCCGCCCTGATCGCGGTCGTGATCATCGGCACCGTGACGACGGTGGGCGACAACCTCGACGCGGTGTTCAGTTCGATCGGCACCTCACTGGGCGACGCACTGAAGTGAGCGCGATGCTGGGTGCGGCATGAGGACGGTGGCGGGCCGATTGGATGCTTCCGGTGTCCGGTCTCGTCGCCGCATCCTGGGTGGCCCTGGGCGCGCTTCTCGCGCTCGCGGTCTGGACCGACCTGCGGCGGCGCCGTGTGCCCAACGATCTTGTCGCGTGGGGACTTGCGCTGGCGCTGGCGCTGCCCTTGGCTGCCGCTTCGCGCCCGGGCGAGTCTCTGGCGTGGCCGTCTGCGGGCCTGTCCGTCATTGGCACCTGGGCCGCCGGGCTGATGCTCGGCGGTTTGCTGCTGTGGCCGCTGTACCTGCGCGGGGCGATGGGTGCGGGCGACGTCAAGCTGATGGCGATGGCCGGCGCCTTCCTCGGCCCCGACCTGGCCTGGCGCGCGGTGCTCTACACCTTTGTCGCCGGAGGCTTGCTGGCGCTGGCGTCGATCGGCTGGCAGCACCTGCGGCGCCAGGGCCGACCGACGCATCAGGCCTATGCACCCGCCGTGGCGATCGGCAGCCTGGCGGCCGTGGCCCTTCACGGGCTGCCCCTTGCATGAACCGCCCGCGGCCAGACCGCCGGGCGCAGTCAGGAAAGACGAACAAGGCATGAGATCCAGGGGATGGTGGATGCTGTTGGCTGCGCTGGCGGCTGGCTTGGTGGCGGTGGTGCTGGCGGCGCGCTGGTTGCAGGGGAAGGGGGGCGACATGGGGCGGATTGCTGTCGCCCATGCCGACGTCCCCATCGGGGGCCGGCTTTCGCCCCAGATGGTTCGTCTGGCCGAGTGGCCGCGCGCAAGCGTGCCAGCCGGCGCCTTCACCGCGATCGAGGGTCTGGACGGGCGCGTCGTCACGGTCGCGCTGCAGCGCGGCGAGCCGCTGACCGAGGCGCGATTGGCGCCGGTGGGTGCGCGTGCCGGTCTGTCGGCGGTCGTGCCGGAAGGCAAGCGCGCCATGACGGTGCGGGTCAACGATGTCGTCGGCGTGGCCGGCTTCGCCCTGCCGGGCACCTACGTCGACGTGCTGGTCAACACGCAGGACGAGGGCGGTCGGCGCGGCGACGCCGACCGTTCGATCTCCAAGATCGTGCTGGAACGCATCCTCGTGCTGGCGGTGGCCCAGGAGGCCGACCGCGACGCCAGCCGCCCCAAGGTCGTCAGCGCGGTGACGCTGGAGGTCACGCCCGCGCAGGCCGAGAAGCTGGACCTCGCGCGCAGCGTCGGCACGCTCTCGCTCGTGCTGCGCAACCAGACCGACCCGCAGGGTGCGGCCACCGGCGGCGCAACGAAGGCCGAATTGCTGGGTCTGGCCGCGGTGTCGTCTCCGGCACCGCCGGCGCCCGCGCGCAAGCCGGGACCGGCCGCACCGGCGCGCGCTCGCGCTGCGGCGCCGCCGCCCTCGCCACCACCCGCACCACTGCCGGAGCCTGCTGCCGCGCCCAAGTCCTGCGTCGAGATCGTCGCCGGTCCGGTGCGCCGCACCGAGTGCTTCTGACGGCGGTGTGCGGCGGTTTGCCGCTCCCTGCGTCCTCGTCGCTCCTCCCCCGATCCACCGTCGACGCTCGCGGCCTGTCCGTAGGGCCGTTGTGCCACTGCCTGCCTCCGACACCATGAATTCCAGACTGCCCGATGCCCGCTGCTTTCCCGTGGCCCGCTTCACCGCCATGCGCCAGCGCGCTGCAACGTCCGGTCGCGGCCCGGTGGTCGGCCTGAGCCTGGGCGCTGTCCTCGCCATGGGCGCCACCGCCGTGTGGGCGCAGGCAGCCGCCCCGGCGCCGGCCGCCCCCCCGGCACTGCCCGCCAACCCCTGCCTGGAAGTGGAGGCGGCGCCGCCGGTCCACCTGTCGGTGGGCAAGTCCACCGTCTGGCGGCCGGCCGCGCCCGTGCGTCGCGTCGTCCTCGGCAACCCCGAGCAGGCGCCGGCGGCGCGCAGCGGCCCGTCCGAATCCAGCGCCGACCGCGCCCCGCGCCGCGAAGCTGCAGCCCGCGCGGGCAGCGAGCAGCGCCCCGGTGTGGCTGATGTCGACGTGCTGCTGCTGTCGCCGCGCGAGATCGTGCTGCAGGCGCGCACCCTGGGGGCGACGAACCTGGTGCTCGTGGATGCTTTCGGGCGTTGCACCGCGCTGGACGTCGTCGTCGGGCTCGACACCAGCGCGCTGCAGGCGCTGCTGGAGCGCCTGCTGCCGGCCGAGAAGGAGGTGCGTGTCACGGCGGCCTTCGACGGCGTCGTGCTCAGCGGCACCGTCACCGACAGCGAGGCGCTGGCGCGCGTGACCGAGCTGGCCCAGGCCTTCCTGCGCAGCCACGACGGTGCTGCGCACAGTCCGCGCCTGGTGAACCTGCTCGAGGTCGGCTCCCCGCAGCAGGTGATGCTCGAGGTCAAGGTGGCCGAAGTCTCCAAGGCGCTGATCGACCAGATCGGCGTCCAGGTCAGCGGCTCGCGCACGCGCGGGCAGTGGACCTATTCGCTGCTGGCGGACTTCCTGTCCGGCGGCAATGGTGCGCTCGGCGTGGCCAAGGCCGCGGGCGCCTTCGGCCTGAAGATCGATGGGCAGAAGGACCAGGCGCTGGTCAAGGTGCTGGCCGAGCCAACGGTGATGGCGCTCAGTGGCCAGACCGGCAGCTTCCTGGCTGGCGGCAAGGTCTTCATCCCCGTCGCCCAGGACAACGGCACCACGGGCAACCGCACCGTGACGCTGGAGGAGAAGGAGTTCGGCGTCTCGCTGCGTTTCACGCCCACGGTGCTGGGCAACGGGCGCATCCACCTGCGCGTGCGGCCCGAGGTCTCGGAGCTGAACCGCGAAGGCATCGGCATCGTCGCCAGCGGCACGGCCGGCACGGCGGTGCTGCCTTCGTTCACCGCACGCCGCGCCGAGACCACGGTGCAGCTGATGGACGGGCAGAGTTTCGCCATCGGCGGCCTGATCCGCAACAACGACACGACCAGCATCAAGGCCTTCCCCTTCCTCGGCGAACTGCCGGTCATCGGCGCCTTGTTCCGCAGCACGCAGTTCCAGAACGACCGCTCCGAGCTCGTGTTCGTGATCACCCCGCGTCTGGTGCGGCCGCTGCCCCCGGAATTCCGCCTGCCCACGGACGGCTACGTGCCACCGACGCGCCAGGAGCTCATGATCGAGGGCCGGCTCGAAGGAGGGCGGCGGGTCGAGGACGCAGCGCGCGAGCTTGCGCGCACACAGCGCAACGACCCCGAGGCCAGCCAGCGCCAGGGCCAGACCGTGGCGCCCGTGGACGCCCGCCAGCTGCCGCTGCCGGGACGGCGCGGGCCGGACGCGGGCGCGGCCGCTGGCGGCGCCGGCGCACCCCCTGCGAGCGGCCGCATGCGGGATGCGTTGCAGCCATGACCGTGCTCGTGGCGCTGGTGCTGGCCGTCGTGCTGGGCTTCGCCGGCCTGGCCGTCGACGGCGGGCGCCTGTACCTCGCGAAGACCGAGCTGCAGAACGCAGCCGACGCCTGTGCGCTTGCGGCCAGCCAGGAGCTGGCCGGTGCGCCCGCCATCCCGCTGCAGGCCTTCCAGCGCGCCGAAGCCGCGGGCCTGGCCGTGGCGGCGCGCCACCGCGCGGACTTCCAGGGGGCGCCCATTGCGGCGACGCAGGTCGCCGTCCGCTTTTCCGACAACCTGCAAGGCGCTTCCTCGGCCTGGGCGGCCGCCGACGTCGCTGCGGCCACGGCCCGGTACGCGCGCTGCACGGTCAGCCGCGACCGCATCGCCCCCTGGTTCATGCAGCTCTGGGGCTTCGGCGAGCAGACCGTGACGGCCCAGGCGACGGCCACGCTGGCGCCGGCGCAGACAGCGTGCGCGATCCCGATGGGGATGTGCGCGCTCGGCACGGGCGCCGACCTCGGGTATGTGCGCAACAACTGGTACGGCGTGAACTTCTCCGAGGGCAACAGGAACAACTACACCGGCAACTTCCGCTGGGTGGACTTCGATCCCTCGGCCTCTACGCCGGGCTGCAGCGGCGGCGGCGCGCAGGAGCTGGCCTGCATCCTCGCCGGCTCCGGCCAGTGCACCGTGCCGCCGCCCCGGACCAGCGGCTCGTGCTCGAGCGCCGGGACCGGCAAGCCCGCGCCCGGCTGCGTCGGCCAGACCGGGAACATCAGTTCGCTCGAGACCGCCTACAACTCGCGCTTCGGCCTGTACCGCAACGGTAACGGCAACCCGCAGGTCGACACGGCGCCGCCGGACCACACCGGCATGGCCTATGGCTGGAGCGGCAGCCAGGGCAACTGGCCGCTCGGCCGCAATGCCTGGGGCGGCAGCGTGGCCGGGGTGCCCAACTATCAGGCCGCGCGCGCCGCCAACACCCCGACCTCCAACGTCGCCGGGCTGCAGCCGCCCTTCTACACGAACCCGTATTCGCCCTCGACGACGGCGCAGCACCGCGACAGCGGTGCGGCACGCCGGCTCGTGACCGTGCCCATCGTCGACTGTGGCAGCTTCGTGGGCAGCCAGCACGCGCCCATCCGCGCCTATGCCTGCGTGCTGCTGCTCGACCCCTATCGCAAGCAGGGTCAGTCGGTTCGCAGCCAGATCGAATACCTGGGCCGCTCCGACGAGCCGGGCAGTCCGTGCGCGAGCGGGGGCGTGCCGGGTGACCAAGGCAGCGTCGGCCCGCTGGTTCCGGCGTTGGTGCAATGAGGGCCGATCCGATGTGTCGCTTGAACCGGAACTCGTTTGCTGCTGGCCAGTTGGGCCGCACGCGCGGCGTCGCCGCGGTGGAACTCGCGCTCCTGCTCGTGCCCCTGCTGCTGATCGTCCTCGGTGTGGCCGAATTCGGGCGCGCGATCCACACCTTCAACACGCTGGGCAAGAGTGTGCGGGACGCAGCGCGCCACCTCGCGCAGTACGGGCCGGGTGACAGCGCCGTGCAGGGCGAGGCACGCTGCCTCGCGGTCTACGGTCGCGCCGATTGCACCGGATCCCCGCTGGCGGTGGGCTTGACGCCAGCAACGGTCCTGGTCTGTGACGCCTTGACCTGCCCGGCGACCCACGCGAACCAGCCTACCGGGCGTGGCGTGATGAACCTCGCCACCGTGACGATCGAGGGCTACGTCTTCACCAGCGTACTGGGCATCACGCTGCCTGGAAGCGGCGTCGCGCTGACCAACCGCCGCTTCCCGACGATCAGCGCCACCATGAGGGCACCGCTGTGAGTGGCGCCCCAGGACCGGGCCGCGTCCAGCCCGCCCCCCGTGGCAGTCAGCAGGACTTGGGACGGCCCGGCATGTTCTCGAGAGTACCCTTGCGTTCCCGGCTCCAGCGTGGCGCGGCGGCGGTGGAGTTCGCGCTCGTCACCGGCCTCGTGTGCGTGCTGCTGCTGGCTGGCGTGGAGGTCGGCCGGCTGTTGTGGACCTGGAACGCGGCCGTCGATGCCACGCGCCACGGCGCCCGGCTGGCTGTGGTCTGCGATCGCGACGACGATGCCGTCATCAGGGCCGTGCTCGCACGCGTGTCAGGGGTGCGCGCAGCCCAGGTCCGCGTAACCTGGCTCGACGCCTCGGGCCAGGACAGCGGCTGCACGGTCGCCGATTGCGCGGCCGTTCGGGTCGAACTCAGCGGCGTGGTGCACGAGGCCTTCCTGCCCGTGCCGGCCTTGCAGTCGCTGGCCATGCCCTCGTTCGCGACGACGCTGCGCCGCGAGGCCATGCGCAGCGCCGACAACGCGGCCTGTTCCTGAGGCTCACCGCCGTTTCCCCAACCCACGCCGACGCCCACCATGCCGACGAAGATCCTTTTGTTGTCCCCTCAGGCGCGCACCCTGCGGGCCTGGTCGCAGGCGCTCGACCTGGAGTCCGAGCTCGAGATCGAGGCCGTCGCGGGCGAGGCCGACGCGGTCACGCCCCTGCTCGATGTCGAGCCGCCCGACCTGGCGCTCGTGGAGTTGTCGGCGGGCACGTCGCTGGCCCAGGTCGAGCACTGGGCTGCCACGCACCCGCGCACCGACTTCCTGGCCGTCAGCGCCGAGACCGGTCCCGAGACGCTGCTGCGCGCGATGCGCGCCGGCGTGCGCGAGGTGCTGCCCGCGCCGGCCGCTCCCGACGCCGTGCTGGCCGCGCTGCGCCGCCAACTGCGCAAGCGCTTCCCCGCGGCAGCCGATCCGCGCGGCGCCACGGGCGAGGTCCTCGGGGTCGTGTCCTGCAAGGGTGGTGCGGGCACGACGCTGGTGGCGGTCAACCTCGCGCACCTGCTCGCGCGCCAGGGCCGGCGGCGTGTGTTGCTGATCGACCTGAACCTGCAGTTCGGCGACGCCGCGCTGTGCCTCACGACGCGGCCGGCGCCGCGCCACATCGCCGACCTCGCGCGCGACATCGGCCGGCTTGATGCCGAACTGCTGCGCTCCAGCCTGGTCGAGGCGGGCCCGGGCCTGTGGGTGCTCGCGGCGCCCGAGGATCCGACCCTGTCGGCCGAGGTCACACCGGCGCATGTGCGTCGCATCGTCCAGGTCGCGCGGGGTCTGCACGACCACGTGGTGCTCGACGTCGGCCGGCTGCTGAACCCGGTCACGCTGCAGGCCTTGGACCTGGCCGATCGGGTCTACCCGGTGCTGCAGCTGACCTTGCCCTTCCTGCGCGATGCCCAGCGCCTGAAGCGCGTGTTCGAAGGGCTGGGCTACCCGACGGACAAGATCCGGTGGGTCGTCAACAGACACCAGCCGGGAACGACGCTGACCTTGCGCGACCTCCAGCGCGCCCTGGGCACCGAGCGCATCGCGACCCTGCCCAACCAGTACGAGGTGGCCACGGCCGCCATCGACCAGGGTCGGCCGGTGGCCGAGGTGGCGCCGCGCAGCGCCTTGCAGCGCGGCCTGCAGGCGTTGACCGAGGCGGCGCCCCAGGCGCCGCAGGCGGACCGTACCCCGTCGTGGTGGGGCCGGTGGCTGCAGGCTGCACCGGTTGCGCGCTGAGGCAAGGACCATGTCGGCCCGCAGCAGTGCCCGCGGCGTCTTGTGTGCGCTGTCAGCCCCTCGACCCGCTTTCCGTGACGTGCATGCGAACCGAGATCGACCATGAACACGAACCTGCGTGACCGGCTGGGCCTGGGCGAGGCCCAGCGGGTGGAGCCCACGCTCGACACCGTCCACGAGGCGCCCGCTCCGGACGGGCTGCCCGACCGCTGGGCCGAAGTCCGGTCCCAGGTGCACGCGCTGCTGCTGGAGCGGCTGGACCTGGAGGCACTCGGGCAACTGTCGCCGCCGCAGATGCGACAGGCGCTGAAAACCGCCGTCGAGCGCCTGTTCGAGGACGAGCGACTGGCTCTGAACGCGGCCGAGCGCCGCCGCATCGTGACCGAGATGCAGGACGAGATGCTCGGCTTGGGCCCGCTGGAGCCGCTGCTGGCCGATGCCACCGTCTCCGACATCCTCGTCAACTCGCACCGCCAGGTCTACGTCGAGCGCCGCGGCCGGCTCGAACTGACCCCGGTGCGCTTCAACGACGACACGCATCTGATGAAGGTCATCGACCGCATCGTCTCGCGCGTGGGCCGGCGCGTCGACGAGTCCAGCCCGATGGTCGACGCCCGCCTGGCCGACGGCTCGCGCGTGAACGCCATCATCCCGCCGCTGGCCATCGACGGGCCCATCCTGTCGATCCGCCGCTTTGCCGCCGACCCGCTGCGCATGGACGACCTGCTGGCGCTGGGCTCGCTGTCGGCGCCGATGGCGGCCTTCCTCGACGCGCTGGTACGGGCACGCGTCAACCTTCTGGTCTCGGGCGGTACCGGATCGGGCAAGACCACGCTGCTGAACGTGCTCGGCGCCTCCATCCCCGCCGGCGAACGCGTGGTCACGATCGAGGACGCGGCCGAGCTGCAGTTGCAGCAGCCGCACGTGGTGCGCCTGGAGACCCGCCCGCCGAATGTGGAGGGCCGCGGCGAAGTGGCGCAACGCCTGCTCGTGCGCAATGCCCTGCGGATGCGGCCCGACCGCATCATCGTCGGCGAGACGCGTGGCGCCGAGGCGCTGGACATGCTGCAGGCCATGAACACCGGCCACGAGGGCTCGATGACGACGATCCACGCCAACACCCCGCGCGACGCGCTCGCGCGGCTGGAGAGCATGATCGCAATGGCCGGCGTGGACCTGCCGGCGCGCGCCGCGCGCGCCCAGGTGGCCTCGGCCATCGGGGTCGTGGTCCAGGCCAGCCGGCTGTCCGACGGCACGCGCAAGATCGTCAGCATCCAGGAGCTCACTGGCAGCGAGGGCGAGGTCGTTTCGATGCAGGAGATCTTCTCCTTTCGCCAGACCGGGGTCGGCAGTGATGGCGGCGTCCAGGGCCACTTCGTCGCCAGCGGCATCCGGCCGCGCCACTGGGAGCAGCTCGTGACGCGCGGCGCCGGCTTGCCGCTGGAGGTGTTCGAGCCGACGGCGGTGTTGCCGCGCGCGGGAGCGGTCGCCGGCCACGGGCGCGCGCAACGGCCGGTCCTGACGGAAGCATTGCAGGGAGCTTGACCATGGTCTTTGGCTTCGACCTGTCCTTCGTGTTGTTCGTGGCGGTGGCCTTCCTGGCCGTGGTGTTGCTGCTGGAAGGCTCGTGGTTGGTGTGGTCCTCGCGGCATGGCCCGCAGGCGCGTCGGCTGGCGCAGCGCCTGCAGGCCCTCACGCTCGAGCCCCCGGCCGCCGCTGGCGATGCGGCACGGGTCCGCGCCGCGGGCGCGTTCCCGGCGCTGCAGGCGGCGCTGACGCGCCACGCGGCGGGACTGGCGCTGGAGCGCTGGGTCGAGCTCGCGGGACTGTCGTGGCGGGCGGCCGACCTGCTCGCAGGTTCGACGCTGCTCGGGCTGGCGGTTGGCGCGGGCGCCGCACTCGCCACCGACCTGCCCGACCTGCAGGCGGTGTTGCTCGGCGCGCTGGCGGCAGGCGCGCCATGGTGGTGGGTAGCGCGCTGCCGCGCCCGGCGGCGCGTGCTCGTCGAGCGTCAATTCCCGCAAGCCCTGGACCTGCTCGCGCGCGCCCTGCGCGCTGGCCACGCCTTCTCCGCGGCGGTGCGCATGGCGGCGCAGGAACTGCCCGACCCCCTGGTGCGTGATTTTCGTCTGCTGTTCGAGGAGATGAACTACGGCCTGCCCGTACCGGAGGCGCTGGACCGCTTCGCCCGCCGCGTGCCGCTGGCTGACGCGGGCTACTTTGCGGTGGCGGTCACGGTGCAGCGCGAGGCTGGCGGCAACCTGGCCGAGGTGCTGGACAAGATCTCGGGCATCGTGCGCGCGCGGCTGCGGCTGTTCGGCGAAGTCCGCACGATGTCGGCCGAAGGCCGGCTGTCGGCATGGATCCTGACCTTGCTGCCCTTTGTCATGGCCCTGGTCGTGCACCTCGTGCATCCGAAGTTCCTGGCCGTGCTCTGGACCGATCCGGCCGGGCATACCTTGGTCGCGGCGGCGCTGACAGGCATTGCGGTGGGCGTGCTGTGGATGCGGGTCATCATCCGCATCCGGGTCTGAGGGTATGAAACCCGTTCCCACCATCAGCGCCTTCTCCAGGCGAACACCTCGACGCGTTGCCGCAGAGGCCTGCCCTGGC
This sequence comes from Rubrivivax sp., assembly GCA_027491255.1. Taxonomy (GTDB): domain Bacteria; phylum Pseudomonadota; class Gammaproteobacteria; order Burkholderiales; family Burkholderiaceae_C; genus Rubrivivax. The sequence continues at coordinate 57,367 of JAIXWM010000079.1, read as the reverse complement.
CCGCGCCATGGCCGTGCTTTGCACCTGGAACCGGCGCGGTGGCATGCGCCTTTCGGGCACGGCGGAAGACACTCAGCCAATGGATGCACAAGGAGGGCGGGGTGACCGAAGTCCTGATCCTGGCGCTGGCCTTCCTGGCCGGCGTGCTGCTCGTCGCTGCGGCAGCGGCGCTCTGGCTTGGCGAGGCGGCGCGCCGCCGCCTGCGACGGCTGGTCCCGGATGGCGCAGGGGCCGCCCCCGTCGAAGGCCCGGCGGGTGCGAGCCGTCTCTGGGCGGCGTGGGCCGCGTGGACGAAGCCGCTGCATCACCTTGCGGCACCGGCCGCGGCGTCAGCATCGCCTGCGCCGCCCGTGTCGGACGCCTCGCCATCGGTCGCCGTGCCGGCGCCGCCGGCCGCCGCCGACGAGGTCGGTCTGGTGCGCCAGCGCTTCCTGCACGCGGGCATCCGCCACCCGCAGGCGGTACCCGCCTTCTTTGGCATCAAGGCCCTGCTCACCCTGGTCCTGCCGGTGCTGACCTTCGTCGCCTGCACGCTGGCCGGCGTGCTGCCGCGCGGGCCGGCGCTGGCCCTGGCGTTGCTGCTGCCCGCCTCGCTGGGCTACTGGGGGCCGAACCTGGTGTTGGCGCAACGCGTGCGTGTGCGCCAGCGCGCCATCTTCGAAGCCTTTCCCGATGCGTTGGACCTGATGACGGTGTGCGTCGAGGCCGGGCTCGGTACCGAAGCCGCGCTGCTGCGCGTGGCTGCCGACCTCGCGCCCCAGAGCCCGACGCTGGCCGAGGAACTGCGCCTGGTGAACCTGGAGCTGCGCGCCGGCGCGACGCGCGAACGCGCCCTGCGCAACCTGGCGCTGCGGACCGGGGTCGAGGAGGTGGAGGCCTTCGTCACCACCATCGTCCAGGCCGAGCGCTTCGGCACGCGCGTCGCGCAGGCGCTGCGCGTGCACGCCGACACGCTGCGTACGCTGCGCCGTCAGCGCGCCGAGGAGGCCGCGGCCAAGATTGCGCTGAAGCTGCTGTTCCCGCTGATCTTCTTCATCTTCCCGGCGCTGATGGTGGTGCTGCTCGGCCCTGCGATCCTGCAGATCCGGCGCGTGCTGTTGCCGGCCATGGGGGGAGGGGGGTGAGGCGAGGGCTGCGCGACCCTCAGCCCCGCTCCCGCGCCCACTGCCCGAAGCTGCTCCCCGCTTGCGCGAGCCGCCTCAGCAGCGGCGCCGGTTCCCACCACACGCCGTGCTCGGCGTGCAGGCGCTCCACGGCGGCCAGCACGCGCGGCAGACCGATGCGGTCGGCCATGAACATCGGGCCGCCCTGGGCCGCGGGGAAGCCGTAGCCGGTGAGGTAGACGAGGTCGATGTCGCCTGGGCGCAGCGCGATGCCGCGCTCGAGCAGGCGCGCGCCCTCGTTGACCATGCCGAAGAGGCAGCGCTCGAGGATCTCCTCGTTGCCGATGGGGCGGCGGCGCAGGCCCATGCGTGCCGATTCGGCGACGACCCAGGCCTCGAACTCGGGATCGCGTTGGGGTACGCGGCTGCCGCTGTCGTAGCGGTACCAGCCGCGGCCGCTCTTCTGTCCGAGCCGGCCTTGCTCGACCAGTTTCAGGATCAGGTCGTTCCAGCGCCGCGTCGGGTCGCGCGTGGCCATCTGGGCCTTGCGCGTGGGGTAGCCCACGTCGTTGCCGGCCATGTCGTGGACAGCGAAGATGCCCATGGCGTAGCCGAAGCCCGTCAAAGCGGCGTCGACCTCGTGCGGCAGCGCGCCGTCCTCGACCAGGAAGTGCGCTTCGCGGTTGTACTGCCGGAACAGCGCGTTGCCGATGAAGCCGGGGTACACGCGCGCCAGCACCGCGGTCTTGCCCAGCCGCGTGCCCAGCGTCATCAGGGTGGCGAGCACGTCGGGCGCGGTGCGCTCGGCGCGCACCACCTCGAGCAGTTTCATCACGTGGGCCGGGCTGAAGAAGTGCGCGCCGGCCACGTCCTGCGGGCGCCCGGTGACCGCCGCGATGGCGTCGATGTCCAAGCCCGACGTGTTGGTGGCCAGCACCGCGCCGGGCCGGGCGTTGGCGTCGATCTGCCGGAACAGCGACTGCTTGAGCGCCAGGTCCTCGAACACGGCCTCGACCCAGAGGTCGGCCGCGGCCGCGTCGGTGAGCGTGAGCGTGCCGCGGATCAGGGCCAGGCGCTCGTCCATCGCCTGCGGCGTCAGGCGGCCGCGCTGCACGCTCGCTGCGTACTGCTCGCGCACGCGTGTCAGGCCGCGCTGCAGGCCAGCGGCGTCGGCGTCGACGAGCCACACCGCCAGCCCTGCGTTGGCGCAGGCCATCGCGATGCCGCTGCCCATCGTGCCCGCACCCACCACAGCCACGGCGTGCACCGGGCGCGGCGCCACCCCCGCCGGCAGGCCGATGTCGGCCGCCGCGGCGCGGGCCTGCTCGACGTGCGCGGCGGCGCGCGCGCGGTCGGCGTCGGTCAGATCGAATGCGCTGTTCATGGGACCTCCTTCGGCGGTGCGACCAGTGGCCGCGCCTTGCCCTCGACGAACTCGCGCAGGCGCTGCTCCACCTCGGGCGGGCGCGCCATCGCGGAGTTCAGCTGCTCGACGAACAGCCCGTCGTCGTGCGACAGGTCCTGCACCCGCGGCAGCACGTTGACGATCTTCCAGTTGGTCTCGATCGTGTTCTGCGCAATGCGCGCGGCGAGTTCGCGCGCCTTGGCCAGCGCGCCGCCGGTGGGCACGACGTAGCGCACCACGTGCTCGGTCATCGCCTCGGCAGCATTCAGCAGCCGGCCGGTGAGCATCAGGTCGGTCATCACCGTGGTGCCCACCACACGCTGGATGCGCACCGTGCCGCCGCCGCCGACGAAGATGCCGCGCTGGCCCTCCGGCAGGCCGAAGAAGGCGCTCTCGTCGCACACGCGCACGTGCGTTGCCATCGCCAGCTCGAGCCCGCCGCCCACGACCGCGCCGTGCAGCGCGCCGACGAAGGGGATGGGCCCGCGCTCGATCTCGTCGAAGACCACGTGCCAGTTGTGGCGCTTGCGCTTGCGCGGCGGCACGATGCGGCCGGTGGCGCGCGCTAGCGCCTCGGCCAGGTCCAGCCCGGCGCAGAAGTTCGGGCCGTGGCCGAACAGCACGCCCACGTGGGCCTCGTCGTGCGCGCGCAGCACGGCGGCCTTCAGCGCGTCGACGACGGCGTCGTTGATGGCGTTGCGCTTGTCGGGGCGGTTCAGCCCGATCAGCGCCACGGGGCCGTCGAGTTCGTAGGTGACCAGTGTGTCGTCGCTCATGTTCAGGATTCCGGCTTGAAGCCCGAGGCCTTGATCATCGGCTCCCAGATCTCCAGGTCTTCGCGCTGCATCGCCGCCATGCCGCGGCTGTCGCGGTACCAGGGCAGCACCTGCAGGTTCTGCGTCATCACCTGCCGGACCTCGGGCAGGTTCAGGATCTTCTGGACCGCGCGCTGCACGCGCTCGATCTCGGCCGCCGGGGTGCCGGCGCGCGCCCACATCCCGGTCCAGGCGTCGCCGCCGGTGACCGCGTAGCCCTGCTCGACGAAGGTCGGGATCTCGGGCATCAGCGGCGAGCGCTCCTTCGTGAACAGGCCGATGACGCGGATCCTGCCCGCCTTTTGGTGGGCCATCATGCCGTCCATCAGGCTCACGGCCGAAGGCACGTGGCCGCCGAGCAGGTCGGTCACCATCGGCGGCGAGCCCTTGTAGGGCGTGACCGGCAATTCGATGCCGGCGGCCCGGGCGAAGGCCACGCCGAGGAAGTGGTTCTGCCCGCCCAGGCCCGGCGTGCCGAAGCTGGCCCGCGCCGGGTGGGCGCGAGCCCAGGCGACGAACTCGCGCGCGTTGGCCGCGCCGGTGGCCAGCGACACGCCCATGCCCAGCGGGTAGGCTGCCAGCGTGGCGACCGGTGCGAAATCGCGCTCGATGTTCCACTTGATCTGGTGGCCGAAGATCAGCATCTGGAAGGTGGGCGTGGCATTCGGCGCGACCATGTAGGTGCGTCCGTCGGCCGGCGCAGCCAGTACTGCGTCGGCCGCCAGGCGGCCGCCGGCCCCGGGGCGGTTCGCGACGACCACCGGCTGCCCGAGTTCGGCGCCCAGGCGTTCGGTGACGACGCGCGCGATCGCGTCGGTGGCGCCGCCGGGCGGGAAGCCGATCAGCCCGCGCAGCGGCTGCGACGAGCCCTGGGCGCGGGCGAAGCCGGGCAGGGCAAGCGCAGCAGCAGCGCCGAGCAGCAGGTGCCGGCGGCGGGGGGCGGGGCGGTTCATGACGGGTCTCCGGCGCGGGGTTGGGGTTAGGGTTGGTGTGACAAGGGCTTCGACAAGCTCAGCCCGAACGGATGTCTGATGTGGTGCGAGGCTTCGACAAGCTCAGCCCGAACGGGTGCTTGAGGTGGCGTGAGGCTTCGACAGGCTTAGCCTGAACGGATGCTTGAGGTGGCGCCAGGCTTCGGCAAGCTCGGCTCGAACGGGTGCTTGAGGTGGCGCGAGGTTTCGACAGGCTCCGCCTGAACGGATGCTTGAGGTGGCGCGAGGCTTCGACAAGCTCAGCCCGAACGGATGCCTGAGGTGGCGCGAGGCTTCGACAGGCTCGGCTCGAACGTGTGCCAGAGGTGGTGCGAGGCTTCGACAGGCACAGCCTGAACGGATGCTTGAGGTGGCGCGAGGCTTCGACAAGCTCAGCCCGAACGGATGTCTGAGGTGGTGCGAGGCTTCGGCAAGCTCGGCCCGAACGGGTGCTTGAGGTGGCGCGAGGTTTCGACAGGCTCAGCCCGAACGGATGCTTGAGGTGGCGCGAGGCTTCGACAAGCTCGGCCCGAACGGATGCCCATGATGGCGCGAGGCTTCGACAGGCTCGGCCCGAACGGATGCTTGAGGTGGCGCGAGGCTTCGACAAGCTCGGCCTGAACGGGGGGTTGGAGGTTCCTGGCACCGATCGGACCCGTGTGGGCCTCAGGCGGCGTCGCACAGCGTGCGCCAGTCGGTGCCGGCGGGAATGACGCCGCCCACCGAGTGGATGGCGCGGTAGTCGAGCTCGGGGCTGTCGGCCAGTGTGGGCGTTCGGCCGGCCTGGAACTCGCGCACCGCGCGCAGCAGCGCCTGGCGCACGCGCAGCACGGCGCCGTCGGCCGAGCACAGCTGCTCGTCGCTGCGGTCGACGATCGGCCCCTGGCTGATGAACATCGCGAAGTCCTCGGTGCCCAGGTGCTGCGGGAAGCCGGTGGCGTGGCCGCGCTTCATCAGGTCGCGGTTCTGGCCCCAGTTGTCCTCGGGGCCGCCGGGCGGCAGTGGTGGGTAGTTCCACACGTCGGGCGAGGCCGACATGTTGGTCATGCCCAGCGGCGCGCCGGGGTTGAAGTGCACGAACCAGGCGCGGTGCGTGACGTCGTCCACCGGCACGCTGAAGAACAGGGTGCTCGGCCCGCCGGGGTGCGGCGGGCAGATCAGCCCGTACCAGGGCATGACGAAGTTGTTGACGCGCGCGTACTGCTGGTCCTCGCCCACCGGTCGGATCGCCGCGTAGCGGTAGCCGTAGGGGCGCTCCTCGAACTCGAGCTTGGGCGCGACGGCCTTGTTCATCAGCATGCGCTGGTTGCCCGCGCCGGCCGTCATCTGCGTCGACGACTCGTGCAGCACGCTGACGTGGGAGGAATCCATCGACGCCTCCACACCCTGCACCCAGTTGGTCGGCACCTCGGCGCTGGTGACCGAGCGCTGGTGCTCGGGCAGGTCGACGAAGGGCAGCTCGGGGAAGCGCACCGGCGTCTCGCCCCGGCCCAGCCAGGCCCAGACGATGCCGCCGCGGTCGACCGCGCGGTAGCGGTTGACGCGCACGGGCGCGCAGAAGCGCTCCTGGTCGCCGGTGTGGTTGGGCGCCTCGACGACGGCGCCCGTGGGCGCGAGCTTCCAGCCGTGGTAGATGCAGCGCAGACCGCCGGGCTCGTTGCGCGCCAGCGCCAGCGAGGCCTTGCGGTGCGGGCAGCGCTCGTCCAGGATGCCGACCCCGCCGTCGGGCCCGCGGAAGACGACGTGGTCGCCACCCAGCAGCCGCACGCGGTAGGGGCGGCCGCCGGCTTCGAGCTTGCTCGAGGGGATGGCCGGCAGCCAGTAGTGCTGGCGCAGCATCGCGCCCATCGGCGCGCCGTTCTCGACGCGGGTCAGCAGGTCGTTGTCTTCGCGGGACAGCGGCATCGCGGGCGTCCTCCTTCTGGGGCTTTCGGGGCGTCAGTCCTGCCGGTCCGAGCGGAAGGCGCGCGTGTACAGGCGGCGGCAGTTGCACTCGAAGATGTCGGCGCGGTCCTGCGCGCTCAGCCACTCGATGCTCTCGATCACCGGCTTCATGTCGTCGTAGTCGCGGTCGGTCAGCGGGTCGCGCGCGCTGCCGGTGCCCGGCTTCTCGGTGCCGAAGACGACGTTGGGCACGCCCACCACCTTCAGCAGCAGCTCGATCGACTCCTTCGAGTAGTTGCAGGTGTCGAAGTGCAGCTGCTTGAGCTGCTCGTCGAAGCTGCGCGGCTCGCCCTTGCGCACGTTCCAGCTGCGAAAGCGCCCCATCTGGTAGGGGATGGCCCCGCCGGCATGCGCGACCACGATCTTCAGCGCCGGAAAGCGCTGGAACACGTCCGTGCGCAGCAGCGACACGATGGCGATGCTCTCCTCGTTGATGAACTTCAGCGTGTACGACTCGCGCGGGCTGCAGCTGCCGGCCGAGTGGATCAGCCCCGGCACGTCCAGCCGCGTCATCGCCTCGTACAGCGGGTGCCAGAAAGGGTCGCCCAGGCCCGGCGGCGGCAGCGCCGAGCCCTCGGTCGGGTCCGGGTTGATCAGGCAGCCGACGAAGCCCAGCTGCTCGACACAGCGCTCCAGTTCCGCCACGCACAGCCCGGCTGGCGAGTCGTGCATGTGCTGCGGCAGCCCCGCCACCCCGCGGAAGCGACTGGGGAACATGTCGACCATGCGCGCGATCAGGTCGTTGCAGTGGCGCGTCCAGATCTCGGTCACGCGTGCGGGCTGGACCGAGTGCATCTGCAGGTAGGGCCGCGGCGAGATGAACTGCATGTCGGTGCCCACGCGGTCCATGGTGGCCACGATCTCCTCGGCTGCCTTGCGCACCGCCTCGTCGGCGATCTTCGGCGGGACCGACGGGTTGCCGCGGCCTCCGACGAGCTCGGCCATGAAGCGAAAGCTCTGCGGCGGCATCACGACGTGGGCGTGGGAGTCGATGATCACGGGTCGGTCTTTCCGGGGGTGAGGTGCGGGGCGCCGGGGCAGGGCGGGCCGGCGCGGGTTGGTACGGGTTGGCAGGGGGCAGGGGGCTGATCGGGAATCAGCCGTGATCGGCGCCCTCGTGCTCGAAGAAGTGGGCGGGCACCGTGGCCAGGAACTCCGAGAAGCCGGTGGTGCCCGCGGGCACGTGCAGGCGCATCGCCTCGGCGGCGGCGGCCTCGTCGCCCGACTGCACCGCGCGCGCGATGCGCAGGTGGTCCTGCAGCGAGCGCGCCAGCTGCGTGCGGGTCTGGAAATCGCGCACCCGGTAACGTTGAATCAGGCGCCGGGCCTGGCGGATCTGCTCGGCCACGACGGCGTTGCGGCAGCCGGCATACAGCGCCTCGTGGAATACCGCGTTGGCCAGCGAGTATTCGGCCGCGCCGCCGTTGACGGCGGCCTCCTGGCAACGCGCCATGGCGTCATCGAGCCGGCGCGACAGTTCGGCGTCGATGCGGCGCGCGGCGAGCTTGGCGGCGACCGACTCGAGCTCGGCGATGTATTCAAGCGTCTCGCGCACGCGGGTGATGGACAGCCGCGCGACCGTGACCCCCTGGCGGGGCGCGATGCGCACCAGACCGACGGCGGCCAGTTGCTGCAGTGCCTCGCGCACCGGCGTGCGGCTGACCTCGAAGCGCGCGGCCAGCGCGCGCTCGTCGAGCGCCGCGCCGGGCGGCAGGTGGCCGGATTCGATTTCTTCCTGCAGCACCTGACGCACGTCGGCGGCGCGGCCGGCCCGCGGGCGGGCGCCGGCCGCGGCCTCGTCGTCGGCCGTGGAGAGGGTGTCTTGCAGGGGGGGTGAGATGCTGTTCACGGGAAAAGAATGCCAGATACTATTTGTGGCATACATTAGGGAAAACACTTACATCGTCTGTTCGACCCTCTCGGTCCGGGCTGAGGTGTCAATATAAATCATTGTTTTAAATAGATAAATAGCCAAATGACAAGCCGTGAGCTCGAGTGGTACGTCGATCCTTGAAGGCTCATCGAACAAGATGTGGCTTCATTGGTGTATTGACAGGCATATTTGGTATGCCAAACTTCTTCTCGTGAGTGCCTCGAACCCCACCTCCCTCCCGGACGCCCCGCGTTCTCTGACGCCCCTGTTGCGCCCGCGCTCGGTCGCGATCGTCGGCGCCTCGGCCGACCCGCGGTCCTTCGGCGGCTTCGTGCTCGGCAACCTGCTGCGCTTCGGCTACCCCGGTGCGCTGCACCTGGTCAGCCGCAGCAGCGCGCAGATCGAGGGCCGCGACTGCGTCAAGACCGTCGACGAACTGCCCACCGACCTGGATCTGGCCGTGCTGGCCATCCCCGAGGCGGGCGTGCTGGACGCGCTGCGCAGCCTGGCCGCGCGCGGCTGCCGCAGCGCGGTGCTGTTCGCCTCGGGCTATGCCGAGGCGGGCGACGAGGGTCGCGCGCGCCAGCAGCGGGTGGCCGAGCTGGCCGCATCCACCGGCATGCTGCTGCTCGGGCCCAACTGCATGGGCTACACCAACTACCAGGACGCGGTGCCGCTGACCTTCGAGGCGCTGCCCCCCAACCCGGCCGAGGGCCGCCCCGGTGTGGGGGTGCTGGCGCAGAGCGGCGCGATGGCCGCCAACCTGCGCGATGCGCTGCTCGCGCGCGGGCTGGTCGTGCCTTGCGTCGTCTCCACGGGCAACGAAGCCTCGGTGACGGTGGAAGACGTGCTCGCGCACTACCTGGCCGACCCGCAGATCCGGGTGGTCGCGCTGTACGCCGAGCAGATCCGCCGGCCGCAGCTGTTCCTGGCGCTCGCGCGCCAGGCCCGTGCTGCCGGCAAGCCGGTGGTGCTGCTGATGCCCGGCCGCAGCGCCCGTGCCCGCGACGCCGCCGCCTCGCACACCGGGGCGCTGGCGGGCGACCACGCCAGCGCCAGCGCACTGCTGCGGCGCGAGGCCCTGGTGCTGGTCGACACGCTGGACGAGCTGTTCGACACCACCGCGGTGCTGATGCGCTACCCGCAGCCGCCCGAGGGCGGCACCGCCTTCGTCACCGGCTCGGGCGCGATGAAGAACCTGGCGCTGGACTTCGCCGACGACATCGGCCTGCCGCTGCCGGCGCTGTCGGCGCCCACCACGGCGGCGCTGAAGGCGCTGCTGCCCGACTATGCGGTGGCCGAGAACCCGCTGGACTACACCACCATCGGCGTGCGCCAGCCGGGCCTGATCGGCGAGCTGATCCACGCCATGCTGGCCGACCCTGCCATCGGCAGCGGCGTGCTCAGCATCCCGGTGGGGCCGGTGATCGCGCAGCGCGACAAGGCCGAGCACATCGTGCCGGCGCTTGCGTGCGCCGCCAAGCCCACGGTGCTGGTGTTGACCGGCGACCACGCGCCGGTCGAGCCCTTCTTCACGGAGGCCATCCGCGCCAGCGGCGTGCCGCTGTTCCGCTCACCCGACCGGGCCCTGCGCGCGCTGCGGCGCGTGGCGGCCTACGGCAGCGCGCTGCAGCGCGCGGGGCGTGCCGCCGCAGCCGCCCCTGCCGCGCTGCCGCTGCCCGGCCCAGTACCCGCCAACGGCCTGTATGCCGAGCACCAGGGCAAGGCCTGGCTGGCGGCGGCCGGCATCCCGGTGCCGCCGGGGGCGCTGGCGCGCGATCTTGACGAGGCGCTGGCCGTGGCCGCGCGCATCGGCTACCCGGTGGTGCTGAAGGCCCAGGCCAGCGAATTGCCGCACAAGAGCGACGTCGGCGGCGTGGTCGTCGGCCTGACCGACGAGGCCGCGCTGTGCAAGGGCTGGGCGCGCCTGCATGCCAGCGTGGCGCGCCACCGGCCCGATCTCACCCTCGACGGCGTGCTGGTAGAGGCGATGGGCGCGCGCGGCGTCGAGCTCGTGGTCGGCGCCCGGCGCGACCCGCAGTGGGGCCCGGTGGTGCTGGTGGGCCTGGGTGGCGTGTGGATCGAGGCGCTGAAGGACGTGCGCGTGCTGCCCGCCGATCTGGCCGAGGCCGACATCGTCGACGAACTGCAGCAACTGAAGGCCGCGCCGCTGCTGGCCGGCATCCGCGGCGCCCCGGGGGCGAACCTCGAGGCCGTGGCGCGCGTGGTGGCGGTCATCGGCGCGCAGATGCGCGCCAACCCGGCGATCACCGAGATTGACGTCAACCCGCTGGTGGCGCGGCCCGACGGCGTGCTGGCGCTGGACGCGCTGCTGTGCGTGGAGGCCGGCACATGAGGCTGGCCTACACCCCCGAGGAAGAAGCCTTCCGCCAGGAGGTGCGCGCCTTCGTGCGCGAGCACCTGCCGCCGGGCATCCGGCGCAAGGTCGAGCTCGGCATGCGGCTCGAGCACGCGGACTACGTCACATGGTTCCGCATCCTCGAGGCCCGCGGCTGGCTCACGCCGGGCTGGCCGGTGGAACACGGCGGTCCGGGTTGGACCCCGCTGCAGCGCCACCTCTTCGACGAGGAGACGCTGCTCGGCGGCGCGCCGCGCATCATCGCCAGCGGCATCCAGATGCTGGGCCCGGTGCTGATCGCCTACGGCACGCCCGAGCAGAAGGCGAAGTACCTGCCCGACATCCGCGCCAGCCGCACCTGGTGGGCCCAGGGCTTCAGCGAGCCCGGCGCCGGCTCCGACCTGGCGTCGTTGCGCACCACGGCCTTGCTCGAGCCCGACGGGCGCCATTTCGTCGTCAACGGCCACAAGGTCTGGACGTCCTACGCCACCTGGTGCTCGATGATGTTCGCGCTGGTGCGCACCGACCCGCAGGCCGCCAAGCCGCAGGAGGGCATCAGCTTCCTGCTGATCGACATGGCCTCGCCGGGGGTGACGGTGCGGCCGATCCGCATGCTCGAAGGCGGCACCGACCTGAACGAGGTCTACCTGGACCAGGTGCGGGTGCCGCGCGAGAACCTGGTGGGCGAGTTGCACCAGGGCTGGGGCTACGGCAAGTTCCTGCTCGGGCACGAGCGCACCGGCATCGCCGGCATCGGCTCGTGCAAGCAGCAGCTCGCGCGGGCGCGGGCGCTGGCCGAGCGCCAGGGCCTGGCCGGCGACGCGCTGCTGCAGGCGCGGCTGGCGCAGTTCGGCATCGAGCTGATGGCGCTGGAGATGACGGCGCTGCGCCTGCTCAGCCGTGGCCAGCGCAGCCGCACGCCCGAGGTCGAGGCCTCGATGCTGAAGGTGCGCGGCACCGAGCTGCGGCAGGCCCTGTACGAGACCCTGCTCGAGATCGGCGGCCCCGACAGCCTGCCGTTCTCGGCCGAGGCCCAGTTCCTCGAGGCCTGGGATGGCGACGCGCTGCCGCTGCCCACCGTCGCCGAATGCGCCACGCTGGCCGCCAACTGCCTGGACAGCCGCAAGCTCTCCACCTACGGCGGCAGCAACGAGGTGCAGCGCAACCTGATTGCGCGCGCCGTGCTGGCGGCTTGAGAGACACGCCGATGACCCGGGGCACGACTGCGCAACCCGCCTGGGCGAATGGACGCACCGCTCATCTCCAGGAAGACGGCGAACTCTTCAGCCCCTCTCCCCGGGTGGGAGCGCGAATTTCATCGCCTGACCCGCATGGGTTCGTCGGCTCGGGGTCCATCCCTTCATTTCCGGCCCCACGCTGGATGACCCCATGAGGATCTAGATGGACTTCAGTCTCGACGATGACCACCTGGCGCTGCGCGACGCGGTGCAGCGCTGGTGCGAGGCCGAGCACCCGGCCCAGACGCGCGGCCTGCCGCCGACGCCCGAGCGTGCCGCCAGCCTGCGGGCCGGGCTGGCGGGCCTGGGCCTGTTGGGGCTGCACGTCGCCCCCGAGCACGTCGGTCTGGGCCTGGGCCCGGTGGAGGCGATGCTGGCGGCGCAGGAGCTCGGGCGCGTGCTCGATGCAGGCGCCTTCGTGCCCACGGCGCTGATGTCGGCCGCGCTGATCGCGGAGGCCGGCAGCCCGGCGCAGCGGCAGCGCTGGCTGCCGGCGCTGGTCGACGGCCGTCTGGGTGCGGCCTTGGCCTGCCAGGAGCCGGGCGCCCGCTACGCGCTGCAGCAGGTGCGCTGCAGCGCCCGGTGGGCGGACGGCGCCTGGCGCCTGGACGGCCGCAAGGCGCTGGTGCTGGGCGGTGACGACGCCGACCTGCTGCTGGTGGTGGCGCGCACCGCCGGCGCGGAAGATGATGCGCAGGGCCTGACGCTGTTCGCGCTCGACGCCGGCACGCCCGGCCTGCAGCGTCAGGCGCACGACACCATCGACGGCCGACGTGCCGCCGCGCTGGTGCTCGACGGCGTGCAGGCCGCCGAAGACTGCATCGTCGGCCCGCTGGGCGGCGCGCTGCCGCTGGTGCAGCGCGCGGTCGACCGCGCCGAGGCCGCGCTGTGCGCCGAGGCCGCGGGCGCGCTGGACGCGCTGATCCAGATCACCGCCGAGCACCTGCGCACGCGGCGCCAGTTCGGCGCCCCGCTGGCGAAGTTCCAGGCCCTGCAGCACCGCGTGGCTGACATGGCGATCGCGCTCGAGCAGGTCAAGTCCATGGCCTGCGCCGCCGCGCTGGCGCTGCAGGCCGACAGCGCCGCCGAGCGCCAGCGCCTGCTGTCGGCCGCCAAGGCGCTGACGGCCCAGCTGGCGCGCCGCTGCGCACTGGATGCGATCCAGCTGCACGGCGCGATGGGCATGACCGACGAATGCGTGGCCAGCCGCTACGCCCGGCGCCTGATCGGCATCGGGCAGTGGTTCGGCGACGCCTCCCAGCACCTGCAACGCTTCGCGGCGGTCCAGGCCGCCGCCCCGGGCTGACGCACCGCTTTCCCACCCTCGACCAACCACCCCAGGAGACTCCCGATGACCCCGATCCGCATCGTCCGTCGCAGCCTGCTCGCGCTTGGCTGTGCCCTGGCCCTCGGCGCGCAGGCCCAGAGCGACAAGCCCATCCGCATCCTCGTCGGCTTCCCGCCCGGGGGCGCCTCGGACGCGATCGCGCGCGTGCTCGCCGACCGACTGCCCGCGGTGTTGAAGCAGCCCGTCGTCGTAGAAAACAGACCCGGCATCGGCGGCCGCCTGGCGGCGCAGGCCGTGAAAAACGCCGCGCCCGACGGGCTGACCTACATGGTCGCGCCCAACGCCACCTTCGTCTTCCAGCACCTGACCTACCCGGTGGAGGTGCTGGGCTACGACATGAACAAGGACTTCACTTCGGTGGCGCGCATCAACGCCTACCCGATGGCCATGGTCGTGAGCGCCTCCACCGGCGTGAAGAATGCGAAGGACTACCTCGCTTGGCGCAGGACGGCTGCCGGACAGCCCACCTTCGGCACCGCGGGGCTGGGCGGCGACACCCACTTCAACGGCTTGCAGTTCGGCAAGGCTGCGGGCGTGGCCATGGAAGTGGTGCCTTACCGCGGCAACGGACCGTTGGTGATCGACATGGTCGGCGGGCAGATCCTGGCGGGCAACATGGTCGCCGGCGACGCGCTGGCGCAGGTCAAGGCCGGCAAGCTGAACTATGTGGGCGTATTCGCGCGCCAACGCTCGGCGCTGCTGCCTGACGTGCCGACGATGGCCGAGCAGGGCTTCGACACCGGCGGCGACGACGCCTGGATGGGGATGTGGGGCCCGGCGCGCCTGGCCCGCCCCGAGCTCGAGCGCATGCAGGCCGCGCTGCGGCAGATCCTGTCGCAGCCTGACGTGAAGGAGCTGATGCTGAGCCGCTTCCTGCAGGTGGCCGACTACCAGCCCGGCAGCGAGGTCGACAAGCAGCTTGCCGCCGAGCTCGCCCACTGGGGCCCGATCATCAAGGCCTCGGGCTTCAAGCCCGCGCCCTGATCGTCGCGCAGGAGCCGCCATGTCCTTGAACGGCAGCGCCGCCATCGTCGGCGCCTGGGAGCACCCTACCCGCAAGGCCGACGGCCTGTCGGTGCTGCGCCTGCACGCCGACGTGGCGCGCGGCGCGCTGGCCGACGCCGGGCTCTCGATGTCCGACGTCGACGGCTATTTCTGCGCCGGTGACGCGCCCGGCCTGGGCACGGCCACGGTGGCCGAGTACCTGGGGCTGAAGCTGCGTCACCTGGACAGCACCGAGTCGGGCGGATCAGCGCCGATCCTGCACGTGGCGCACGCCGCGGCGGCCATCGCCGCCGGGCGCTGCAACGTCGCGCTGGTCACGCTGGCCGGCCGGCCGCGCGCCCAGATGGAAGAAGCCCGTGCGGCTGCTGCGGCTGGCGGCGCGGGCGGCGGCAAGAGCCCCCTGGCGCTGCGCCCACCCGACCCCGACTGCCCCGAGCTCGCCTTCGAGCTGCCCTACGGCCCGGCGACGCAGAACCTGTACGCGATGGTGGCGCGGCGCCACATGCACGAGTTCGGCACCACGGCCGAGCAGCTGGCCTGGATCAAGGTGGCGGCTTCGCACCACGCCCAGCACAACCCGCACGCGATGCTGCGCCAGGTGGTCACTGTGGACGACGTCGTGCGATCGCCGATGGTGGCCGACCCGCTGCACCGGCTGGACTGCTGCGTGATGAGCGACGGCGGCGGCGCGCTCGTCGTCACGCGGCCCGAGATCGCACGCTCGTTGAAGCGCCCGCTCGTGATGGTGCGCGGCACCGGCGAGGCCATTCGCCACGCGATGGGCGGCCGCGTCGACCTGACGCTGTCGGCCGCGGCGCAGTCGGGCCCGGCGGCCTTTGCCGAGGCCGGCATCGGACCGGCGCAGATCCAGTACGCGTCGCTGTACGACAGCTTCACGATCACGGTGCTGATGCAACTGGAAGACCTGGGTTTCTGCCGCAAGGGCGGGGGCGGACGCTTCGTGATGGACGGCAATCTGATCTCGGGCGTGGGACGGCTGCCCTTCAACACCGATGGCGGCGGCCTGTGCAACAACCACCCGGCCAACCGCGGTGGCGTGACCAAGGTCATCGAGGCCGTGCGCCAGCTGCGCGGCGAGGCCCACCCCGCGGTGCAGGTGCCCGGCTGCACCTGGGCCCTGGCCAACGGCATCGGCGGCGCGCTCGCCTCGCGTCACGTGGCCGGCACCCTGATCATGGAGCGTGTGCAATGAGCCGTCGCATCCCCGCGCCCCGCGCGCTGCCCGAGAGCCTGGCCTACTGGCAGGCGGCCGACACCGGCCGCCTGCTCGTCAAGCGCTGCACCGCCTGCGGCGAACACCACCACTACCCGCGCGACGTCTGCCCTTTCTGCTGGAGCGACGCCACCGAGTGGCGCGAAGCCGCCGGCACCGGCACCGTCTACAGCCACAGCACGATGGGGCAGGGCGACGCCGCCTACACGCTGGCCTACGTGCGCCTGGACGAGGGCCCGGTGCTGATGACCAATCTGGTGGGTGCCGACCCGGTCGCCTGGGCCGTGGGCCAGCGCGTGCGCGTGGTCTTCACGCCCAGCGACGGGGGGCACGCGGTGCCGATGTTCGCGCCTGCCTGAACCGCTGCGAGCCCCCTTGAACCCGCCCCAGACCGTGAGCCTGCCGATGCGACCCGGAGCCCTGAGCCGCTACACCGTCCTCGACGCCACCCGGGTGCGCGCCGGCCCGACGGCGGTGCGCACCTTCGCCGACCAGGGAGCGCGCGTGATCAAGCTCGAGATCCCGCCCGGCACACCCGGCGGCGACGACATGATCGGTGGGCGCGACCACAACCGCGCCGACTACGAGAACCTGCACCGCAACAAGCTCAGCCTGACGCTGAACCTGAAGGAGCCGCAGGGCCGGGAGGTGCTGTTCGACCTGGTGCGCCAGGCCGACGTCTTCGTCGAGAACTACCGCCCCGACGTCAAGCACCGCCTGGGCATCGGCCCCGACGAGCTGCGCGCCGTCAACCCGCGCCTGGTCTACGCCAGCATCTCGGGCTTCGGGCAGGACGGCCCGGCGGCGCAGTGGCCCGGCTTCGACAGCATCGCCCAGGGCATGGGCGGGCTGATGAGCATCACCGGCGAGCCCGGGGCCGGGCCGATGCGCGTGGGCATTCCGCTTGCCGACCTGTGTGCCGGCCATTTCTGCGCGATGGGCATCCTCTCTGCGCTGCTCGAGCGCGAATCCACCGGCCAGGGCCAGTGGGTGCAGACCTCGCTGCTCGAGGCGCAGGTGGCGATGCTGGACTTCCAGGCCGCGCAGTGGCTGGTCGACGGCAAGGTGCCGGGCCAGAATGGCAACGAGCATCCGCTGACCGTGCCCACCGGCGTGTTTGCCACCTCAGACGGGCACCTGAACGTCGCGGCGATCGGCCAGACGATGTGGACGCGGCTGTGCCAGGCGCTCGAGGTGCCCGAGCTGGTGGACGAGCCCGGCTTCGGCTCGGACCCCGAGCGCGTGACGCACCGTGCCCGCGTCAACGAGGCCGTGGGCCGTGTCTTCGCCACCCGCACCACGGCCGAGTGGACCGAGCGCCTGCTGCGCGCCGGGGTGCCCTGCGGGCCGATCCACACCATCGACCAGGTCTTCGCCGACCCGCAGGTCCGGCACCTGGGCATGCGCTGGCCGCTGCCGCTGCCCGGCCGCCCGGACGCCGCGCTGGTGCGACCGCCTTTCCGGCTGTCGGCCCACCCCTTGGACGAGCCGCCCATGCCCGCACCCCACCAGGGCGACCACACGGACGAGATCCTGCGCGGCCTGGGTTACGGCGAGGAGCGCATCGCCGCCCTGCGCACCCAGCGCATCATCTGACGCCTGTCGCAGGCCCGCATCGCGTCCCCCCCGCCGTCACGGATCAGCCACCCCAGGAGCACGCCCCCCATGGCCCGCCTCGTCGCCGCCTTCGGCTCGTCGCACAGCATCATGCTGGTGGCGCAGCGCGAGGACTGGATGCACGGGTTTCGCGTCCTCGACCAGAAGAACGCGCACTACTTCGACCGCCAGGGGCGACCGACCGACTACGCGACCCTGCTCGCTGCCGTGCCGCCGCACGCGCAAGCACTGCAGACGCCCGAGGTGATGAGCCAGCGCTATGGCGCCGCCCAGGCGGCCATGGACCGCGTGGCCGATGCCATCGCCGCGGCGCGCCTGGACGTGTTGTTGATCGTCGGCGACGACCAGACCGAGCTCTTCCGCACCAGCAACAACCCGGCCATCGCCATCTTTCACGGCCCGACCATCCGCAACACGCGGCGCGAGCTGCCTTCGCCTGCCGACCCGTGGATCAAGACCGCGCGCATGTGGCGCCACGAGCCTGGGGCCGACCGCGAGTACCCGGTGCGCGCCGACCTCGCGGCCTGGCTGACGCGCCAGCTCTGCGACCGCGATTTCGACATCGCCGCGATGGGCGGGCTGGAGGACGGGCAGAGCGAGGGTCATGCCTTCCAGTTCGTCCACCGGCGGCTGCTGCGTGGCGCGGAGCTGCCGGTGATCCCGGTGATCCTGAACACCTTCGATGCGCCCAACCAGCCCACGCCGCGGCGCTGCGTGGCGCTGGGCTCGGCATTGCGCGAACTGGTGGCCTTGTGGCCGGAAGACCTGCGCGTGGGCGTCATCGCCTCGGGCGGCTTGTCGCACTTCGTCGTCGACGAGGAGCTCGACGCCCGCGTGCTCGACGCCATCCGCCGCAAGGACCTGCCCGCCCTGGCCGCGCTGGACGTGGCCCGGCTGCAGGCGGGCAGCTCCGAGATCCGCAACTGGATCGTCGTCGGCGCGATGGCGCGCGACCTCGAACTCGGCCCCGTCGACTACATCCCCTGCTACCGCAGCCCGGCGCTCACCGGCACCGGGCTGGCGTTCGCGACCTGGCAGACTGTGCCGTGACGGACGCCTTGCGATGCGAACCCTGTGGCGCCGACCCGGCGCGCGAGCCCTGACGATGCCCGACACCCGAATTGACGCGCCGCAGGCGCAGGAGGCCGCATGACGGCGGCGCCCGACAGCGCCGCGCCGCCCGGTGCCCCGCCGCTGCTGGCCGTCGATGGCGAGCTGGCGACGATCACCCTGCGCCGCCCGGCCGTGGCGAACCGGCTCGACCTCGACGATCTGCGCTGCCTGGAGTCGCATCTGGCCGAGGTCGACGCGTGCGCCAGCGTGCGGGTGCTGAAGCTGCAGGGAGAGGGCCGGCATTTCTGCAGCGGCTTTCACATCGGGCAGGTCAGCGGCGAGCGCGACGGCGCGGGCGACCGCTTCGACGCGCTGTCCGATGCGCTGGAGCGCGCGCGCCCGCTCACGGTGGCGGTGCTGCAGGGCGGGGCCTTCGGCGGCGCGGCGGACCTCGCGCTGGCCTGCGACTTCCGTGTCGGCGGGCCGGCCAGCCAGATGATGGTGCCGGCGGCGCAGCTCGGCCTGCACTACTACCGCGGCGGCCTCGAGCGCTTCGTCCACACCGTCGGGCTGCCCGCGGCCCGCCGCATCCTGCTGGCCGTGGACCGGCTCGACGCGGCGCAGATGCAGCAACTGCAACTGCTCGACCGCATGGCGGCCGACACCGCCGGCGTGCCGGCGCTTGCCGACGCGCTGTGCGCGCACCTGGCGGCGCTCGCCCCCCTGGCCGTCCAGGGGATGAAGAAGCACCTGCGCCGCATCGCCCGTGGCACGCTGGACGCTGCCGAACTGGCCGGCGACATCGCCCGCGCCGGCGCCTCGGACGACCTGCAGGAGGGCGCGCGCGCCTGGGCCGAGAAGCGTGCGCCGCGCTTCGAGGGGAGGTGAGCCGGTCGATGACTGCAGTGTCCTGGGACCACGAGGTCGATTTCGTCGTCGTCGGCGCCGGCACGGCCGGCTGCGTGCTGGCCAACCGGCTGAGCGCGCAGCCCGGGCAGCAGGTGCTGCTGCTCGAGGCCGGCGGCAGCGACGCCCACCCGCTGGTGCGCATGCCGGCGGGCTTCACGCGCGTGGTGCAGCGCCGCGCGCTGAACTGGGGCTACTCGAGCGAGCCCGAACCGGCGCTCGGCGGCCGCGTCGTGCCCGTGCCGCGCGGACGCGTGCTCGGGGGCTCGTCGTCGATCAACGGCATGTTCCACATTCGCGGCGACCGGCGCGACTTCGACGACTGGGCCGCCGCCGGCTGCGCCGGCTGGAGCTACGCCGAGGTGCTGCCCTACTTCATGCGCAGCGAATCGAACTGGCGCGGGGCTGGCCCCTTCCACGGCGGCGACGGCCCGCTGCAGGTGCGCGCCATCGACGAGCGCCACCTGCTGGCCGAGCCGCTGCGCGAGGCCGCGCGCCAGGCCGGGCACCACGTGAACGAGGACTACGACGGCGCGCGCCACGACGGCATCGCGCGTGGCGACGTCGCCATCGACCGCCGCGGGCGCCGCCACAGCAGCGCGCGCGCCTACCTGCGGCCGGTGCGTGGGCGCCCCAACCTGCAGGTGTGGACGCAGGCGCTGACGCAGCGCGTGCTGCTGGAGGACGGGTGCGCTGTCGGCGTCGAGCTCGAGCGCGGCGGGCGCGTGCAGCGCGTGCGCGCGCGGCGCGAGGTCGTTCTCTGCGCCGGCGCCTACGGCAGCCCGCAGCTGCTGATGCTGTCGGGTATCGGCCCGGGTGAGGACCTGCAGCGCCTGGGCATCGCGGTGCGGCAGGCGCTGCCCGGTGTCGGCGCCAACCTGGTCGAGCACCCGCGCATGCCGCTGCAGTTCAAGGCGCTGCAGCCGCTGACCTTCCTGCGTCAGCTGCGGCTGGACCGCGCGGTGCTGTCGGTGCTGCGCTGGGCCTTCGCCGGCACGGGGCCGTTCGCCACGCAGATCTGCCACGGCACGGTGCTGCTGAAGAGTGACCCCGCCGACCCCGCGATCGACCGCCCCGATATTCAGCTGCTGTGCAACCCCGTGCGGCTGGATGCGCGGCTGTGGTTCCCGCTGCTCGCGCCGGCGCAGCCGCATGCCTTCTACGTCACCGTCTGCCAGCTCTATTCGAAGAGCCGCGGCCGTGTCACGCTGCGCTCCACCGATCCGCGTGAGGCGCCGCGCATCGCGCTGAACCTGTTCACCCACCCGCAGGACTTCGCCACCATGCGTGCCGGCTTGCGCGCCGCGCGCGTCCTGTACCGCCAGCCGGCGCTGGCCGCGCTGGTGGGCACTGAGGTGCTGCCCGGCGCCGACCTGCGCAGCGACGCCGAGCTCGACGACGCGATCCGCGCGCTGGCCGGCATCACCCACCACCCGGTGGGCACCTGCGCCATGGGCACCGGCCCCGCGGCCGTGACCGACCCGCAGCTGCGCGTGCGCGGCGTCGCCGGCCTGCGCGTGGCCGATGCGTCGGTGATGCCCACCATCGTCGGCGGCAACACCAACGCCGCCACGCTGATGATCGCCGACAAGGCGGCCGACCTGATGCTGGGCTGCCCGGCGCCGCCACCCGCGGTGTTGGCGCCCACCCCCTGATGAACGTCTGAGAGGACCCGACGATGGACCTGGGCATCCGCGGCCGCCGCGCACTGGTGTGCGCCTCTTCGCAGGGGCTGGGCCTGGCCTGCGCGCAGGCGCTGGCACAGGAGGGCTGCGAAGTCTGGCTGAACGCCCGGCGCGCAGCGCCGCTCGAGGCCGCCGCCGCCGCGCTGCACGCGGCCACCGGCGCCACCGTGCACACCGTGGCGGCCGACCTGAACACCGAGACCGGCCGCGGCGAGCTGCTGGCCGCCTGCCCCGAGCCCGACATCCTGGTCAACAACAACGCCGGCCCGCCGCCGGGCACCCTGGCCGACTGGGACCATGCGGCCTGGCTCGGCGCACTCGAGGCCAATCTGATCGCCGGCGTGCTGCTGATCCGCGCCGTGCTGCCCGGCATGCGCGAGCGCCGCTTCGGCCGCATCGTCAACATCACCTCGGCCATGGTGAAGACGCCGCACGCCGCGATGGGCTTGTCCACCGCCGCGCGCGCCGGGCTCACCGCGGTGAGCAAGGCGCTCGCGCGCGAGGCCGTCGTCGACAACGTGACGATCAACCAGCTGCTGCCCGAGAGCTTCGACACCCCGCGCCAGGAGTTCATGGCGCGCCGCCTGATGGCCGAGCACGGCATCACACGCGACCAGGCGCGCCAGCGCATCGCCGACACCTTGCCGGCGCGCCGCTTCGGCCGCCCCGAGGAGTTCGGCGTCGCCTGCGCCTTTCTCTGCGGCGCTGACGCAGGCTTCATCACGGGGCAGAACCTGCAACTGGACGGGGGGGCTTACGCGGGGTTGGTGTGAGGGGAGGCAGGGGATGGTGTGTGCGCTGGAGGGCAGGGGTCATCCGGGCGCTGGAGACCTTCGGGCCGCAGGCCATGCGCCTCCGTCTTCCACGAGCACAGGCCTGCGGAGCGCTAGCCTCGGGGCCGCCGAGCCGTGCTGACGAGTACTCCGCGGGCGCTTGCGTGCCCCGTGGCGATGGCCCTTCACCGTCACTGTGGTTCAATGAACTACACTGTCCCGATCAGATTCGAGTGGGACGAAGGCAAGAGTGAGTCCTGCTTCTTGCTGCGTGGCTTCGACTTCGCCTATGCCGCTCATGCGTTCGCCGATCCCGACCGCCTCGTCCGGCAAGACACGCGGTACAGCTATGGAGAAGACCGCTACACCCTGACGGGCCGCATCGAAGGGCGCTTGTACGTCTTGGCCTACACGCCCAGAGGCGGCACGATCCGCATCATTTCCGCCCGTAAAGCCAATCAGCGTGAGATTGCAAGGTATGAAAACCGTACGGATGACGATGGACACCCGCGTTGATGGATCTCCGCCAGGGGGGCGTATCGATCCGCGCCGCGTGGACGCGACCACCGAGGCCGAGATCGCCGCGCATCAGGCGGCGGATGATGCCGACGCCATGCTCGACGCGGCCAGGTTTGCCCGGCGGGTGCGAAGGCGCCTGGGTTTCAGTCAGGCTGAGTTCGCCGCACGGATCGACGTGCCTCTCGACACGATTCGCAACTGGGAGCAAGGCAAGCGTTGCCCGACCGGGGCGGCCAAGTCCCTGCTCAAGGTGCTCGACAAGGCGCCTGAGGCTGCGCTGGCGGCGCTGCCTTGAACTTCGTGTCGCGGCGCGCCTGGCCTGGCGCGGCGATGCGGCACGCAGAGAGAAGGGCGACGGGTCGGCATGTCCACGGGTTGATGACGCCGACGCCTGCGGCCTCGAAGGGGCGGGTGTCCCGCGTCGCCACGGCCAAGCCATGGGCTGCGGCGATGGCTGCAATGCAGCCATCGGCTGTGGAGATGGCCAGTCCGGCCCGTCGGGCCTGGGCCATCAGTTCAGCGTAGGGCTGGTTACATGCCGGGTCGAAGGCCAGCACGCGGCCGGCAAACAGCGGGAGCACGCGCTGTTCCAAGTTGTCCTGCAAGCCTGAGCGTCGCCTGCCGGGCGGCAGCAGGGCGATGCCGGCCTGCAACTCGGCCACCGTGATCGCGGAGAGGAACAGGGCGCCCAGCGCCTGGGCATCGAGCCTGGCGATCACCTGCGGCGCGGGGGCCTGACACAGCGGCTCCGGCACCACGTGGGTGTCGAGCAGGATCATTCGAAGCTCACGGGGCGCGAGGGCGTCTTGTCGCGCACCTGCTCGAACACGGCAAACTCCTCGTCGCTCAGTCCGGCCTCGCGCCCCGTGTCTGCCAGTAGAGCCCCCAGCTTCACGCGCCCCTCGGGGCTGACCGCAAGCTCCAGGATCTCACGCACCTCGGCCTCCATGCTGTGGCCGTGCCGCACGGCACGAAGCCGCAACGCGCGGTGCACTTCGTCGGGCAGATTGCGTACGGTCAGCATGGCCACGGGCGGCTCCTCGGAGGCATTGGGCGCATGCATCCTATGGATTTGCATGCAGCCATGCGGTGTTCAGCGGTACTCCGCCGCTTGCCCCCGCCGCCAGGCGTCATAGCGCATGCGCAGTGTCCTGACCGGGTTCAGGTTCTCGCCTTCGCGCACCTGGCCGGCGCCCTGGGTCAGCCCGGGCTGGGACACTGTGAGGTAAAGCGCGTGAGGGCCGCCGTGGTGGGCTGACGTGACGGCGGCGGCGTCGGGCTCGGCCATCAGGATGTAGGCCACGTGCGAGGTCTTGCCGTCACAGGGTATGGCCGGCGCGGGTGCCTCGGGCTGGGGCGGCGGGCAGGCGCAGCGGCTGTCGCCGCCGGCCGCGTCGGCGGCCTCCAGGGCCGCCATCACCCGGTCGGTCAGCGCGCCGGTCGTGCCGAGGAAAGCCTCCACCGCCCGCGGCACGACGTCGCCTGAGCGCAGGATGTTGCCCTGGATCGCGTAGTGGATGCCGGTGCCGGGCACCTGGCCCTGCGCGTTCTGCGCGACCGCGTGGTTGTGCCTGCCGGTGTGCCCGGCCGAGCGCCCCTGCAGGTCGACGATGCCGAACTGGCGCGACGCGAACAGCAGATCCCTGCCGAGCAGCCCGATGATGCGGGCGGGGTCGGTGCCTTTCTGCAGTTCCGCCTGGATGAGCTTCTGGTTGCGGTGCGTGAGGTCGACCGCGGCCTGGGCCGCGGCCACGCCCTTGCCCGGCACCACCACGGCCTGCAGCCTGGGCAGGAACTGGTCGTCGCGGTCGAGGCAGGTGGCCGAGGCGATGGCCACCCGGCCGGTGGCCTGGTCGACGGCGACGACCGACCAGGTGGCTGCGGCCGGCAGCGGCGCCAGCGCGGTCAGCAGCAGGGCCAGGGCCGCTGCCCGCCAGCGGGCGGGGAGGGGCCGTTCCGGGGTGGTGAAGGCCATCGTCGCCTGCGGCAGCAGGGGGTCACTCAGGCGCGGCCGGCCGTCCGCTGGCGGTAGGCGGCGACGCGCTCGCGCAGCCCGGGCTCGGCGGCCGAGCGCACGAGGGCGGCGAGGTCGGCGTCGCGGTGGTCGGCGCGCGTGGCCGCGCGCAGGGCGCGCGCGGTGGCGGCGTCGACGCGGGGCTCGAAGGGGCTGTCCTGCGCGGCGCAGGCGAGGCCGCAGCGCAGCGCTTCCTCGGCGTCGAGCTCGAGCCCGCCGATGACGGCGGCGCGCGCGGCGTCGGTGCCGACGCGCTCGGCCAGCCGGCGCGTGCCGAGCACGATGCCGAACTGCGCCCCGGGAAAGCGGAAGCTCGCCCCCGGCAGCGCGACGCGCTGCTCGCAGGCCACGAAGAGGTCGGCGCCCGCGCCCCAGGCGCGGCCCTGGGCCAAGGCCACGGTCCGCAGCGGCGCGTGCCACAGGCGCGCGAGCAGGGTCTCGATGCGCACCAGGCGCAGCAGCAACTCGGCGTCGGTGGTGGTGTCCAGGTCCGACAGGTCCAGCCCGGTGCAGAAGTGCCGGCCCTGCCCGCGCAGCACCAGGGTGTGGGTGCGGGGGTCTGCGCAGGCGGCGTCGACGGCTTCGATGAGGGCTTCCACGAGTGCCGGCGCCAGCGCGTTGCCGCGCTCGGCGCGCGCGAGCGTCAGCGTCGTCGTGCCGTCGGCTTGTTCGCGCTGCAGCATGGCCGGTGCTGTCTCGGGACGTTTCCGTTCCTCAGCCCGCCGCGCGCGAGCGGTCCCACAGGTTGGGCACGGTCGCGGAGTCGTAGCCCGAGACGAAATCGATGATCCGCCCCTCGCCGTCCAGGCGGTGGCGGCGCACGGCGCCGATGTTGGCGCCATAGACGTGGATGCTGACCGAGGCCCCTTCGACGCGCGCGCTGCTGACGCGGTGCCAGTCGCCCACGGTCGGCGAGACGGCCTCGATGTCGCCCGGCCGCATCACGTGCGCCTGCCCCGAGACCACCGGCTGCCCGCCGTCGAGCCGCACTTCCTCGCAGTGCTCGGCGCCGCGCAGTTGGCCCACCAGACCCCAGACGGTGTGGTCGTGCACCGGCGTGCGATGGCCCGGCCCCCAGACGAAGCTGACGACCGAGAAGCGCTCGAGCGGGTCGCAGTGCAGCAGGTACTGCGCGTAGCGGTCGGCGCGCGGCGTGGAGCAGGCCTCGGGCAGCCAGTCGTCGCGCGCGATCAGGCCGGACAGCAGCGCGCGGCCCTCGCGCAGCAGCGTCGGCTCGTCCTCGGCGCGGCCGACGAGGCGGGTCATCTCGACGACGAAGTCGCGCAGCGGGGCGATGGGGTCGCTCATGGCGTGGGCTCCGGTGGCTTCGGGTTGGCCTGGGCGGCTCGCCGCGCGCGCCGGGCGGGCCCGTGCTCGTCCAGCACGGGCGGGTGGGTGTCCACCGCCGGCGCCTGGCCATCGATGCGCACCGGGCAGGCCACGGTGCGCGTGCGCGCGCCGCCGGGCAGCACCTGCGGCTGCACCAGTCCCAGGTGCGCGGCCTGCGGGTCGGCCAGCGCCTCGCCGTAGCCGTTGATCGGCGCGCAGGGCACGCCGGCGGCAGCGAAGGCGGCGATCCACGCCGCCGCGCCGCGGCGCGCGAACAGCGGGTCCAGCAGCGCCTTCAACTCGGCCTGGTGGCGCGCGCGCAGCGACGGGCTGGTGAAGCGCGCGTCGCGCAGCAGTTCCGGCACCTCGACGACGGCGCAGACCTGCTCCCACAGCCGGTTGTTGCCCGCGGCAATGACGAACCAGCCGTCGCTCGCCGCATAGGCCTGGTAGGGCGCGTTGCGCGGGTGGGCCGAGCCCAGCTTGCGCGGATTGCGGCCGGTGCCGAAGTACTCGCTCGTCTGCAACGCCGAGACGGCGAGCGTGGCGCCGAACATGGGCACGTCGATGTGCCCGCCCGTGCCGCCGGCGCGCACCCGCGCCAGCAGCGCGGCGATGGAGTACGCCGCGTACAGGCCCGAGGCGAAGTCGGCCAGCGGCACACCGGCCTTGACCGGCTCGCCGTCGGGCTCGCCGGTGACGCTCATCACCCCGGCGGCGGCCTGGATCGTGACGTCGAAGCCGCCCTCGCCGCCGCGCGGCCCGTCCTGGCCGTAGGCCGAGATCGAGCAGTAGACGAGCCCGGGCTTGCGCGGGGCAAACCAGTCCCAGCCCAGCCCGAGGCGCTGCATCGCGCCCGGCCGGCTGTTCTCGAGCAGCACGTCGGCGTCGAGCACCAGCTCGCGCGCGAGGTCGCGAGCGGCCGCGTCCTTCAGGTCCAGGGCGATGGATTGCTTGCCGCGGTTCAGGCTGGCGAAGTTCTCGCTGTAGCCCCCGGTCAGCGGCGGCCAGGACCGCATCGCATCGCCCTCGGGCGGCTCGACCTTCAGCACCTGCGCTCCGAAGTCGGCCAGCAGCATGCCGGCAAAGGGCCCGGAGGCGATCTGACAGAACTCGATCACGCGCACGCCCTCCAGGGGGCGGGCTGGGCTGCCGAAGGGGAGCGCAGACATGGGCAGTCGGGTCGGTCGGACGGGTGGGTGGCGACGGCGCGGGGTCAGAACGGCGCGTCGTCGCCCGCCGGCGCCGCCGCCGCCTTGCGCACACGCACGGCCTTGCGCGCCGCCGGCGCCTGCTGGGAGGCCGCGGCGTCTGCGCCCGGCGCGCCCGGCAGGCCCGCGCTCACGAAGGCCGCGGTAGCGTCCGCGGCGGTGGCGTCGGACGTTGCGGCGCCGCCGGCCGTGGCTTCGGGCTCCTGGATCACGCGGCTGTAGGGCGCCAGGGTCTGCACGAGTTGGCCGTAGATGCGCGGGTTGCCGGCGACGACCTCGCGCTGGTGCAGGTAGTCGGCTTCGCCCGTGAAGTTGCCCACCAGGCCGCCCGCCTCGGTGATGATGAGCGAGCCGGCAGCCACGTCCCAAGGCTGCAGCCCGGTCTCGAAGAAGCCGTCATACCAGCCGGCGGCCACGTAGCACAGATCCAGTGCCGCGGCACCGGGCCGGCGCACGCCGGCGCAATGCTGCATGACCTCCTCGAACATCTTCAGGTAGCGCTTGAAGTTGTCGCCCTTGCGGAAGGGGAAGCCGGTGCCGATCAGCGCATCGGCCATGCGCGTGCGGCGCGAGACCCGAAGCCTGCGGTCGTTGAGGAAGGCGCCACGCCCCTTGCTGGCAATGAACAGGTCGTTGCGCGTGGGGTCGTAGACGACGGCCTGCTCGATGCGGCCGCGAAAGGCGAGGGCGATCGACACCGCATACACCGGAAAGCCGTGGATGAAGTTCGTCGTGCCGTCCAGCGGATCGATGATCCAGACGTAGTCGCTGTGGCGGGCGCCGCGCTCGCGCCCCGACTCCTCGGCCAGGATGCCGTGGCCGGGGTAGGCCTCCAGCAGCGTGGAGATGATCGCTTCTTCCGCCGCCTGGTCGACTTCGGTCACGAAGTCGTTCGTGCCCTTGGTCGCGACCTTCAGCACGTCCAGGTCAAGCGCGGCCCGGTTGATGATCGCGCCGGCGGCGCGCGCGGCCCGGACCGCGATGTTGAGCATGGGGTGCAAGGTCTGGGACATCGGGCGGTCTCGGCGCAGGGCGGGCAGGGCAGCGGTGGTGGGCCTGTCGTCGTGGCCTGCCCGGCAGGGTGCCCGCGGGGCACGGTGCCGGGCGGCGCGTGACGGCTGCGGCCCGAAGAGCGCAGGCCGGACAATGCGCGGCCTGAGTGTCCCCCGATTATCCGCCACGCCCCGTCCGCCGCCGCCCGCGATGCCCATCACCGACCCGACCCGCTTCGTGCTGATGCACACCAGCCATGCCGGCAACGTCGGCGCGGCCGCACGCGCGATCAAGGTCATGGGCTTCGGCGATCTCGTGCTCGTGCAGCCGCGCTTCGCCGATATGCTCGCGCGCGACGAGGCGCTGGCCTACGCCAGCGGTGCGACCGACGTGCTCGAGCGCGCCCGCGTCGTCGACACGCTGGCGCAGGCGCTGGACGGCGTCACGCACGCCTGCGCCACCGCGATGACGCCGCGCGACTTCGGCGCGCCTGCGCAGGCCCCGCGCGCGGCCCTGCCGGCGCTCGCGGCCGCGGGCCAGCGCGTGGCCTTCGTGTTCGGCGGGGAACGCCACGGCATGGCGAACGAGGATGTCTGGCGCTGCCACAGCGTGCTCAGCATCCCGACCGCACCCGACTACGGTTCGCTCAACCTGGCGCAGGCGGTGCAGCTCATCGCCTACGAATGGCGCCAGGCGGTGGGCAGCTTCGACGTCGTGCCGGCCACGCCGCCGCCCCAATGGGCCGACGCGCAGGCTGTGCAGGGCACGCTCGCGCACTGGCGCGAGGCGCTGGTGGCCGTGCGCTACCTCGACCCGGCCGCACCGAAGAAGCTGCTGCCGCGCCTGAACCAGCTGGCGAACCGGCTGCAGCTCACGCGCGAGGAGGTGCACATCCTGCGTGGCGTCGCCCGGGCGATGCAGGAATGCGCCGCCGCAGCGGGTGGCGACCGTGGCAGCAAGGACGACACGGTTGCCGGGCCCGGCCTACACTGATCGGCCCCTGGCCCGAGCGAGTCCCGATGTTCAGCCGCCTGCGTGAAGACGTCGCCTGCATCCGCGAGCGCGACCCTGCTGCCCGCTCGACCTGGGAGGTGCTGACCTGCTACCCGGGCTTGCACGCGATCCTGGTCCACCGCCTCGCGCACGCCTGCTGGCGCCGCGGTCTGCGCTGGCTCGGGCGTTTCCTGTCGCACATCGGCCGCTTCCTCACGGGCATCGAGATCCATCCCGGCGCCACCATCGGCCGGCGCGTCTTCATCGACCACGGCATGGGCGTGGTGATCGGCGAGACCGCCGAGGTCGGCGACGAGTGCACGATCTACCAGGGCGTCACGCTCGGCGGCACGGCGCTGGTGCGCGGCGCCAAGCGTCACCCCACGCTCGGCCGCGGCGTCATTGTCGGCGCCAATGCGCAGGTGCTTGGCGGCTTCATGGTGGGCGACGGGGCGCGCATCGGCTCCGGCGCTGTCGTTGTCAAGCCCGTGCCGCCCGGGGCCACCGCGGTGGGCAACCCGGCGCGCGTGATCCAGGCCGAGGCCGATGCGCTGCGCGAGGCCACGGCCGCCCGCATGGGCTTCTCGGCCTACGGCGTGACCCAGGGCGACGACCCGGTCTCGGTGGCGATGAAAGGCCTGATCGACAACGCTTCCAGCCACGAGCACCAGATCGCGCTGCTGTGGCAGGCGATCGAGAAGCTGTCGCAGCGCGACCGCGAGCAGCCGCCCGAGACCTGCGTGCCCGTGGACGCGCAGACGACCGAACACTTCGACGCCGAGCGCCTGTCGCGCATGGTGAAGTAGCCCCGCCGGTGCGTGCGCCCCGGCACGGGCGTGCCCGTTCTCAGCCTCTCAGCCCTCTCAGCGCGGCGGCCGCTGCGCCGACTTCGGCCTGAAGGCCTTGCAGACGGTGTCGTCGGTCTCGAGGTAGGGGCCGCCGATCAGGTCGATGCAGTAGGGCACGGCGGCGAAGATGCCGTGCACGGGGGGGCTGGAGTCGGGCAGCCCCTGCAGCGTCTCGGCGATCGACTTCGGCTGCCCGGGCAGGTTGATGATGAGTGCGCGGCCGCGGATGACGGCGGTTTGCCGCGACAGGATGGCCGTGGGCACGAAGCGCAGGCTGATCTGGCGCATCTGCTCGCCGAAGCCCGGCATCACCTTGTCGGCCACGGCCAGCGTGGCCTCGGGGGTGACGTCGCGCGGTGCCGGGCCGGTGCCGCCGGTGGTAAGCACCAGGTCGCAGCGCTCGGCGTCGACCAAGTCCTTCAGCGCGGCCTCGATGCCCGGTTGCTCGTCGGGGATCAGGCGCGTCACCCAGGTGAGCGGGTTGCGCAGCGCGCGGCCCAGCCAGTCCTGCAGCGCCGGGATGCCCTGGTCGCTGTACACCCCCCGGGAGGCGCGGTCGCTGACCGAGACCAGGCCGATGCGCACGGGGTCGATGGGCGGCAGCGCCGTCGCCGCGGACGCCGTCGTCGGCGCAGGCGTCGGGGCGGGGCTGGGGGAGGGCGTGGTGGTCATGCTGCCAGGGCCTGCTTGACGTGACGGAACAGGTCCCGGAAAGCCCGGCCCTGGCGCACCGCGGCACCCGGCGCGGCGTCGGCGCGCGCCTCGTCGCGTGCGCTGCGCACCAGGGCGCGCAGGTGCTGCACGTCGTCCTGGGGGTGCTCGGCGACCCAGCGCGTGAGCGCGGCGTCGTCGGCCAGCAGCTCGGCGCGCCAGCGTTCGGCTTCGTGCAGCGCGAGCGACTCACGCGCGCCGCCGAGCTTCTGCGCGGCCACGGCCTCCTCCAGCGGCGCCGCGTCGACGCCGCGCATCAGGCGCCCGATGTACTGCATCTGGCGCCTGCGGCCCTCGTGCGAGCGTGTGCGCTGGTACTCGACGATGGCATCGCGCAGGCTCTCGGGCATGTCCAGCGCCTGCAGGCGCGCGGCCGACAGTGCGGCCACCGCCTCACCCAGCGATTGCAGCGCGTGTGAATCACGCTTGCGCTGGCTCTTGCTGGGCC
This sequence comes from Rubrivivax sp., assembly GCA_027491255.1. GTDB lineage: Bacteria > Pseudomonadota > Gammaproteobacteria > Burkholderiales > Burkholderiaceae_C > Rubrivivax. The sequence continues at coordinate 26,972 of JAIXWM010000079.1, read as the reverse complement.
GGCCGGCATCGTCGAAATCGGGATCGGCCGCCCGTGCGGGCATGCGGCCAGGCGCAGAACGTCGGGACATGGCGGGGATCATAATGGTCTGTCCCGTTCTTTCGCCCACCGGCCCCCGCGCATGCCTGCAACCCGCCCCCGCCAACCCGCTTCGACCCGCCCGTCCGGCGCGACGACCGACAGCGGCTTCGCCTACTCGCGCGAGCAGTTCTGCCAGATCGTCGAGGACGTGCTCGCGATGGCGGCCGAACTCGGTGCCAGCGATGCTGCGGCCGAGGTGTCCGAAGGCACCGGGCTGTCGGTGTCCGTGCGCAAGGGCGAGCTCGAGAACGTCGAGCGCAACCGCGACAAGTCGGTGGGCGTCAGCGTCTACCTCGGCCAGCGGCGCGGCAACGCGAGCACTTCCGACTTCTCCACCGCGGCGCTGCGCCAGACCGTGCGCGCCGCCTGGGACATCGCCCGCTTCACCGCCGAGGACCCGGCCGCCGGCCTGCCCGACGCCGAGGACCTGGCTTCGGCGCACGAGGCCGCGCGCGACCTCGACCTCTTCCACCCCTGGGCCCTGGACGCCGCCGGCGCGGCCGAGCTCTCGCGCCGCTGCGAGCAGGCCGCCTTTGCCACCAACCGCCGCATCACCAACTCCGAGGGCGCCGGCGTGTCGGCGCAGCAGTCGCATTTCTGGGCGGGCAACAGCCGGGGCTTTCGCGGCGGCTACGCCAGCTCGCGGCACTCGATCTCGGTCGCGCCGATCGCTGGCCGCGGCCAGGGCATGCAGCGTGACGCCTGGTACAGCTCGCACCGCGACGCCGCCGATCTGGCCTCGGCCGAGGCCATCGGGCGCTACGCGGCCGAGCGCGCGCTGTCGCGCCTGAAGCCCACGCGGGTGCCCACCTGCGACGCGCCGGTGCTGTTCGAGGCGCCGGTGGCCGCTGGCCTGCTGGGTGCCTACGTCCAGGCGACCTCGGGCGGCGCCCTCTACCGCAAGGCCAGCTTCCTCGTCGACAGCCTGGGCCAGCGCGTGCTGCCCGAGCACGTGGATATCAGCGAGGACCCTTTCATCCTCAAGGGCAAGGGCAGCGCCCCCTTCGACGACGAGGGCGTGCACACGCGCGCCCGGCGCGTGGTCTCGGCCGGCATCGTGCAGGGCTACTTCCTGTCCAGCTACTCGGCGCGCAAGCTGGGCATGCGCACCACCGGGCACTCCGGCGGCTCGCAGAACCTGGCGCTGACCAGCCGCAACACCGCGCCCGGCGACGACCTGCCGGCCATGCTGCGCAAGCTCGGCCGCGGCCTGTTCGTCACCGAGCTGATGGGCCAGGGCGTGAACTACGTCACCGGCGACTACTCGCGCGGCGCCTCGGGCTTCTGGGTCGAGGGCGGTCGCATCGTCCATCCGGTCGAGGAGATCACGATCGCCGGCAACCTGAAGCAGATGTTCAAGGACATCGTCGCCGTCGGGGCCGACGTCTACGAGACGGGCTCCAAGGCCATCGGTTCGGTGCTGCTGGAGCGGATGAAGATCGCCGGGGCCTGAGAGGCTGGGAGGCTGAGAGTCCCTCCCCCATGCCCGCCCGCCTTGCACCCCCGAACACCCTGGCTCATCGTTGCAATTCCTCGCCATAGCCCGTGCTGTGGTTGCGGTTTGCGCCTCGATCCAGGGCGTTTGGACGTGCCTTTCGGGCACGGTGGAAAAACTCCCAGCCTCTGAGCCCGCGCCGCCGGCACCGCACGGCGCCTGGCTTCACCCGGTCCGGGCGTCCTCGCGGATCAGGTCCACCGCCTTCTCCGCGATCATGATGGTCGGTGCGTTGGTGTTGCCGCCGACGATGGCCGGCATCACGGAGGCGTCCACCACGCGCAGGCGTTCCAGGCCGCGCACCCGCAGGCGCTCGTCGACCACGTCCAGCGGGCCCGGGCCCATGCGGCAGCTGCCCACGGGGTGGTAGATCGTGTCGGCGTGGTCGCGCACGTAGCGCTCGATCTCCTCGTCGCTGCGCGCTGCCGCCGAGACCGGCAGCTCACGGCCGCCGTGGGCGGCCAGCGCGGGTTGCGCGAGGACGTGGCGCATCCGCTTGAATCCACGCACCAGGCGCGCGGTGTCGTCGGGGTCGCTCAGGAAGGCCGGGTCGATGCGCGGCGCGGCCAGCGGGTCGGGGCTGGCGAGCGTGACGCTGCCGCGGCTCCTCGGACGCAGCAGGCAGACGTGGCAGGAATAGCCGTGTCCGAGCACGGTTGCGCGGCCGTGGTCGACCAGCTTGGCAACGACGAAGTGCAACTGCAGGTCGTGCAGGGGCTCGTCGGGGTGGCTGCGGATGAAGGCGCCGGATTCGCCGTAATTGGTGGTCAGCAGACCGGTGCGGTGCCTGCGCCACTCGAACACGCCGCGCAGCATCGCCCCGAGGCCGGCCAGGCTCAGGCCCACCGTGTCCTTCAGATGCGGCGCGTCGACGACCTGCACCACGTCGATGTGGTCGTGCAGGTGAAGCCCCACGCCCGGCAGGTCGTGCACGACCGGCAGCCCGAGCGCCTGCAGCGCCGCGCCCGGGCCCACGCCCGACAGTTGCAGCAGGGCCGGCGACTGCAGCGCCCCGGCCGACAGCAGCACCTCGCGCTGCGCCGTCAGGGTCTGCTCGGTGCCCTCCAGGCGCACGTCCACCCCGACGGCGCGCCGGCCCTCGAAGCGCACCCGCAGCACCTGCGCGCCGGTCAGCACCTTCAGGTTCGGGCGCCCGAGGTGTGGGGTCAGGTAGGCCTTGGCGGCGCTCAGGCGCTCGCCGTTGCGCTGCGTCACCTGGAAGGCGCCGAAGCCCTCCTGCTCGGCGCCGTTGAAGTCGGGATTGGCCGGGTAGCCGGCCTCGACACCGGCCCGCACGAAGGCGTCACGCCAGCGCCCGGGGCTGCGCAGCTCCGCCACATTCAGCGGGCCGCCGCTGCCGTGCCAGGCGTCGGCGCCGCGCTCGTTGTGCTCGGCGCGCTTGAAGAAGGGCAGCACCTCCTCGTAGCTCCAGCCCCTGTTGCCGGCGGCGGCCCAGGCGTCGTAGTCGGCGCGGTGGCCGCGCATGTAGATCATCGCGTTGACCGAGCTCGAGCCGCCGAGCACCTTGCCGCGTGGCTGGTAGCCGCGCCGCCCGTTCAACCCCGGCTGGGGAACGGTCTCGAAGGTCCACGCCGGTTTGCCCTGCTTGGCGATCAGCGCCATGCCCGCCGGGCAATGCACTGCCACGCTCGTGTCGGGCGGACCGGCCTCGAGCAGCGTGACACGCACCGAAGGATCCTCGCTCAGCCGCCCGGCCAGCACGCAGCCGGCCGAGCCGGCGCCAACGATCAGGTAGTCGGTCATCCCTGCACTCCCGCGACTGCCCTTGGGCGCGGCCGGGCCGAGCCTTGGGGATTCGATCTGTCTTCAACGGCCTGCGGCCCAGCTTTCAAGAAACCAGTGGCGTGGTCCGTTCACATTTTCCGTTCGCACCGGACTTGTCGAGGGCCCGCGTGGGCTTCGACAGGCTCAGCCCGAACGGTCTTTGGTTCAGTCCGAACGGCTTCAGGCCCGGCCCGAACGGCTTTGGGCTCAGCCAGCGCAGCTGCCTTCTCAGCCCAAGCAGTTTCTCACCCAGCTCGAGCGCTCTCTCATCGAACACCGCACCCGAACGAACAGGACCCCGGTGCAAGACGCGGCCATGGCTCAGGCCAATGCGCGGGTCATTGACGACGAGATGGGGTGTTCTGGCGGGCAAGGCGAGCAGGGCGGTGTGGACCGTCAAGGTGGCAGGGTTGCAGGGTGGCCGGGTGGCAGGGTGGCAGGGTGGCAGGGTGGCAGGACGCCCGATGTTTCAGGCGGCGATCCGCGCCTTTACGGCGCGGGCTGCGGGATCTGCGGCTTCTCCCAGCCCGAACTCGGCCGCCAGCAGCGCATAGGAGCGGCGCCGCACCGCCGGGTCATGGGCCCAGGTGTTGACGACGAGTTCGTCGAGTTGCAGTTCCGCGGCGAGGGCTCGCATCTGCTGGGCGACCTGGGCGGCGCTGCCGACGAGCGAGCGCCGACGCATCGGCGCGACGATGCCCATCTCGTCTGCGCTGAAGCCGCGTTCGGCCACCTCGCCCGGCGGGCGCAGCGGGCCGAGTGCGCCCCGCATGCGGTCCACGCGCCAGCGCTCGCGGCTCAGCGCCTGGAAGCGGGCCTCGTCCTCGGTCTGCGCCGCCAGCGCCCAGACGCAGATCGTGGCCTGCGGCCGCGGGTGGCGCGCGCTCGGGCGGTACAAGGTGCGGTACAGGTGCAGTGCCTGCTCCACGCCCTGGCCGTCCATGAAGAAATAGGCGAAGGCGTAGGGCAGGCCCAGGTGGGCGGCGAGCTGCGCGCCGTAGTCCGAGCTGCCCAGCACCCACACCTGCGGCGTGCGGTCGGTGTCGGTGGCGGCCGGCGGCCGGGGGTGGGCGACGATGCCCTGGTGCGCCGCACCGGACGCCCAGGCCTGCAGGTCCAGGATCTGCTGCGGGAAGTCCTCGGCCATGCCGGAGACGTGCGGGTTCAGGGCCTGCGCGGTGCGGCGGTCGCTGCCCGGCGCGCGGCCGACACCCAGGTCGATGCGGCCCGGCGCGAGCGCGTCGAGCACGCGGAAGGCTTCTGCCACCTTCAGCGCCGAGTAGTGCGGCAGCATCACGCCGGCACTGCCGATGCGGATGCGTGTGGTTCGCGCCGCCACGGCAGCCATCAGCACTTCGGGCGCGCTGCCGACGATGGTGGGCAGGCCATGGTGCTCGCTGACCCAGAAGCGCTCGTAGCCCAGGGCCTCGGTGTGCTCGGCCAGGGCCACGGTGTCGCGGATGGCGTCGTCCTCGCCACGGCCGGCGCAGGCGACGGACTGGTCGAGGACGGACAGGCGCAGTGTCATCTCGGGGCGGTCCTTGGGGGTGTCGGCAGTGGGCCGCGGCCCGGACCCGGGCCGCGCGCCAGGGCCAGGGCGGTGTCGGGCAGCACGACGGGTTGGCCATGGGGTGTGCGCTCGGCCGCGTCTTCCCAGGCGTGCTCGAGCGCGTGCAGCGTGTCGGAGTCGGCCAGGCCCAGACCGACAAGCAGGGTCTCCAGCGCGTCCAGCCAGTGGTGGTAGTAGGTCTGGCCGTCGTCGGGCTCGCCGCGTTCCTGGGCGCGCGCGATCGCCGCCGACAGCGCAGCCGTCCACTGCGGCCAGGTGAACAGGCCACGCTCGTGCAAGGCCAGCGTGAGCGCGAAGGCGTGCGCCTGCCAGGGGGCCGCGAAGGGCGGCCGCTGGCCAGCCACTTCGGCGGTGTGGCTGGAAGCCGTTGTCATGCCGAGGTCTCCCGCACGGCCGCAACCTCGGGCGCAGGCTCCAGCGTCGATTCCCAGGCGTCGATGCTCAGGCTCGTGCCCGGCTCGGCGTCGTCGCCCCAGAGTTCGCGGCCGTCGAAGCGTACGGTGTACAGCCACTGAGGCGCCTCGTCGAAGGGGGCGCCCGGCGCAGACGCCGCATGGCGCTCGGGGAAGACGTGCAGGCCATGCAGGCACTCGACGACGCCGCAGCGGCCGCGCGCGTAGCGCGGCACGCGCGTGTGCCCGGCCGGATGGCGGTTGAGCGCGCGCACACGGTCGCCGGCGGCAAACCGCGGCGCCGTGGCAGCGCTGCGGGCGGTGGGACTGCCGCGGGCCAGCACGGCATCGACGTCGGCGGCGCCCAGCACGCGCGGCAAGGGGCGGGCCGGCGAACGCAGCCGGCCGTCGGCCAGTTCCTCGGCGCTGGCCAGGCCGCGCTCGCGCAGCAACTGCTCCAGCGCCAGGATCCAGATCTCGTAATAGGACGCGCCCAGGTAGCGCGCCGGCGGCAGGCTCTCGCGCGCGCGCCGGGTCTGGTCGAGGTTCCAGGCACCGGTGGCACCCATGGCCAGCGTCAGGCCGAGCGCGCGCGCTTCCCAGGGGGCGTGGAAGTGCGGCTCGCCGGGCTCGGGCTGCACGCGGCCGAAGCCGTGCATGCCGCCCATGTCGTGCGCGCCGTTCATGGCCGTGGCGCCCGCTCGTCCCGCCCCGGGTCGCGCGCGGAGCGGCGCTCCCCAGTGGCCGGGTCGGGTTCGCAGGCGTCGGGTGCGAGCGCCAGGCCGGTGCCGATCATCGAGTCCCGCGTCACGAGCCGGGCCAGCCGGGATTCTTCCCAACCGTCGGTGCCGGCCGGACGCATCGGCACCACGAGGTAGCGGATTTCGGCGGTGGAATCCCAGACGCGCACGGCCGTGGCCTCGGGCAGCTGCAAGCCGAAGTCGGCCAGCACGGCGCGCGGCTCACGCACGGCGCGCGAGCGGTAGGGGGCGGACTTGTACCAGACCGGCGGCAGGCCCAGCACCGGCCACGGGTAGCACGAGCACAGCGTGCAGACCACCAGATGGTGCTCCCGGGGGCTGTTGAAGACGGCGGCCATGTGCTCGCCCTGGCGCCCGCTGAAGCCCATCGAGGCGATCGCCGCGGTGGCGTCGCGCTCGAGCCAGGCGCGAAAGCCCGCGTCGACCCATGAGCGCGCCACCACGGCCGCGCCATGGTGCGGGCCGACGCGGGTCTCGTAGGTCTCGATCAGGCGGTCGATGGCCGCCGGGTCGACGTAGCCCTTGGCCACGAGCAGGGACTCCAGGGCGCGCACGCGCACGTCCATGGCGTCGAGGTGGCTGTGGGCCGCTCCTTCGGCCGGGTGCGCATGATCGTGGGCATGGCCGTGATCATGCGCCGCGAGCGCGCCTGCGGGCGTCGCGGGGCTGTCGGTTGGGAACTCCTCGGTGCTCATCGTGCGCTCGCCCTCTGCAGTCCGCGCCGGCCTTCGTTCTTTTCGCGGCCAGTGTAGGGCCGCTCATGCCTGAGAGCTCGACGCCCTGCGGATAATCGCGCGCCCCGGAGCCCCGCCTTGATCTTCGCCGCTTTCGAAAGGCTCGTCGACCCGTATCCCGACGCGCCGCCATCCCCGCCCCCCAAGGGACTGCTGCCCTTCCTGTGGGCCTGCAGCCAGGGCACGCGCCTCTACATCCTGGCGATGATGCTGCTCACCGCGGCGCTGGGCGCCTTCGAGGCGCTGCTGTTTGCCGTGCTCGGCCGCATCGTCGACTGGCTCGCGGTCGTCCCGCCCGCGGACCTGTGGGCGCGCGAGGGGGCCACCTTGCTGCTTTTGGCGGGCGTGCTCGCGGCCAGCATCGCCGCCGCCGGCCTGCAGACCTTGTTCAAGCACCAGTCCCTGGCAGGCAACCTGCCGATGCGGCTGCGCTGGAACTTCCACCGCCTGATGCTCGGCCAGAGCATGGGCTTCTTCCAGGACGAGTTCGCCGGCCGCATCGCCACCAAGGTGATGCAGACCGCGCTGGCCGTGCGCGACAGCTGGTTCATCGTCACCGACATCCTGGTCTACGTGACGATCTACTTCACGACGATGGGGCTGGTGCTGGGCGGCTTCGACGCGCGCGCGGTGCTGCCCTTCCTGGCCTGGGTCGCGCTGTACCTGGGCGCCACCTGGTACTTCGTGCCGCGGCTGGCGCGCGTGGCCCAGGCGCAGGCCGACGCGCGCTCGCTGATGACCGGGCGCATCACCGACGCCTACGCCAACATCGCCACCGTCAAGCTGTTCTCGCACTCGCGGCGCGAGGCTGCGTACGCCCGCTCGGCGATGCAGGACTTCCTGGGCACCGTGCACGGGCAGATGCGGCTGGTCTCGGCCTTCGAGGTCGTCAACCACAGCCTGTCGGTGGGCCTGATCGCCGCCACCACCGGGGCCACGCTGTGGATGTGGGCGCACGGCGAGATCGGCATCGGCGCGGTGGCCGCCTCCACGGCGATGGCGATGCGTCTGAACGGCCTGTCGCACTGGGTGATGTGGGAGATGGCGGCGCTGTTCGAGCACGTGGGCACGGTGCAGGACGGCATCGCGACGCTGTCGCGCCGGCAGACCGTGTTCGACCGGCCCGACGCCCGGCCGCTGCAGGTGCCGCGCGGCGAAGTCCGCTTCGAGGGGGTGGGATTCGCCTATGGCGGCGGGCGGCGCGTGATCGACGGGCTGAGCCTGCACATCCGCCCCGGCGAGAAGATCGGCCTGGTGGGCCGCTCCGGTGCCGGCAAGAGCACGCTGGTGAACCTGCTGCTGCGCTTCCACGACCTGCAGCAGGGCCGCATCCTGATCGACGGCCAGGACGTCGCCGGCGTGACGCAGGACTCGCTGCGCGCGCACATCGGCATGGTCACGCAGGACACCGCGCTGCTGCACCGCTCGGTGCGCGAGAACATCGTCTACGGCCGCCCCGAGGCGAGCGAGGCGCAGATGCGTGCCGCTGCCGAGCGCGCCGAGGCCGTCGACTTCATCGACACCCTGGTGGACCCGAAGGGCCGGCGCGGCTACGAGGCCCACGTCGGCGAGCGCGGCGTCAAGCTCTCGGGCGGGCAGCGCCAACGCATCGCGATCGCGCGCGTGATGCTCAAGGACGCGCCCATCCTGCTGCTGGACGAGGCCACGAGCGCGCTCGACAGCGAAGTCGAGGCGGCGATCCAGGCCAGCCTGTACCGGCTGATGGAGGGCAAGACCGTGGTCGCGATCGCGCACCGGCTGTCGACGATCGCGGCCATGGACCGCCTGATCGTCATCGACCAGGGCCGCATCGTCGAGGAAGGCACGCACGCGCAACTGCTGGCGCTGGGCGGCATCTATGCGCGCCTGTGGGCGCGCCAGAGCGGGGGCTTCCTGGGCGAGGACCAGGCGGACTGAGCAGCGGCCCGTGCAGGCGCGCCGGGTCGGGCTCAGGGCTGCGCGCAGCGCGCGAGGGCGCGCGCGACCAGGGCGTCGCGCCGGGCGGGTTCGAAGTGCGCCTGCCGCAGCAGGTCGTGCACCTCGCTGACGCGCAGCGCCAGCGGCTCCATCGCCGGCGCCGGCAGGCCCAGCGCGGTCGACATGGCGCGCAGCTCGCGCCGCACGCCGGCCAGTCGCGGATGACCCTGGCGCAGCCGCTGCCCGTGCCCGACCAGGCGCTCCAGCGTGCCGAAACCGTGGGTCTTCCAGCCCAGTTGCGGCGCGTAGTCGAGCAGGCCGAACTCGACCTGGCAGGACTTCCAGACCTGGCGGCAGGCCGGGGCCAGGACATTGGCGAACAGCTGATAGCCCGTGAAGCCGCCGACGTGGTCGATCATCATCTCCTTCGCCTGCCGACCGGAGAAATAGGGGTCCAGCGCGGCCGGGTCACCCACCAGGTGGTGACTCCCGTAAGCGCGGTTGACATAGTTCGCCAAGCCCGCGTGGGGCGTTTCGTAGAGCGGTCGCAGGTCTGGTGTGGCGGGCATGCGGCGGTCCAGCGCAGGCAGGACGGCACGCGCGAGGTCCGGTGGACTTCCCGGGTCCGGCAGCCCCAGGCGCGCTGCCGTCGCCTGCAGGGTGCGCAGGCTCCAGATCAAGGCGCCGAGCGTCACGGCCTGCATCAGCGCCCGCTCGGCGCAGAAGACGAGGTCGTTCTCGATCGCGACCGTGCAGTGGGCGCTGAAGACGGATTCGGCTGCACGGACGCGGCGCAGGGTCGGCAGCACCTGCAGCAAGCCGGCTGCGTCGCCGATGTCGGCATAGGCCCCGGGGCGCCAGACCAGCGCCTGCAGGCGCAGCAGGTCCGAGGCCAGGCACAGCAGGCCGTGGCGAGCCCAGGCGCTGCGGACATGGTCGATGAACACGCCGAGGTAAGCCGCGAACTGCGGGCCGGCACCGTCGGCGCCAGCGGCCTCGATCATGTCCCCCAGCCGTGCCTGCCCGGCGAGGAAGGCCTGGCCTGCCGGGGTGCGCGCCATCGACCGCAGGCGCTCGCGCGCCAGATCCGTGCGGCGCCAGGGCTCGGCCAGCGCATGGCGCATCTCTTCGTACAGGAGCACGGGCAGGAACACCGTCTGCGCTGCGGCCTGCGGCGCGGCGTCCAGACGCAGCCAGCGCACGGCAGCCACATGGGCGTCCAGGCCGTCGGCCAGCGCGGTCCTGAGCGCCGCGGGCACGGCTGCCCCCGGTACCGGCTCGAGCGGCGTCACCTGAGCCGCCAGGGTCTGGTCCCAGGCGCTGCGGTCGAGCCAGAGCAGGGGGAAGTAGGGCCGGTCCTGAGGCTGCGGCTCTGCCTGCTCCGACAGCGCCTGCTCGTGCATCCGCGCCAGCCGGTGCAGGTTCTCCAGGCCGCGCAGCGGCACCGCGCCACCGAGCCAGACCAGGTGCAAGGGCAGGCTCACGTCGCGATGCTCCTGCCGGTCCGGACGTGGGCGGGCGACGGCGTGCTCCGTCCACGGCCGCGCGTGTGCGGCGCCTGTCGGCAAGGAGGGTGTCGTTCGGTCGGGCTGCGCTTCATGACGGATCGCCGGCACCTGGCGCAGGGCTCGCCTATCGGCGAGCACCGACTGCCGTGACTCGGCCGCAATGCGAACTCTACCCGCTGCGCGTGGGCGGGTGGCTTCGAGCCGGGTCCGACCGGGCCGGGCGGCAAGGCTTCACGCGCGTCGGGGGGCACCGCCTTCTCGCCACCCGCCGCGGCAAATGCGCCGGCACATGCTGCGGCACATGCGGCGTGCTCACCGCCCCGGTCGCGGGCTCCCGCTGCCGCGTGACGGCCGGCGGCGCGCGGTGGACGCGCCGCTACAGCACGAGCCGGCCCGCATACCCGGTCATCTCGAGGTACCCGATCCCGACGCGCCGGCCGTCGGCCGCGTGCAGGGTCGACAGGCCCTCCCAGTAGACGGTGCCGGTGGCGCTGCGACCGAGCATCTCCTGCGCGTCCAGCAGCGCGCGCACGGTGTAGGTGCCGGCGGGGGTGGCCACCGTCCATTCCACGGGGTAGCTGGCGCCCGAGCCGGGGCTGCGCCAGACGCGGCCAGGGCGGAACACCACCTCGTCGGGGGCGAAAGCGCGCGCTTCCAGCGCGCCGGCGGCGCGGAAACTCCCGCCCGCCCACAGCACGCTGCCGTCGGCGCGCCGCAGGCGGAAGGCGGTGAGCGCGCTTGCGTCGTCAAGGTTGATGCCGATCCAGTCCCAACCCACGGCCTGCGGGTGCAGCAGTTCGTCGCTCCACTCGTGGTCGAGCCATGCGCGGCCGTGCACAGGCTCGGGCGCGCGGCCGCGGCCCTCGATCCGGCCCTCGACCTGCAACTGGGGCTCGCTCAGGTAGTGGCTGGCCTGCTGCGGCTGCGGCCCCTTGCGCGACCAGCCGGCCTCGCCCTGCAGCAGCACCGGCTGTGTGCGCGCCAGGCGCAGTTGCAGGCGGTGCTGCCCGGTGGAAAAGCGCGCGTCCCAGCGCGCATCCAGCGGGCCGCTGCCGGTGGGCTGGCGGCGCAGCGTCCAGTCGAAAAGCCGCAGGTCCGCGTCGTGCAGCGCCGCGCGCGCCAGGCTGGAGGCCGCCGGATCGCCCGACCAGCGGGCGATCCGCTCGTCGTGTTCGTGCCGGCCGGCGGCCGGCTCGCTCAGCGCAGCGTGGGCAAACAGCAGGTGGCGCGGCGCGAAGCGTCCGCCCAGGGTCTCGGCGAGCCCGGTGCGGGTGCGAAAGAAGGTGATCTGGAAGCCCCTCAGCCCGCGGGGGTCGTCCACCGCGGCCCCCGCCTGCGGCGCCGCGCCAGCGCGCAGCCAACCGGTGACGTACCACCACTCGATGCGGCTGCCGAGGTGGGCGCCGTGGTCGCGCGGAAGCACGATCGCGCGGCCACGCCGCACCGCATCGGCGGGCTGCTGCGCTGCGTCACCGGAGCCCGGGGCGGCCGGCCTGGGGCCGGGCGCGGCACTGGCGCCGCCCCCGCTCGCGGCCTCCGGGTTCGCCGACGTTTGCCTGGCCAGGGCGAGCCCGGCGAGCGCCAGCGCGGCGCGCAGCCAGGCGCGCTTGCGCGAGGCGGCCGGTGCGGAGGCGCCGCGCGGCTTCACCAGTCCTCCCGCACCGACAGCACGGCACTGCGCCGGGTGGCGCCCCGTGCGCTGACCGTGGCGGTCAACACGCCGGCGGCGACGACGGCGGCGCACAGCGCCAGGAGCCGCAGCCACGGCAGCACCAACTCCATCGTCCAGTGAAAGCTCTGGGGGTTGACCACGTGCACGAGGACCACGCTGATCGCCAGGCCCAGCAGCAGGCCGACGGCGGCGCCGGCGGCCAGCCAGGCCGCGGACTCGCCGGCGACGACGGCAACGACCTGGCCGCGCGTCAGTCCGAGGTGGGCGAGCAGGCCGAATTCCTTGCGTCGCGCCAGCACCTGGGCCGACAGGCTGGCGGCGACGCCGACCAGGCCGATGGCGATGGCCACGGCCTGAAGGTAGTAGGTGACGGCGAAGCTGCGGTCGAAGATGGCCATCGAGATCCGGCGCAGGTCTTCGGTGGCGGCGAACTCGATCATCGCCGGGTCGGGCGCGGCGGCGCGCAGGGCCTCCTGCACGGCTGCCAGCGACGCCCCGGGGGCGAGCCGGATCGCCAGGTCGTTGACGCGCTCATCGCCCGTGAGCGCCCGGTAGGTGGCGGCGTCGATCGCCACCGCGCCGAACTGGCGCGCGTAGTCGCGCCAGACTCCGCGCACCCGCGCCGGCACGGCGCGGCCGTCCAGCGGCAGCACCACCATGCTGCCGGGGGTGGTGCCGTGCAGCCGCACCATGGCTTCACTGACGAAGATGTCGACGCTCGTGGCGCCGGCGGGCGCAGGAGGCAATGCCGGTTCGAGCAGCGGCAGGGCTGCGCCCGGATCGGCCAGGTCGCGCGCGATCAGCGTCACCGTCGGCTGCCCGGGCGACCAGGCCAGGGCGCGCACGCGCGAGGCTTCCACCTGGCGCACCCCGGGCAGGGCCTGCACCGCGGCAACGAAGCCCGGGCCCAGCCAGGCCTGATCGGCGGTCGCGCTGCTGGCGGCGGTGCGTGCGTACAGGTCGGCGGGCAGCACGCGGTCAAGCCAGGCGGACACGCCTTCGCGGAAGCTCGTCACCATCACCGTCAGCGCCACCGACAGTGCCAGGCTGGCGACCACGCCGGCCACGGCCGCCGTGGCGGTGTGGCGCTGGAAGCGCGCGCGCTGCAGCGCCAGTAGATCGAGCGCGCCACGCGGCCGGGGCGCCGCGGCCAGCAGCACATGCACGGCAGCCGGCACCAGCGCCACGCCGCCCACCAGCAGGGCGGCGACGCTGGCATAAGCCGCCACCGGCAGCCCGCCCACCGGTGGTGCCAGCGCCAGCAGGCCTGCGCCGGCCAGCAGGACCAGCGGCCACCGCAGCCGCGGCGCAGCCGCCTGCGGAGTGCCCAGGCCCTTGAGCGCGAGCGCCGGCTGCAGGCCTTCGGCGCGTCGGGCCGGCACCCAGCCGCCGGCCAGTGCCGAGGCCACTCCCAGCAGCGCGAAGCCGGCCAGCGCCAGCGGCTGCACCCGCAGCACGGGCGCGATGCCCGGGAAGTAGCCGCCGCCCAGGTCTCCGGCCAGCCAGCGCAGCGCTGCCGCCGCGAGCGCCGTGCCCAGCGCGAGGCCGAGCACGCTGCCGGCCAGACCGATGGCGGCGCATTCGGCGAGGACGAGCGCGCGCCGGCCCGCCGCCGGGAGGCCGAGCACGCCCAGCAGCGCCAGCGCCGGCGTGCGCTGCGCCACCGACAGCGCGACCACCGAGAAGACCAGGAAGCCGCCAACGAACAGCGCCACCAACGCCAGCACCGTCAGGTTCACGCGGTAGGCGCGCGACATCTGCGAGACGCGCTGCTCGGCCTCGTCGGCCGGCGCGAGCCGCAGGCCTGCGGGCAGGGCGGCCGCCAGTGCGTCGGTGCCGACGCCCGGCTCGAGCCGCAGGTCGATCCGCGACAGCCGCCCGTCGAAGCCGAACAAGGCCTGCGCGGCAGCAATGTCCACCACCAGCAAGGGCGTGCCTCCGACGGCCACGCTGCCCCCCACGCGCAGCAGGTGCCAGCGCGGCCCGGATTGCAGCGCGAGCATCTCGCCGTCACGCAGGCGCAGGCGCTCGCGCGCCGACCCGTTGACGAAGACCCGTCCGGGGTCCAGCAGAGCCAGGCGGTCACTGCCCGCAGTGGGTTGCGGCAGCGCGCCGGGCGTGAGCGGCGCCGCGGCCAGCGCGTCCAGGCCGACGAGGCGCACCGTCAGGCGCGCTGTCGGGCCGGCGGCGGAGACGTCGTCCGCGACCGTGGTTTCGGGTGCGGCCGATGCCGACGCGGACGCCGGAACAGGGGAAGTGGACGTGGACACCGAGGCCCGCCGCGCATAGGTTTCGAGTTCGACCACCGGGCTCGCCCGTGCCACCCCCGGCAGCGCGGCGACGCGGTCGAACAGCGCATCGTCGAAGCCCCCGGACGGCCCACGCACCACGGCGTCGGGCTCGCCGTTGGCCGATCGCACTGCGGCCGAGAACTCCGACAGCGCCGAGTTGTTGATCAGGTGCACCGACCAGGCGAGCGCGACCCCGAGCGCCACGGCCAGCACCGCCACCGCCAGGCGCCAGGGGTGGTGGCGCCACTCGCGCAGCACCAGCGGCCACAGCGCGAGCGTGGCATGAAGGAGGGCGGCGGGCCGGTCGGCGTTCAAGGGCAGTGGGGTGCCCGGGGCGCGGCATGCACGGGGCCGACGCCGGCCGCGGCGCCGTCCACCACGCCATCGGCCGTGAGCTGCAGCACGCGGTCGGCACGGGCGGCGGCCGCCGTCGAGTGGGTGACCAGCAGGCAGGCGGCGCCGCTGGCGTGGGCCTGGGCCACGAGCGCCTCCATCACGCGCGCCGCGGTGGCGGGGTCGAGGTTGCCGGTGGGCTCGTCGGCCAGGATCAAGGCCGGCCGGTGCACGAGCGCGCGCGCGATGGCCACGCGCTGCAGCTGTCCACCCGACAGCTGCGCCGGCAGGCGCTCGCCCAGCCCGCGCAGGCCGACCGCGCCGAGCAGCTCCTGCACGCGTGCGGCGCCGTCCTCGCGCCGGCCGGCACGCCACGCGGTGCCGAGCAGGCGCAACGGCAGCTCGACGTTCTCGGCCACACTCAGGTGCGGCAGCACGTGGAAGGCCTGGAAGACGAAGCCGAGCTTCTCGCGCCGCAGGCGCGCGCGCTCATCCGCCGACAGCGGGCCGACCTCGACGCCGTCGAATTCGATGCGGCCGGCGTCGACCTCGTCCAGGCCGGCGATGCAATTCAGCAGCGTGCTCTTGCCCACCCCGGATTCGCCCAGCAGCGCGACGAACTCGCCCGGGCGCACGCGCAGCGACACCCCCTTGAAGACCGGGGTCTGGCCATGCGCCTTGGCGAGCGATTCGATGTTCAGCACGATGGCCCGATCATGCCGGTGGCGGCGTGGTCCTGCCCGGGGCGGGGATTGCGTGGACTCAAAGTCTCGGGCTGCATCGGCCGACGGCGCAGCGATGCGTGGCACGGGAAGACCCTGTCCAGGACAACACGGACGCTGGGCTAATATGACAGAGCAATGACAGCCCGCCCCGCCGGGCTTTTCCACAGGAGACCTCGCATGACCCCGACCTCCCGCCGCCTGATGCTGGCGTTGGCCGCCCTGGGCTTCACCGGCGCCGCCGCAGCCCAGGCCGACTGCCCGAACCGCGGCCAGCTCGACACCTTGTACTGCGACGCCGACCGTGACCTGGTCGCCGACGTGCCGAAGGACGCTTCCAAGCAGCGCGACCCGTCCACCCTGGTCTGGGCTTACACGCCGGTGGAAGACCCTGCGGTCTACGCCAACATCTTCAAGCCCTTCACCGACCACCTCGAGAAGTGCGTCGGCAAGCGCACGGTCTACTTCCCGGTGCAGTCCAACGCCGCCGAGATCGAGGCCATGCGCTCGGGCCGGCTGCACTTCGCGGGTTTCTCCACCGGCCCGACGGGCTTTGCCGTCAACATGGCCGGCGCCGTGCCTTTTGCCGCCAAGGGCCTGGGCAACGAGGTCCGCGGCTACAACCTGCTGGCCATCGTCAAGACGTCGAGCCCCTACCAGTCGCTGGCCGACCTGAAGGGCAAGAAGGTCGCGCACACCTCGCCGTCGTCGAACTCGGGCAACCTCGCGCCGCGGGTGCTCTTCCCCGAGAAGGGCCTGACGCCCGAGACCGACTACAAGCCGCTGATGTCCGGCGGGCACGACAAGTCGGTGCTGGGCGTGGCTTCGGGCGACTACGACATGGCAGCCGTGGCCTCCGACGTGTTCGAGCGCATGGCCACGCGCGGCAACATCAAGGCTGCGGACTTCCGCATCCTCTACCGCAGCCCGGTGTTCCCGACCTCGTCGTTCGCGCACGCGCACGACCTGAAGCCCGAGCTCGCCGCCAAGCTCAAGGAGTGCTTCTTCTCCTTCCGCTTCCCTGCAGCGATGCAGAAGGAATTCAACGGCGACGATCGCTTCCTGCCGATCACCTACCAGAAGGACTGGGCGGTCGTGCGTGACGTGGCCGAGAAGTCGGGCACGCCCTACAACAAGGCGGCCTACGAGGCCGAGAACAAGCGCGAGGAAGACGCCCGCGCGCGCCGGGAAGCCGAGCGCCGCAAGGCCGCCGAAGCGGCCAAGAAGTGAGCGCGGCCGCGATCGGCAGCTCGCGCGACTCGTCCGGCGTGCTGGCGCTGCGCGGCCTGGTCAAGGCCTACCGGCCCGGCCAGCCCGTGCTGCGCGGCATCGACCTCGAGATCGCCGGCAGCGGCCTGACGGCCGTGATCGGGCCCTCGGGCACCGGCAAGTCCACGTTGATCCGCTGCATCAACCAGTTGGTGCAGCCCACCAGCGGGCAGATCCTGTTCGAGGGCCGTGACCTGGCGCAACTGAAGGGGCGCGAGCTGCGGCTGGCGCGGCGGCGCATCGGCATGGTGTTCCAGGAATACAACCTGGTCGAGCGCCTGACCGTGATCGAGAACGTGCTGTGCGGGCGCCTGGGCTACGTGGCGCCCTGGCGCGCGCTGTGGCGCCGCTACCCGCCGGGCGATATCGACCGCGCCTTCGAGCTGCTGCAGGCCGTGGGCCTGGACGAGAGCTACGCCAACCGGCGTGCCGACCAGCTGTCGGGCGGCCAGCGCCAGCGCGTGGGCATTGCGCGCGCGCTGATGCAGCAGCCCGGCCTGGTGCTGGCGGACGAGCCGACGTCCTCGCTCGACCCCAAGACCTCGGTGGAGGTCATGGCCCTGATGGCCGAGCTGGCGCGCGCGCACGCGATTCCCATCGTCGTCAACATCCACAACGTCGACCTGGCTCGGCGCTATGCGCAGCGCATCATCGGCCTGTCGGGCGGCGCGGTGGTCTACGACGGCGCGCCCGAGGGCCTGAGCGACGAGCACCTGAAGTCCATCTATGGCGGCGAAGACTGGCTCTGAGGCCGTGCCCGGGCCCGGCGCGCCCCGGCCGGGCGCGCGCCAGGCCTTCCCGCCCAACTGGCCGGCCCGCCTGGGCTGGCTGCTGCTGGCCGGCTACGTGGCTTACGCAGCCACCAAGCTCGACGTCAGCTGGGCGCGCTTCGTCACCGGGCTGGCCAATGCCGAGCGCTTCCTGGGCCGCATGTTCCCGCCCAACCTCGCGCCCGACAAGCTGCAGCTGATCGGCGCCGGCATCCTGGAAAGCCTGCAGATCGCGGTGCTCGCCACCGCGCTGGGCATCGCGTTGTCGCTGCCGCTCGGGCTGGCCGCGGCGCGCAACCTCGCGCCGGCCGCCGTCAGCGGCAGCATGCGCGCGGTCATCGCGGTGTGCCGCTCCTTCCATCCGGTGATCGTGGCCATCCTCTTCGTCAAGGCGGTGGGCTTCGGCGCGCTCGCCGGGACGCTGGCGCTGGTGGTGTCGACGATGGGTTTCGTCGCCAAGCTCTTTGCCGAGGTGGTCGAGGAGATGGACCCGGGCCAGGTGGAGGCGGTGCGGGCCACCGGCGCGCCCTACCTGAACGTGCTGGTGATGGGCGTGTTCCCGCAGGTGATGTCGCGCTTCGTCGGGCTGTCGGTCTACCAGTTCGATTCCAACCTGCGCAACTCGACGATGGTGGGCATCGTCGGCGGCGGCGGCATCGGCGC
The DNA here is from genome assembly GCA_027491255.1 of Rubrivivax sp. Taxonomy (GTDB): domain Bacteria; phylum Pseudomonadota; class Gammaproteobacteria; order Burkholderiales; family Burkholderiaceae_C; genus Rubrivivax. Next base: position 9,009 of record JAIXWM010000079.1, on the reverse strand, counting down.
GCCGCTGTTCACCGCCTACCAGCGTTTCGACTACGACGTGGTGCTGACGATCCTGATCGTCATCATTTCGCTGATCATGCTGTGCGAGCTGGTCTCGGGCCGCGTGCGTAAGGTCTTCCAGTGACGGCGCCGGCTCATCGGTCCTGGCAACGCTTCAGCCCCGCGGTGCGGCTCGGGCGCTTCGCGGTCTACCTGGTCAGCGTGGCGGCCATCGCCTGGTCGCTGAAGACGATCGAGGTCATCCCCGAGTTCCTCTACGACGCGCCCGAGCAGACAGCCGACCTGTTCCGCCGCATGTGGCCCTTCGACTGGCCCTTCTGGGGCGAGGCGGTGCGCGACGCGCTGATCGAGACCTTCCACATCGCCACCCTCGGCACCGTGCTGGCGCTGGCGATGGCGATCCCGCTGTCCTTCCTGGCGGCGCGCAACTTCACGCGCCACGCCGGGCTGAACTGGCTGGCGCAGTTCGTCTTCGTCTCGTCGCGCTCGGTCAATTCGCTGATCTGGGCGCTGCTGTTCGTTGCCGTCTTCGGCCCGGGCGCGCTGGCCGGGGTGCTGTCGATCGCCTTCCGCTCGATCGGCTTCGTCGGCAAGCTGTTCTGCGAGGCGCTGGAGGAGGTGCACGCCGGCCCGGTGGAGGCGCTGACGGCCGCCGGTGCGCCGCGCTCGATGGTGCTGGCCAAGGCCTACTGGCCGCAGGTGGAGCCGGCCTTCTGGTCGCTTGCGCTGCTGCGCTGGGACATCAACATCCGCGAATCGGCGGTGCTCGGGCTGGTGGGCGCCGGCGGCATCGGCGTGGCGCTGGACGCAGCGATGAACAACCTCTACTGGGACCAGGTCGGGCTGATCCTCGCGGTGATCTTCATCGTCGTCGTCGTCACCGAGATCGTGACCTCCTGGCTGCGGGCGCGGGTGATCTGATCACCCGCATGGGCCGGCCGTCGCGCGGTCCGGCGCTGCGCCGCAGCGCAAGAAAACGCCGGGCGGTCCGGCGTTTCGTCGAGCGCCTGCCGGCGGTCACCCCGCCTTCGTCAGCACGGCCTCGATGAGCGCCTGCGTGGCCAGGGCCTCCTCGCCGGTGACGGCCGGGTCGCGTCCCTGCTCGATGGCGTCCAGAAAGTCGGCGATGAGCGCGCGGTGCGCGTCGTGCGGGAAGTCCATGATGTTGGCACCGCTGCCGCCGCTGCCCTCGGCCTCGACCGTCTCGACGCGACCGTCATGCCAGCGCACCTGCAGTTGGCCGGCGGCGAGCACCGCAGTGCCGAGCGTGCCTGCGATTTCGATGGACTCGGGGCTGCCCGGGTACATCGCCGTGGTGGCAACCATCACGCCGGGCGCGCCGTTGCCCAGGCGCAGCAGGGCCGAGGCGTAGTCTTCGGTCTCCATCTGGTGCACCGCGGTGGTCGCGGCCTGTGCCGCCTCGACGCTGCGGACACCGACGAGCGAGCGGAACAGGTCGATCGCGTGGATGGCCTGCGTGAGCAGCACCCCGCCGCCGTCGCGCGCGCGTGTGCCGCGACCGGGTTGGTCGTAGTAGCCCTGCTGCGGTCGCCACCAGGGCACACGCACGAGCGCGAACTGCACCGGCCCCAGGGCGCCGCGCGCCAGCAGCGCGGCCAGGCGCAGCGAGCCGGGCCGGAAGCGGTGCTGCAACACGGCCCCGAAGCGCCGTCCGCTCGCCCGCGCCGCCGCCACCAGGGCCTGCGCGCGCGGCAGCGAGACCTCGAGCGGCTTTTCCACCAGCACGTGCTTGCCGGCGGCCAGGCAGCGCCCGGCGATCTCGGCATGCGTGGCCGCAGGCGTGGCGATGATGACAGCGTCGACCTGCGGGTCGTCGAGCGCGGCCTGCAGGTCGGCGCTGGCGCGCACCGTGCCGCCGAGTGCGCCCACGTCGGCACGTTCTGGCTGGCGGCACACGGCATGGCGCACCTGCGCGCGGCCGGCCAGGTCGACCAGGCTCTTGATGTGCGGCTGCGAACCGGGGCCCAGGCCGACGAGGGTGATGCCGAGGCGTGTCATGGCTGCTTCACAGGTCCAGCACCAGGCGCTGGCCCTTGCACGTGGACACGCAGACCATCATCACGTCGCCGCGTTGCTTCTCGAGCGCGCTGAGCACGCCGTCGCGGTGGTCGATCTCGCCCTCGAGCACGCGCGTCTCGCAGGTGCCGCACACGCCTTCCATGCAGCTGTAGGGCACGTCGACGCCGGCGTCCAGCAGGGTGTCGAGCAGGCCCTTGCCGGGGTTCACCTCGAGCGTGAGGCCGCGGCGCTCCAGCACCAGGGTGTAGGCGCCGGCGGGCGGCGCGTCAGCCGCGGCCGGGGCGGCGGTGAAGCGCTCGATGTGGGCGTCGGTCAGGCCGAGGTCGGCGCACGAGCGCTCGAAGGCGTCGAGCATCGGTGCCGGCCCGCAGCAGTAGACGCCCGCGCCGTGCGGCAGCGTGGCCAGCCAGCCGCGCAGGTCGGGCGGGCCGCCGGCCTCGCTGTCCAGGTGCAGCGTGAGCCCGGGCACGAGCGCGCGCATCTCGTCGACGAAGGCGGCGGTCTCCCTGGTACGCGCTGCCACGAGCGCGCGCACCGGCTTGCCCAGTGCGTGCAGGCGCCGCGCCATCGCCAGGATGGGCGTGATGCCGATGCCGCCGGCCACCAGCGCAACGGCGGGTGCGGCCTCGTTCAGGCGAAAGTGGTTGCGCGGGGGCGTGACCTGCAACAAGGCGCCCGCACGCAGGTGTTCGTGCACCCAGCGCGAGCCGCCGCGGCTCGCGCGGTCCCGGCCGACGCCGACAACGTAGCGCTGCGTTTCGCGCGGATCGTTGCACAGGGAGTAGCTGCGCGAGACGGTGCCCCCGGGCACGGGCAGCGCGAGGTCCACGTGCGCGCCTGCCTCGAAGGGCGGGAGCGCCGCGCCGTCGGGCGCGACCAGTTCGATGGACAGCACGCCGTCGGCTTCCCAGCCGATGTTGCGCACACGCAGGGTCAAGTTGTCGTTCTGAGGCATGAGGTAGGGGGACGTCGATGAAGACTCAGGGGCCAGCCGGTATTCTTTCCCGAAAGCGGCGTCTTCCAGCGCCGGCTGTCATGGGTCGCGCCGGTCCTCGCCTGCGGCTCCCGGGCGCATCGGGTTCCGTCCTGGCCGCGACCGGATGGCCAACCGTGCTGGGCACGCCTCAGGCAGGGCGGGCCGCGCCCAGCCGCACCGGGACCTGGTAGGGTCCGATCTCGGGATAGGGGCAGTACAGCACCGGGCCGTCGACGAGGATGTCGTCGACCTCGCGCACCAGTGCCTCGAGGGCCACGCGCAGTTCGAGCCGCGCCAGATGGGCCCCGGCGCAGAAGTGCGGGCCGCGGCCGAAGGCCAGATGTTCGTGGATGTTCGGGCGTCCGAGGATGAAGCGGTCGGGTTCGTCGAAGACGTCCTCGTCCCGGTTGGCGCTGGCGTAGGTCAGCGCCACGGCTTCGCCCCGGGGGATCACGCGGCCGCCGATCTCGGTGTCGTGCAAGGGTGTGCGGGCGAAGCCGCGGTAGGGCGAGTACAGGCGCAGGAATTCCTCCACCGCGTCGGGCATGCACTGCGGCGCCTCCCGCAGTTGCCGGTGCAGGGCGCGGTCGCGAGCGAGGTGCAACGCGATGCTGCCGATCATCACCATGGGTGCGACGATGCCGACCACCAGCACCTGGCGCACCGTGCCGACGATCATCTCCTCGGGCAGCGGCGTCGGCACGCCGTCGACGTCCACGCGCGCGGCCAGCAGCGCGCTCACGGGGTCCTGGTCCGTGGGCATGGGCTCGGCCCGGCGTTGCCGCAGCAGGGCGCGCGCCATGTCATACAGCACCAGGCTGGTGGACTTCATCGACTCGCTGTCGAAGGCCTGCACGGAGCGGATGAAGGCCGGGCCGGCGTCCATCAGCTGCGCCGTCAGCTGCTCGTCGAGGTTCATCCAGCGGCCGAAGACGCGCACCGGGAAACGGGCCGAGAAATCTCCGCAGAGGTCGCCGCCGCCACGCCGCAGCAGCGGCTGCAGCGTCTCGTGGATCACCTCGCGCACCATGGGCTCGAGGGCGGCCACCCGCTGCGCCGACAGCAGCGGGTTGAGGGCGGCCCTGTAGGGCGTGTGCTCGGGCGGGTCGAGGTGCAGCGGCGGTCGCCTGCCGGTGTAGGCCACCTTCGGCACGACGTTCTGCACCGTCGTCGTGAACCGGCCCGGGTCGGCCGCGGCTTGGGCGACGTCAGCGTGCCGTGTCAGTGCGTAGAAACCGCCCAGTGACGAGGTGTGCGCGACCGGACAACGGGCGCGCAGCTGCGCGTACAGGGCGTGCGTGGCCTCGGCCGTCTCCCCCGGGCCGACCTGGAAGTCGTCGTCTGTGTTCACGACTCGGCCGTGAACCCGATCTTGCGCACCCAGACCTGCCATTCCTCGCTGTCGGCGCGGATCATGTCGCGCAACTCCTGCGGGCTCGACCACGCGATGTCCAGGCCCAGACGGGCCGCGGTGTCCAGCGTGTCCTTGTGCTGCAAGGCTTCGCGCAGCTGCGCGGCCGCATGCGACACGAGCTCCGGGCTCGCCTTGCCCGGCAGGAACATGCCGAACCATTCACGGCCGACGATGGGCATGCCCTGCTCGCGATAGGTGGGCGTCTGCGGCAGTTGCGGGCTGCGCGCCGATCCCGAGACCGCCAGCACGCGGGCGCCTCCCTGCTGGACGTGCGGCACGAGCGCGCCGATGGGCGAGGACATGGCCGCCAGATGGCCGCCGCGCATGTCCTGCAGCCCCGGCACCGAACCCTTGTAGGGCACGTGCTTGAGCGGCGCATCGAACTGGCGTGCCGCAGCGGCGACGATCAGGTGCGGGACCGACCCCGGTGCCGGCGAGCCGTAGGTGGCCTTGTCGGGGTTGGCGCGGGACCAGGCCATGAAGTCCTCGAGCGTGCGCACCGACTCGGGCACCGCCGGCCCGACGGCGAGGCCGAAATTCGTGTAGGCCATCAGCGACACGGGCGCGAAGTCGCGCTCGGCGTCATAGGGCAGCTTGCGGTAGGTGTGGGGGTACAGCGAGAAGAAGGTCGATGGCGTCATCAGCATCGTCGCGCCGTCGGCCGCTGCCTCACGCGCGGCCATCAGCGCGATCTGGCCGCCGGCTCCGGCCTTGTTCTCGACGATGACGTTGCCGGCGTAGCGTCCCTTCATCCGGTCGGCCACGCGCCGCAGCAGGGTGTCCCCCGCGCCGCCGGCGGGCGCGCCGATGAGCAGACGGGCCATGCCCAGCGTCTGAGCGTGAACGCGCGTGTGCAGCGCGGCCGCAGCGCCCACGCCCACGCCCAGAGCCAGCCATTGGCGACGATCGATCATTGGAGGTCTCCGCAAGGGTTTGGCGGCGGCTCACGCACGCCTTTCGATGTTTCGAACTCTAATGCATGCGGGGTGGGTCTGGCCTGTTCACAATGGGGCGGGCGCCGCCTCTGCATGGCCGTGGGCCACCGCGTCGGCGCGTGGCGGCGGCGCCCGAACCTTCCTGAGGATCTTCACATGACCGACCGACTGACCCTGGCCCAGGCCCGCACACTCATTGACGTCGCCCTCTCGACCGCGCGCCAGCACGGATTCAAGCCCATGGGCGTGGTGGTCGTCGACGCAGCGGCCCAGGTCGTGGCCACGGCGCGCGAGGATGGCGCGAGCGCGCTGCGGCTGGACATTGCGCTCGGCAAGGCCGGCGCCGCGGTGGGCATGGGGACGAACAGCCGCGCACTGGCCGTGCGCGCCAAGGACCTCCCCGCTTTCTTCGGGGCCGTGGCCTCCACCGCGCAGCAGCCCTTCATCCCGCAAACCGGCGCGGTGCTGATCACCAACGCCGCCGGCGCGGTGATCGGCGCGGCCGGCGCCTCGGGCGGCACGGGCGACGAAGACGAGCAGATCGTCATCGCCGGCATTGCCGCCGCGGGGCTTGGGCACGCCTGAGAGGCTGAGAGTCACCCCTCCCGTTTCCGCCTTGTCCGCCTTGCCCGCCCGAACACCCTGGCTCATCGTCGCAAATCTTCGGCACAGCCCGGGCCATGGCTGCGGTTTGCGCCTCGATCCAGGGCGTTCGGACGCGCCTGTCGTGCACGGCAGAAGAACGCTCAGCCTCTGAGCCTCTGAGGGCCGTCGGGTCTGCCGAGGTCGCTGCGCCCGAAGGTGATGGGCGGTGGACGGTGGCCTTCAGCCCCCGGGTTCACAGGCTGCCGCGTCCCTCGCGGGCGTGGAAGGCCTTCGCCGTTTCCCAGGCCACGCCCTGCAGGTGCGCGGCCACATCCGCCGGCAGGCCGGCGGTGTAGCGGTTGCCCACCGGGTTGACCTGGTAGACCGACGCCAGCACGGTGCAGGCGGCGAGGTAGGTGCCGGTGAGCGTCGGATGGCGCTTGTCGGCAATGATCAGGCTGAGTTGTGGCCTTTGCTTGACGGACTCGGCAAAGGCCAGTCCGGCGGGCACCACCAGGGCACGGTTGTCCTTGCCCGCCTTGACGTACTCCGCGGCCAGCTGCTCGGTCATCTCGGGCTTGTCGGCGTAGGCCCAGGACATGAACAGGATGGGCTCGGCACCACGGCGGCGCACGGTGTCGCTGTGCTTCTTCGCGAATTCGTGGAACAGGGGGCCGAGCGTCGGATGGATGGGGCACTGGCTGCAGTCCATCATGAGCACGGCGTCGAAGGGCTTTTCGAAGGTGTTGAAGCGCACCTCGTTGTCGCCGACGAAGGAGTAGCTTGCAACGCCGCCGGGCTTGAAGTGCGCCTCCACGTCGTGCCAGTTCATGCCCGACCCGCTGATCGTGGCCGAGACGCTGCGCGTGCCTGTCACGCCCGCGGCCGACAGCAGCTGGCCCACGTGGCCGTGCATCGAGTTGTTGTAGTAGAAGAAGCTGTTGCCCACCCACAGCATCGAACGCACGCTGGGTGCCTTGGGCGCTGTCGCGGCGGGCGCCGGAGCAGGTTGCGCCGTGGCGCAAGCAGCGCCCAGCGACATCGCGATGGCCACGGCGAAGTGGGCCAGACGGCGGGATGTCTCCATGATCTTCCTTTTCTTGGGTTGAGGTTCAGGCCGGCGGCATGGCGCGGTCCCGGATTCATCCTGCCACAGACGGTGCGCGCGCCATCAGTTCCGGCAGGGCCTGAGGTTCCTCGCCGATGACCGCAGGGCCTCGGCACTGCTAGACCCCGTCCACGCCCGTTGACGTCACCGACAGCGAGGTCGTGAGCGTGCACGCGGTAGGCTAGTGGCTGCATGCCGGTGTGCGGCCCGGGCAGGCTGGGGCCGTTGCGCAGGGTGAATCCCTTGTCTGCGCTGCCGATGTCGGTGCTGTCGCGGCGGCCGAGTACCCGGTCGACGAGGATGTCACGGTCCGGATCTGCTGCACCCAGCCGGCCGAGCCGCCCGGCGGCAGCGGCTTCAGCCGGCTTCGAACTGTTCCGGACGCCGGCCCTTGATGGGCGCGTAGAAGCGCTTGATGACGACGAGGTCGGCCTCGACGTCGTCGCTGGGCGTGAACAAGGGACCCAGGCCGCAGACGCGACGTTCATAGTCCATGTAGGCCAGCACGATGGGCACGTTCGCCAGGCGCGCGATGTGCCAGAAGCCGGTCTTCCAGTGCCGGGTTCGACCGCGCGTGCCCTCCGGCGGCACCACCAGTTGCAACGCCGGGCCGTCACCGGCCAGCGCGTCGGCGGCAGAGGCCACCAGGCCGCCCGGCCGCGAACGGTCGACCGCGATGCCGCCGAGCCAGCGCATCACACCGCCAAAGGGGCGGCGAAACAGGCTCGCCTTGCCCAGCCAGTGGATGCGCAGGCCGAGCGCGAAGGCTGCCATCAACGTGTAGGGCAGGTCCCAGTTGCTGGTGTGCGGCGCAGCGATGAACACCGACCGTCTGGCCTCGGGCGGCAGCGCGCCCTGCACCTGCCAGCCACGCCAGCGCAGCCAGCCGCGCGACAGGCCGCGCAGGGCGGTCGAGATCAGGGGGGTGTCGAAGATGGTGCGCGTGGGGGTGACGAAGGTCATCGTTGCAGGTTCGGGTTCGGGTTCGGGTTCGGCCGGCAGGCGGCGGCCGGTGGTTTCAGCGCGCAGTGTCTGGCGCGGCAGTGACGTCCAGTTCCGCCCTCTCGATGTCCAGCGGGGCGGGCGCCTGGCCCGCGCGCAGGCGGTCGTGCATCGCGGTGTAGGCCTTCTCCAGTCGCCGAGCGTGGTCCTTGCCGTCGAACAGGGTCGAGACGTCCCGGTTGAAATGGAGCCTGCGCCGCAGCGCGGCCAGCTTCTGCGGGTCCGTCGCAAGCTCGATCGCCCGGGCTTCGTAGGCTGCCTGCGACCGGGTGATCAACTCCGGCAGGTCCAGGGCGTGCAGCAGGCTGGCGGCCAGGCGCGAGGCGAAGGAGCGCCCGGCGCAGGTCAGCACCGGCAGGCCCGCCCACAGCGCGTCGCTCGCCGTGGTGCCGGCGTTGTAGGGCAGGGTGTCGACGAAGAGGTCGGCCTGGCGCTGGCGTGCCAGGTGCTCGGGCAGCGGCATGCGCTGGGCAAAGACCAGACGCTCAGGCTCGATGCCGGCGGCCTGGGCGTGGTCGCGCAGCTGGCGTGCGGCGTAGGGGTTGTCCTCGAGCAGCCACAGCACGCTGCCGGGCACGGCGCGCAGCACGCGCATCCAGACCGCGAAGGTGGCCGGCAGGATCTTGTAGGCCTGGTTGAAGCAGCAGAACACGAACCCCTGCTCGGGCAGGCCGAGTTCGGCGCGCGTGTACACGCGCTCGGAGATCGCCCGCGTGGAGTCGTTGGGCTGGTGGCTGCCGGGCAGCCAGACCACCTGTTCCGCATAGTGTTGCCGCTCGTGCGGCGGGATGACGGTCTTGTCGGCGATGACGTAGTCGATGAAGCCCGCGCCCATAGTGCCCGGGTAGCCGAGGAAGCTCGCCTGCACCGGCGCGCAGCGCTCGGCGAAGATGCCGGGGCGGGAATCCTGGGTGTGGCCCTTGAGGTCGACGGCGATGTCGATGCGCAG
>JAIXWM010000110.1 GCA_027491255.1 Rubrivivax sp. | reverse complement strand
GTGGTCTGCAGTTCCTGGCGCGGCCAGCGCATCGCGTAGTGCAGGCCCAGCGTCTCGCCGGTGCGCTCGGCCAGCGCCCGGCGGTTGGCGTTGTGCGGGCCGAAGCGGCGGATGTCCACATCCCACAGGTCGCCCGGCGGCTCGCCGGCGGCGATCCACTGCGCGATCAGTTGGCCGGCGCCGCCGGAATTGGCAATGCCGGCGGAGTTGAGACCGGCGCAGACGTAGTACTGCCGCAGCTCCGGCGCCTCGCCGAGGATGAAGTTGCCGTCGGGCGTGAAGCTCTCGGGCCCGTTGAGCAGCATCTTGATCTTGGCCGTCTCCAGGCAGGGCGTGCGGTGGATGGCGTTGCGCATCAAGGGCTCGAAATGGTCCCCTCGCTCGTTGTTTCGCGAGATTCGACTATTTCGAGTAATTCTGCTAGACTCCAATCTCCATGAAGACCCTCCGCAAGCCCACCGAGGCAGCACAACGCAGCGCGCCATCAGCACTGTCCATCGACATCGACCCCTTGGTCGATGTCGTGCGGCGCCACGTCAAGCTCACCCCCCAGACCACTCAACTGATCAAGGGCGAGTTCGCGCTGCTTTTCCGGGGCGCCACCATCAGCGGCAGCGCTCGCAATGCCTCCTCGGCAGAACAGGCCACGGACACGGTCCTTACCACCCAGGAAGCCGCCGACCTGGCCGGCGTCTCGCGCCCCTACATCGTGGCTCGCATCGAGGCCGGTGACATCCCGCTGCACCAGCAGGTGGGCAACCAGAGGCGCGTCCTCAAGTCTGCCGTCCTGGCGTGGCAACGCCAGGAACAGACTCGGCGCCGCAAGGCCCTCGGCCAACTCGGCGCCGACCTCGACCACGAGATCTTCCCGGGCTGACCTCGGTGATCCCCGTCGTCGCCGACGCCGACACGCTGTTCGGCGCGACCACCCGCGGCCTGCTGATCCACCTGGACTACCAAGGTCTGATCCGCCTGCACTGGAGCCCGCTGATCCTCGACGAACTCAGCCGCGCCCTGGTCGGCACGGGCCGCAAGCCGGACACCGCGTCGGCGCACCGACACGAACAGCTGATGCGCAGCGCGCTGCCGCAGGCGGAGATCACGACCCGGCAGGTCCAGGCCCAGTTCGCGGCCGTGGCACCCGCCGTGCGCTCCACCAAGGACACTCACGTTGCGGCCTGCGCCCGCGCCATCCTGGCCGGGGACTACTACCCCGACGCCCAGGTCGTCAGCCTCGTCACCAGGAACATTCGCGACTTCGGCGTGCGCAAACTGGCGACCCTGGGCATCGATGTCCAGCAACCGGATGCCTTCCTCCTGCAGCAGTTCAGGCACGGCCCGGATTCCGTCGCCGCAGCGTTTGCCGCGCTGCGCAGCACCTTGCGCTCTGCCCCCAAGCCGGACCAGCTGCTCGAACGCCTGGCCGCCGACGGCCAGACCCAGGCCGCGGCAGCCTTGCACGACGCCTGGCGACGTGGCGCCCTACGACTCTGACGCCCCAACCTTGCTCATGCACGCCTGGGCGTTCCGAAGCCGATTCCGCCGCGCAGCCTTCGGCTGAAAGGGCTCGAAGTTGGCCATCGGGCGCATCCACGAGGCCTTGGCCGAGATCCGCGCGGCACTGAAGCGGGATGCTGCGGAAGCAGCGGAGGGAGCCGTCCTGTTCCGTTGGCGCCGACACCTGGCCCTGCGCGACCAGATCGACCCGACCATCGCGGCCATCTCCACCGTCATGGTCCTGGTGACGACGCTGATGTTCGTGCTGGTGCAGGTTGTTGGACGGGGCAACAACGAGGCGCAAGGCGACGCGCGCTGAGGGGGTTTACGCGGTACCAGGGTGCCTTCAACGGCCAAGCGCTTGGCGAGGGCTGGAGACGGGACGGGCGACTGGCTCGGGTCAGTACCGCCCCAGCCCCCGCCCGGGACCGTCGAGGATCAGGTCAGCGGGCACGCTGTGCGCAGCCCTTCCTTTGGAAATTCTGTCGCCGGAATCGATCGGCGCTCCAGCCCGCCGTGCGATCGGGTGAGCAGGGGGCTCACTGCTCACGAAGCGCCGCAGCGAAATCGTCGGTATCGCCGCTCGAGTCGGCGGCCACCTCCACCAGCACATGTTGCAGCCGCAGGCCGGCAAGCGGCGCCGGGGGCAGGCATTCGTCGGTGACAGGCACGTTGCCGAACCCGCAGGTCAGGCCGCCGCTCATGCCGAAGACATTCCAGGTCCGTTCCACCGTAGCGGCAGCGCAGGGCACCCCGTCGACCCGCAGCTCGAACTGCCCGGTGCGGTCGCCCGAGCGCACGAAGGCGACTTCCACCACCGCCGAGCCACGCGGCAGCTTCGCCTCCAGACGGTGTGCAAGGCTCTCATGAACGGCGTAGGTGAAGACAACCTTGCCACCCGCGCAGTGCAGTTGGTAGCCGGCAAAGCGGCTGCCGCAGGCCAGCAGGATGCCCTGCGCCTGCGGGCCCACGTCGTGCAGTGGCGCGCTGAGGTGCCAGCTGCGGTCATTGATGGGCGGCACCAGCTGGCGGTCGAGTCGGGCCATGCCAGGCTGGAGCCTGAAATGCCGTTGAACGTCTCGGCGCGACCAGGCCAGGGAGCGCTCGACCTCGCGGTCGTCCAGTGGCAGCACGCCATGGCGCTCGGCCTCCTGCCACCACAGCGCGACGAGTTCGGCGACCTTCCCCGGCTGCGACTCGGCGAGGTCGTGAATCTCGGCGAAGTCCTTGTCCAGGTGGTAAAGCTCCCAGCGGTCGGCGTCGAAGTCGTCGCCTTTCCTGTGCCGTGCCACCGCCTTCCAGCCGCGGTGCCAGATGGCCCGGTCGCCGACCATCTCGAAGTGCTGGATCTCCTTGCGCGTCGCGGCATCGGCCTGCTCGAAGGAGTAGAGCATGCTGGTGCCGTGCAGCGGCATCTGCTCGAAACCCTGGTGGACCGTGGGCGGCTGCATGCCGATGGCCTCCAGCAAGGTCGGCACGACGTCGCTGACGTGGTGGTACTGGTGACGGATCTCGCCCTTGCACTGGACACGGGCGGGCCAATGCACGACCAGGGGCGCGCGAATGCCGCCGCCATGCGTGTTCTTCTTGAACCACTTGAGCGGGGTGTTGGAGGCCTGCGCCCAGCCCATGGGGTAGTGCGGAAACGAGTGTTCGCTGCCGATCTGCTGCAGGCGCGCCAGCCCGTATTCCACCGTCTCCGGCCCCATGGTCATGTGGCGGCGGATGTTCACGGCTCCGGTGGGGCCGCCTTCGCCCGAGGCGCCGTTGTCGGAGAGCAGGACGATGGCGGTGTTCTCGAGCTGCCCTGCCTCATCCAGGTAGTCCACCAGGCGGCCGATCTGCGCGTCGGCATGGGACAGGAAGGCGGCGTAGGTCTCCTGCAGGCGGGCGCACAGCGCGCGCTCCTGGGGCGCCAGCGATGCCCAGGCGCGCACATTCGGGTTGGCCGGTGCCAGCAAGGTGTCCTCGGGCACCAGGCCCATGGCCTTCTGCCGCTGCAGGCGCTGCTCCCGCACCAGGTCCCAGCCTGCGTCGTAGCGGCCCCGGACCCGGGCGATCCATTCCTGCGGCACGTGCAGGGGCCAATGGCCGGCACCCAGGGCCAGGTAGGTGAGCCAGGGGCGCGCGCTGGTAGAGGTCACGTGGTCGCGCACGAATTCGATGGCGTGATCCACCAGGTCCTCGGTCAGGTGGTACCGCTGCCGCGGTGCGCGCTGCACCGGGTGGTTGTCCTCGTGCAAGTCGGGGTTCCAATGGTCGATGAAGCCCCCCAGGAAGCCGTACCAGCGGTTGAAGCCCTTGCCCAGCGGCCAGTGTTCGCGCGAGCCCCCGGTGACGTAGTCCGCCATGTTCGCCAGGTGCCACTTGCCCACGGCGTAGGTGCCGTAGCCGGCTTGCGACAGCATCTGCGCCACCGTGGCCGCGTGCGGCGTGATGCGCCCCTGGTAGCCCGGGAAGCCCGTGGACCATTCGGCGATGGAGCCCATGCCCACCGCATGTGCATTACGGCCGGTCAACAGCGAGGCCCTGGTGGGCGAGCACATGGCGGTGACGTGGAAGTTGCTGTAGCGCAGCCCGCCATGGGCCAACGCGTCCATGCGCGGGGTCTCTATCTCCGAGCCGTAGCAACCCAGGTCGGAGTAGCCCACGTCGTCCAGCACGATGAACAGCACGTTCGGAGCGCCCTCAGGCGCGGCAGCATGCGGCGGCCGCCAGGGCTCCGATTCACGCCAGGTGCGGCCGATGCGGCCGTGGAAGGGTTCGCGCTTGGGCATGGGATCAGTTGTCCTTGAGGTTGGCGCGGCGGATCACCTCCCCGAGGTTGGCGTGCTCGGCGTTCAGCGCCTGGGTGAACGCGGGGGCATCCCGGTAGACCGTCTCCTGCTGTGAACTCCTGGCCGCGCCAAGGTAGCGCTCGCCGCGCACGACTTCGGCGCAGGCGCTCTGCAGCGTCTTCAGGGCGTCGGCCGGCAGGGCCCTGGGAGCGAACAGGCCGCCGAACACCTGGGCCACGACAGGCACGCCCTGCTCGGTCATGGTCGGGGCGTCGGGCGCTTCGGCCAGCCGGGCTGGACTGAACGTGCCGAGGATCCTGAACCCCTGCGCGCGCGCCATGCCAACCGATACGGTGGCCAGTTGGAGGTCGCCGGACTTCAGCGCCAGTGCGATGGGGGGGTCGCCGCGGTAGGGGATCAGGCGCATCGCGGCACCGGATCGCTGCGAGAACTGCACGACCCCGAGGTGCGGCATCGTTCCCACGCCACCTGCACCGTACGGCACCCCGGCCGCGGGGTTCCTGGCGTCGGGGTCGTCGATCACGTCCCGCACGCTACGGTACTTGCTGCTGGGCGCCGCCACCAGCGCGTAGTTGTTGACGAAGGTCTGGCACACGCCCACGAAATCGGTGGGCTTGTAGGGCAGGCCCGGGTTGAGATGTAACTGCTGCACCAGGGGGCCCGCCGGGCCGAACATCAGCGTGTGCCCGTCTTCGGCTTTGGCCAGGGCGCCGGCCGCGATCGTGCCGCCGGCCCCGTCGCGGTTCACCACCAAGACGGCCTGACCCAGTTGCCGCGACAAGGCTTCACCGAAGGCGCGGGCAAGTACGTCGGCGGATCCGCCGGCAGGAAAGCCCACCAGCAGCTGGACCTGCCTGGTCGGCCAGGCCCAGGCCGTGCCGGCGAAGAAGACGCCACCGGCGACGGCCAGGAGGCCGAGCCTGCGACTCAGGGTGAACTTCGATGGCATGAGTGCCTCCTGGTTGGATGTGCTGAAAAACGCCGGCAACCGCTGCCGACCCGGGAAAGGAATGTGCGGCCTCGCCAGTCGCGCCGGCCCGGAACAGGCCATCGCAACACGCCCTCGGCCAAGGCCCTTCCTTCGGTAAGGGATGATGGAAGGCCAAGCCACGGACGGCTCCAGGAGCGCGGGCAGGGTTCAACGGGCCTCACCCCCGAGGGCCATGGTCTGCACCGAGCTCTGCATGCGCCAGTCCAGCAGTTGCTGCAGCAAACGCGTGCGGTGGACCTGGTGGGCGGCATCCGTCCAGAGGTTGTGCATCTCCAGCGGATCGGCCTGGAGATCGAAGAGCTGGCCGTCGGCGCTGCCCAGGATGTGCACGAGCTTGTAGCGTGTGTCGCGCACCATGCTGAACAGGCGGGCGCCGGTCAACGCCACGTCACCCGCCTGTTCGGCATAGACATGGCTGCGTGCAGTCCAGGGCTGGCCGCGCAATGCCGGCAGCAGGCTCTGTGCCTGGCTGAACGGCGGATGCCTGGCGCCGGCCCAGTCCAGCACCGTGGCGCCGACGTCGAAGAGCTGGCACAGGCCGTCGTGCCGCAGCCCAGCCTGCACCTCGCCGGGTGCCCAGCAGATCAGCGGCACGCGGGTCACGCAGTCGTACATCGACCACTTCTGCGACAGGCCGTGGTCGCCCAGGGCCTCGCCATGGTCGGAGGTGAAGATGATCAGCGCCTCGTCGAGGTAGCCCTTTCGATCCAGCGTGTCGATGAAGCGGCCGAGCGCCTCATCGATCATGGTCACATTGGCCAGGTAGTAGGCGCGCAGGCGGCGCAGCTGGTCCTGGCTGGGCTCCTGGGCCCAGAGCACGGCGTCATGATCCACCTTGCAGTCGTGCGCCCGCTTGGCCTTGAGGAAGGCCGGCAGGTCGTCGAGGTCTGCGGGTCGGCTGGGCGGCACGGGCACGCGCGGATCGTCGAGATAGCGCTGCGCGTAGCTCGCCACCGGGTCATACGGCGGGTGCGGACCCAGGAAGCCCACCTGCATGAAGAGCTTTTCGGGCTTGGGCCGGGTCTCGATCCACCAGGAGGCCATGTCGCCGACGAAATGGTCGGCATGCGACTCGGGCGGCAGCGTCCACTCATAGGCGCCCAGGCGCTCGCGGTAGTCGGGCCAGTTGCGGTATTGCTCGCGCGAGGGCTTGATCTGGCCGCGTGCCCTCAGGGCCTTGTCCCATTCGTCGGCGAACCAGCGGCCCTCGTAGTAGCGGTCCTTGTTCTCCATCACGAAGCGTTCATGGAAACCGGCCTTGGCGTCGTAGGGCAATGTGTGCATCTTGCCGACGTTGACGCAGTGGTAGCCGGCCTGGACCATCGATTCGACCCAGGTGCGCTGCCAGTCCAAGCCGTTGCGCAGGATGCCGGTGACGTGAGGGTAGTAGCCGTTGAACAGGCTGGCGCGGCTGGGCACGCAGCTCGGCGCGGTGACGAAGCAGTTGTCGAAGCTGGTCCCTTCACGCACCAGCCGGTCGAGACTGGGCGTGTGCATGTAGGGGAAGCCGAGCGCGGCGATGGTGTCGAAGCGCTGCTGGTCGGTGATGACGAGAAAGACGTGCTTGCGCAAGTTCAAAGCGCTGGCTCCAAGGGTGGGAAGGCGAAATCGTCGCCACGCCAGAACGCGATCTGGGCCGCGATCTGATGATCGATCATGGGCCCGCCGCCGATGACACGCAGGCCCCGGGCTCGGCCAGCCGCCATCAGCTCTGTGGCGCGCGCGGCGATGATGTCGAACACTGCGGCATCGGACGGCAGACCCGCAGGGTCAAAGGGCAGAGGGTCGCCGGCATGGAGGCCCAGCGAGGTGGCGTTGACGGCCAGGCCCACGCCCTCGGTGTGCAGGCCTGTCCGCACGTCGACGCTGGCATCGCGCGCGCGCAGGGCCTGCGCCAGTTGCTCGGCCCGCTCGGGTTCGCGGTTCACCAGCGCCAGGCGCCGCACGCCAGCGTCCATGAGCGCGTGCGCGATGGCCGTGCCGGCACCGCCGCAGCCCACCAGCAGCACGGCGCGTGCGTGGTCGAGCAGGCCATGCGCACGGGCGGCATTGACGAAGCCCAGGCCGTCGAAGCTCTCGCCGGACAAGCTCCCATCGTCCTCGCGCCGCAGCGTGTTGACCACGCCCGTGCGGCGCGCCTCGGGGCCGATGCGCTGGCACAGCCGGCAGGCCGCGCCTTTGTGCGGGATGGTGATGTTGATCCCCTGCACATTCGCCATCTGCCCCAGTTCGGCCAGCACCGCGGCCAGGCGTTCGGGCTTGACGTCCAGGGGCACCTGCAACCAGTCCAGGCCGGCGGCCGCGAAGGCGGGGTTGTAGAAGCTAGGCGCGCGCACATGGTCCACCGGGTGGGCCAGGACGGGCACCAGGCGGGTGCGTCCGCTGAGGGATGGCGCTGCGCTCATCCCTTCACCGCTCCGGCAGTCAGGCCCGACACCAGGTAGCGCCGCACCAACAGCGAGAAGATCAGCACTGGAGCCATCACCAGCGAGCCACCGGCGGCGATCTTGCCCCACTCCCAGCCTTCATAGTTCATGAAGTTCACCACCGCCACCGGCGCCGTGCGGGCGTCGGTGCGGGTGAGGATGAGCGCGAAGAAGAAGTCGTTCCAGGCATACAGAAAGCACAGGATCGCGGTGGCCGCGATGCCCGCGCTGGCCACCGGCATCACGATCTCCACGAACACCGTGCCCCAGCCTGCGCCGTCCATCAGCGCGGCCTCTTCGAGCGAGGCGGGCACCGCGTCGAAGAAGGGCTGCATCATCCAGATGACCAGCGGCAGGTTGAAGGTCATGTAGATCAGGATCAGCCCGGTGCGCGTGTCGAGCAGGCCGAGCCAGCGGTAGGCGAGGAAGAACGGGATCGTGAACGCGATCGGCGGCGCCATGCGGGTGAGCAGAATTGCCAGACCCAGGCTGAAGCGTCCGCGTCCCGTCCACCGCGACAATGCGTAGGCCGCCGGCACACCGATCAGCAGTGCCAGCAGCGTGCTGGTGCCGGCCGTGACGAGGCTGTTGACAAAGCTTTCCGGGAAGCCGTCTTTCCACAGCCCGGTGTAGTGCTCGAGCGTGGGCTCGAAGAACAGCCTGGGCGGGAACTCCAGGATCAGCGGCGTGGGCTTGAAGCTCATCTGCAGCAGCCACAGGAAGGGCAGCAGCATCAGCACAAGGATCAGCGGCACGGCCCAGCGGGCGGCAGGTCTGTTCGTCACCATGGCGCCATCACTCCTGGACCTGGGCACGGGCGCTGGCGCGCATCGCGATCCAGCTCACCGCCACGGTGGTGGCCAGCAGCACCACGGTGATCGCACTCGAATAACCGAGCTCGCCGAAGTTGAAGCCCACGAGGTAGGCGTAGTAATTGGTCACCTCGGTCACCGAGCCCGGGCCGCCGCCGGTGAGCAGAAAGATCAACGGGAAGGCCTTGATGCTGTCGATCACGCGGAACAGCGTACACACCACGAGCACCGGTGCGATGTAGGGCAGCACGATGTGCCAGAACACGCTCCAGCTGCCGGCGCCGTCCATGCGCGCGGCCTCGACGTACTCGGCCGGAAGCGTCTGCAGCGCCGCCAGCACCATCAGGAAGGTGAAGGGCGCCCACTCCCACGTGTCGGCGATCACGATGGCCGCCAGGGCGTAGTCCACGTGGGTGGTCAGCGCGGGCATGGCCCAGCCCAGCGCCTTGGCAGCATGCACCACGGGGCTGATGTCCGGCGTGTAGATGAGCTTCCAGATCACGGCCACGACGATCGGTGGCAGCACCATGGGAATGACGAACAGGTGCCGTAGCGACTGCCAGCGCCCCTGGCCCGAGTGCACGAGCAGCGCCAGTGCCGTGCCCAGCAGCACCTGAAGCACGACGCTGTAGAGCGACAGGCGCGCCTGCACCGAGAGCGAGCCGAGAAAGCGCTCGTCGCTGGCCAGCAGCTTGTAGTTGCGCAGGGGCTCGCTGAAGTCGGTCAGCGAGCCGGGGTTGATCAGCGCCGCCGGCGTGAGGCTGGTGGCGAGCAGGAACAACGTCGGCAGCCCCGCCACCACGAGCAGGAACACCACGCTGGGCGCGATGGCCCAGCGCGTGAAGCGCCGCTTCTGGCGCTCGTACGACAGGGCTGCGGCCATCAGACCTTCGCGCCCGAGCGGCGAAGACTCTGCAGCGCTGCATCCTGCGCGGTCTTCATCGAGTCAGCCGCGCTGGCCTGGCCGCTGACGACGCGCTCGACAGCCTTGTTCACCACGTCAGCCACCAGCGGGAACTCCTTGACCGTGCGGTAGGCCATGTAGTTGCGCGTCTTGCCCGGCTGCTCCAGGACCTCGAGATACAGCTTGCCCAGGTCCTGGCCGTTGATGGTGTTCTGGCGCTTGTACTCGGCACTCTCGATGATCGAGCGGCGGCACAGCGAGGCGTGGCCGGTGTCCTTGACGATGCGCGCACTGATCTCGGGGCTGAGCGCCCACTTGATGAACTCCCAGGCGGCTTCCTTGTTCTTCGCGTTCTTCGGAATGCCCAGGCCCTGGCTGTTGGCGGCGGGGAAGTCACCCTTGGGGCCGGCCGGCATGCGGGCGACCAGCGCGGTGTCCTTCACCTTGCTCTCGGGCGCGGTGAGCATGGCCGTGACCCAGCTGCTGCTGTGGATGAAGATATTGGAGCGCCCGCCGATCAGCGCCGAGCGGGCCTGGTCCTCGGTGTAGCCGAGCACGCCTTGCGGGCTGTACTTGGACAGCAGCGTTGCATAGAAATCCAGCGCCTGCACGGCGGCCGTCGAGTCGAGCGTGGGACGGATGTCGTTCGGCGGGTCGGCGAGCAGGTCGCCGCCGAAGCCGTGGATGTAGGGTGGCAGGAACCAGTGGTGCAGGTTGCTGCTGACGAAGCCGCTCATGCCCTCCTGGCCGTTCATCGCCTCGGCAGCCTTCATCAGCTCATCGAAGGTCTGCGGCACCTTGACGCCACGCTTCTTCATCAGGTCGGCGCGGCTGATGCCCATCAGCATCGCGCCGCCCTCCCAGGCATAGCCGTAGGTCTTGCCGGCCCGGTCCATATAGGGGATCTGCGCGCCGCGCACGAAGTCTTCGGGACGCCAGCTCGCCGGCGTGAGCTTCGGGTTGCGGCTGAAGTCGTCGAGGTTGGCCAGCAGCCCCGCGGCAACCCAGCGCGCTGCATAGATGAAGGTGACGTTGCAGAAGTCCCAGCTGCTGCCGCCGCTGGACAGCTCGAGGTCGGCCTGCTGGTTGTAGACCGGGAAGGCCGAGAGCTGCAGGTCCACCGTCATGCCGGTGGCAGCCTCGAACTCGGGGATGTACTTGCGCAGGTGGTTGAAGAAACCGTGCTGGTAGGCGGCTCCACGCAGCTTCAGGCCGTTGAAGGGCTTGTTCTGTGCAATGGCGGGAAAGCCGAGCAGTCCGCCTGCAGCGGCCCCGGCGGCAGCTTGCAACAGGCGGCGGCGGGGAAGCCGGTGGAACGGGGTCGTCTCGGTGCTCACGGGGGGGTTCTCCTCGGTTGAAACGACACAAATATGACAGACAAATCATCCAAGAATTACTGGTACTAACCCGATGATATTTTGCAGTTCATCCCGTGTAACCTTCGATCCGTGAAACCTATTTGTCAGACTTAAGTTGCCGCAAGCCGCAAAAGCTTCCGCCGCGCGTGGCGGCCCTCTGGCCGTCACCGAGGCCATCGCCCTGCGTATGGCACGCAACGAGTGGCCCGAGGGCACGGTGCTGCCCGGCGAGGTGGAGTTGGCCGAGCAGCTGGCCGTGGCGCGCACCTCGGTGCGCGAGGCCTTGGCGCGACTGAAGGCCAAGGGCATGGTGCTGTCGCGCCAGAAGGCGGGCACGCGCGTGACGCCGCGCGTGCAATGGAACATGCTCGACGAGGATGTGCTGCGTTGGACCTGGCAGTGCGGCGAGCGCGCCGCATTCGCCCACCACCTTCTGCAGCTGCGGCGCATCATCGAGCCCGCGGCTTGTGCGCTGGCCGCTCAGGGGGCGCTGGACGCATCGATTGCCGTGATCGAGCGCGCCTACCGCCAGATGGACGCCGCGGGCATGGACCCGGTGGCCTACGCCGGGCCCGATCTCGAGTTCCACCGCGCGATCCTGGCCGCCACCGGCAACCCCTTTCTGGTCGCCTTCGGCGCCGGCATCGAGGCCGCGCTGCGCATGTCGTTCGAGCTGTCGACGCGGCAGCCCGGCGCGCCCCGGCACAGCCTGCCGGGCCACCGCGAAGTGCTCGACGCGATCTGGGCCCGCGACCCCCAGCGTGCGCGCCAGGCCATGGAGACCCTCCTGGGTCTGACCGAGGCCAATATCCAGCGCGGCCTGTCCCCGGCCGCGCCCTGACTGCACCGACCCATGGCAGACATCCAGCTCCGATCCATCAGCAAGCGATTCGGCGACACGGTCGTGATCCCAGGCCTCGACCTCACCATCCCCGACGGGAAGGTGACAGTGCTGCTCGGGCCTTCGGGTTGCGGCAAGAGCACGCTGCTGCGCATGATCGCGGGGTTGGAGACGCCCAGCGGCGGCGAGGTGCTGGTGGGCGGCCGCGTCGTCAACGAGGTGCCACCCTCGGACCGTGGCTGCGCACTCGTGTTCCAGAACTACGCGCTGTATCCGCACAAGACCGTGCGCCAAAACCTGGCCTTCCCGCTGCGCATGGCCAAGGTCGGCGCGGCCGAGCAGCAGCGGCGCGTCGAGGAGATCGCGCAGATGCTCGAGCTCACGCCCTTGCTCGAGCGCTATCCGCGCCAGCTCTCAGGGGGCCAGCGCCAGCGCGTGGCCATGGGCCGCGCGATGATCCGGCGGCCTGAGGTGTTCCTGTTTGACGAGCCCTTGTCCAACCTCGACCTCGAATTGCGCGTACGGCTGCGCCTGGAGATCGCGCGCCTGCAGAGGCAGCTGAAATCGACCGCGGTGTATGTGACCCACGACCAGACCGAGGCCATGACGCTGGCTGACCAGATCGTCGTGCTGCGCAAGGGACACATCGAGCAGGTCGGAGCACCGCTGGACCTGTACCGTCGGCCTGCCAACCTGTTCGTTGCCGGCTTCATCGGCACGCCGCGCATGAACTTCCTGCCGGCACAGGCCCTGCCCATGATCCCCGGTGCACCGGCAGGCGCCGGTGAGGTGCGCACTGTCGGGTTTCGTCCCGAGCACGCGTGTCTGGGCGAGGCTGGCCCGGGCCAGGTGGGCCTGACACTGCTCGATTGCGAGACCCAGGCCGTCGAGCACCTGGGTGACCGCGCCTTCTGCTACCTGCGCTCGTCGCTGGGCGAGTTGGTCGTGCTGGCGCCCGAGGGCGAGGCCCGGCTTTCCGGCACCGTGCGCCTGGCGGTGGACGTCGCGGCGCTGCACCTCTTCGACGCCCACGACGTCGCGCAGCGCTGATCCGGTCGTGCGGCCGTCGGCAGCCGCCACAGGCACCCGCGCTTCCAGGGGAAGCGACACGGCGTATGGCCTCGGCGGGCATGGGTCTGGCGCCCATCGCAGCCGCGGTCAGCGGCACCTCACTCCAGCTTCACACCGCTGTCCTTGACGAAGCGTCCCCAGCGCTCGATCTCACCAGCGACGAAGCGCCGAGACTCCTCCAGGGAGAACTGCATCGCCAGCGAGCCCGTGCGCTGCCGCGTGGCCACCGACTCGGGTGCGTCGGTCGAGCGGCGCACGATGGCATTGAGCTTTTGCTGCACCGCCGCCGGCGTGCCCGCCGGCACGAACAAGGCGCTCCAGGCGGAAATCTCGAGATCGGACATGCCCACTTCGACAAACGTCGGCACCTCGGGCCAGTAGGGTACGCGCTTGTTCGCCGCAGTGGCCAGCACGCGCAGCCGCTTCTGCTCGACCAGGGATGTGGTACTGGTGCCGTCAGCAAACACGACCTGGACCTGACCACCAGCCAGGTCGGTCAAGGCCGGTGGAGTGCCCTTGTACGGCACGTTCAGCAAGTCGATGCCCGCGCGGAGCTTGAACACCTCGCAGGCGACTTGCGCCGTCGTGGTGCCGCTGCCGCAAGCGATCCTGCCCGGGTTCTTCTTCGCGTCGGCGATCAGCTCGGCCAGGGTCTTCCACGGTGCATTGCCGGACACGAACAGCGACAGCGGCACGATGCCCAGCCCGCCGACGATCTCGAACGACGCCGGTGTGTAGCCGAGCCGACCCGGAAAGAACGCGTAGTTGGACGCATTGGTGGCGGCCACGCCGACCAGCAAGGTGTAGCCGTCGGGCTTCGCCCGCGCCACGATCTGCGCGCCCAGCGCCCCGTTGGCGCCGGGGCGGTTCTCGACCACGACGGTCTGGCCCAGGGCCTCCGTCATGTCCTTGGCGAGCAGGCGCGCGCTCATGTCGGTGCCGCTGCCGGCGGGAAAGGGCACCACCAGCGTGACGGTGCGGCCGGGGTAGGCGTCCTGCGCCTGGGCCGGGGCCGGCACGGCAGCCACAACGGCGGACAGTGCCAGCACGGCCGCAGACAACAACCGTTGGAAGGTGGGTGGGTGGAACTGCGTCATGAACCTCTCCGGGTGGGCCGACTGGCGGCAACGATCAAGCACCAGCCGCGACCTGTCGAGGATCACGGTCGATGGACTGGAAGAACTCGTCCAGGCACCGGTTGAAGACCGGCGCGCGTTCAAAGTACGGCGAATACCCCGTCTGCGCGAGCGTGACCAGCCGCGCCTTCGGGAGCGCACCGGCCAGCGATCGCAACGCCAGCGGCGCAATCACGATGTCTTCGTCGGGCGAGACGAGCAGCACCGCAAGCCCCGTGACCGCCAGACAGTCCGGCGCGCGCACGCGCATCGCCTGCAGCCGCGAACGAATGGCCTCCTTGTCCAGGCCATGCGAGAGCTCGTCGACGTTCTGGTAGAGGTGATGCAGCGCTGGCTGCTCGCGGGCCATGCGCTGGCCGGCTGCCGGATGCACCGCTGCCGAGCGGCAATGCGCCACGGCCACGGCCGCGTCCCGCTCCCATCGGGCCCCCGCCGCGTGGTCGAAGCCGTCCAGGCGCGCCGGATCGATCGACCCCGTGGTGGCCGACAGCACGCTGCTGCGCACACGCTGCGGGTGTCGCAGGACGAGCTCGACCGCGGTCCAGCCGCCCATCGATTGCCCGACCCGATGGGCCCGCTCGATCGCGAGGTGGTCGAGCAATGCCGCCACGTCGTCCGCGAACCGCGCCGGGTCGATCGGGCCGGCGTCCACAGAGGACGGCGCGAACCCGCGGTGCGCGAAGGTCACGCAGGTGTAGGCAGGCGCGAAGTGCGCCACCTGCTGCCACCACGACACGTGACTGCCTCCGAGGCCGTGTGCGAACACGATCGCCGGACCTCGACCGCAGACCTCGTAGTGGATGTCGGCGCCGTCGACGCGCAGGCGCCCGGTGGATCGTGCGGCGGTGGCGCTGGCAAGTGGCGTCATGGTGGACCTCGTCCGCGCGTTCGCGCGCAGCGCGGCCGACGTCAGGGAGCGACCGGCCCACCCTGGCCCAGCACCACCCCCTCGAAGGCATGCAAGGACGGCAGGCCGCCCGTGTGGATGAAGAGCACGCGCTCGCCCGGGGCGAATTCGCCGGCACGCGCCAGGCCCATCAGGCCGGCCATGATCTTGCCGGTGTAGACCAGGTCCAGCTGAATGAGCATAGGAAACTCAAACGCCCTCTTCAAGCCCGACAGGCCATGGGTAAACCCGACACTACCTCTTGATCCGGGCCCCGCGCACTCATCCACCGCCTGAGAAGGCAGCTCGAGCCTCGGCCCAACACGTCGCGGGCTGCTTCGCATGGCCGCGCGCCCAGGTTCCCACGGGGCCTGAGGCTGTCTGCCGGCACAGTAACCCTTGTCGCGCGCAGCGCCG
>JAIXWM010000084.1 GCA_027491255.1 Rubrivivax sp. | reverse complement strand
GCCCACCTGCCCACCTGCCCACCTGCCCACCTGCCCACCTGCCCACCTGCCCACCTGCCCACCTGCCCACCTGCCCACCTAACCACCTAACCACCTACCCCCCTGCCCCTGGCCCTGCCCCTGGCCCTTGAACACCACACGCCCATGAAAGCCCATCCCCAGCAACTGATCCAGATCGTCTGCCACCAGGCGCGACTGCTCTGGGCCGACCCCGCGCAAGCGCGCCGGGTCGCGCCAGTCTTCGCACACGGCGCGCCCGGCACCGGCAAGAGCGCCGCCTTCGAGCAGGCCGCGCGCGAGCTCGGCGTCGGCTTCCGCGACCTGAGGCTCGCGCAGTACGAACCCACCGACCTGCGCGGCCTGCCCGTGCCGCAGGACGGCTTCACCACCTGGCTGCCCTCGGCCGAGCTGCCCTGGCAGGCCGGCACCCGCGGCATCCTGCTGCTGGACGAGCTGACCTCGGCCGACCGCAGCGTGCAGGCCGCCGCCTACCAGCTGGTGCTCGACCGCTGCGTGGGCCCGATGCGCCTGGCCGACGGCTGGCTGGTCTGCGCCGCCGGCAACCGCACCGAAGACCGCGCCATCAGCCACACGCTCTCGAGCGCACTGGCCAACCGCTTCTGCCATGTCGAGATCGAGCCCGACCTCACCCAGTGGACCGCCTGGGCCCGCGCGCGCGGCCTCGCACACGAGGTGCTGGCCTTCCTGCGCTACCGGCCCGAGCGCTTCTTCAGCATGGACGGCGCGCTCGACCGCGGCTGGCCCTCGCCGCGCAGCTGGGAGCGCGTGTCGCACGCGCTCGCCACCGGCGCCGGGCTGGACCGGGCCACGCTCGAGATCGTCATCGAAGGCCTGGTGGGCCGCGCCACCGCGGTGGAGTTCGCCGCCTTCCGCGAGCACCTGCGCGAACTGCCCGACGCCGTCGACCTGCTGCTGGGCCGCACGCCCTTGCGCGTGCCGCCCCGCGCCGACCAGCGCTACGCGCTGTGCGCCTCGCTGGCCTGGCACCTGTGGCGCGCCCCGGGGCCGCTGGACGAGCGGCTCGGCAACTTCCTGCGCTTCGGCCTGCAACTCGGCTCGGACTTCGCCACGATGGCCATGCTCGACGCCACCCGCGACGTGCCCGGCGACACCGACGGCCAACTCACCACCGCGCTGTTCGCCCACCCCCTGTACGAAGACTGGTCCCGCCGCCACGGCCAGGCCTGGCAGACCAGCGAGGCGGTGGCATGACAGCAGCTCAGAGCAGCCCGGTGGTTTTCGACCCGCACATACGACCCCCCTGCTCCCTTGCGGGGGAGGAACCTGTCTTTCTCCCCTCTCCCACAAGGGGAGGGAGGCCCAATGCCGTCCAGCCCTCCCCTCGCCTCCCCACCCTCCAGGAAACCGAGCGCAAGCAGCGCCTGAAAACCCGCCTGCAGGCCGACCTGGCGCGCCTGCTGCTGTGGCACCCGTTCACCGCCAGTCTGGTGCTGCATCTGGACATCGTGCCGGTGCGCGACTCGCGCGTGCGCACCGCCGCCACCGACGGGCGGCGGGTGTTCTTCGACATCGACTTCGCCGACACCCTGGGCGACGACGACCGCGCCTTCGTGCTGGCGCACGAGGTCTGGCACTGCGTGCTCGAGCACGCCCACCGCCGGGGCAAGCGCACGCCCCACCCCTGGGCCTTGGCCGTCGACAGCGAGGTCAACAGCATCCTGGTGCGCGACGGCCTGACGCTGCCCCAGGGCGCTGTCCGCTTCGAGGACATGGACGGCCGCAGCGCCGAGCAGATCTACGCCTGGCTGCTCGACCACGAGCCCCCCGCCACCGGCGTGCGGCAGTTCGACCAGCACGACCCGGCCCTGCCCGATGACACCCCCGAAGGCGGCTCGTGGGTCGAAGACCCCGACTTCCGCCCCGGCGGCCCGCCCGACGCCGGCCTGCGCCGCGAATGGCAGCAGCGCCTGGTCAGCGCCGAGCGCAGCGCGCGCGAGCGCGGCCTGCTGCCCGAGGGCCTGGCCTGCACCGTGCAGCAGGTGCTTGCTCCGCCCAGCGTGCCCTGGCAGGCGGTGCTGCGCGATTTCGTGCGCCGCAGCGGCCGCGGCGGCGACTGGTCCTATGCGCGCGTGGCGCGCCGCCACCTCTGGCGCGGCGCCTGGTTGCCGGGCCGCCACGGCGCGTCGCTGGACCTGCTGGTGGCCATCGACACCAGCGGCAGCACCCGCGCCACCCTCGGCCGCTTCGTCACCGAGATCGCGGCCCTGGCGCGCGAGTACGCCCGGGTCGAGATGACCCTCGTCGAATGCGACGCCGAAGTGCACCGCACCACCCGCCTGACCGAGGCCGACATCGACCACTGGCAGCACACCGCCCTGCGCCAAGGCCTGCTGGGCGGCGGCGGCACCGACTTCAACCCCGTCTTCGACCTGCTCGCGCAGCACACCCCGCAGGCCCTCGTCTTCTTCACCGACGGCTGCGGCGACGCTCCCGAAACGCCCCCGCCCGTGCCCATGATGTGGGTGCTGGCCGACGCCCAAGACAGCCCGCCGGTGGACTGGGGGGCGCGGGTGTGGATGACGTGAGGGCCTGAAGAAGAGCGCCAACTGGCTAAACTTTCAGCCATGCATCCACTCGTCGAATCGCACCGCGCCGAACTGAGGGCGCTCGCCCGGCTTCGGGGCATCACCGAGGTGCGTGTGTTCGGCTCGATGAGTCGGGGCGACACGTCTGAAGACAGCGATGTCGATCTGCTGGTCACCCTGAAGCCCGGCACCAGCGCGCTCGCGCTGGGGGGCCTGGTCGCAGACGCACAACAGCTGCTGGGGCGTCGCGTCGATGTCGTCACCCAAGCGGGCCTGCACCCCGCGCTGCGCCATCGCGTGCTGGCGGACGCCGTGCCGCTATGAAGCCCGGGCCTGAGGCCGATCGAGTGCTGTTGGGCCACATGAGCAAGTCACCGCGGACGGTCAGGGTCTGGGCAGCCTGGCTGAGGGCGCTACTGCAGCCTGCGGCCTCAGGCCTTGTACAACACGAAGTACTCGGCCCCGGTGCCGGCGAACAGGTGAGTCAGGTCCTGCTGTACCTGCAAGCCGCATCGGGAGGCTGCCGACAGCACAAGCTGCGTTGGCCAGTTCCGAAGCCTGAAGGCATCCTCGTAGGTACCTGACAGCGCGCCCTGATGGACGACGATCCGCTCCCGGTAATCGAAGAGCGCGCCTGAGGCGAGTTCCACGGTCACCTCGCGACTCAGCATGTCGGTACTTGCGCGGCGGTCGCGAAAGGCAGCGCGCAACGGCACGTCCAGCAGCAGCCGCCCGCCGGGCCGCAGGCAGGCTGCCGCCCGCGCCATCGCAGCGTCCAGGGCCGCTTCGTCCAGCAGGTAGATCACCACCGTGAAGACGCACAGCGCGAGGTCGAAGCGGGCCGGTGAAGAAAAATCCTGCATGGCGCAGCACACCCGCTGCACCGGTGGGCCCTGCGGCGGGTCGCGCAGGCGCTCGAGCATCGACGCGCTGGGCTCGACGGCGACGACGCGGTGACCTGCCCCCGCCAGTGGAGTAGCCAGTCGCCCCGTGCCTGCGCCGAAGTCGACGATATCCGCCCCCGGACTGACCAGGCTGCCGACCACCTCCAGCGTCTGTTCAGTCAAGTACCCGTAGTAGGCGCCAAATTCCTGCTCGTACGCAAGATCGTAGATTTCGGCCCACGTGTCGTGAGGCCGCGTCACGCCAGCACCAGCCTCGCGCGGCGGGCGAAGTAGCCCACACGCCGCCCGACGCACAACTCGTTGCCGACGATCCCTGCCGCCCCTGCCAGTGCCAGCGTCATGCCCAGCAAGCCCGGCAACTGACCGACACGCAGACTGAGAGCCTGCTCACCCACTTGAACCGGCAGGCGCCAGGTGCCCGTCTGGAAGGACCCGACGCCCGGGTAGAAGTCGCTGACGACTCCCAGCGACGGGTGCTGGTCGAGTCCATCGCCCTGGAAGTAAGAGATGCTGGCGCCGGTGTCGAAGAACATCGAGTGGGGTTCGCCATCGATCTTCACCTGCACCAGAGGAACGCCCAACACGCTGTCCAGCGACAAGGCCATACCGTCCAGTTCAAATGCTGCCCCGTGGCATTGCAGCTGCATGCAATCCGGTCGCGCATCGAAGACCACGTCGAACCGGTTCAGTACATCAGCGCCCATCAGACCTTTCACCTCGCCGCCGATCAGACGCGAGAGGCTGTCAGCATCCAGCCCCATGTATGCCGGCGCCACGGGTATCGACTCACCCGCGATTCGCAGCATCGGCTGAAGACCGAAACTCGCCGGCGACCCGGTGTCCAGGACCCACCGCCCGCCGTCGATCGCAGCCACCATGTGCCCGCAGAAGAACGACATTGCAAATCTTGTTCCCTCTCCGCCCTGCTCGCTCATTCCGCACCGCCTTTCGATGTCACGCCCACTTCGGTGTCACCCTCCCCCCCATACCACCCCACCGCCTCCCTCAGCCTGCGCGCCACCTCGGCGCGCACCTCGGGCGGGCCCAGCACCTCGACGCCGCCGCCCAGGCCCAGCAGGAAGGGGACCAGCAACTCGCTCATCGGCAGCCGGGCGCTGACGAGGCTGCGGCCCTGGGCGTCGGGGGTGGTGCTGATGGACTGGTCCTCGCACAGCGGGCGCTCGCGGAAGTGCCACAGCGCTTCGGCCTGCACGCGCAACTGCAGCTCGACCCACGGGCCCTCGCCGGTGGTGAAGCTCATGCGGTGCGTGGCGGCGATGTAGGCGTCGAGGTTGAAATCCGGGCGGTCGATGGCGGCCCGGTTCAACACCTCGGCCTGGACGATGCGGTGCGCCGCGAAGACGTTGAACCGGTCGTCCCACGTCTTGCAGGTGACGAGGTAGGTGGTGCCGTCCTTCGACAGCACGCCCTGCACGCTCACCTCGTGCTTGACGCTGGTGCCGCGCAGTTCGTTGGCACGCGAGCGGTAGACGATGCGCAGCACCCGTCGGGTGCCGACCGCCTGGGCCACCGCCTCGTCCACGCCGGGCTCGGCGCGCGCCGGCAGCCGCCCGATGCCGTCGGGCAGCACGGCCACGCGGCGGCGCAGCTCGCGCAGCACGTCCGAGGTGCGGATCACCGACTCGGCCGCGCCCAGCTCGGCGCCCCCGGCCCCCAGGCCCAGCGCGCGCGAAGGCGGCAGCACACGCGACGACAGCACCAGACGCATTGCCATGTCGGGGCTCATGCCCACGCCCGAGGCCGCGTGCCCAGGCCGGTAGTAGCGCCGCGGCACCGTGGGAGGCGACACCTCGGCGATGAAGTTCATGGCCGCCAAGTCGCTCACCCAGCGCAGCAGCGTGCGCGGCGAGGCCTCACGCCGCGCCCCGGCGCGCCAGCGTTGAACGAACTCACCCGCCGTGATGGCCAGCGCGGGCTCGGCGGGCATCAGGCGCAGCGCCAGGATGGCATCGGCGATTTTCATCGGGGCCGCGCCAGGGCCGTGATGCACCTGCAGCGCTTGCGGGATTGTCACTCCACCGCGCGGTGGCGGGCCAAGCGCCGGCAGCGCGGCACGCTGCTGTCAACACGCCCGCAAGGGGAGCGGTCCAGAAAACCGGGCTCCGCCTGCTCTGCCGCGGCAAGCGCTGCGGCATCCGGCAGGAAACAGCCCTCAGGCCGCCAGGCCAGCCAGCCAGGTGGCGGCGTGGCGCACCTTGACGCGGCCGCGGTCTTCTTCCTGGCGCAGTTCGCGCACGATCTGCACCGCTTCGGTCTGCGGGAACTCGTCGGCAAACCGCGTCAGGGCGCGGTGAGGTTGGTGATCGGCCCACTTGCACTCGACCAGCTGGGTCAGCTCACCCTCTTCGGCCACGGCGAAATCCACCTCGGCACCGTCCTTGGTGCGCACGTAGTGCAGGCTCGCCTGCCGGCCCCGCGCGTCACACAGCCAGTGCACGTGCTTCAGCAGCATGGCAGCCACAGCGTTTTCCAGGCGCGGGCCGTCGCCGGCCCGCACGAGCCCGGTGTCGAAGAAGTAGACCTTGGGCGACTGCAGCAGCGCGCGCGCGATGTTGCGGTGCCAGGGCTGCACCGTGAAGACGATGAACAGCGCGCGCAGGATGTCCAGGTAGCGCTGCAGGGTGGTCGGCGAGATGGCCAGGTCGCGCGCGATCGAGGCCAGCGAAAGAGGTGAGCCCACGCGGTCCCGCAGCACCTCGACGAACAGCCGCATGGCGCCGATCTCCTGCACGCGCGAGAACTCCTGCACGTCCTCGCGCACCAGGTCGGTCAGGTACTGCGCGCGCCAGCGGTCGGCCTGCACCGCATCGGCGGCCAGGCAGGGCTCGGGAAAGCCGCCGCGCTGCAGCAGGTGGTCCAGCGCCTGGTGGGGCGTCGCCGGTGTCGCCTCGCACCATTCGCGCACCGAAATCGGGTGCAGCCGGTAGGCGAAATAGCGTCCGGCCAGCGATTCGCCGCTCTGGCGAAAGGTGTCCATCCGCGCGCTGCCCGTCACCAGCAACTGCTGCCCCGCGGGCCGGCCGTCCACCACCCCCTTGAGCCAGTTCTTCCAGCCCGCCATCTTGTGGATCTCGTCGAACACCACCAGGCGGCTCGAGACAGGCCAGGACTGCCGCTGCAGCACGGCCCGGTCCGCCGCGACGTCCCAATTCAAGTAGGTGGCCGAGCCCGCCGCCTCGGCCAGGTGACGCGCCAGGGTGGTCTTGCCCACCTGGCGCGGCCCCGTCGACAAGACCAGCTTGCGCGGCAGGTCCGCCTGGATCAAGGCCTCGAGAGAGCGGTACATGCGACCAAATTATGCTTGACTGGAAAAAAGTCGCGACTATTTTCCAGTTTTAGACCGTTCGGACGCTCTGAGGGCGGGTGCCTGGCTGCCGCGCATGGCTTGCGCCCCTCCCGCGGCAGGCGATGGGCTTTTATGGATCCCTGACCGGGAACCTCCCCGCCGGCTTGCAGCGCACGGATCAGCGGTAATCGTGTTCGTGCTGGTCTCTGGCGGCGAGCAGCACGACATCGACGTCGCGAATGGCGAAAAGAACGACGCACCCTCCGTGGCCGAAGGGGATGACGAGTTCCCGGAACTCCCGCGCCGCTTCGCAGCGGCGGCAGGTGTGCGGCGCAAAAGTGAGGATGCCCAGACCGCGCTCCACCGCTTCGCGAAACCGGAAGAGGCAGGTCTCGTCGGGCGTGTGGCTGGCCAGTTCGCGCTGGACGATGAATTCCTCCAGGCGCTCGATGTCCTCTTGGAAGGTGACGGTGGGGACGACCCGATACGGCCCGCTCAACCCCGGGCCCGCCTGTGCTCGGGCGCCGCGGCCTCGCGGATGCGCTGCTGCGCGGCTTCGGCACGCCGCGCCATGCCCGCCAGAAAGCCCTCGGCCGTCAACAGCCCCTCACCCTGGCCCGCACTGCGCAGCGCAGCCCTGGCCCGGGCCACCGCGGCGTTCTGCTCGGCGCGGAAGTCTGCCTCTTTGCACACCGCGCCCTCGATGAACTGCGTGAGCGATTCGCCCTCGCGCAGCACCGACTCGAGCCGGGCCTTCGTATCAGGCGCGATGCGGATGGGGGGCAAGGTGGCGGTGCGCCTCATGCGCCGACTGTATGGCAACTGCAATGCATCCGGAATTGACATCTTTTGGCAGCCCCCCGGCGAATACTGACCTGTCCGACGCCCTCCCCCGCCCACCACCCTTGCCAGAGCCGGACACCATGCCCTACGACACCCCACCCCATGACGACGATCACCTCATCCGCCTGATGACCAGCAGCCGCCGCGCCGCGCAGGAACAAGGCGCCCAGTTGCTGTACCGGCGCCACCGGGTACGCCTGCTGAACTTCTTCAGGCTCAAGGGCGCCTGCGCCCACTCGGGCGACGCCGGCCCCACCGCCGGCGACATGCTGCAGACCTGGATGATGAAGGCGTGGAGCAACGCCCGGCAGTACAAGGGCGGCAGCCAGCCGGGCGCCGCCACGGCCTGGCTGAACAAGCTGGCCGCCAGCGCGATGGCCGACGAATGGCGCCGCTGGTCCACGCGCTTCACCGAGCACGACGAAAAGCAGACGCGCGAAATGCGCTGCGACGACGCCTGGTGGGAGCAGATCGCGCAGACCCACGCCGACGAAGACGCTCAGGACCGCGCCGAGGCCCTGCGCCGCCGCCACGCCGTGCATGAAGCGCTGGCCGACCTGGCCCGCCAGGACGCCGGCCGCGCCGCCGTCATCGACATGCGGCTGGACGGCCTGGCCCACCAAGCCATCGGCCGCCGCATCGGCCGCACCGAGGGCGCCACGCGCACCTACTACGGCGAATGCTGCCACCGCCTGCGGCCCCTGCTGGCGCGGCGGCTGGGGGTGGGGATGGTGCCCCGCGCCACAGGGCGGCGGGCGCGGGGGGTGTGAGTTGAGCTTGACCGGGTGCGTATCGCTCACGCCGGATGCCGCCGGCTCAGGCCTCACGCCCTGCACGCCAACGCCGGACAAATCATCCGCGACGGCTCTTTGTCGCTAGACCCCAGCAGTCACGGCCTTGGCATGACCACCTGTTCCCAGGCCTGCCGAGGTGAAAGCAAAAGCATGCCGCCTTGCGAACCCCAGCCCAGGACCCGCTGGTCTCCCGTCACAAAGAGATCAACTCCCGCAGCGCCCGCCGCAGCAACCAAGCGGGCATCGGCGTCATCCTCGGGCTCGGCGACGTCAGGCACCCCGACGGCCGAAGCCCACAAGGCGTCGAAGCGCTCCACGGCAGATGCATGGCGCCTGAACTTGCGCTGCAACACGGCATGCACTTCCGAACGCACCAGGTCGCTGGTAAACCAACGGTGGCCGCGGGCATCGAGCTCAAGCAGAAGTTCGGCACACAACCCTGGAAAAACCACCGCCGAAAGCCACACGTTGGTGTCCAGAAAAACCTTCACGACGTGGCGCCGTCGGTCAGCTCACATCACGCAGGATGTCGTCTTCCGTCAACCAGCCCGTCAGACGGGCCTGCGGGCCCAGGTCTTCGTGCAACAGTCGCAGGTTCTCACGCAAGGCCTGCGAGCGAAGGGCATCCCTCACCAGGTCGCTGCGGCTCTTGCCTGATATGCGGGTCAGGCGTTCAAGGGCGGCAGCCTCTTCATCGCTGAGGCGTACGGTCAACACGGCCGACATGGTGCCAGTCCCTCCATGAGATTACGAGATCACGGTATGCCAATGTAATACAGATGCGTTCGGGCTGAGCGGACTGGTCAATCCGATAGCGACAGCCGAAAGGCTGACGTTTTCCCCGCCCCGCCGTCTAGATGGGTATCGGCGCCGCGCAAGGCGCTGCCATCAGGAAGAACGGCATGAATCACCACCCTGCTGCGCCCACCGCGCAGCCGTTACCACAAGCACCGGGCCATCAAAACCGGCCGAGGGCATTTGATCCGCAGGCACAATCACTGCTCGACTTCCGCGCGACGACCGCACGCTACCTGGGGCTGGCCGATGCCGTGACCCGGGGCGGGCGCCAGGTGCCGGGGGCCACAGGGAGCGTGGCATGCGGGTGACCTTTGGCGCCAGTCTCGACGCCCGGCAGGGGCCGTCGGCGGGGAGTTTCTTCGACGAGCCGCTGGTGGGCCCCGTGGGCCTGCTCGGCCTGCTGGAAACCTATCTTGGCCTGGCCGCGCCCGAGGTGCCCCTGGCCCGCCGCGTGGCCATCTACCTGGGCGCGCTGCAGCAGGCCGATGCCGTGCAGCCGCGCTTCTACCGCGCCTCACTGGTGGCCGATGGCTTCGGCACCGCCGCGCGGCTGCTGGATTGGCGCGACACCTGGATGCTCGGCGGCTGGGCCGGGCAGGCCGGTGACGGCGCGCCGCCCCGCATCGCCGACCTGGCCGCCGCCGAGCAGGCCGCCGCCGGCACGCTGCCCCCGGGCCTGGCCGAGCGTCTGGCGGCCTGCGCCGCCGCGCTGCGCGCCACCGGCAGCCGCCCCTTCAGCGCGGTGACGCTGCTCGAGCCGCCCGAGACCCTGCCCCGCGCCTGGCAGCAGGTGCTGGCGCTGCTGCCCGGCGTCACCGTGCAGCCGCCGGCCCCGCAAGGCAGCGGCGCGCTGCGCCGCCTGCAGCAAGCCGCGCTGCAGGCCGTCACCCAGGGCCGCACCACCGGCGCCCTGCCCGACTGGGCCGACGACGGCAGCGTCGCCTGCGTGCGCGCGCCCACCGCCACCGCCGCCGAGCACTGGCTGGGCGCGCTGCATGCCGCACAGCCGCAGGCCGACCGCCTGGTCGTCGCCGAAACCCGGGGCAGCAGCCTCGACACCACGCTCGAAGCCATCGGCAGCGTGCGCTGCGGCTTCGAGACCGCCAGTGCGCTGCGCCCGCCGCTGCAGGCCCTGGGCCTGGCGCTGGACCTGTGCTGGGATCCGCTGGACATCGGCCGCGTGGTGGACTTTCTTACCCACCCCGTGGGCCCCTTCAGCCGCGGCGCGCGCCAGCGTCTGGCCGAGGCCGTGGCCGAGCAGCCCGGCATCGGCGGGCCGAACTGGACCAAGGCGCGTGAAGCCGCCGTGCAGGCCGCCGCAGTCGATGGCGATGCCCTGCGAGAAGACATCGCCTTCTGGCTGGAAGGCCCGCGCTTCAGCCGCGATGCCGGCCTGCCCTTGGCGCACGCCCGCGCCTGCGCCGAGCGCCTGCGCGAAGCCTTCCGCCGCCGCCTGGGCGGCAGCGCCGGGCAGGCGGCCGTGTTCGGCCCGGCCCACCGGCAGTGCGCCGCCGTGGCCGACAGCCTGGCCGAGCTGGCGCACCGCGGCCAGGCCCGCGTGAGCCCGCGCGAGCTGGAGCAACTGCTGGCCCGCGCCACCCCCCAGGGCAGCACCAGCCCCGACGCGCAGCCGCAGGTGGGCTGCATGCGATCGGCCGGGCTGGCCGCCGCCTGCGTGGAGCCGGCCGACGAGGTGCTGTGGTGGATGCCCGCAGCCCCCGCGCTGCCGGCCCCGGCGCCGTGGTCGGCCGCCGAGCGCCGCGCCCTGCAAGACCTGGGCGTGGCCCTGCCCGACCCCGCGCAGGCGCTGGCCGCCTTGTCGCAACAATGGCTGCGCCCGCTGCTGGCCGCGCGCCAGCGCTTCGTGCTGGTGCTGCCGCCCGAGGGCACCGAGGTGCACCCCACGCGCCAGTTGCTGCAGCAACTGGTACCCGGGCTCGAACGCGCCGCGCTGGACGTCTCAGCCTGCCCGGGCCTGCAGCCCACCCCCGTGGCCCGGCAGCTGCTGCCCGCGGTGCCGCGCTACCTGCAGCTGCCCGCCCCGGTGGCGCTG
The DNA here is from genome assembly GCA_027491255.1 of Rubrivivax sp. Lineage (GTDB taxonomy): Bacteria > Pseudomonadota > Gammaproteobacteria > Burkholderiales > Burkholderiaceae_C > Rubrivivax. Next base: position 10,924 of record JAIXWM010000084.1, on the reverse strand, counting down.
CCCGAGGGCCAGCTGTCGTACACCGCGCTCAACGAGCTGTTCAACGCCCCGGCGCTGCACGTGCTGAAGAAGGTGGCCAGGCTGAAGCCCACCGAGGTGCTGGCCGCGGAAGACGGCAACCGCCTGCTGGGCGTGCTGGCGCACCGCGTGTTCGAGCAGCTCTTCAGCCACACCGACGCCCTGACCTGGAGCGACGAGCAGGCCCTGGCCTGGCTGCGCGGCATCGTCGGCCCGCTGCTGCAGACCGAAGGCGCCACGCTGCTGATGCAGGGCGCCGGCATGGGGCAGCAGCGCTTTCGCCTGCTGTGCGAACGCGCCGTCTGCGCCCTGCTGGCCCACCTGCGCGAAGCCGGCGCCGAGCGCGTGCAGACCGAAGCCAAGCTCGAAGGGCACTTTGCAGACGCCAGCCTGGGCGGCACGCTCGATCTGCTGGCGCACCTGCCCGGCGGGCGCTGCGCCGTGATCGACATGAAGTGGTCGGGCACCAGCCGCTACCGCGAGCTGCTGGCCGAAGGCGGCCACCTGCAGCTGGCGCTGTACTCGAGCCTGGTGGCGCAGCAGCCGCCCGCGCGCCTGGCCCCGGTGGCGCTGGGCTACTTCATCATCGACAGCCGCGCGCTGCTGGTCAGCCACCCGGGCGTCTTCCCGCGCGGCTCGGTGCACGCGCCGCCCGGCACCCCCGCCGTGCCCGCGCTGCTGGCGCAGGCCCAGGCCAGCTGGGCTTGGCGCACCGGCCAGCTGGCCGAAGGCTGTGTGGAGGTGGTGCCCCCCGACCCGCCCGATGACCACGCAGGCCCCGAAGGCACACTGCCCGTGCAGGGCCCCAACGCCCGCTGGGAACGCGATCACCTGGTGCTGCTGGGGGGCTGGGAATGAAGGCCGACATCGAATTCATCAGCGCCGGCGCGGGCAGCGGCAAGACGCACAAGCTCACCGAGACGCTGGCCCAGGCGCTGGAATCGGGCCGCGCCCGGCCCCACGCCGTGGTGGCCACCACCTTCACCGTCAAGGCCGCCACCGAGCTGCGCGAGCGCGCCCGCGCCTGGCTGCTGCAGCGCGGCCGCATCGACCTGGCCACCGCGCTGGGCCAGGCCAGCGTGGGCACCGTCAACAGCGTGTGCGGCCAGTGGCTGCAGCGCTTCTGCTTCGAGCTGGGCCTGCCGCCCGATCAGACCGTGCTGGGCGAAGAGCAGGCCAGCCAGATGCTGAAGGCCACGCTGGCCGAAGCGCTGGAGCCCGAGGCCCAGGCCGAGTTGGTGCGCCTGACCGAGCGGCTGGGTATCGAGCACGACGCGTGGTCCAAGCGGCTGCAAGAGGTGCTGACCGCCGCCCGCGCCAACGACATCGGGCCCGAAGACCTGCGCCCCATGGCCGCCGCCAACGCGGACGCGATGCTGGCGCACTGGACCACCCCGGTTGCGGGCGACGGCGATGGCGACGGCCTGACGGCGGCGCTGACGCAGGCGCTGGCCACGGCGCGGGCGGGCGTGCAAACGCAGATCGACACCCTGGAAGCCGAAGGACGCAAGGTCACCGACACGCTGCGCAAGGGCCTGGCCAAGCTGCGCCAGTTGGAAACCGCGTTTCAAGCCGACACGTGGGCCTGGCCCGACTGGCTGGCCGCACAGAGCCTGAATGCCGGTGCCGGCGCCCGCACCCTGCTGGCCCCGGTGCAAGAGGCCGCAAAGGCCCACGCCAGCCACCCGCAGTACCACGCCGACGTGCGGCGCTACCTGCAACTGGTGTTCGGCCTGTCGGCTGACGCGCTGCAGAGCTACCGCAACGCCAAGCTGGCCGCGGGCGCGGTGGACTTTGTCGACCAGGAAGCGCTGATGCTGCACGCCCTGCGCACCCGCCCCGACGTGCGCGCCGCCCTGGCCGAAGAGCTGGACCTGGTGCTGGTGGACGAGTTCCAGGACACCAGCCCGCTGCAGCTGGCGCTGTTTGTAGAGCTGGCGCAATTGGCAAAGCGGTCGGTGTGGGTGGGTGACCCCAAGCAGGCCATCTACGGCTTCCGCGGTACCGACGCCACGCTGGTGGCGCAGGTGCTGCAGGCCCTGCCGCAGTGGGGCGGCCGGGTGGGTGAGGCGCTGTCCACGTCGCGCCGGTCCACCCCGGCGCTGGTGTCGCTGACCAACGCCGTCTTCGGCCACGCCTTCACGCCCACGCTGCAGCACGCGCAGGTGGTGCTGAGCCCCTCGCGGCAAGACATCCCCGGCCAGCCCGCGCTGCTGAACTGGAGCTTCGAAAGCAGCAAGAACAAGACCGACTACCGCGGCCTGGGCCCGGCCGTCCACCAGCTGCTGGGCCGGGGGCTGCAGGTGTTCGACAAGGGGCTGGGCGCGGCCGGCGCGCTGCGCCCGCTGCGGCCGGGCGACATCGGCGTGCTGTGCCGCAAGAACGACCAGGTGCCGCTGGCCGTGGCCGCGCTGCAGGCCTGGGGCGTGCCCGCGGCCAGCCCGCGCGCCGGCCTGCTGGGCACGGCCGAGGCGCTGCTGGTGCTGGCCTGCCTGCGCCGCCTGCACAACGCCCGCGACACCGTGGCCACCGCGCTGGTGCTGACGCTGGCCGACGGCACCCCGGTGCAAGACTGGCTGGCCGACCGGCTGAACCACCTGAGCCAGCTGCCCCCCGAAGGCGCCAGCCCCCACGGCTGGCAGGTGGACGGCGCCACGCCACACCCGCTGCTGGGCCGGCTGGAGCAGTTGCGCCCCCGCCTGGCGGCGCTGTCGCCCAGCGAGGCGCTGCAACTGGCCGTGGCCGAATCGCAGGTGGCGCAGCGCGTGCACCGCTGGGCCGCCACCGCGCACGAGGCGCACACCCGCCTGGCCAACGTGGAGGCGCTGGCCGCGCTGGGCCCCGCCTATGAGGACGAATGCGCCGCCGCGCGCCGCCCGGCCACCGTGGGCGGGCTGCTGGCCTGGCTGGCGCAGCGCGCCGAAGACGGCACCGACGAGCGCGCCGCCACCGCCGGCGACGCCGTCAGCGTGCTGACCTACCACCGCGCCAAGGGCCTGGAATGGCCGGTGGCCGTGCTGACGGCGCTGGACACCACCGCGCGCAGCGCGCTGTGGGGCGTGCGCGCGCGCACCCAGGGTGCATTCGACGCCGCGCAGCCGCTGGCGCGCCGCTTCATCCACTGCTGGCCCGCCACCTGGGGCCGGCACAAGGCCCCGCAACCCGCGGCCGATGCCGAGGCGGGTGCCACCGGGCAGGCCCTGCTGGCCGAGGCCATCGCCGAGAACCGGCGCCTGCTCTACGTGGGCCTGACCCGCGCGCGCGATGTCAACGTGCTGGTCTGCTGCGGCAAGCCCCCCAAGGACGACAAGCCCTTCTTGCCCGACCTCGGCTGGGTGGCCGAGACTGAAGGCGCGCCCGATCTGCTGTTCGGCCCCACCGGCAGCCTGCAGCTGGACGACGGGCAAGAAGTGCCGCGCGAAACCCGCCACTGGACGCTGCCCGAATGCGACGACCCGCCGCCCGCGCAGGCCCAGCCGGGCTGCCAGTGGTTCGAGCCCCGGCCCCCGGTGCAGGCCCGGCCGCTGTGGCGCCAGCCCAGCGCTGCCGACACCGCCCCGCTCCCCGCCCCTGCCACTGCAGCCACGCACCAGCCCGTGGGCGCGCGCATCGTGGTCAACGGCCGGCCCGACATGGCCACGCTGGGCACCGCACTGCACCTGTGCGTGGCCCGCGCCGCCGTGCTGGGCCACAGCAGCGCGGAAGAGACCGCGCGCATCCTGGCCACCTGGGGCATGGCCACCGCGGTGGACGCCCAGGCCGTGTGCCGCCAGGTGGGGGCTTTCATGGAGTGGCTGGCCGCGCGCTGGCCAGGCTGCCCGGTGCGGGTGGAAACCCCCATCGAAGCCCCCGCCCCCGACGGCACCCGCCTGCGCGGCCGCATCGACCTGCTGTTGGACACCCCCGCCGGCTGGGTGCTGGTAGACCACAAGGCCCACCCCGGCGGCACCGCCCACGACGAAGCCCTGGCCACCACCCACGCCCCCCAACTGGCCGCCTACGCCCAGGCCCTGCACACCGCCACCGGGCGGGCGGTGGTGGAGCAGTGGTTGTATCTGCCGGTGGGGGGGCGGGTGGTGAGGGTGGGGGTGTAGGCAGAAGGCTGCACATCTCTTGCCCGGCGGCCTCAAATCTGAAGTGCAACACCCGTCTTCGGGTAAGGTGCACAGATGCAGACCAGAACGACCTACAGGCAGCTTCAGCCTGAGGAGCGCATGACGATCGCGAGCATGCGCCTGGCGCGTTCGGGCGTGCGGGCCATGGCCCGCGCGCTCGGACGTTCGCCCGCCACGATCAGCCGCGAACTCTCGCGAAACGCCGATGCCGAGGGCGCCTACGCCAGCCTCCCTGCGCGGGCGCTGAGCCAGACGCGCCGCGTCGAGGCGCGTGGCGCACCCAAGCTCCATCCCGACCACGTCCTGTGGAGCACCGTGCTCACGATGCTGGACTGGAAGTGGTCGCCGCAGCAGATCGCCGGTATCCTCAAGCGCGTGTGGCCCGAGGACCCAACCATGCATGTCTCGCACGAGACGATCTACACGGCGATCTACGCGCACCCCCGCGGCGAACTGCGCAGGCAGCTCATCGCCTGCCTGCGCCACGGTCGCAGCACGCGCATGCCTCGCAAGCGCGGCGTCGACCGGCGCGGCCAGATCCCCGAGATGGTCAGCATCCATGTGCGTCCGCCCGAGGTCGAGGACCGTCTCATGCCGGGCCACTGGGAAGGCGACTTCATCAAGGGCGCCGGCAACAAGTCCTCCGTGGGCGTGCTCGTGGAGCGCACCAGCCGACTCGTGCTGCTGGCCAGAATGGACGACTCGACGGCAGCTTCCGCGCTGGCGGGCTTTACTGCCAAGCTGAATTCGATTGCCGCGCCGATGCGCCACAGCTTGACCTACGACCAGGGCAAGGAGATGACCCGCCACCGCGAGCTCACCGCTAGCACGGGCGTGAAGGTCTACTTCTGCGACCCTCACAGCCCCTGGCAGCGCGGCAGTTGCGAGAACACCAACGGACTGCTGCGCCAGTACCTGCCCAAGGGCACCGACCTGTCGGTCCACACCCAGGCCGACCTCGACGCCATCGCTGACAGTCTGAACAACCGACCACGCGCAACGCACGCCTTCCACTCCCCGCTGGAGGTGTTCGCCGCAATGCTCAAAGCCGCCCATCAACCCTCAACTTCCATCCACTGAGATCGGTGTTGCGCTTCGGAATGGAAACCGCCCTGCCTCAGCATGCCCCCGCCTGACCACTTTTTCCGGCGCCGCGCGTCGTCGCAGCGCGGGCAGCGGAAGCCCTTGGGCCAACGTGCCCGCGTCAGAGCTTCGGCGCACTGCTCTTCGGTGCCGTAGTGACGCAGGGATTCGGGGATCGACATGCCGGGCTGGAACTGAGTCTTGTGGCTGGACATCGTGGCTCTCCGTCGTCAGGAGAGCTCAGGTTATGAGGTCAGTAGCTCGCTGGGTGAGCCTGGCTGAGGCAGGTTTCCAATCAAGATCGCTAAACCGCCGCCGTTAGCTCATGACAAAGGAGTTCCAACGGATGCATAGAAACCCCGAACTTGAACCCCATGACCCCCCAGTCAAACGGCGCATCCAGTCTGTGAACGGCGCGGTGATGGTTGGGACACAGCAACACCATGTTGGAACGACTGTCTTCGCCACCGCGACCCAGCCAGCGCAGGTGATGTCCCTCGCACAGGTCGGTGCTGTAGATCGAGCGCGGGCTCCATTGGCAAAGCTGGCAGCGGCCCAGGTAAAGCTCGCGCAGCTCGTCCACGTATTGGCGGTTGCGCGTGACGGCCTCGGTCAGCAGGTAGCGCCGTGGCGCCTCGGCGATGCCGCAGGGCGCCTGCTGGAAGAGATCAGCCACCGCACGTTCGTCACCCGACTGCAGCAACGCTTCCAGCCGCTCCTCGGGCAATAGCCGGGCGCGAGGTTCCAGCGGAAGCGTCGCAGCATGCCAGCGAAGGATCGAATCGTCGGCTTGGCTGATCCGCCTGACCGCCGCGTTGCCCTGAAAGGCGCGACCGAGCTGGTCGCCCTTGGCCGTGATCGCCAAGGTGCGGATCAGCGACGTGATGTCGCGCTGGCCTTCGCCACGGAAGTAACGGGATCTTGCAAGATCGCCCCACAAGCGAAACGGTCCGTAGCGATAGCCTGGCGGGTTGCGCGTCAATGCCTTGGCCACCAACTCGGCCGCCAGCACGTAGGCGCCGTCTTCACGCCGCGTGAAGGCCCACAGGCTGTCACCGATCGCGATGTCGTGCAGCGCGGGGTTGCCCTGGTTCAGGTGGTACGCGGCCCCGCGGTCCAGATCGTCCCGGTAGTTGTCACCGCGCCAGTAGTACAGCAGGGGCATCGGCGGATGTTACTTCGCGGCAAGGGCCCAGTCGGTTCCACTGCAGGCCCCGGCTGCGCCAGTGCTCCCCAATGCTCTGCGTGAAGTCGGCCCTGACCAGTTTGGCGCGGGCCAGCAGCCAGTCGTGTTCATCGGCACGCACCACCACGCCTTCCATGGGGCCCGGGCGGTAGCGGCTGGGCTGGTGGGTCAGCAAGGCTGCCAGGCTGGTGGCGCTGTGTCGCCCGGTGGCCAGCGCCGGCACGGTCTGCAGTCCGCACGCCGCGGCCCAACGGTCGCGCCGCGCAGCGCTCCAGAAGCGGCCCGCGGCACGGTCGTAGACGTCGAACACCAGCCACCAGTCAGGCAGTGCCATGTAGTCCAGCGTATGCCTTGCGGCGCACCACTCTCCAAAGACGATGAGCCGGGGATCCAGCGCGTCGAACAGCGTCTCGGCCCGCGCGTCCAGCCAGGCGCGCAAGCCTGAGAACTGGCCGCCCCAGGGGGGCAGCAGGTATTGACCACGGTTCTGCAGCCGGAAGCCGCCATCTTCCGCCAGCGAAAGCCCCAGGTTGGCGCCGTCCAGCTTTTCTTCGACGGTCACGGGCCCCGAAAGCAGGGCCTGTGCCTCTTCAGGCGTCAGCACCTTGTCGTCACGCGGCCGCCCGGGCCCCAGCCATGCCAGGTGGGGCGTGTGCGGAAAGCGGAAGAACTTGTCCCCGTCGTCGGCGCTGGGGTCAGAAGCCGATTCAGACGTCGGATCAGGCGCGCTTGGCGGCATGCACTTCCCTCAGCCAGTCTGGCAGCAGATGGGTCACCTCCACGCCGACGGCACCAAGGGCCTGCGCGCAATCCAGCCAGTCGGTGTCGCAGGCGTTGATCAGCTTGCAGTCGTGCCCGTCAGCCTGTGCCGCAAGCACTGCGGCCACCATCTTGCGATCGGCAAGATCGGTGACGGCGCTTGAAAGCGGATCGTCGAGTACGGCGTGCCCGTGTTCGTCCACTTCCAGGCCTACCCAGGCCACCTGATTGCGGTCCTGCTTGGCCATGATGACCAGCCAGCCGTAATCCTGCGCGGGGTGCAACTTGTTCTGGTACTCACCGCAAAGGTGCCAATGCCAATCCAGCACCACGTGCCGGCTGTCGTCGCGCTCGAAGGCGGTCAGCCAACTCAGCACGGCCTCGCGATCTTCCGGGCGGGCCACCGGGGTGCCTTCCGCCGGAAACACCGACGCCTCATCTGCCGCGCTGGCGACGATGAGCACGTTGGTGTCGATGACAGAGGCGTCAGGCATGTTGTGCCGCCCTCTTCATTCGCTCCGCCCGCGCCTGGGCCTGGGCGCGGGCTTCGCCCACGCTGTCGCCAAAGAAGTGTGGTGGCCAGTCCTTGACGGCGCCGAAGTCGTCGATCGACAGTTGGCGCATCGAAGCGCCCTGCGCCTTCCTTTCGACGAAGTACAGCGCGCATTCGCTGGTCTGGGCCTTCTGCTGCGCCACCAGCGTCTGCATGCGTCGGAACAGGTGCTCGGAATGCGTCTCCACGATGAACTGCACTTGACGCTCACGGCTGGTTTCGATGAACAGTTCGGCCAGGCCTGCCTGCGCCAGCGGGTGCAGGTGGATCTCAGGCTCCTCGAGGATGATGGTGCTGCCCTTGGGCGCAAAGTGCGCCAGCGTCAGCACGGGCAGCACCTGCGATATGCCGATACCGACATCTCGCAGATTCGACTCGACGCCCTCGCCCTTGACCACCAGTTCGTAGCGCGTGGAACTGCCCACCTGCCGGGCTTCGATGCCGCGGGCCAGGCCCATGCGTTGCAGCCAGGCAGAGACGCCCTTGATCACGTCGCCCCGCTCGGCATCCCGCAGCAGCGTGCTGGCCAGCAGGGCATCGACGGTACGGCTGCCATCGGCGCCAATGTCGCTGGGCTTGGCTTTGTTCCAGACGTAGTCACGCTCCGGCCGGCGGCGAAGCGGGCCCAGGTAGCGCAGGTTCTCGAGTTCGCGCCTGAGGGCCAGGCTCAGATCCTGGGCCAGGGCGCTGTGATCACCCAGCAGCGCCAGCGCCTGGGCCGGCAACGCGATGGACCGCTCAGGCGCATATTCCTTGCTGCTGCCGCGGCTTTGCGGTTCGTCATTGACGGTGACCGCGTAGGCACCCCGGGCGCCGCGTTTCACCCGCAGCCGCAGCCCGCCGGTGCCCAACTGAAGGTCTTGCACCGCCACGCCGGCCGCGCGCGTGTTGCCGTAACTGCACTGAAAATGCCCCGCGGTCACCCGCTCGCCCTGCGGGCGCTGGAAGTCAAATTCCACGCTGAAGCGGGCTTCGGTACCCGACCGGCCTGCCGCATGCAGGACGTTGTCGAAGTCGCCGAAGTGGAAGAGGTCATGCACCTCGTCGCCGCCCAGGTTCAGGTGGATGGACCGGTCGGGCGAAAGCACGGTCTGCTTCAGCAGCAGCAGGCTCTGGATCAACGACGACTTCCCCGAAGAGTTGGTGCCCAGCACCATCGTCACGGGTTGCAGCGCCACATCGCCGGTATCGGCCCAGGCCTTGAAGTTCTGCAGGCGTAATCTGGTGAACATGGGGCGTTCTCGGTGCTGCGCTGCGGGGTGGGGGGTGATTGTCTGGAGAACGGGTGGCACATGGCAAGTGCGGTCCCGGTTCCGCGCCATCGCCGGCTGGAGTGGAACCGGCTGGCGGGCGTCGTGGCGTGAGTGTCTAGACGTGCAGCGCGGGGCATGCGCTGCTGATCCAGCCAGGTGTATCTGCTCACCATGTTCGCAAAGTCAGCCAAGGAGAACATTCCGGTGGCCATGCTCAAGGAGATCCATCGTGCCCTCGAAGTCCAGGAAGTTGTCCCCCGCCGATTTGGAAGCCCAGGAGGCGCAGCGTGACATCGGCGCCGAGATCCTGCAGTCGATCAAGGACATGAAGGCCGGCCAGGGCAAGGTCGTCCTGTCGCCCGCGGTGGAAGCAAGGCAGGGTACGGGCTCACCGCCCGCGGCTCACTCCTCGAACAGTTCAGAGTGCGTGCCCGCCCGCACGAAAAGGATGGACTCGCCGTCCAGCCTGTAGATCAGCAGGAAATCGCCGCCGATGTGGCATTCGCGGTGGTCAGCCCAGTGGCCTTTGAGCGGGTGATCCAGCCACTCGGGGCCCAGCGGCTGGTCGTTGCCGATCAGCAGCAACATGGCCGCCTTCAACCGCGTCAGGTCGTGGCGGCCAGAGCGCGAAAGTCTTTCCCAGTCCTTGACGAAGGCCCGGGTGTAGTCGCACGCCCTGGGCGGTGCGGCGCGCTTACTGCTGGCGGGCTTTCTCGAGGTCATCGATCAAGGCCTCGGCTGCGTTGAAGCGGGCGGCCCGCGCGCTGGCCATCGCACGGGCCTCTTCGATCGCCGCCCGGGTCTGGGCGTTGGGCACCTTCAATTCCAGCGGAAAGGCCTGGTCGTTGACCACGCGCTTGAGCAGGATGCGCACCGCATCGGACACGGACAAGCCCATGGCCGCCAGCGCCTCGGTGGCCTGCGCCTTGAGCTGATCGTCCACCCGGACGTGCAGCATCGTGGAACGTGACATGGCTCGAATCCTCTCTGGGCCCCATTTTGTATCTCTCATGAGATACGGTCAAGGCAGGGGCCGGATGGTGCCGTGCCGCGAGGCGGTGCCGGGCATCGCACGCATCAACCCGCGCGCCGTGCCGGTCGTTTCGGGCGGCCAGGCCAGAGCGGGGCGGCCGGCCTGCATGCCCGTGGCGTGGCCAGTGCGCACAAGACCCGCGCGGTCTTGTCGGCCGGCGCCACCACCGATCAGGACAAGGCGCGCAGCACGCCTGCTGGGTCGCGGTCGATCAGGTTCAGCAGCACCAGCGCCGGGCCCTGCGGGTTGCGGTCGCCGCGCTCCCAGTGCCGCAGCGTCGCCACGGAAACGCCAAAGCGCGCGGCAAACTGCGCCTGGGTGAGCCCCAGTCGGCCCCTGACGGCGGCCACGTCCACACGGGCGGGCCGCCAGACCTTCACCCCGGCCTGCGAGCCCTTGGCGTGGCCGATGGCCTCTTTCAGGCCCTGCTGGATGCTCTCGAATGCCTTGCTCATCACACATCACCTCTCGAGCCGCCGCTCTTTCCTCGGCCATCGCGTCCCCATCGCAGCTTGCGCACAACCCCCGTGCCTTCGATCAGATCGCCAGCATCAGGATTGGCAGCAAGGTGGTCGATGATGGCTCGGCGGTCAACGTCGGCCAACAACCTGGCGGCAGCGCGCAGCTACTCGGGCAGTTCGGCGACCGTCAGAAACATGCAGCCGGACTGTGAACCATTGGATCATTCGCGCGGTTTTGCCGACAGTGCGCGGGAATGCTTGATGCCGGGTTGCCGCGTGGAAGTCGGCTCGGCAGCACGGCGCCTGTCTGCCAGAAGGCGCGCAGGGTGGCAACGGCGAACCTGCCGCCAGGATCCCCCGAATGGGGGAGCGCATCACCCCCATCCGGGTGATTGCCGGGCAGGCGTCGGCTTTCTACATTGGGGCCATGCCCGCCCACGACAACGCCTACAAGAACATCTTC
>JAIXWM010000083.1 GCA_027491255.1 Rubrivivax sp. | reverse complement strand
CCGCGGGCGCGGTGGACAGCGCCACCTTCAGCGGCAGCTACGTGCTGACGCAGGCCGACATCGACGCGGGCTCGGTCTACAACCTGGCGCTGGCCAGTGGCCAGGACGCGCAGGGCGATCTGGCCAGCGACAGCGACGACCACACGCAGAGCCTGGCGCAGAACGCCCGCATCGATGTCGAGAAGGAAGTCTCTGTCGACGGTGTGAACTGGTACGACGCCGACAGTGCGCCCGGCCCGCTGGCGTTTGAGGGCTCGCCGCTGGAGTTCCGCTTCAAGGTCCAGAACATCGGCAACGTCACGCTCGACGGCGTGACGCTGACAGACAGCGATTTCGACCTGAACGGCGCTGCCGCTGGCACAGCGGTCTTGATTGGGACGCTGGCTCCGGGTGCCGGTGCTTTCGGCGGGCAATGGTTTTCGTATACCGCGCCCTGGCAGTCCGGTCAGCACGTCAATACGGCCACGGCCAGCGGTGCCTGGTCTGGCGGCACGGCGACCGACACCGACCTTGCCCATTACATGGGCGCGATGCCGCCGGTTGTCATCGTCGGCAATCCGCAGTTCAACTTCCCGAACGATGTCGAGAAGATTCAACCCAAGCTGCAAGGAGGCGGGACAGACCAGTTCACCCTGAACCCGGATGGCTACATCTCCTGGGACCTGTACACGCCCGACACAGCCAAGGCCTGGGTCGACACCACAGCCGGCTACAGCAGCGGCTATAGCGGTCTCACGGTGTCCATCGTTGAGGTCTGGAACAGCAGCGGGACGCTCGGGACGAGCGGAGCCCAGGCGATCTACCGGATCTACGTCGCCAACGAGTCCGACAACCCTGTGCAGATGGTCAACAGCACGAACGTCGTGGTCTACGACATCGTGGCTGCGAGCAAGGACAAAGGCACGGTCGACCTGATCAACGCCGACCCGCTGATCGGGAATTTCAACAGCTTCAGCAACATCGAGAACGCGATCGACAAGGCGTCCAATGGATTCGTGACCAACCCACCCAATCCCTATACGGGCACGGCGACGGCTGAAAAGATCTGGACCAGTGCCAGCCTGGCAGGCACCGCCAATGCCGAGGCTGCAGTCAGCGCCGATGGTGCGGGTGGTGCGGATGCGATCTATGGCCGCAACAATGACGGTCTTGGCGCGGGCGACGATGCGTTGCGCGGTGGGGCCGGCAATGACATGCTGGAGGCGCGCGCCGGAGGCGATGCTGTCTATGGCGATGCCGGGGACGACCGTCTGTTCGGCTCGCTGGGCTCCGACATCCTGTACGGGGGCGATGGGATGGACGTGCTCTTCGGTGGCTATGGCGCCGACCGGCTCAGTGGCGGCGCCGGTGCCGACAAGTTCGTCGTCCGGCTGAGCGACAGGGATGTGATCACCGACTTCAGCCGAGCCGAAGGCGACCGTATCCACCTGTGGACCGGGCCCGACGTCACGCAGGCCGACCTGCGCTACGAGGGCGGTGTGCTCTGGGCTGACGGCACCCCGGTGGTTCAGTTGCTCGGGGCGCCCGACCTCGTCGTCGCCACCGACGTGAGCATCGGCCTGCGTCCGTGAGCCCGAGGGATGGCGCCCTCGCGGGCGCCATCCCTCATTCATGTTCCGCTGCAAGGCACTCTTGCGGCCCCGCAGCCCGGCAGGCCGGCCGCGTTCCCAGAATGCAACGTGTCCGAACAGAAAGAACTTCCCATGACGATGGATCCCATGTTCTTGGCGCCGGCATCCGCCGAGGCCCCGCCGGAAGCCGGCCGGCGCCTGCAGCTCGGCATCAGGCTGCAGCCCGCTGACCAAGCGGCGCAGCCGCTGTTCTCGAACTTCACCGCGCTGCAGGGTGCGCCAGGTCTGGTGTTCATCGATTTCGGCTTCCTCGAACCTCATGTGCTGGCCTCGGTGCTGCGGCTGGCACAGGGCGCTGGCGAGGTGCCCGAGTCTGTCCATGGGCGCCTGGCGGCGCGAGTCGTGCTCAGCGTGGATGCGGCGCTGCAACTGGCGCAGCAACTCCAGGGGCATCTGCGCAGCCTGCAGGCGTCTGCGGGGCGTGCGGTGGCGTCGGAAGTGGCACCGAGCTGAGCGCGGCGGCCTGCTGCACACCGGTTGCCGATGAGCGCTCCAGCCATCTCCGCCGACCCGCGCCGGGAAGGGCGCTCCGCGCTGGCGCAGGCGCTGACCACCTGCCGCGGATCGTTTGCAGCGGTGGCCTTCTTCAGCCTTTTCGTCAACCTGCTGCTCGTGCTGCCAGCCCTGTACATGCTGCAGGTCTATGACCGCGTGCTGACCAGCGGCAGCGAGTCCACGCTCCTGGTGCTGAGTCTGGCGGCGCTGTTCCTCTTTGTCGTGCTGGGCGGGCTGGAGTGGGTGCGCTCGCAGATGCTGATCGTTGTCAGCAGCCGTTTGGAGCATCTGCTCGCGCCGCGCCTGTACGACACCGTCTTCAATCGCGCCCTGACTTCGGGGGGAAACCAGGCCAGCGCCCAGCCCCTGGGCGATCTCATGCAACTGCGGCAGTTCCTGACCGGGCCGGGGTTGTTGGCATTCCTCGATGCGCCCTGGCTGCCGGTTTATGTGGCGGTCATGTACGCATTCCATCCTGCCTTCGGTGTGGCGGCCGTGGTGTCCGCTTTGGTGCTGCTCGGCCTGGCGGTGTGGAGCGAGATGGCCACGCGCGCCGATCTCGGCGAGGCCAACCGGCAGGCGCTGGCATCCACCATGCACACGCAGCGCAGCCTGCGCAATGTGGAGGCCGTCGAGGCCATGGGCATGCGCCCCCAACTGCGTGCGCGCTGGTGGCAGCGTCAGCGCGAAATGCTGAGCCTGCAGCTGCGCGCCAGCCGGCGTGGTGGGCTGATCGGCGCCACGTCGCGCACTTTCCGCCAAGCGGTACAGACACTCATCCTCGGCCTGGGCGCTTACCTGGCGCTGCGCCACGAGCTGTCGCCGGGCGCGGTGGTCGCCGGGTCCATCCTGCTCGGTCGGGCGCTCGCGCCACTGGACGTGATGGTGGCGCACTGGCGCAGTTTCGTCGGCGCGCGCGAGTCGTACCGCAGGCTGGAGATGCTGCTCGGGCAGAGCGCGCTGCCGGCGGTGCCTATGGCCCTGCCGAAGCCGCGCGGCGAGATTCGGGTGGAGTCGCTCACCGTCGTCCCGCCCGGCGCTGCGGCGCCGGTGCTGCGCGGGATCAGCCTGGTTGTGAAGCCGGGCCGCACGCTGGCCGTCATCGGCCCGAGCGGTGCCGGCAAGTCGACCTTGGTCCGTGCATTGCTGGGCTTGCACACGCCCACCTCAGGGGCGGTGCGGTTGGACGGGGCGGAGCTCGAACGGTGGCAGCGCGAGGCCCTGGGTCCCCATCTGGGCTATTTGCCGCAGGACGTGGAACTGCTTGACGGCACCGTAGGCGAGAACATTGCGCGCTTCGGCGAGGTGGATGCCCCCAAGGTCGTGGCCGCTGCCCAGGCCGCCGGCGTGCACGAGATGGTGCTGCGTTTGCCCCAGGGCTACGAGACGGTGTTGTCCGGCCAGATCGTCTCGGCCGGTCAGCGCCAGCGCATCGGGCTTGCCCGTGCGCTGTACGGCGATCCGAAGATCGTCGTGCTCGACGAACCCAACGCCAATCTCGACCAGGACGGCGAGGCCGCACTGGAGTGGACGCTGCGCCGGCTCGAGCGCACCGGACACACCGTGATCGTCGTCACGCACCGGCGCAACATCCTGGCCCTGGCCGACCAGATCCTGCTGATCAGGGACGGGCAGGTCGGGATGCTGGGTCCGCGAGACCAGGTGCTCGCTGCGCTGCAGAAGGCCGCTGATGAGGCGGCAGCCCGACATACCGCAGCAGGTTCCCGCCCAGTGGTTGCGCCGGCTGCGGTGGGGGCGGCGGCGGAATGAAGGCCGACGCCATCGCCGCCGCAGCCGACACGCCGCCGGGCGAGCGGCGCCTGCTCTTGATGGGGCTGTCGGTCGTGCTGGTGCTCTTTGGCGGTTTTGGCGCCTGGGCTGCGCTCGCGCCGCTGGCGAGCGCCGCCATCGCCCCAGGTCTCGTCTCGGTGGAAGGCTATCGCAAGGCGGTGCAGCATCTGGAGGGGGGCATCGTCTCGGGCATTCAGGTGCGCGATGGTGACCGGGTCGAGCGCGGCCAGGTGCTGCTGACGCTGGCCGACACCCAGGCGCGGGCGCAGCTGGAGGTGCTTCGCGGGGATCTGTTCCAGGCCATGGCCCTGGTGGCCCGCCTGGAGGCCCAGCGCGACGGACGAGTGCGCCCGGCCTTTCCAAATGCGCTGCTGCAGGCTGGCGGCGACCCGCGCGCTGCCGAGGCGATGCGCTTGCAACAGCAGGCGTTTTCGGCGCGCCGTCAGGCGCGCGACGGCGAGGCCGCTCTGTTCGAGCAGCAGACCCAGGTGCTGCGCGCCAAGGCGCGCGGGTTGGCGGCCCAGCTCCTCAGCAGCGAGCAGCGGGCGCGCTCCTACGCGGCCGAGCGCGAGGACTATGTGGCGCTGCTGGCCGAAGGCTACGCCGAGCGCCCGCGTGTGCGCGACATCGAGCGCAACCTGGCGCAAAGCGAGGGCCAGCGTGATGAGCTGCTCGCCGAGCTTGCCGCCACCGAGTTGCAGATCGCCGAGACGCGGCTGAAGATCGCGCAGCTCGATCGTGAGTTGCGGCGCGAGGCAACCAAGGAACTCGCCGAGGTGCAGGCAGGGATGTTCGCGTTGTTGGAGAAGCAGCGCGCGCTGGACGACACGGTGGCGCGCACCGTGGTGCGTGCGCCGGTGTCCGGCACCGTGCTCGGACTCGGGGTGCACACCACGGGCGCCGTCGTTCGGCCCGGCGACCGCCTGCTCGAGGTGGTGCCCCAAGCCGAGAAGCTGGTGGTCGAGGTGCAGCTCGCGCCGCGCGACATCGACCAGATCCGCCCCGGGCAGGGCGCCGAGGTACGGTTTCCGGGCTTCAAGATGCGCACACTGCCCCGTATCGAGGGCCGGCTCGTCGCGGTTTCGGCCGACCGACTTCTGGACGAGCAGGGTGGCCAGAAACTGCCCTATTACCTGGGGCGCGTGGAGATCGAGGAGCAGGGTCTGCGTGCGCTGCGTGCTGCGCAGCTCGAACTGCTGCCGGGCATGCCGGCGGAGGTGCTGGTCAACACGGGTCAGCGCACGCTCATGGAGTACCTGCTGGCGCCCTTGCGCGATGTGGCGGCGCGCTCGTTGAAAGAGGATTGAGCCTCGATGCCGTTGCCGCCCCCGCAACGCGTCCTGCTCCTGGGTACGGCGTGCCGGTCATCCGGCGTGGCCGCGGCCAGGAGGGCGGGGCTGACTCTGGGTCTGACGGTGGCACTGGTGCTGGCTGCGCCGGCAGCGTCAGCGCAGCGTCTGCTGGAGTTCTGCCGCGCCGCGCTCGAGGGCAGCCCCTACTTGCAGATGCGCGTCCTCGAGGTCGACCGCGCGCGGGCCGAGCGCGACATCGCCGGCAGCCGGCTGCTGCCCCAGATGTCGGCGCAGGCGGGTTGGTCGCGCAACGACTACCGCGAGCAACTCGCCGAGGACCGCCGCTACGAGGGCCGGCGTGTCGGCTTGACAGCCCGCTGGTCCTTGGTTGATCTGCCCTCGGTGCACCGGCGCGACGCGTCGCAGGTCGCAGCCTGGCAGCGCGAGCTCGAGGTCGCGCAGACGCGGATGACGCTGATCGCGCAGGTGGTCGGGGTCTACCTCGAGGTCCTGCAGGCCGGCGAGGAGACCCTGGCGCTCGAGGCCGAGCGCGAGGCCGTCCTGCGGCAGGTCGAGCGGCTGCGCAGCATGCGCGGCCGACAAATGGCCAAGGTCACCGACCTGGCCGAGGCCGAGGCCTATGCGCAGACGCTCGCGAGCCGTGTCATCCAGTGGCGCCAGCGGCGCGACAAGGCCAGCGGTCGGCTGGCCGAGCTGAGCGGCCTGCCCGTGATCGGGCCGGCCCCGCTGGCACCACTGGGACGGCCGGAGCCCGACGTCACCGCGCTGCAGTCCGACGACCAGACCGTGGCACAGGCCTTGCGCGATCACCCGCGTTTGGCTGCGCTGGCCCGCGCCACCGAGGCGCTGCGACGCACCGGTGCCGGCGCCCGGGCCGAGCACCTGCCGCAACTGGCGCTGGTGGGCACGCACAGCTACGCCGATACCGGCTACGACAACCGCCGCCAGCCGCCCTACCACGTGACCAGCATCGGGCTGGAATTGCGCGTCCCGTTGTACGAAGGCGGCCGCGTCCTGGCCTCGGAGCGCGAGATCGCGGCGCGACTCGCGATGGCCACGCATCAGGAGGAGGCGGCCCGGCGTGAGGTCGAGCGCGAAATCCGCGCTGCTGCCACCAGCGCGCGTGCCGGCCGGGCGCGCATCATTGCCACCGCGCAGGAAGTGGCTGCTCTGGAGCAGACCGTGCGCGCCCAGGAGCGAGGGGTTGAACTCGGCGTCTCGACCGTCGTCGACCTGCTCGATTCTCGGCGGCGCCTCGTGCGCGCGCAGGCTGACCGCGCCCAGGCACGCCATGACCAACTGCGCGATCTCGTCGAACTCCAGCTCGCGCGCGGTGTCCTGGACGAGGGCGATGTCGTGGGCTGGGACGTCTGGTTTGCGGCGCCACAGACGCCGGGAACTCGATGAGTCCGGTCATGGTGGCCTCCGAGCAGCTCGTCGATCCGGCCAGCCCTCGCAGTGCCGCCGCAAGACCCGCCAGTCGGTCCCGCGCCGGCGGCTATTCGCCGAAGTCAGCCCCCGACGGGCCCTGCGCGCTCGTCCTTTGGGCTGCGGGGCCGGAGGTGGGCGCGCTGCCCGCGTCCCGAGCGTTTGCGGTGCACGAGCTGGAGGATTTGTCCACGGATGCAGTATTGCAGGCCCTTCGGGAGCTGCAGCCCCGCGTGCTTGTGGTCGATGCCCAGTGGTGCCAGGGGAGTTCCCGCGCGGATCTCGAGGAACTGCGTCGCACAGCGCCGCGTACGCGCTGGATCCTCGCCTGGCATGACGTCACCTGGCCCTCGGTGGCGCTGCTGCTGGATGTCGATGCGCGCGCCGCGGTCAACTGCTCTGTCCAGCCGTCGGTCTGGGCCAAGGCGGTGACGGCGGTGCTCGACGGCGAAGTCTGGCTGCCACGCGCTGCGCAGCGCTGGCTCTACGTCAAGGCCCTGGCGGCGCGCCGGCGCGAGTTGCAGGAGCGTGCCGCCTGCGAACTGACCGAGCGCGAGGCCGAGGTGCACGGGCTGCTCGAAGTCGGCTACACCAACAAGGAAATCGCACGACTGCTCGCCATCAGCCCGAACACGGTCAAGAAGCACGTGGCCGCAGTGTTCGAGAAGGGGGGCCTGCGCTCTCGCAGGCAGGTGCTGGGCTGAGCGGCAGAGAGTCTTTTGCCCATGCAGGCGGGCGAGAGGGAAGGACTTTGCGCCTGTCAGGCCCCCACCCCGACCACGAAGCTGCACACCGTCGCGCAGCTGCCGCCGATGTTCAGCGTGGCGAAGGTCTTCGCGCCTTCGACCTGGTAGTCACCGGCCTGGCCGGTGACCTGGCGCGCGGCGTCCAGCAGCATGCGCGCGCCGGTGGCGCCCACCGGGTGGCCGCCGCCGATCAGGCCGCCGCTGGGGTTGACGGGGAGCTTGCCGCCGAGCTCGATCATGCCGGACTCGACTGCCTGCCAGCTCTGGCCGGGCGGGGTCAGGCCGAAGTGGTCGATGGCCATGTACTCGGTGGTGGTGAAGCAGTCGTGCGTCTCGATGCCGTCCAGGCCCTCGGGGCCGGTGACGCCAGCCCGGGCCCAGGCCTCGGTGATGGCCTGCCGCACGTGCGGGAAGACGTAGGGCTGGCCGGCGCTGCGCTCGAGCTTGTCCTTCAGCCGCAGCCCGGCGTTGCGGTGGCCCCAGCCCTGGATGCGCGGCATCGCGTCGAGCGCGACGCCGGTGCGCCGCGCATGCTCGGCCGCGAAGCGCGGGCCCGCCAGCACCAGCGAGCAGGCGCCGTCGGTGATCTGGCCGCAGTCCTGGCGCCGCGTGCCGGGCTCGATGACGGGGTTCAGGGTGTCGTCGTCGGTGAAGGCGCCAGGCTCGAACTGCCACTTGCGCGTCTGCGCCAGCGGGTTGCGCTTGGCGTTGCCGTAGTTGATCTCGGCGATGCGGTTGACGTGGCGGCGGTCCAGCCCCCAGCGGCGCTGGTACTCTTGCGCCATCAGCCCGAAGGCCGCCGGCCACATGAAGCGGCAGTCGATGTCTTCGTGCCCCTGCCAGGCGGCAGCGTTCTGGTTCGCCGAGGACTGGTCGCCCGGCAGGTTCTTCAATTCCTCGGCGCCGACCACGAGCACGCAGTCGTAGCGCCCGGCCTCGATCTCGGCCATGGCCGCCAGCACCGCCAGCGAAGCCGAGGCGCAGGCGCCTTCGTGCCGCATCGCCGGCACGCCCCAGAGTTCGGGCACCACCTGCGCCACCATCGCGCCCAGGTGCGCCTGCGCGCGCTGGATCTCGCCGAAGGCGTTGCCGACGTGGATGCTCTGCACCTGCGCGGCGTCGACGCGGCTGCGCTCCAGCGCGCCGAGCACGGACTCGCGGATCATGTGCGACAGGTCCTGGCCCTGGCGGGACCAGACCTTGGCGAAGTCGGTCTGGTGGCCGCCGAGGATGTAGGTGGGCGTACTCATCGGGTGATGCTCCAGGGCGCTGCAGTGCGGGGTGGTGGTGGTGCTCGGTGGGTGTGGCTCGACGGCACGGGCAGACCGCGACCGCTCAGACCGCAGCGCGCGCCTTCAGGCGCGAGGCAGCAAACCAGCAGCCGTGGAAGCCGGTGGGAATGTGGCGCGGGATCAGCACCTGCGCCACGGGCCCCTGGCCGAGGTCGCGCGCGTCGAAGATGTCGAGCGTCTGCCGCTGCTCGGCCGCGTTCCACTGGAAGGCGATGACGTAGCCGTGGTCCTCGGACTGAGGGTTGTCGGCAGCGGCGAACCAGGGCTCGGAGTACCAGCTCTGCGAAGGGTGGTCGCGCCAGGCCGACAGTGTGGCGCCGGTGTCGAGGTCGCACTTGCGTAACCCCGCCCACTGCAGGATCACGTCGTCGCTGTGGTCCACCAGGTAGCCGTAGTGCGTGCGCCGGCCGGTCAGCGCGCTGTTGTAGCTGGGGAACTCGAGGTTGTGCACGGCGTCCAGGCACTGCTCCTCGGTCGCCCCGGTGTCCAGGTTCATGCGCCAGCGCCAGAGCCGCGCGTGCATCACCAGTTCGGCGATGTCCTTGGCGGTGCGCTGCTCGTCGATGCTGCCGTCGGGGCGGGTTACCGGCATGTAGCGGCAGCCCACCATCGTGATCCAGCGACCGCGCGTGTCGGTCTCTTCCCAGGCGTTCACCACGTGGTACAGGAAGCAGGGGCTGAAGTCGAACCAGCGCAGATCCTCGGTCCGGCCATAGCGCGGGATCACGCCAAAGCGCGATTTCAGGTCGGCGCGGAACACCACCTTGTGGCGGCCAAGCGCCATCGCCTCGGGGTCGTGCATGACCGGCAGGTCGTGCAGGATCGAGTAGTGCTCGGTCACGGCCATGTCGTGCGGCAGGCGGGCCCCGGGCAGCGGGATCGGCACGTGGTGCTTCAGCGCCCCGTCGGGGCCGACGACGCCGTAACGCATGTAGGGCGCGTCGTGACCGTAGTCGAAGAACAGCAGGTCCTCGGTGATCTCGTCGACCTTGGCGTGGGCCGAGATCTTGCCCCCGGTCTGCGCGATGGCGGGGCTGCGGCCCAGGGTCTCGAGCGTGATCGGGTCCAGCTCCCAGGCCTCGCCCGACATGTACCACAGCGCCAGCGCCTTGCCGGCATGGGCGACGAGGTCGGTGTTGCCGGTGTCCTTCAGGGGTTTGTCATCACGGCCGAGCAGGGTCTCGCGGATGCCCCAATGGGTGGCGCGGCCGGCCTCATCTTCGCGCTGGAAGCCTTCGGTGCGCACCCAGCGGTTGCGAACCGTGAGCCGGCCTTGGTCGAAGTGCGCGGCGTGGACCATGCCGTCACCGTCGAAGGGGTGGTAGCGGCCTTGCGGTGCGTAGCGGGCGTTCGGGCCGGCGCGCATGTACACACCGTTCAGGTCCTTGGGGATCGCGCCCTTGAGCAGCGGCAGGTCGGTCAGCGTCGACTCGTCGGCCAGCGGCGCGAAGGGGCCGGTCAGCAGCGGGCCGTAGTCTTCGCCGAAGGGCGCCAGGTTCTCGGGGCGGGTCGGTGCGTTCATGAGGAGCCTCCAGGATGCTGGGCGTTACGCGGGTGGTGTCAGGTGTCGCGCACCGGGCGGCGCGACTGTGTAATGCGGAAGCGCCCGGCCACGAAGGCCAGGTCGGTCAGGCTGGCGTTGCCGGCCGGGTTCAGCCCGGTGACGTGAACGTCGCTGTAGGCGGCGGCGAAGTTCAGCGGCATCGGGCCGGTGAGGTTGATCGTCAGCTGCGCGCCGGCCCGGGCGTAGGCCTCGACGGCGCGGTCGACGTAAGCCTCGTCGTCGCTGTAGAGGAAGGCCGTGAGCCCGCCGAACTCGCGCACGTCGCCGGTGGCCTGGGCCAGCGCGTCGGCGGCGTCGTCGCAGACGATCACGAAGCCGACCGGGCCGAAGCGCTCCTCGCCGTAGAGCGCGCGCTGCGTGGTGTCGGTCTGCACCAGCAGCGGCGTGCTGGTGCGTGCTTCGGGGAACTCGGGATGGGGGTAGGGTCTGGGTTCCAGCAGCACCCGGCCGACGCGCGCGCCCTCGTCACGCAGCTGTGCGAGTTGCGCCAGCGTCGACGGCGCTTGGATCGCGGCCAGGATCATGCCGGCGCGGCGAGGGTCGCGCCCGACGGCATCGATGGCCGCGGCCAGCCGCTGCGCCACCTCGTCCACGGGCACCAAACCCTGCGGCGTACGCACCCCCGTGCGTGGCAGGTAGACGTTCTGCGGGCTCGTGCACATCTGGGCGCTGAACATGCACATCGTCGTGGCCAGCGTGCGCAGCGCCGCGTCCAGGTCGGCTGCGGACTCGATGACCACGGTGTTGACGCCCGAGGTCTCGGTGTACACCAGCGCCGGATGGGCGTGGCGCTCGACCCACTGGCCGAAGCGCGCGCTGCCGGTGAAGTCGATGATGGCGGTCTTCGCGTGCTGCACCAGCACCTTGCCCACGGGCTCGGCGCTGGAGTCGGTCAGCATCGTCACCAAGTTGGGGTCGAAGCCGGCCTCTCGCAGCACGCGGCGGAAGGCGCGCACCGAATGCGCCATCGGCAGCACCGAGGTCGGGTGCGGCTTGACGATGACGGCGTTGCCTGTGGCCAGGCTCGCCATCATCGAAGGCCAGGCGTTCCAGGTGGCGAAGGTCGCGCAGGTGAAGCACACGGCCACGCCGCGCGGCGTGGCGCGCCAGGTCTTGTCCAGCGCGATGCGGGCGCTGCCGAAGCTGCGCTCCCAGCGGCTGCGTGGCGTCACCGCGCGCAGCGCCTCGCGGGCGTAGACCAGCGCCTCGATCGCGCGGTCGAGTGCGTTGACGCCGCTGCCGGCGTAGGCCATGTTGGCGCTCTGGCCCGCGGTGTGCATCATCGCCGTGGCGACGTCGAACAGGTGCTCGCGGTAGAGCACGTCTACCACCTCCATCAGCACCCCGAGCCGGGTGTCGGCGTCGGCTGCGGCCCAGGCGGGCATCGCCGCCTCGGCGGCGGCGAAGAGCGTGTCGGGGGCGGACTGCGGGTAGCGGATGTCCAGCGCACGCTGGGTGTAGGGCGAGACCTCCTCGGCCTGCACCCCGGCGTGGCCCGGGTGACCTTCCAGATCGTAGGCCTGCCCGCACTGCGCCTCGAAGGCGGCACGGGCGCGGGCCTGCGCGTTGGCGGCGTCGGGGTAGCCGGCGGGCGTCTCGGGCCAGGGGGTCCAGCAGTCGCGCTCGCGGCAGGCGCGCTCGGCGCGGTCCAGCAGCGGCAGGTGCTTGGCGTGGAGGGGGTGGTTCATCGGGATCGGTTCGTGCAACGGGTACGCAGTTTCAGCCGCCAGCGCGGCCCCAGCGCAGGCGGTGGTGGCGCTCGACCGAAGAGCCCGGCACCGTGTCGCTGGCGGACAGCGTCAGTGTGCCTGCAGCGTCGAAGTCGACGTTGCGCACCTGCTCGGTGCCGACGAAGTTCGGGTTGAGCGCGTGCGTGACACGGTGGACAACCTGCAGCCGACCCCCGGATTCGCGCAGCGTGTAGGGGCCGGCGTACTGGAACCAGCTTTCGAAGGCGGCCAGGCGCTCGGCCTCGGGCGCGCTGCGCACGCTGTCGCTGGACAGGCGCGGCCGGGGAGCGCGGCCGATGCAGGCGCTCATCCAGCCGTCGGCGGTGTAGAGGATCAGGCCGGTCGCGTCGGCGCCGTAGGGAAGCGTGGGCGGGCGCCCGTCGCCGTAGCTGATGTCCCAGCGCAGCAATTGCCAGGTGCCGAGCAGCGGGTGGGCTTTTCCGTTCAATGCGCGGCCCTCCGAGTGGCCTGTCGCCGGGGCGACGAGGGGGTGGGGCGGACGGGCGACACGATTCGGCTCCTCAGGCGGCTGCACCCGCAGGCGGCGCCCAGGCCGCCATGCGGGCCTGGGCCGCGGCGAATTCCTGCGCGATGCGTTCGACCACATCGGCCACCGGCTCGACCGCACGCACCGCGCCCACGCCTTGCCCCGCGCCCCAGACGTCGACCCAGCGCTTGGCGGCTTCGATCGAGCGGTTGCTGTTGTAGTTGCGTCCCGGCGCTTCGGGCAGGTTGTCCGGGTCCAGACCGCTGGCGCGGATCGAAGGCTTGAGCCAGCTCGCGGTCGTGCCCGTGATGCGGTCGCTGATCAGCAGGTCATCGACCGTGCTGTCCACCAGCATCTGCTTGTACGTGGGCTGGGCCATGCTCTCGGCCGTGGCGATGAAGCGCGTGCCCATGTAGACATAGTCGGCGCCGCAGGCGATGGCGCCGGCCACGCCCCAGCCGTCGCAGATGCCGCCGCCGACGACGATGGTGCCGTCGAAGAACTCGCGCACTGCGCTGACGAAGGCAAACGGGTTGATCGAGCCTGTGTGGCCGCCCGCCCCGCTGCAGATGCAGGCCAGGCCGTCGGCACCGGCCTCGGCGGCCTTGCGCGCCAGCGTCAGGCTCGTCACGTCGGCGAAGACCTGACCGCCATAGCCATGGACGACGTCGATCGCCGGCTTGGGACTGCCCAAGGCGGTGACGACCACCGGCGGACGGTAGCGCTCGATCAGCTTCAGGTCTTCGGGCAGGCGCTCGTTGGAGCGGTGGGTGACGAGGTTGGCGCACCAGTCGCCCACGCTGCCTGCAGGCTGCTCGGCACGGGCCTGGGCCAGCGCTTCGGTGATGCGCCGCATCCAGTCGTCGAGCACCTCGATCGGGCGCGCGTTGGGCGTGGGAAAGGCGCCGACGATGCCGGCTTTGCAGGCGGCGACGACGAGTTCCGGACCCGAGACCAGGAACATCGGCGCCGCAAACACCGGCAGGCGGCAGGCCAGCCGGCGGCGGCGGGAGGGCTTGTCAAGGCTCATTCGCTGACCTTGAAACCGGAGATGCGCACGGCTTCGCCCCAGCGCGCCGACTCCGCGCGGATGAAGCGCGTCACCTCTTCGGGCGTCGTCGGCAACGGGGTGAAGTCGACCGTGGCCCACTTCTGGCGGATCTCGTCGGTCTTCAGGGCCTTGACGAACTCGGCGTTCAGCCGTGCGACGAGGGCGTCGGGGGTGCCCGCGGGCGCCGACAGCGACGACCAGATGAAGATCTCCATCTCGGGCAGGCCGAGTTCGGTGAACGAGGGCACGCCGGGCATCAGTGGCGAGCGCT
Source organism: Rubrivivax sp. (assembly GCA_027491255.1). Classification (GTDB taxonomy): domain Bacteria; phylum Pseudomonadota; class Gammaproteobacteria; order Burkholderiales; family Burkholderiaceae_C; genus Rubrivivax. The sequence goes on along the minus strand of JAIXWM010000083.1, from coordinate 81,656 downwards.
GCGGGCTCGTCACCGCCAGCACCTTCACCTTGCCGCTGTCCATGTGCGGTTTGACGGCCAGCAGCGGCAGGATGGCGGCGTGCACCTGGCCGCCGACCAGGTTCTGCACCGCCGGCGGCGTGCCGTTGAAGGGCACGTGGGTCAGCTCGGTGCCGGTGCGCTTGTTCAGGATGATGCCGGCGAAGTGAGAGGAGTTGCCCGCGGTGAACGAGGCGTAGGAGATCTTGCCACCCTGCGGCCTGGCCCAGGCGATGAAGTCGGCCATCGTGTTCGGCGGCACGGTGGCGGCGTTGACCGCGAACACCATCGTCGCGCCGAGGTAGTTCGTCACATGCCTGAAGCTCTTCTCGGCGTCGTAGGGCAGCTTGGCGAAGGTGTGCGGATTGATCGTCAACATGCTGGTGTTGGTCAGCAGCAGTGTGTAGCCGTCCGGCGGCGACTGCAGCAGCGCCTGCACCGCGACGATGCCGGCGCCGCCCGGCTTGTTGTCGATGACGATGGGCTGGCCGGTGTTGCGCTGGAAGACCTCGCTGACCTGGCGCAGCGAGGTGTCGAGCGTGTTGCCGGCGGCAAAGGGCACGATCACACGCACCGGCTTGGCCGGGAAGGCCGGGGTCTGGGCGAGTACGGGGGCGCTGGCCAGGCCGGCAGCGCCCAACGTGGCCAGCGTGGCCAGCGTGGCAGCTCCCTGCTGCAGGAAGTGGCGTCGAGTCATCGGGGGTCTCCTCCTCGGTTGGTCGTCAATCTTTTTCGATCGGGCGGTCGGATCAGGCGGCACTCAGGGTCGCATCCACCCAACCCCGCAGCAGCGCAGCCAGCGTCCGCGGCGCTTCCCACGGTAGCAGATGGCCGACACCGGGGACGATCTCCACCCGCGCGCAAGGGACGAGCGCGGCCGCTTCCTGCGACAGCGCAGGGGGCACGAGTTGGTCTCGTTCGCCGGCCACGGCCAACAGGGGCAGGCTCAGACCGCGCAGGCGCTCGCGGTGGTCGGCGCGCTGCGCGACCGCGCGCTGCTGGCGTACCGTCGTTTCGGCGCCGGCGGCCAACTGGTCGTCGCGGATGGCCTGCAGCAGCGCCGGGGCCATGTCGGGCGCATGCGCCAGCAGCCACTGCGAGACGCTGTTGACGTATTTCGGGTAGTCGCGCGTGGCCGCGGCGATGGCGCGCTCGCGCATCGGCGCGCCGTCCGGGCTGTCGGCGCGGGCCGACGAGCACACCAGCGCCAGCCCCTGCAGCGGCCTCGGCGCGGTGGCCTGCATCTGCAGCGCCACGTAGCCGCCCATCGAGAACCCGGCCAGGAACAGCGGCCGGTCGGGTGCCACCTCAGCCAGCTCGTCCCAGGCCCGGCGCGCCATGTCGGCGATGTCGGCGCCTGCGCGCACATCCGTCACGCGCACCTCGAGCCCATCGCCCAGGTGCGCGCGCGTCGGGCCCCATACGGCCGGGGTGTTGGACATGCCGGGGATCAGCAGCAGGACGGGGGTGGTCATCGGGGTGCTCTCACGCTGCGGATGGGGCTGAGGGAGAGGGACTTTCGGCGGCGGCTTCCTGCTGCAGCCGCTGCCGCAGCTCGCGCTTCAGGATCTTGCCCACCGGGTTGCGCGGCAGCGCGTCCAGCAGCAGCAGGCGTTGGGGCAGCTTGTAGACGGCGACATGGCGCTCGTCGCGCAGCCAGCGGGCGATGCCCTCGACAGTCAGCGTGGCGCCGGGCGCCGGCACCACGCAGGCGCAGACGCGCTCGCCCAGCACGGGGTCGGGCGCGCCGACGACGGCCGCGTCGCGCACGCCGGGGCAGGCCAGCAGCAGGGTCTCGATCTCGACCTCGGAGATGTTCATGCCGCCGCGGATGATGATGTCCTTGCAGCGGCCGACGAACAGCAGGTACTGCCCGCGCTCGCCGGCGATCTCGAACAGGTCGCCCGAGCGGTAGTAGCCCTGGTCGTCGAAGGCGCGCGCGGTGGCCTCAGGGTTGCGGAAGTAGCCGCTGAAGATCGTCGGCCCGGCCACGCGCATCTCGCCCGGCACGCCGGGCTCGGTGATCTCGCGCTCGGTGTCGGGGTCCACCAGCCGGGTGCGGATCTTGTTCGCGGTCGAGATCTTCGAGTAGCGCTCGGGCGTGCCGCCGCGGGCGAAGTAGCGCGCCCGGCGCACCGCCTCGGGGATGTCCACCGGCGCGCCGGTCAGCGCCGCGCCTTCGTTGGAGCCGAAGTAGTTGACGATGGCTACGCCGCGGTCGGCCCAGCCCTGCACCATCCACTCCGACAGCGGCGCCGAGCCTGAGCCGATGCGCGACAGGCGCTGGAAATCGATGCCTTCGAGCAGCTCCGGGCGCTGCAGCAGCTGCGTCAGGATGGCCGGCGGCGAGACGGTGTAGTCGATGCGCTCGGTGCGCAGCTGCGCCAGGAAGACGTCGAGGTCGAAGGGGTGGTGCTGCACCACCGTGGCTTCCAGCCCGAGCCAGGTGGCGAAGCAGCTCGACAGCCCCGCCATGTTGATCAGCGGGAAGGGGTTCAACAGCCGCATGCCGGGCGTCAGCTCGGCGGCCTCGACCAGCGATGGCACGACGATCCACCACTCGTTGTGGCTGCGCGGCACGCCCTTGGGCGCGGCCTCGGTGCCCGAGGTCCAGCACAGCGTGGCGATGTGGTTGGCGGTGATCGCCGCCGCCTGCCCCGCGGCCTCGGCCGCGGCAGGGTCGGGCGCATCGTCCAGCAGCGCGTCCAGCGGCAGCGCGCTGGCCGGCACCTGGCGGCCCCAGGCCAGCACGTGCTGCAGGCCGGGGTGCCGCGCAGCCAGACCCACCCACATGGCCGCGGCGGGGTGGCGCCCCACGCGCGCGGCGGTGACCACCGCGCGCGCGCCGGTCAGCCCGAGGATGTGGTCGAGCTCGTGCTCGCGATACTGCACCGGCACCGGCGAGACGATGAGCCCGAGCCGCAGGCAGGCCAGGTAGACGACGAACTGCTCGACCGAGTTGACGAGCTGCACGACGACGATGTCGTCGGGCCGCAGGCCGCGCGCGTGCAGCACCGCGGCCATGCGCGCCACCTCGGCTTCGAGCTGAGCGTAGCTCAGGCGCCGCGGCGCCCCGTCGGTCAGCGCCTCGCGGTTGGGCGCGTCGACCACGGCTTCGCGCGCCGGAAGGCGCGCGACGATGTCGCGAAAGCCCTGGTCCAGCGTGGTCGTGCCCCACCAACCGCGGGCGGTGAACTCGGCAATGCGCTCCGGGGAGGCGAGGATCATCGTCGCGTCCGCCTCAGGCCGGCGACGGCCAGCGCCGCATCACGGCGTCGCTGACGTAGGTGGCGTGGAATCCATGGGGCACGCGCCTGGGAAGCACGATGCGGGCGATGGGCCCGCGGCCGAACTCGGTGCCACGCGCGTCAAACACCTGCACCTCCGAGCGCAGCTTGTGCGGATCCCAGGCGAAGCTGACCACGTAGCCGTCGTCCTCGGCCACGGCGCCGTCGCGCGGCGCGAAACCGGGCTCGTTGTAGAACCAGTCGGGCCCCTCGCTCCAGGCCTGGTAGCCGCCGGTGCGGTGGTTGACCTTGGCCAGCCCGGTGAAGCGCACCTCCTCGCGGCCGCCCTTGGGAAACACCACGTGGTAGGAGTGGCGCGTGGGCAGGCCCTGGAAGGCGCTGTTGATGACGGGGAACTCGGTGTTCAGCACGTCGTCGATCACGCGCTCTCGGGTCTGGCCGGTCTTCAGGTCGAAGCGCCATTCGTAGAGCCAGAAGTCGCGCTGGCGGTTGTGGATGGTGTGCTCCAGGCGCCGCGCGTCGATGCGGCCGTGCGCGTCTTCGTAGGTGCGGTAGGGCGTGCCCACCATGACCACCTCGTCGCCTTCTTCCCAGGCGTTGACCACGTGCAGCAGGTAGCAGGGTCGGGCCTCGAACCAGCGGATCTGCTCGGCGCTGCCGTAGCGCGGCAGCACCGCGAAGCGCGTGGGCAGCTCGGGGCGGAACTGCAGCTTGTAGCGGCCGAGCTTCCAGGCCTCCTCGTCCAGCAGCAGCGGGAAGTCGTGCAGGATGCTGTAGCGCGGCGTCACCGCCATGTCGTGCGGCAGCCGCGGCCCGGGCAGCGGCACGTCGATCTGGTGGCGCGACCGCCCGTCGGGCCCGACCACGCCGTAGCGCATGTAGGGCGCCTGCGTGCCGTAGTCGAACCAGATCAGCTCGCCGGTGGTCTCGTCGGGGCGCGAGTGGGCCGAGATGCGCGTGAGCGCGCCGCCGTAGTCGGCCCGGCCCACGGTCTGCAGCGTATTCGGGTCCAGCGCGTAGGGCATGCCCGAGCGGTACCACATCGTCACCAGGCGGCCGGCGTGGTACTTCACGTCGGTGTTGCTGGTGTTCTTCATCGGCTCGTCGGGGCGGTCGGCGCGCTGCTTCTCCTTGATGCCCTTCCACAGCGCGTGGCCGGCGGCCTGCTCCTCGGCCAGCGCGCTGGTGCGCACCCAGCGGTTGCGGTAGCTCGCGCGGCCGCGGTCGAAGCGCACCGCGTGCACCATGCCGTCGCCGTCGAAGGCGTGGTAGCGCCAGTCGGGCGCGTAGTAGGGGTTGGGGCCGTTGCGCACGTACAGGCCGTTGAAGTCGGCGGGCAGCTCGCCTTCGACCTCGAGCCGGTCGATGTCGAGCTCGTCGGCGATCGGGGCGTTGTTGCCCGACAGCGCCGGGATCTCGTGCAGCGGCAGGTCGTCGCGCTTCATCGTGGTGCTCCTCGTCGTGCCGCTCGGTGGTCGCGGTGCTTCAGGCCCGATGTCAGTCCCGACAAGCGGGGAGCCGGGCATGACAGCGGTTGGGCAGTCGGAGCCTGAAGCCTGCAGGATAGGCCGAGCCGTGCGTTTGTGACAGCGGGATTTTCGATATGTCTTCGGACTTTTCGATATGCGATCATCTACGCGGCATGGACACTCTGCAGCGAGAGCGCTACTTTCTGAACCAGCCCCGGCGGGTGCCGCTGGGCTATGAAGAGTACGCTGGCGACCGCCAGTTCGCCACCACGCTCGCGCGCGGCCTGGAACTGCTGCGCTGCTTCAGCGCCACCGACACCATGCTGTCCAACGGCGAGCTGGCCCAGCGCACCGGGCTGCCGCGGCCCACCATCTCGCGCCTGACCTACACGCTCGTGATCCTGGGCTACCTGCGCCAGAGCCCGAAGTACGGCAAGTACCAGCTCGGCACGGCGCTGATCTCGGCCACCTATCCGCTGATGGCCTCGATCGCGCTGCGCCAGCAGGCGCGCCCGCTGATGAACGCGCTCGCCGACGAGACCGGCGGCGACGTCTCGATGGGGCTGCGAGACCGGTTGAACATCGTCCTCGTCGAGACCAGCCGCAGCCGCAGCCGGCTGCGCGCCAGCGGCGCGCTGGCCGACACCGGGCTGGCGCTGCCCATTGCCGGCTCGGCCATCGGCCGCGCCTACCTGGGCGGCTGCGACGGCGCCACGCGCGAGGCGCTGCTCAACGAGATCCGCGTCAAGACGCCCGAGGACTGGGCCCGCTTCGAGGTGCCGATCCGGCAAGCCCTGCTCGAGGTCTCGCGCCTGGGGTTCTGCGCCGTCGACGGTGACCTGGTCCAGCGCATCCAGGCCGTCGGCGTGCCCTACGGTCCGACGGCCCATGGCGAGTTCGTCGTCTTCAACTGTGCCTTTGCCCCGCCGCCCGGCGGCGAGACCTCGCGCGCGTGGATGCGAGAGGAGGTGGGGCCCAAGCTGCTGGAGATGGTGCGCCAATTGCGGGAGCGCGGGGCATGACGGCGGCGGGGCGCGCGGTGCGTGTGTGCGGCGTGGGCCATGTGGCGCTCGACATGGTGTTCGAGCTCGAGCGCATCCCGCAGGAGCCGGTCAAGGTGCCGGCGCGGGCGCTGCGGCGCGTGGTTGGCGGCATGACGGCCAACGCCTGCGTGGCGGCGGCGCGGCTCGGCGCTGCGGTGCGCTTCGGCAGCCCGGTGGGCGACGACGACGCGGTGGCCAGCTTCCGCGCGCATTTCGCGCGCGAGGGGGTGGACGCTGCGGGCCTGCAGCCGGTGCCCGGCGCTTCGAGCTCGGTCTCGGCGGTGCTGGTGGACGCGCGCGGCGAGCGCCTCATCGTCAGCCACTACGGCGACGCCTTGCGGCGGCCGCCGCCGCTGGACCCGTCCTGGCTCGAGGGCGCCGACGCGGTGCTCGCCGACCCGCGCTGCCCGGCGTGGGCCGAGGCGGTGCTGGAGGTGGCGCGTTCGCGCGGCGTGGTCTCGGTCTTCGACGGCGACACCGCGCCGCGCTCGGCGCTGCAGCGCCTGGTGGCGCGGGCCGGTTGGGCGGTGTTCTCGCAGCCTGGGATGGCGGTGTTCGTGGGCGCGGGTGGCGGCGACGCCGGCGCCGGCACCGGCGGCTTGCCCGATGAGGCGGTGCTGGACGCCGGCCTGGACGAGGCGCTGGCGCGTGGCGCCGAGGTGGCGGTCGTGACGCTCGGCGAGCGCGGCCTGCGCTGGCGGCGGCGCGGCCAGCCGGTGCGGGCGCTGGCGGCGTTGTCGGCGGGGACCGTGGTCGACACCCTGGGTGCGGGCGACACCTTCCACGGCGCGCTGGCTGTCGCCCTGGCCGAAGGGTGGGGCGACGAGCCCGCGCTGCGCTTCGCCGCCGCGGCGGCAGCCATCAAGTGCACGCGCCACGGCGGCGTGAGCGGCGCGCCGGGACGTGCCGAGGTCTTGGCTCTGCTGTCGCCATCGGCTGAGCGCGCAGACGCCTCCCGTTGAGGGGCGAGGGGGCTGACGGCGCGCGGTCAGGGCGCTGCGCTCGCGCAAGCCGGCGGCGTCGGATGGGCGCGAACATGGGCTGATCCATCCGCACGGGGTCGATCGCCATGCCCGCCAAGCACCTGGTTTTCCATGACGACGCGCGCGAGCGCATCCACCGCGGCGCCAGCCTGCTGGCGCAGGCGGTGCGTGTGACGCTCGGGCCGCGCGGGCGCACGGTGATCCTGCAGCGCGAGTTCGGCGCGCCCCAGATCGTCAACTCGGGCGTCATGGTGGCGCGCGCGGTGGAACTCGAGGACCCGTTCGAGAACATGGGCGCGCAACTGTTGCGCGAGGTGGCCGCGCGCACCAGCGAACAGGCGGGCGACGGCACGACCACCGCCACCGTGCTCGCACACGCCATGATCGAGGAGGGCCTGCGCTACCTGGCCGGGGGCATGAACCCGGTGCAGGTCAAGCGCGGGATCGACCGCGCCGTGGAGGCCGTCGTGGCCGAGTTGAAGCGCCTGGCCCGGCCCTGCGCGAGCTCGCAGGAGATCGCGCACGTGGCCTCGATCTCGGCCAACAACGACCGTTCGGTGGGCGAGTTGCTCGCGCAGGCCATCGACAAGGTCGGCCGCGCCGGGGCGGTGACCATCGAGGACGGCTCGGGCCTGGTCAGCGAGCTTTCCGTGGTGGAGGGCTTGCAGTTCGACCGTGGTTTCCTCTCGCCGTATTTCATCAACGACGCCGAGCGCCAGGCCGTGGTCCTGGAAGACGCTGCCATCCTGCTCGTCGACAAGCGCCTGTCCTCGGTGAAGGACCTGCTGCCGCTGCTGGAGGAGGTCGTCAAGTCGGGCAAGCCACTGCTCGTGGTGGCTGAGGACGTGGACAGCGACGCGCTCGCCACTCTGGTCATCAACGCGATGCGCGGTACCGTGCAGACCTGCGCCGTGCGCGCGCCCGGCTTCGGCGACCGGCGCAAGGCGCAGTTGCAGGACATCGCCGTGCTCTGCGGCGGGGCCGTCGTCAGCGACGAGGTCGGCCTGAACCTGGCCAAGGTGACGCTGGCCGAGCTGGGGCATGCGCGGCGCGTGGAGGTGGGCAAGGACGACACGACGCTGATCGGCGGTGCCGGCGCGGCAGGCGCCATCGCCGAGCGCTTGGCGCAGCTGCGCAAGGAGCGCGAGGTGGCCACCAGCGACTACGACCGCGAGCACCTGGACCAGCGCATCGCCAAGCTCTCGGGCGGGGTGGCGGTGGTCAAGGTTGGTGCCGCGACCGAGACCGAGTTGAAGGAGCGCAAGATCCGCGTCGAGGACGCGCTGCACGCCACGCGCGCCGCGGTGGAGGAGGGCATCGTGCCCGGCGGCGGGGTGGCGCTGCTGCGCGCTCGGCGCGTGCTCGCGCCCGAGACCGAGGCTACGCTGGACATGGCCTCGGGCCTGCGCATCGTGCACCGCGCGCTGGAAGAGCCGCTGCGGCGCATCGTCGCCAACGCCGGGCTCGAGGCCTCGGTGGTCGTCGCGCGCGTGGAGGCCGTGCCGGACGGGGCCACGCCCCCATCCTGGGGCTACAACGCCGCCACCGGGGAGTACGGCGACCTGCTCGCTATGGGCGTGATCGATCCCGCCAAGGTCACGCGCCTGGCGCTGCAGAACGCGGCTTCCATCGCCGGCCTGGTGTTGATGACCGATTGCGTGATCGCGAGCGCGCCGCGCGCCGCGGCCTCCGCGCCCGCGGGCTTGGGCCGAGCGGGGGAGGAGCCGGAGATCTAGCGCAGCATGTCCCGCGCCAGGGCCTGGGCCGGCGGCGGCGGGGCGCGGTGTCTTATGCGCCCCGGCGGGGCGCGGTGGCTCATACGGGCCGCCGTGCCCCTGGCTGCTGCGGATCCTGCCGCCGGCCCGGCTTGCGCGGCCTCACAGCCTCCAGGCGCGCCGCAGCGCCGATCCGCACAGCGCCACGGCCAGCGATGCCTCGTCGATGATGCGCGACATCGAGAAGAAGCCGTGGATCTGGCGCTCGAAGCAGACGAACTGCGTGGGCACGCCCGCCGCGGAAAGAGCGTCGGCGTAGGCCCGGCCTTCGTCGCGCAAGGGATCGAAGCCCGCGGTCAGCACCAGGGCCGGGGGCAGGCCACGGTGGTCGTCGGCCAGCAGCGGCGAGGCGCGCCAGTCGGTCCACTGCGCCGCTTCGGGCACGTACAGGGCGCGGTAGTGCGCCATCGCGTCGCGCGTGAGCCCGAAGCCCTGGGCATTCGCGGTGTAGGAGGGCATGCCCTGGCGCAGGTCCGTCACCGGATACACGAGCAGCTGGAAGCCCGGCAGGGGCTCGCCGCCAGCGCGCAAGGCCAGGCAGGCCGAGGCCGCGAGGTTGCCGCCGGCGCTGTCGCCGCCCACTGCAAGCCGTGAGCCGTCCAGGCCCAGCGCGGCAGCGTGGCGGCGTATCCACCGCAGCGCCGCGAGGCTGTCGTCCAGGGCGGCCGGAAACGGATGCTCCGGCGCGAGCCGGTAATCGACCGCGACGACGGCGCCCTGGCTCGACAGCGCCAGTTGCCGGCACAGCACGTCGTGGCTGTCGAGGTTGCCGACCAGCCAACCCCCGCCGTGGAGGTAGACCAGCACCGGCGAGGGGCGGCCCGCGTCCGCCGCGGCGGACCGGAACAGGCGCAGCGGGACACCATCGGCGTCGAGTGAGCGGACCTCGGCCACTTCGGGCGGATCCGGCTGCGTCAACACCCGCCTCTCCTCGAAGAACTGCCGTGCCTGCTGCGGTGTCGTCGACTGCACCGGTGGCGCGCCGCGCTGGATCATCCAATCGATGTATGCGCGGGCCTGCGGATCGAGCATGCGTGTTCCCCTGTCCGTCCTGCGGCGGCAAGAGGCCGCCCAAGAGCGGATGATGCCATCGTCCCCCGCGGCCATGCCCGGCGGCTCGAGCGAGGGCTTGGGCCGGGTCCGCCCCCCGAGCCCGATCCGCGCCTCAGCCGCTCGGCAAACCGCCGCGCGGCACCCGGGTGGTCGTCCCACCTGCCTGGGAGGAGCGAGGGCAGCGGTGGCCGGCCACCGCCTGGGGGCCTCGGGCGCACGCGACAAGCCAAGCGTTGCGCCCGCGCAAGCCACCCCTCGCACCGAACCCGGGACCGGCCCGGACGGCTTCTCCAGGAATACCGTGCACCGACCGGGGTATGGGAAGCCCTCGGGTCTTCACGGGTCCGCAGCGGGCTTGGCCGTGGATTTGAGCGCCCGCAGCACGACGGCCGCCGTGTCGAGCGGGCGCTCCATCGGGAACAGGTGGCTTCCCTCGATCCAGATGAGGCGTTCGCGCGTCAGCGCGCGCGTCGCCTCGAGACCGACCTGCCGCAGTTCGGCCGAGCGCGTGCCGCCGATGAAGGCCACGGGGCTGCCCGGCGGGTGCCGTCGCAGCAAGGTGCCGAGGTGGTGCGGCAGCGTGTCGTAGATGCGCGTCTCGACCGCGCGGTCGAAGAACAGGCGCACCCCTTCTCCCCCGGGGTCGGGCTCGGTGCCGGCGGCGATGTAGTCGTCCAGCACCGCCGGATCCCAGCGTGCGAAGGCTCGCTTGGCGGCGAAGTGCGCGCGCGCCGCCTCGGTCGAGGGCCAGTGGTGGCGCCGTGTGCGCGACACGCGCCCGGGAGAGATGCGCTTGACGAGACCGGTGGCCTTGGCCACGCGCACTCCGTGCGCGCGCCAACCGGCCAGCACCGGCGAATCCAGCAGCACGACCGATGCGGCCAGGCGCGGGCGGCGGCAGGCCGCCAGCAGGCTCAGATAGCCGCCCAGCGAGTGGCCCACCAGGTGGACCGGGCCGCTCGGCGCCTCGCGCGCGATGAAGTCGAGCAGTTCGTCGCGCAGGTGCGGCCAGTTGCTCGTGACCGGGAAGTCGGCGTCGTGGCCGAACTTCTCGCGCGCGACAACGCGCCATCCCGCCTTGCGCCAGGCCTCGAACAGCAGGCGGTAGGTGCCGGCCGGGAAGCCGTTGGCGTGGCTGAAGACGATGGTGGGCGGGGTGGCGGCGGCGACCGGTCGCGCCGGGCCCGGCCCCGGGACGCGGGCGGGGCTCAGACGATGCGCTCCGCGGGGGTGGTGATCTTGCGCATGGGCTCGAAGCGCTCGCTGCGGATCATCAGCGGGTGCTCGGCGTCGCCGCCGTCCCAGCGCGGGTCGTCGATGCCCTCGAAGACCTCGCGCAGGCGCTGGCCCCAGGTGTTGCGGATCATGCCGAAATAGGGGTTGTGCTCGTCGATGCAGACGATGCGCTGGCTGGCGAACTCGTCCTTGCGGTAGATCAGCAGGTCCAGCGGCAGGCCCACCGACAGGTTGGACTTCAGCGTCGAGTCCATGGAGACGAGCGCGCACTTGGCCGCCTCGTCGAGCGGGGTGGCCGGAGTCAGCACGCGGTCGAGGATGGGCTTGCCGTACTTGCTCTCGCCGACCTGGAAGAAGCAGGTCTCGCGCGTGGCCTCGATGAAGTTGCCCGCGGAGTACACCAGGAACATCCGCATCGCCTCGCCGCGGATCTGGCCGCCGAAGATCATGCTCGTGTTGAAGTCGATGCCGGCAGCCCGCAGCGAGGGGCCGTCCTGCTCGTAGACGCGCCGCACGGCACTGCCGAGCACGCGGGTGGCGTCGAACATGCTCGTCGCGTTCCAGATCGTGAGCGGCTCCTCGTGCACGCCGCGGTCGAGCTTCTCGACCTGCAGGATCTCGCGCACGCTCTGGCTGATGCTGAGGTTGCCGGCCGAGAGCATGACCATGAAGCGGTCGCCCGGCTTCTCGTAAATCATCATCTTGCGAAACGTGCTGATCGCGTCCAGCCCCGCGTTCGTGCGCGAATCGGACAGGAAGACGAGGCCGGCGTCCAGGCGTATGCCCACGCAATAGGTCATGGTGCGGTGTCGGGGTGAAGTTTCTTCAGGCGGTACAGCGCGTCCAGCGCTTCGCGTGGCGTGAGCGTATCAGGATCGATCGCGGCGAGCGCTTCCTCCAGCGCGCTCGCGGCGGCGGGCGCCGCGGGGGCGGCCGCAGCCGCGAACAGGTCGACCTGCGCCGAATCCGCCTGCTGCTGCGCTTCGAGCGCCTCGAGCGCAGCGCGTGCCTGGCGGATGACCGACGGCGGCATGCCGGCCAGGCGAGCGACCTGCACGCCGTAGCTGCGACTGGCGGGGCCAGGCTCGATGCGGTGCAGGAAGACGATGTCATGCCCGCTCTCTACCGCGCCGACGTGCACGTTCAGCGCCCGTTCGTGTCGTGCCGGGAAGGCGGTGAGCTCGAAGTAGTGCGTGGCGAAGAGCGTGAATGCGCGGCAGCGGTCATGCAGGTGGCTCGCGATCGCCCCGGCCAGTGCCAGGCCGTCGAAGGTGCTGGTGCCGCGCCCGATCTCGTCCATCAGCACCAGGCTGTGCTCGGTGGCCGAGTGCACGATAGCCGCTGCCTCGGTCATCTCCAGCATGAAGGTCGACTGGGCGTTGACCAGGTCGTCGGCGGCGCCGATGCGGGTGTGAATGGCGTCGATGGGGCCGAGTCGGCACTGGCGTGCCGGGACGTAGGACCCCATGGCCGCCAGCAGCACGGTCAGCGCCACCTGGCGCATGAAGGTGCTCTTGCCGCCCATGTTCGGGCCCGTGATCACGATCATGCGCGTGCGCGCGTCGAGCCGGCAGTCGTTGGCGATGAACTCCGGCCCGCCGGTTTCGCGCAGGCGCTGCTCGACCACGGGGTGGCGGCCGGCCTCGATGTCGATGCAGGGGTAGGGCACGAACTGCGGCCGGGTCCACCCCAGCGCGCTGGCGCGCTCGGCCAGCGCAGCCAGCGCGTCCAGGGTCGCCAGCGCCCGCGCCAGCGCCGCGAGTGTGCCCAGGTGCGGCTGCAAGGCGTCGAGGGCCTGCTCGTAGAGCCACTTTTCGAGCGCCAGCGCGCGCTCCTGGGCCGACAAGGCCTTGTCCTCGAAGGCCTTGAGCTCGGGCGTGATGTAGCGCTCGGCGTTCTTCAGCGTCTGCCGACGCCGGTAGTCCACAGGGACGCGGTCCAGGTTGGAACTTGTCACCTCGATGTAGAAGCCATGGACCTTGTTGAACTGCACCCGCAGGTTGCCGATGCCGGTGCGCGCGCGCTCGCGCTGCTCCAGGTCGAGCAGGAAGGCGTCGCAGTTCGTCGCAATGCCGCGCAGTTCGTCGAGATCGGCGTCGACACCGCCCGCGATGACGCCGCCGTCGCGCAGCAGGGCCGCAGGTTCCTCGGCAATGGCTGCCAGCGGCGCGGCCACCTCGTCTGTTGGCGCCAGCACGCCCTGAAGCCGCTCCAGGAGTGTGGAGCCCGCTGGTGCCGCGGCGCGCAAGGCCGGCAGCAGACCCAGCGTCGACCGCAGGCCGGCGAGCTCGCGCGGGCGCACCTGGCGCAGCGCGATGCGCGAGGTGATGCGCTCGACGTCGCTGACGCGGCGCAGCACCTCGCGCAGCGGCTCGGGGCCGGCGTCGACGAGTCGGGCGATGGCCTCGTGGCGCTCGGTTGCGGGGCCCCGGGCGCGTGCCGGATGCGTCAGCCAGTGACGAAGGAGCCGGCTGCCCATGCCGGTGCGGCAGGTGTCGAGCAGCGAAAGCAGCGTGGGCGCGTCCTCGCCGCGCAGGGTCTGCGTGAGTTCGAGGTTGCGATGCGTGGCTGGGGGCAGGTCCAGCAAGTCGCTGGCGCGCTCGACCACGAGCGACTGCACGTGCGCCAGGGCCTGGCCCTGGGTGTGCTCGGCATAGCTGAGCAGTGCTGCGGCGGCAGCGTGCGCCACCGGCAGGTCCTGCGCGTTGAAGCCTGCCAGGCTGGCCACGCCGAGCTGGGCACACAGCTTGCGCGCGCCGAGCGCGGTGTCGAACTGCCAGGGTGGACGCGCGGTGCGGGCGCAACGCAGCGCCTGCGCGGCGGCCGGTGGCGCGCTGCCGTCGTGCAGCAGTTCCGCGGGCGCAAGCCGCGCCAGCCAGCCGGCAAGCTCGCGCTCGCCGCATTCCGTCAAGCCCAGCGTGCCACTGGCCACGCCCAGCCAGGCCAGGCCCCAGGTGGCGCGCTGGCGGTGCAAGGCCACCAGCAGCGTGTCGGCGCGGTCGGTCAGCAGCTCGGAGTCCGTCACGGTGCCGGGCGTGACGACCCGCACCACCTTGCGCTCCACCGGCCCCTTGGCGCTGCCCACCTCACCCACCTGCTCGGCCACCGCCACCGACTCGCCGAGCTTCAGCAGCCGCGCGAGGTAGCTCTCCACCGCGTGCACCGGCACCCCGGCCATCACCACCGGCTCACCGCCGGAGGCGCCGCGCGTGGTCAGCGTGATGTCGAGCAGCCGGTGCGCCTTGCGCGCGTCGTCGAAGAACAGCTCGTAGAAGTCCCCCATCCGGTAGAACACCAGCGTGTCCGGGTGCTCGGCCTTGATGCGCAGGTACTGCTGCATCATCGGCGTGTGGCTTGCGAGCGCGGCCGCAGCGGCGGGGTCGGCGTGGGCAGTGGGGTCGGCGGTGCTCATCAGGGGCGCGATGTTAGGCGAGGCGGCCGTCGGCCACGCGCTCGCATACCATCCGCAGTGACATCCCGTCGCGCCGTCGCTGCCCAGCCGCGGCGCTTTCATGACCGAGCCTGGAACCCACACGATGCATGACGACCTGAAGGACAAGGTGATCCTGATCACCGGCTCGAGCACCGGCATCGGTGCCGCAGCGGCACTCGCGTTCGCGCGCGCCGGCGCGGCGGTGGCGGTGCACGGCCACCGCAGCCTGGACGCAGCGCGCGAGGTGCTGGCGCAGGTGCAGGCGCTCGGCGCTCGCGGCTGTCTGCTCAGCGGCGACGTCACCGAGTCCGCCACCTGTCGCCGCATCGTCGACGAGACGGTGGCGCAACTCGGGCGCATCGACGTGCTCGTCAACAACGCCGGCGGGCTGGTGCAGCGCGCGCCGATCGAGCAGATCACCGACGAGCTCTACGACCGGGTGCTGGACCTGAATGTGCGCTCGGTGCTGATGTGCAGCGCCGCTGCGGTGGAGCACATGCGGCGCCAGGGGCAGGGCGGTTGCATCATCAACCTCACCTCGGTGGCGGCGCGTCACGGCGGGGGTGCCGGGGCGGCGTTGTACGCCGGCTCCAAGGGCTTCGTGGCCACGATCACCAAGGGCCTGGCCAAGGAACTGGTCAAGGACCGCATCCGCGTGAACGCTGTGGCGCCGGGCGTCATCACGACGCCGTTCCACGAGCGCTACTCGACGCCGCAACTGCTCGAGGGCTTCCGCGCGACGATCCCGATGAACCGGCTCGGCACGGCCGACGAATGTGCTGGCGCCTTCGTCTTCCTGGCTTCGGAGCGGATGTCGGGCTACATCACCGGCCAGACCATCGATGTGAACGGTGGGCAGTACATGCCCTGAGGATGGTGCGCGAGTCGGCCTTGAACGGGCCGGCCCCCGCAGTCACGTGCTTCGTTCATGGCATCATTTTCCGCGTCCATGACCGTCCTGCCCGTTCACGACCTGTCGACGCCGCTTGCGGCGGCATTGACCCTGCATCGGGCGGGGCAGTTGGTGCCGGCGGCCCGGGCCTACGACGCGATCCTGAGCCTCGATCCGATCCACCAGGAGGCGGTCTACCTGCGCGCGCTGACCCAGTTGCAGCGGCAGGAGCACGCGCAGGCGGTGCAGGGCATCCGCCGTGCCATGGAACTTGGCCCTGCGCGGCCGGCGATGTATTTCAACCTGGGACATGCGCTCAGGGCGCTGGGGGATGCGGCGGGTGCGGTTGCGAGTTACCGCAGCGCGCTCGCGCTCGGCCCGGGTGATGACAACACCCGCTGGTGTCTGATCAATACCTTGCGCGAGCAGGGGCAGCACGCGCAGGCGCTGGCCGATCTGGAAGCCGCCGGCCCGCTGGCCGAGGGGTCTGCGTTGTGCACGCTGCGCTCCATGGTCTGGGAAGAGCGAGCGCGTGCGCTGGGCGAGCGCGGCGAGCACGACGAGGCCCTGGCTCTGCTGCTGCGCCGCGCCGAGCACGAGCCCGCGTCGGCGCAGGCGCGTTTCGCGCTGGCGGAGCAACTGGAGCGCATGGGCCTGTCGCGCGCTGCGGTGAGTGCCTACCAGGCTGCCCTGCGAATCGACGATCGGCTGGCCCACGCTCACAACAATCTGTCCTGCCTGTGGCTTGCGCTGCGCGACCCTGAACGGGCCCTGGAACATGCAGTCAAGGCCTCGCAGTGCGAGCCTGCGATGGCGGCGGCTCAGAACAACCGCGGGCTGGCGCTGCTGGATCTCGGGCGACCGGCAGAGGCCGCCATGGCGCTGGAGGAGGCGTGCCGCCTGCAGCCCGACATGGTGCAGTCCTGGATCAACGCGGCGATGGCCTGGCAGCGCACCGGCGACACCTTGAGATCCTTGCGCGCCTGCGAGCAGGCGCTGCGCCAGGATCCGTCCTTCGAGTTCCTGCCGGGCCTCGTGACGGCCACGGCGATGGACCTGTGCGACTGGAGTCACGTCGACACGCTGATGCCGGCGCTGCAGTCGCGCCTGGAACGTGGAGAGCGCGTGCTCTTGCCCCTGCACGCGATGACGCTGATCGACGACCCGGCGCAGCAGCTTCGCGCCGCGCGCATCTATGGCGAGTCGAAGTTCCCGCCGAACCCGCGCCTGGGCCCGCCGCCGGCGGTGTCTGCCGGGCGCCGTCTGCGCCTGGCCTACCTCAGCGCCGACCTCAGGACCCACGCTGTCAGCAGCCTCATGGCCGGCGTCTTCTCGTGGCACGACCGCTCGCGCTTCGAGGTCCACGCCATCTCGACGCTTCAGGACCCGTCGGACCCCCTGCAGCGCAGCCTGAGCGAACGCTTCGACTGCTTTGTCGACATGCACGGCCGCGCCGGCGAGGAGATCGCGGCGTGGTGCCGCGAGCGCGGAATAGACATCCTGATCGATCTGGGCGGCTACACCGCGGACAACCGCCCCGATGTCCTGGCCTGTCGCGCTGCCCCCCTGCAGGTGAGTTACCTGGGCTACCCGGGGACGCTCGGCCTGCCCTACGTCGACTACATCGTCGCCGACCGTCATGTGATCCCGCCGTCGAGTCGTCCGCATTACAGCGAGAGCGTGCTGTACCTGCCGCAGTGCTTCCAGGCCCACGACGATCGTCGCGAGCGTCCGGCGCCGACCGGTCGGCGCGCCGACTGGGGCCTGCCTGACGATGCCGTCGTCTTCTGCTGCTTCAACAAGAGCAACAAGATCAACCCTCAGGTCTGGGGCACGTGGATGTGCATCCTCCAGCGGGTGCCCGGCAGCGTGCTGTGGCTGACGCAGATGCAGGACGCCGTGGCCGCCAACCTCGAGCGCGCCGTCAAGGAGGCGGGGGTCTCGCCATCTCGCGTGCTGATCGCCCGGCGGCAACCTTACGCCTTCTACCTCGGGCTGTACGCACACGCCGATCTCTTCCTCGACACCTGGCCGTTCAATGCCGGCACCACCGCCTGCGACGCCTTGTGGATGGGGCTGCCGGTGCTGACTTGCAGCGGGCGCAGTTTCGCGGCCCGCATGGCCACCAGCCTGCTGCGCGAGTTGGGGCTGGACGAACTCGTCTGCGACAGCCCCGCCGCCTACGAGGAACGGGCCGTGAGCCTGGCGCACGACAGGGCGCGCCTGCATGCCCTGAAATCCCTGTTGCCCGAGCGCCGTGAGGGCTCGATCATGAACGACACGCGGCGCTGGACACGACAGTTCGAGGCCGGGCTGGAGGAAATGGCCGACCGCAGCCGACGCGGGCTGGCGCCGGCGGACATCGTCGTCACAACCCGGTCCGCCCCCGACGCCGGGAACTGAGAGTCGGCGGGTCTCCCCCTCATACCCTCCATGCCCGTCAGGACGCCGTTGCGCATTCTTGCAAATCGTCCCTGCGGCCCGCGCCATGACCGCAGGTTTCGCCTGGAGGCGGGTTCATGCGGCAGGAATTTCGGGTGCGCGGGCCAGCCGTTCAGCCTCGTCCCTGGTCGGGCTCGGGGACTCCCGGGCCACGCCAGCACATGGCCCGATCTGGCGCAACCGCTGCCTACAATGCCTGCATGCGCATCCTCATCGCCAATGACGACGGCTACCTTGCTCCGGGCATTGCCGCGCTGGCGCGGGCCTGCCAGGGACTCGGCGAGATCGAGATCATCGCCCCGGAGCAGAACGCCAGCGGGACATCGAACTCGCTGACCTTGAACCGTCCCCTGACGGTGTTCGAGGCGGCGCCTGCTGCCGACCTTCCGCGCTTCAAGGTGGTCACCGGCACCCCCTCGGACTGCGTGCACATTGCGCTGACCGGACTGCTGGCGCAGCGACCCGACCTGGTGCTGTCGGGCATCAACAACGGCGCCAACATGGGCGACGACACCATCTACTCGGGCACGGTCGCTGCCGCCATGGAAGGCTACCT
This sequence comes from Rubrivivax sp., assembly GCA_027491255.1. Taxonomy (GTDB): domain Bacteria; phylum Pseudomonadota; class Gammaproteobacteria; order Burkholderiales; family Burkholderiaceae_C; genus Rubrivivax. Next base: position 63,508 of record JAIXWM010000083.1, on the reverse strand, counting down.
GTTTGGCGTACCCGCGATTGCCTTCTCGCTCGTCGACAAGGGCTGGGGCCACCTGGACGCCGCTGCCGCCACCGCCCGCGCGATCGTGGAGGATGTTCTTCGCACGGCCCGGCCGGGACCCTGGCTGCTGAACGTCAACATTCCGAACCGGGCCGATGCGGCGCAGTTGCCGCGCGCAGTGACCCGGCTCGGACGCCGGCACGCGAGCGAGCCCGTCATCCGCCAACTCAACCCGCGCGGCGAGACGATGTACTGGATCGGCCCCGCCGGCGACGCCCGCGACGCGGGCGAGGGCACCGATTTCCATGCCACCAGCTCGGGCCGGGTGTCCGTCACGCCGCTTCAATCCGACCTGACAGACCGCGACGGGATGCCGGGCTGGTCGGCCGCCTTCGGGCAGGGCAGGGCATGACGGCTCGTCCTGCACGGATGGCGGGTTTCCCGGCACGTCTGGGCGGGCAGTCGAGTGGGGTGCGTCCGGCAGACGCCGACGTGTTGCGTCCGCAACGCCCCCTGCGCGAGGCGGCGCGCGAGGCGGCCCGGCGCCAGCCGCCCACCGGCCTCGGGCTGGACTCCGCGGCGGTGCGCCACCGCATGGCCCTGCGCTTGCGGAGTCTGGGTGTCACGCACGAGGGGGTGCTGGCGGCGATGGAGGCGGTGCCACGGCACCAGTTCGTCGACACGGCGCTTGCCACGCAGGCCTACGAGGACACGAGCCTGCCGATAGGTCACGGGCAGACGATCTCCAAGCCCGTCGTCGTCGCGCGCATGCTGCAACTGCTGTGCGAGCGCCCGGGCGCCGCGCCGGTGCGTCCCCTGGGGCGTGTGCTGGAGATCGGCACCGGGTGCGGATACCAGGCCGCCCTGCTGGCCCGGCTGGCCCAGCGCGTCGTGTCGATCGAGCGCGTCCAGGGCCTGCACCTCAAGGCGCGCGAACACCTCGACGCCGTCGGCGCGCGCGACGTGCGCCTCGTGTTCGGCGACGGGCGCCTGGGCCACGCGCCCCTGGCCCCTTACGACACCGTGATTTCGGCTGCAGGCGGCGAGGACATCCCAGAAGCCTGGTTCGAACAACTGGCACCACAGGGCCGGCTCATCGCGCCGATGCACAGTGCCTCCCACGGCGGTCAGGTGCTCGTCGTCGTCGATCGCGACGAGCAGGGCATGCGCCGTGCGATCCACGGCGGTGTCCACTTCGTTCCTCTGGAGACCGGCGTCGCATGAACGGGGCCGGTAGCCGCTTCGCGCGCGGGTTGGCGCTGGGTGGCGTCGCATCGGTGCTGATCGCCTGCGGCACGGCGCCGGTGCGTGCGCCGGTCGAGGCGCGGAGCACGCCGGCAGCGGCCAGGCCGGTGGCCATTGGCAGCGGCGCCGTCGGTGGCCGGGCGTCCCCGGTGGCGCCGGTCTCACCCTCGACGTCTGCCGCCGAGGCGTCCGCAGCTTCGGCCGCGGGAGCCGCGCGGCTGCCCGCAGGCGCTGAGAACGCCGGCAAGCCCGGTTACTACACCGTCAAGCCGGGCGACACGCTGATCCGCATCGGCTTGGACCAGGGGCAGAACTGGCGCGACGTGGCGCGCTGGAACGGTGTCGAGAATCCCAATCTGATCGAGGTTGGGCAGGTGCTGCGAGTGCTGCCGCCAGACGCCGCGGCGGCTGCGGCTCGTCCAGGCCCGCCGATCGACGTTGCCCGACCGGCGGTGCGTCCGGAATCCGCGGGCAGCGCGCCGACGCCCCCGGTGGCGGTGCCCGCGCCCGCGCCCGCGCCGGCGCCGGCGGCGAACGACGATGCGACGGAATGGCTGTGGCCGGCCGCGGGATCGGTCGTGGCTTCTTTCGACGAATCCCGGGGTGTCAAAGGCCTGTCCATCGCTGGCAAGGCGGGTGATCCCATTCTTGCGGCAGCCGATGGCCGGGTCGTGTACGCAGGTTCCGGACTGCGCGGCTACGGCAACCTCGTCATCGTCAAGCACAACAACACCTTCCTCACGGCCTACGCGCACAACCAGACGCTTCTGGTCAAGGAAGATCAGGCGGTGCGACGGGGCCAGAAGATCGCCGAGATGGGCTCGACCGACTCCGATCGTGTCAAGTTGCACTTCGAGATCCGCCGCCAGGGCCGGCCGGTGGACCCGGCGAGGCTGCTCCCCGCGCGCTGAAGTCCGCCGCGCCGCGCCTCTCTTGCCTGTTCGATGGGTGTTTTCGAGAGGGTCGGGGTCTTTGTCCCGGCGCTACGATGCAAACCCTGACGGTTGGGCGTCCCTGCCCAGCCGCGAGCCCAGGAGCGAGACGAGATGATGACCCCGAAGAAACTGGTGGTGGCCGCCGTGACGGCCCTGGCTGCGGCCGCCGTGTCGGCGCAGGCGACACAAGGCGTCAGCGCCAATGAGATCGTGATCGGTTCGATCCAGGACCTTTCCGGTCCGCTGGCCGGCTACGGCAGGGACCTGCGCAACGGCATGACGATGGCCGTCGACGAGATCAACGAGAAAGGCGGCGTCAATGGCCGCAAGATGCGCGCGATCTTCGAGGATTCCGGTTACGACCCGCGCAAGGCGGCGCTGGCGGCCCAGAAACTGGTGAACCAGGACCGGATCTTCGCGATGGTGGGCCACCTCGGCACGGCGCAGAACAACGCCGCGATGCCGATCCAGTTCGAGAAGAACGTGATCAACTTCTTCCCGGTGACGGCGGCGCGCGAGATGTACGACCCGTTCCACCGGCTGAAGTACGCCTTCGCCGCCACCTACTATGACCAGGTGCGTGCGGCACTGCCCAAGCTGGTGCGCGAGCGCAATGTCAAGAAGGTCTGCATCATCTACCAGGACGACGAGTTCGGCCTCGAAGTCATGCGCGGCGGCGAAACGGCGCTGAAGACGATGAACATGCAGTTCGCCGAGAAGACGTCCTACAAGCGCGGCGCGACCGATTTCTCGTCGCAGGTGGCCCGCATGAAGGCTGATTCCTGCGAATTGGTCTTGCTCGGCACCATCATCCGCGAGACCATCGGCACCATCGCCGAGAGTCGCAAGACAGGCTTCAGCCCGATCTTCCTGGGCACCAGCGCAGCCTACACGGACCTGATCCACAAGCTGGGCGGGCCCGCGATGAACGGGATGTATGCCACCATGACGGTGCAGAACCCCTATCTGGACGAGGCCAATCCGCAGCTTCGCGCCTGGGCCAACAAGTACAAGGGACGTTTCAACTCCGACCCGAGCGTGTTTTCGGCCTACGGCTACATCGCGATCGAGAACTTCGCCCGCGGAATTCAGAAGGCCGGCGCGAACTTGACGACGGATTCGTTCATCGCCGCGATGGATTCGATGTCGGTGCCGGCTGACATGTTCGGCAGCGCTCCAGCGACCTTCGGCCCGCAGAAGCGCCTGGGCAGCAACGCTCACCGTCTGTCGCAGATCACCGACGGACGCTGGAAGGTGATCTCCGACTATTTCGAGCCGCCGAAGGAGTGATGACGGCACGGGTGGCAGGCGCGCAGTTCTTGCGCCGGTCGCCCGCCCTTTTGACAAGCCGCCCTCGGGCGGCTTTTTCACGCCTGGATAATCCGGACCGATGACGATGCAAGATGATGTGCTCGAGGTGGCTTCGCTCGACCTCGACGGCCGCGGTGTGGCCCGACGCAGCGATGGCAAGGTGGTGTTCATCGACGGCGCGTTGCCCGGGGAACGCGTGTCTGTGCACGTGGTGCGGCGCAAGAACCAGTGGGAACAGGCCGAGGCGGTAGCGGTGTTGCGCGAGAGCCCGCTGCGCGTGCGCCCGGCCTGCCCGCACTTCGGCCTGCACGCCGGTGCCTGCGGGGGCTGCAAGATGCAGCACCTGGACGCGGCCGCCCAGGTGGCGGTGAAGCAGCGCGTGCTGGAGGACAACCTCTGGCACCTGGCCAAGGTCAGGCCGGCGCGCGTGCTGCGACCGCTGCAGGGGCCGACCTGGGGTTATCGGCACCGGGCCCGCCTGTCGGTGCGGCATGTCACGAAGAAGGGCGAGGTGCTCGTGGGTTTCCATGAGCGCCAGTCGCGCTACGTAGCCGACATGAAGACCTGTCCCGTGCTCCCGCCCGGCATCAGTGCCTTGCTGCCCTCATTGCGGGCGTTGATCGGGTCGATGGCGCAGCGCGACCGGTTGCCGCAGATCGAACTGGCGGCGGGAGACGACGTCATCGTGCTCGTCCTTCGGCACCTCGAGCCGCTGCCTCCTGCCGATCTGGAACGCCTGCGCGCCTTTGGCGCAGCCCATGGTGTGCAGTGGTGGCTGCAGCCGAGCGGGCCCGACAGTGCACACCCGCTGGATGATGCGCAGGCCCTCGCGCAGCCCTTGGCCTACGGCCTGCCGGAGTTCGGTGTTCGCATGCCCTTCCGGCCGACCGACTTCACCCAGGTCAATCCCGACATCAACCGGGTACTGGTGGCCCGGTCACTGCGCTTGTTGCGGCCTCAAGCGGGCGAGCGTGTGATCGATTGGTTCTGCGGGCTTGGCAACTTCACTTTGCCGATCGCCCGGCTCGCGAGTGCGGTGCATGGCATCGAGGGCAGCGCGACGCTGGTCGAACGCGCACGCGCCAACGCCAGCCTCAACGGTTTGGCGGACCGCACCAGCTTCGAGGCCCGCAACCTGTTCGAAATCGATGCCGCCGGACTGCAGGCCCAGGGCCGTGCCGACCGCTGGCTGGTCGATCCGCCCCGGGAAGGCGCGTTCGCGCTGGCCAAGGCGCTCGCCGACGCCGTTCAGGCGGGGCTGTCGGACGACCCCCAGGCATGGCAAGCGCCGCGGCGTATCGTCTATGTCAGCTGCAACCCGGCCACCTTGGCGCGCGATGCCGGGCTGCTGGTGCACCAGGCAGGATATCGCTGTGCGGCGGCGGGCGTCGTGAACATGTTCCCGCACACCGCGCACACCGAGAGCATTGCCGTCTTCGACCGGGCTGGCTGAGAGGTCGGGAGTCGCCCTTGCCGGTCCGGGCTCCCTCGCCGCTGCCAGGAACCCTGAGGCGCTCCGACGTTTCCTGGTGAGTGCACCGGCGCGCCTTGGAGCCGGAAAGCAAACGGCCGGCTCGAGGCCGGCCGTGGACAGCGCTGCAGCGAACTTCAGTCGCGCTCGCCGCCGAAGATGCCCAACAGCGCCAGCAGGCTCTGGAAGACGTTGAACACGTCCATGTAGACCGCCAGCGTGGCCGAGATGTAGTTCGTCTCGCCGCCGTCGATGACACGCTTCAGGTCCACGAGGATGAAGGCCGAGAAGATGCCGAGGCAAAGCACCAGCAGCGCCAGCATCAGCGCCGACGATTGGAGGAAGAAGTTGGCGAGCATGGCGACGAAGACCACGAGCGCGCCCACGGTCAGCATCTTGCCCAGACCCGACACCTCACGCTTGATGACACCGGCCAGCACGGCCATCGCGACGAAGATGGCCGCAGTGCCGCCGAAGGCCGTCATCACGAGCGAGGCCCCGTTGCGCAAGCCGAGCACACTGCCGACCAGACGCGCGAGCATCAAACCCATGAAGAAGGTGAACGCCAGCAGCACCAGCACCCCGGCGCCCGAGTGCTTGGTCTTCTCGATCGCGAACATGAAGCCGAAGGCGCCCGCCAGGAACACGATCAGCGACAGGCCGGGGCCCATCATCGCGCTGATGCCCGTGGCCACACCCAGCCAGGCGCCCAGCACCGTTGGCACCATCGAAAGGGCAAGGAGACCGTAGGTGTTGCGAAGGACCGCGTTGCGTTGCGCCGCAGGCAGCACGATCCCGGTGCCGGGATAGGACGTCAGTTGGTCGTTCATCGATGCTCCTCTTGAATTGAAAGGGTATCCGAGGCAGGAAAAGCCTGACCGTTCAGTTGCTCCCTGTGCATTGGATTTCAACGTGGATTTTGGTTCCGTTTCGATGCGTCGAAGACCTTTTCCCCGTCCGGGAATTCCCCAAGTAGACGTGCCGGGCGGCGCCCGCGGCCGCCGCTGATCGCTCGCGCGGCGCCACTCCCCCAGGGCAGGCTGCGGGGCCGCCCGGATACAATTCCGAGGTTTACCTGAACCCAGCCGCCTCCCTGCGAAACTCGTCTTCCGGTTTCCCCCCGGTGTCCAGCCCGCATGCACATCCCGGGTTGTCGCAGGGAGTGCGCGAACCGGAGCTTTTCTTGCTTTCCGTCTTGCCTCCCGCCGTCCTTGCGCTCGCAGACGGTACTCTCTTCCGGGGCACGTCGATCGGCGCTGCCGGTACGACGGTCGGCGAGGTGGTGTTCAACACCGCCATCACCGGCTACCAGGAAATCCTGACAGATCCGAGCTACTGCCGCCAGATCGTCACGCTGACCTATCCCCATATCGGCAACTACGGCGTCAACGCCGAGGACGTGGAGGCGGCGCGCGTCCATGCGGCCGGGCTGGTCATTCGCGACCTGCCGCTGCGGGCGTCGAACTTCCGCCAGACGCTGACGCTGTCACAGTACCTGCAGCGCGAGGGCACGGTGGCGATCGCTGACGTCGACACGCGTCGCCTCACCCGCCACCTGCGCACGACCGGTGCGCAGAACGGTTGCATCGCCTCCTTCGAGCCAGGACACCAGGTGACGGATTCCGACCTCGAGCGGGCGCTTGAACTCGCCCGCGCGGCGCCGTCGATGGCCGGTCAGGACCTCGCGCAGGTGGTGTCGGTCGATGCGCCCTACGAGTGGAACCAGACGGAGTGGGCGCTGGGAGTCGGCTACGGCACCCAGGCCGCACCGCACCATCACGTGGTCGCCTACGACTTCGGCGTCAAGCACAACATCCTGCGCATGCTGGCCAGCCGCGGCTGCCGCGTGACCGTGGTGCCGGCGCGCACCCCGGCGGCACAGGTGCTGGCGATGCGACCGAACGGCGTGTTCCTGAGCAACGGCCCCGGCGACCCCGAGCCCTGCGACTACGCGATCGAGGCCGCGCGCACGCTGATCGAGGCCGGCCTGCCGACCTTCGGCATCTGCCTGGGCCACCAGATCATGGCGCTGGCATCGGGCGCGCGTACGTTCAAGATGAAGTTCGGCCATCACGGCGCCAACCACCCGGTCAAGGACCTGGACAACGGCCGTGTCAGCATCACGAGCCAGAACCACGGCTTCGCGGTCGACGAGGCCACGCTGCCGCCGCAGCTGCGCGCCACGCATCGCAGCCTGTTCGACGGCACGCTGCAGGGCCTGACGCGCACCGACCGGCCGGCTTTCTGCTTCCAGGGCCACCCCGAGGCCTCGCCCGGGCCGCACGACATCGCCTATCTGTTCGACCGCTTCACCGCGCTGATGGCGCAGCCCTCCCATGCCTAAGCGCACCGACCTGAAGAGCATTCTGATCATCGGCGCGGGCCCGATCGTCATCGGCCAGGCCTGCGAGTTCGACTACTCCGGCGCCCAGGCCTGCAAGGCGCTGCGCGAGGAGGGCTACCGAGTCATCCTCGTCAACAGCAACCCCGCGACCATCATGACCGACCCGGGCATGGCGGATGCGACCTATATCGAGCCCATCACCTGGCAGGTGGTCGAGCAGATCATCGCCAAGGAGCGGCCTGACGCCGTGCTGCCCACCATGGGTGGGCAGACGGCGCTGAACACGGCGCTGGACCTGCACCGCCACGGAGTGCTCGCGAAGTACGGGGTCGAGATGATCGGCGCCAACGAGCGTGCCATCGAGAAGGCCGAGGACCGCCTGAAGTTCAAGGAGGCGATGACCTCCATCGGTCTTGACTCCGCCAAGAGCGGCATCGCGCACTCGCTCGAGGAGGCCTGGGCGGTGCAGCGCCGCATCCAGGCCGAGATCGGCGGCGCGGGCTTCCCGATGGTGATCCGCCCGAGCTTCACGCTCGGCGGCACCGGAGGCGGCATCGCCTACAACCCCGAGGAATTCGAGGAGATCTGCAAGCGCGGCCTGGATCTGTCGCCGACCAACGAGCTGCTGATCGAGGAGAGCCTGATCGGCTGGAAGGAGTTCGAGATGGAAGTCGTCCGCGACCGCGCGGACAACTGCATCATCGTCTGCTCGATCGAGAACCTCGACCCGATGGGCATCCACACCGGGGACTCGATCACGGTGGCGCCGGCGCAGACGCTGACCGACAAGGAATACCAGATCCTGCGCAACGCGTCGATCGCGATCCTGCGCGAGATCGGCGTGGACACCGGCGGCTCGAACGTGCAGTTCTCGATCAACCCAGCCAACGGCCGCATGATCGTGATCGAGATGAACCCGCGCGTGTCGCGTTCGTCGGCGCTGGCCTCCAAGGCCACGGGCTTCCCGATCGCCAAGGTGGCGGCCAAGTTGGCGGTGGGCTACACGCTCGACGAGCTGAAGAACGACATCACCGGCGGCGCGACGCCCGCGAGCTTCGAGCCCAGCATCGACTACGTCGTCACGAAGATTCCCCGGTTCGCCTTCGAGAAGTTCCCCGCCGCCGACCCGCACCTGACCACACAGATGAAATCGGTGGGCGAGGTCATGGCGATCGGCCGCACCTTCGAGGAGAGCTTCCAGAAGGCGCTGCGGGGTTTGGAGACCGGGATCGACGGCCTGTCGGAGCGCAGCACCGACCGCGAGGAGATCGTCGAGGAGATCGGCGAGCCTGGGCCCGAGCGCATCCTCTACGTGGGCGACGCCTTCCGCGTGGGCATGACGCTGGACGAGGTGTATGCCGAGACCGCGATCGACCCCTGGTTCCTGGCCCAGATCGAGCACATCGTCGCCACCGAGGCGCAGGTACGTGCGCGCTCATTGGAAAGCCTGTCGGCCTCGGAACTGCGCCACCTCAAGCGCATGGGCTTCTCGGACCGGCGCCTGGGCACGCTCACGAGAACTCACCAGCACGCGGTGCGCGCGCACCGTCATGTGCTGGGTGTGCGTCCGGTCTACAAGCGTGTGGACACCTGCGCTGCCGAGTTCGAGACGCGTACCGCCTACATGTACTCCACCTACGAGGAGGAGTGCGAGGCCGAACCTTCTACCCGGCGCAAGATCATGGTACTGGGCGGCGGGCCCAACCGCATCGGCCAGGGCATCGAGTTCGACTACTGCTGCGTGCACGCGGCGCTGGCGATGCGCGAGGACGGGTTCGAGACCATCATGGTCAACTGCAACCCCGAGACGGTGTCGACCGACTACGACACCAGCGACCGGCTGTACTTCGAGCCGGTGACGCTGGAGGATGTGCTCGAGATCGTCGCGGTGGAGAAGCCCGAAGGCGTGATCGTGCAGTACGGCGGCCAGACGCCGCTGAAGCTGGCGCTCGATCTCGAGCGCGCGGGCGTGCCCATCATCGGCACCAGCCCCGACAGCATCGACATCGCCGAGGACCGCGAGCGCTTCCAGAAGCTGCTGCACGAGCTCGGCCTGCGCCAGCCGCCCAACCGCACCGCGCGCACCGAGGAGCAGGCGCTGCAGCTCGCGCACGAGATCGGCTACCCGCTGGTGGTGCGCCCGAGCTACGTGCTGGGCGGCCGGGCGATGGAGATCGTCCACGGCGACAAGGACCTGGAGCGCTACATGCGCGAGGCCGTGCGCGTGAGCGAGAAGTCGCCGGTGCTGCTGGACCGCTTCCTCGACGACGCGATCGAGGTCGACGTCGACTGCATCGGCGACGGCGAGCAGGTGATGATCGGCGGCATCATGGAGCACGTCGAGGCCGCCGGCATCCACAGCGGCGACTCCGCCTGCTCGCTGCCGCCCTACACGCTGAGCGCCGCGCTGCAGGACGAGATGCGCCGCCAGGCCGCGCTGATGGCGAAGGCGCTGAAGGTAGTCGGCCTGATGAACGTGCAGTTCGCGATCCAGGGCGAGGGGGACGCTGCGGTCGTCTACGTGCTGGAGGTCAATCCGCGAGCCTCGCGCACCGTGCCCTTCGTCAGCAAGGCCACGGGGCAGGCGCTCGCCAAGATCGCCGCGCGCTGCATGGCCGGGCGCAAACTCGCCGACCAGGCGGGCGTGCTGGAACGGGGGCGCTCCGGCGAGGTCGTCCCGCCGTACTTCAGCGTCAAGGAGGCGGTGTTTCCGTTCAACAAGTTCCCGGGCGTGGACCCCATCCTCGGGCCGGAGATGCGTTCGACCGGAGAAGTCATGGGTGTGGGCGCCACGTTCGGCGAGGCGATGCTGAAGAGCCAGCTCGGGGCCGGTTCCAGGCTGCCGACCAAGGGCACCGTGGTGCTGACCGTCAAGGGAGCAGACAAGAGCCGGGCCGTGGCGGTGGCACACGAGCTGCACGCGCTGGGTTTCCAGCTCGTGGCCACCCGTGGCACCGCTGCTGCGATCTCGGCGGCCGGGCTCCCGGTGCGCGCCGTCAACAAGGTCAAGGACGGACGCCCGCACATCGGTGACATGATCAAGGCTGGCGAGATCCAGCTCGTGTTCACGACCGTCGACGAGACGCGGTCGGCGATCGCCGACTCGCGCCACATCCGCACCGCGGCCCTGGCCAATCGCGTGACGTATTACACGACGATGGCCGGTTGCGAGGCTGCCACCGAGGCGCTGAAGCACGGCAGCGACTTGAGCGTGTACTCGGTGCAGGAGTTGCACGCGCGCTTGCATTGAACGCATGGACGCAATGGCGGACGAACGGACGAACTTGGGCACGGTCTGAAGGGCGAACGGGCGAACGGACGAACGGGCGAACGGACGAACGGACGAACGGACGAACAGCTGGGCCGCCATCGCAGAAGAATGGGTACGGCACCCTCGCCGACGTTTCCTTGTCGGCCTGCAATACACTGAGTGCCTTGACTGCCGCCGCAGCGTGCCTGAGTGCGCACTGCGGCGGTTTTCTTCATGCAGAGGACTCTTGAACCATGGTCACCATCCCGCTGACCCGGCGCGGCGCCGAAAAATTGAAGGAAGAACTGCATCGGCTGAAGACCGTGGAGCGTCATGCGGTGATCCAGGCGATTGCCGAGGCGCGTGCCCAGGGCGACCTGTCTGAAAACGCCGAATACGACGCCGCCAAGGACAAGCAGGGCTTCATCGAGGGGCGCATCCTCGAGATCGAGGGCAAGCTGGCGGCTGCGCAGGTCATCGACCCTTCGGCGCTGGATGCCGGTGGGCGCGTGGTCTTCGGTGCCACGGTGGACCTGGAGGAGGAAGCCAGCGGACAGCGTGTGGTCTATCAGATCGTCGGTGACGACGAGGCTGACCTGAAGCTGGGTCTGATCTCGATCTCGAGCCCGATCGCCCGCGCGCTGATCGGCAAGAGCGAAGGTGATGTGGCGGAGGTCCGTGCCCCGGGCGGGGTCAAGGCCTACGAGATCATCGGCGTGCGTTACGCCTGATGCGCGAACCGCTGCGCTGGTGCGCGCTGCTGGCTGCAGCCTGGCTCGGATTGCTGGCGGCCGTGGCAGCGATCGGGACGCCGGCGGCGTTCGGCACGTTGCCGGTTCCCGAGGCGGGACGGGTCGTCGCGAAGATGCTGGCGCGCGAGGCGCAGGTCAGTCTGACCCTGGGCGTCGTGCTGGCACTGCTGGTACGCGCGCATACCCGCCAGCGCGCCACAGGCGGGCATGCGGGCGGTGCCTTCAGCCTCGAACTTGGCCTGTCCTTGGGAGCGTTGTTCTGCACTGCCGCAGGCTACTACGGCATACAGCCCTGGATGGCCGAGGCTCGCAGCGGCGCGAGCCGTTTCAGTTTCGCCCAGTTGCACGCAGCCAGCGCGGCCTTCTACGGCCTGAAGGTGCTGCTCGTCGCTGTGCTCGCCTGGCGCTGTGGCTCGCTGCTCAGCCAGCAGCCTTCTTCTTCTGACTGACCTGCCTTTGCTGCTTGCGTTTCACGGTTCCGGCCGGGGTGATGCGTTCATTGCCGAGCACGCGGACCTTGCGCACCGTCGCCCGGTGATTACCGCTTTTCGAGAAACTCAGCACCTTGACCACGCGGGGTCCGGGATTGCGGTCCTCGCGCTCGGCCTTTTCGCGCTCCGGGATCGGGCGCCACAGGACCAGAAGTTTGCCGATGTGCTGGACGGAAGCGGCCGACAGGCGATCGACCAGGGTTGCGAGCACGCCCTCGCGCGCCGGGCGCTCATCGGCGAAAACCCGCACCTTGATCAGGCCATGGGCCGTCAGCGCTGCATCGACTTCCTTCACGACGGCGTCGGTCAGGCCGTCGCCTCCGACCAGAACCACGGGATCGAGGTGGTGTGCGTCAGCCCGAAGGGCACGTCGCTCGGTGGCGGTCAGCGTGATGGCAGTCATGACCGTATTATCCCGCCCCCATGAGAACGAGGAACAAGCGCGTCAATCGTGCCTGGCTGCACGACCACCTGACCGATCCGTATGTGCGGCGCGCGCAGCAGGAGGGATACCGCTCGCGCGCGGCCTACAAGCTCGAGGAGATCGACCGCACCTTCGGGCTGTTCCGTCCCGGGCAGGTCGTGGTGGACCTCGGCGCGTCGCCCGGGGCCTGGAGCCAGTATCTGCGGCGGCGCTTCGCGCCTGCGGGCGCTGCGGCTGGCAAGCTCGACGGCACGCTGATCGCATTGGACCTGCTCGACTTCGAGCCCATCGAAGGCGTGAGCTTCCTGCAGGGTGACTTTCGCGAGGATGACGTGGTCGGCAAGCTCGAGGCACTGCTTGCCGGTCGCCCGGTCGACGTCGTGGTCTCCGACATGGCACCCAATCTTTCGGGCATCCCGGCGTCGGATGCCGCGAGGATGGCGGACCTCGTGGAGATGGCGGTGGACTTCTCGCTGCGCCACCTGCGCCCTCCCCAAGGTGCCCTGGTGTGCAAGGCGTTCCATGGCAGCGGCTACAGCCAGCTCGTCGAGCTGTTCAAGCGCAGCTTCCGGGTCGTCAAGCCGGTCAAGCCCAAGGCATCGCGCGACCGCTCGGCCGAGACCTTCCTCGTCGGCATCGGGCCGCGGCAAAGTTGATCTCCCCGCGTTGCACGTGCGCATGCCCTGCCTCCAAGTACGCGCCAGGCCTTGCGTGGACTAAACTCGCCCATAGATATGAACGGAGCCTGAGGATCTGCCTGTCTGCAGGTCGAAGGCCCGTTTCAGAGGAGCTCCGGTGAACAATCAGTGGTTCTCCAAGGTGGCTGTATGGATGGTGATCGCCCTCGTGCTGTTCACCGTCTTCAAGCAGTTCGACCGCGGCGGAATTCAGGGCAACCAGATCGGTTACTCCGACTTCCTGGAGGAGGTGCGCGCCAAGCGCATCAAGTCCGTGACGCTGCAGGAGAACCCTGGCGGCGGGACGGAGATCCAGGCAGTGACCGTCGACGACAAGCGCTTGCGGTCCACCGCGACCTATCTCGATCGCGGTCTGGTCGGTGATCTCATCAACAACGGCGTGCGTTTCGACGTCAAGCCGCGCGAGGAGCCTTCGCTGCTGATGAGCATCCTCCTTAGCTGGGGCCCGATGCTTCTCCTGATCGGCGTGTGGATCTACTTCATGCGCCAGATGCAGGGAGGGGGCAAGGGCGGTGCCTTCAGCTTCGGCAAGAGCAAGGCGCGCATGCTCGATGAGGCCAACAACTCGACCACCTTCGCCGACGTTGCCGGCTGCGACGAGGCCAAGGAGGAGGTCAAGGAACTCGTGGACTTCCTGAAGGACCCACAGAAATTCCAGAAGCTGGGGGGGCGAATCCCTCGTGGCGTGTTGCTGGTGGGGCCTCCAGGGACCGGCAAGACGCTGCTGGCCAAGGCGATCGCCGGCGAAGCGAAGGTGCCTTTCTTCAGCATCTCCGGCTCTGACTTCGTCGAGATGTTCGTCGGTGTGGGTGCGGCGCGCGTGCGCGACATGTTCGAGCAGGCGAAGAAGAGTGCCCCCTGCATCATCTTCATCGATGAGATCGACGCTGTGGGCCGCCATCGCGGCGCCGGCTTGGGCGGCGGCAACGACGAGCGCGAGCAGACGCTGAACCAGATGCTGGTCGAGATGGACGGCTTCGAGACCAACCTTGGCGTCATCGTCATGGCTGCGACGAACCGGCCCGACATCCTCGACCCGGCGTTGCTGCGTCCTGGCCGCTTCGACCGCCAGGTCTACGTGACCTTGCCGGACGTGCGCGGGCGCGAGCAGATCCTCAACGTGCACATGCGCAAGGTGCCGGTGGGCCAGGACATCCGGGCCGACATCCTGGCGCGTGGCACGCCCGGGTTCTCGGGGGCCGATCTCGCCAATCTCGTCAACGAGGCGGCCCTGTTCGCCGCCCGTCGCAACGGTCGGGTGGTCGAGATGGTCGACTTCGAGAAGGCCAAGGACAAGATCATGATGGGCCCGGAGCGCAAGTCCATGGTCATGCCCGAGGAGGAGCGCCGCAACACGGCCTACCACGAGGCTGGCCACGCGCTGGTTGCCCGTCTGATGCCGAAGACCGATCCGGTTCACAAGGTGACGGTCATTCCTCGAGGCCGGGCTCTGGGCGTGACGATGCAGCTGCCAGAGGGCGACCGCTACAGCATGGACAAGGAGCGCATGCTGTCGACGATCTCCGTCCTCTTCGGAGGTCGCATCGCCGAGGAGGTCTTCATGAACCAGATGACCACGGGCGCCAGCAACGACTTCGAGCGCGCAACCCAGATCGCCCGCGACATGGTCACGCGTTACGGCATGACCGACGAACTCGGCCCTATGGTCTATGCCGAGAACGAGGGCGAGGTCTTCCTCGGCCGCTCGGTGACCAAGCAGGTGAACGTCTCCGAACAGACGATGCAGAAGGTCGACCTGGAGATCCGCAAGATCATCGATCAGCAGTACTCCATTGCGCGCCAACTGATCGAGGACCACAAGGACAAGATGCATGCCATGGCGCGCGCCCTGCTCGAATGGGAGACGATCGACAGCGAGCAGATCGACGACATCATGTCCGGCAAGCCGCCGCGTCCGCCCAAGGACGGCACGGCGCCGCCCCCCCGCTCGGGTGGGGGTGGCGCGCCTGCCGTGACCACGGGTGAGGCGGCAGCGGCGGCCTGACCGTCCTCCAGGCGCACGCGCAGCTGAGGAATGACGCGCAGGTACTTCGGCACCGACGGCATCCGCGGAACGGTCGGTGAGGAACCGATCACCCCCGACTTCATGCTCCGCCTCGGGCATGCGGTCGGGCTGGTCCTCAAGCGTAGGACCGACACACCGCGGGTGGTGATCGGCAAGGACACCCGCATCTCCGGCTACATGATCGAGTCGGCCTTGGAGGCCGGCCTCGTCTCCGCCGGTGTGGACGTGCTGTTGAGCGGCCCCCTGCCCACACCAGGTGTCGCCTACCTGGCTCGGGCTTTGCGGGTGGACCTGGGCATCGTCATCAGCGCCTCGCACAATGCCTACCCCGACAACGGCGTCAAGTTCTTCTCGGCGCGCGGGGAAAAGCTGCCCGACGAATGGGAACTGCAGGTGGAGGCCGCACTTGGTCAGGCGCCGCGCTGGGTTCATTCGGCGCGCCTGGGCAAGGCCAGGCGAATCAGCGACGCGGCAGGACGCTACATCGAGTTCTGCAAGGCCACGTTCGCGCAGGACCTGTCCCTCAAGGGCCTGAACCTGGTGGTCGATGCGGCGCATGGCGCTGCCTATCAGGTGGCCCCGGCGGTGTTCCACGAGCTCGGCGCGTCGGTGTCGTCGATCGGCTGCAGTCCCGATGGTCTGAACATCAACGATGGCGTCGGCGCGACGGCACCAGCGGCGCTGACCGCCGAGGTGAAGGCCAGGCGTGCCGATCAGGGCATCGCGCTGGACGGCGACGCCGATCGCCTGCAGTTGGTCGACGCTCAAGGTCGTCTGTACAACGGTGACGAGCTGCTCTACGTCCTGGCCATGGACCGGTTGGTCCAGGGCGAGGCAGTGCCGGGTGTGGTCGGCACCTTGATGACCAACCTGGCTGTGGAGCAGGCACTCGCGCGTCGAGGCCTCGCGCTGGTGCGGGCCAAGGTGGGCGATCGCTACGTGCTCGAGGAACTGCATCGCCGGGCCTGGAAGCTCGGAGGGGAAGGTTCCGGCCATCTGATCGCACTGGACCGGCACACCACCGGCGATGGCATCGTCAGCGCCTTGCAGGTGCTGCAGGCGGTGCGGCGCAGCGGGCACACGCTCGCCGAATTGCTGCAGGACGTCCTGCTGTTTCCGCAGGTGCTGCTCAATGTGCGTCTTGAACCCGGGGCGGACTGGCGTGCCAATCCGAGTCTGACGGCCGAGCTTTCCGCGGTGGAGAAGGCGCTGGCAGGTACGGGCCGGGTCTTGATCCGTGCCTCCGGAACCGAGCCCGTGTTGCGCGTGATGGTCGAGGCTGCCGAGGAAGTCGTGGCGCGTCAAGCCGCGCAGCGCCTGGCCGACGCTGCCGTGTCGCACTGAACGCGCCATCTCGCGCGGTGACCTTCAACTTCCCGGGCGGCGAGCGGGGGAGTCTGGTGAGTTGGTCTGGTCCGGGAGCGCGGCCCCGGAAGTGGTGCGTCGGTAGACGGAAACCACCTCGTTGCGCTCGGTCGGGCGGCGCGTGGACCCCTGGAATTCCCAGCCCGCCGGCGTATCCGTGGCCGGCCCCCTCGTGATGCGCACGAGCACCGGGCATGTGGTCTGCTGCGCCGCTGCCGGACGCGCATCCACCGGGCGGCCCCAGAAGATCTCGAACGAGGCGCTGACGGCGGCGCTGAAGTTCATGCCTGCGATGCAGGGACTGTCACCGACGATCACCGCCACCCGTTGCACCAGCGGCCTTGCGCTGCGCGCGTAGTCGAGCAGGGGCAGCCACAAGGTCATCAGCAAGATCCAGCACAGCGCGACGCCGCCTGCCGGAAGCACCATGCTCTTCCAGAGCGCATGCGGATGCCGGCCGGTGCGCCAGCGCACCAGCCCCAGCCACGCGAGTGTGGCGAGCGCTGCGGTCATGAAGGCCCAGGGCTCGAAGCGCGGAACGAAATCGACCGCCAGCTTCGCGACGTTGGCGGCCGGCTTGGCCGGGAAACCCGTCTGCATCGCGCCGTACATGAACCAGATGAACAGTGCGGTGGTGGTGAAGAAGCAGATCGAGAACCAGTCGATGGCGGCGGCCGCACCGCGCGCCAGGGTGGGCAGTGCGAAGGCTGCGAGCACAGCCAGGCCGGGCAGTGCAAGCAGAAGCGCCCGGTCATTGCCGCCCATCAACACGCTCGCGCCTGCCGCCGTCGCGGTCAGCGCCAAGGGTGCCGTGACATGAGGCGCGGTCAGGTGTCGACGCCAGCGCCAGAGCGTCCACAGCACGAGCAGCCAGGCGGGCCACATGAACCACAGCCACTGCCTGAGAATGAGGTCGGCTTCTACGACGGCCAGGGCTGGATCGAGGCGCCATCGCCAGAGTTCCAACGCCGAGGCCAGCGCTGCAGCGGCGGCGCCCGACAGCAGGCCCCACGGTGCGAACCGTCGCCAGGCAGCTTCCCGGCTGAAGAGGCAGCCCACAAAACTGGCCGCGCCAAGAGCCACGGCAATCGTGGGCCCGCCGCTGGCGGCCAACACGACCAGGCTGGACACAGCGGCCACCCGAGTCCATGTACGGACAGCACGCGCAGCACTGGCCAGCGCTGTCAGGAAGAGGCTGCTTGCCGCGAGTTGGACCAATTCTGGTGTCGTCTCGTGCCCCAACTGCAACAGACCGAGTGTGGCGATCATTGCCAGCACTGCCCCATCGGCCAGCGCGCGCGCATAGTCCATCGGCAGCGCTTCGCCGCCGAAGGCCAAGGGCAGGGGGCGCGCAGCATCCGTCTGCGCCAGCAGGAAGGTGGACCACCACACGCTGGCCAGCGTGCCCGCCAGCAGCAAGGCAAAGGGCAGCCGGGCTGCCAGGGCAGGGTCCAGCCAACCCTGGCCGGCCGTGATGAACAGGGCACCCAGCCAATGCGGAAGCAGGGCGACATCCACGGGGACCGAGCCGAGCGTCGGGGTCCACCAGGAGGTTCGGCCCTCGGCCATGGCAGCCATCACGCCATAGGCCTGGACATCGGCGTTACGCCAGGGGTCGCGTCCGAACGTCCCGGGCAGAACCCAGCAGGCACAGAACAGCAGCAGCAGCACGCGCGGCAGCGGCGCGGCAGCGCGCTGCATCACCAGCGCAGGCCGAATGCTCATCTGCGCGCCAGCCCGCCCGATTCGCCGCCCATGCCGAAGTCCAGGCATGCTCCGGCGCCTGCGCGGCGTGTCGGCAGGGGTCGCCCGCTCGTGTCAGCTCGCGCCAAGAAAAAAGGGCAGCGCGTGCTGCCCTTTGATGGTCCGCCCACGGCTTACTTCTTCAAGCCGACGCGTGCAAACTTGTTGCGGAACTTCTCGACCCGACCCCCGAGGCTGTCAACGCTCTTCTGCGTGCCGGTGTAGAACGGGTGGGACTCGCTCGAGGTCTCGAGCTTCATCAGCGGCAACTCACGGCCATCGTCCAGCTTGATCGTCTCGCGGGTCTGCAGGCAGGACCGTGT
Organism: Rubrivivax sp.; assembly: GCA_027491255.1. Lineage (GTDB taxonomy): Bacteria > Pseudomonadota > Gammaproteobacteria > Burkholderiales > Burkholderiaceae_C > Rubrivivax. The sequence continues at coordinate 45,130 of JAIXWM010000083.1, read as the reverse complement.
GACGAACTTGAAGCCGTTGGACAGATCCACGAAGCACACGTCGCGGTAGGCGGGATGGATACCTTCTTTCATGGAGACCTCGCTGTGGTGTCGGCAGCCACGTCCGCTGACAGCGAAGCACTTGCCTGGTTGCGAAAACTGCGCATTCTAGCGCGCCAATGCCATCAATGGCTGGAACCGCGTGTGTCGGCAGAGACCTTCAGCCACCGCGGCGCATCATGTCGAAGAAGTCAAGGTTGTTCTTGCTCGCCTTCATCTTGTCGAGCATGAACTCCATCGCTTCAATTTCGTCCATGGGATAGAGCAGTTTGCGCAGGATCCAGGTCTTCTGCAGGATCTCGGGCTTGAGCAGCAGTTCTTCGCGCCGGGTTCCGGACTTGTTGATCAGGATCGACGGGTAGACCCGCTTCTCGGCCATGCGGCGGTCGAGGTGGATTTCACAGTTGCCCGTGCCCTTGAATTCCTCGTAGATCACCTCGTCCATGCGGCTGCCGGTGTCGATCAGCGCGGTGCCGATGATGGTCAGCGAGCCGCCTTCCTCGACGTTGCGCGCGGCGCCGAAGAATCGTTTGGGCCGCTGCAGCGCGTTGGCGTCTACGCCACCCGTCAGCACCTTGCCAGACGACGGCAGGACGTTGTTGTAGGCCCGCGCCAGACGGGTGATCGAGTCCAGAAGGATGACTACGTCCTTCCTCAGTTCGACCAGCCGCTTGGCACGCTCGATCACCATCTCGGCGACCTGCACATGGCGCGCTGCCGGCTCGTCGAAGGTCGAGCTGATGACCTCGCCGCGCACCGTGCGCTGCATCTCGGTCACTTCTTCGGGTCGCTCGTCGACCAGCAGCACCATGAGGTGCGCATCGGGGTGGTTCGCAGCCAGCGCGTGTGCGATGTGCTGCATCATCATCGTCTTGCCTGTCTTGGGCTGGGCCACCAGCAGCGCGCGCTGTCCCTTGCCGATGGGTGCGACCAGATCGATGATGCGGCCAGTGACGTTTTCCTCGCTCTTGATCTCACGCTCGAGCCTGAACTGTTCCTTCGGGAACAGTGGGGTCAGGTTCTCGAACATGATCTTGTGCTTGTTCTCCTCAGGCGTCAGGCCGTTGACACGGTCCACCTTGACGAGCGCGAAGTAGCGCTCGCCGTCCTTGGGAACCCGCACCTCGCCTTCGATCATGTCGCCGGTGTGCAGGTTGAAGCGCCGCACTTGGCTTGGCGACAGATAGATGTCGTCGGTGCTGGCCATGTAGCTCGTGTCGGGCGAGCGCAGGAATCCGAAGCCGTCAGGCAGGACTTCGAGTACCCCGTCGCCGAAGACCTGCTCGCCAGCCTTGGCGCGCTTCTTCATGATCGCGAACATCAGCTCCTGCTTGCGCAGCCGACTGACGTTGTCGATCTCCAAGGCTTCGCCCATCTTGATGAGCTCGGAGACGTGCTGGGCTTTGAGTTCGGAAAGGTGCATGGGGAACTGAGTGAATGACGACCTTGTCTGGCCGGCGCCGCGCGCGGAATGCGGCCACACGCGCCAAATAGCCGGCGCCGTGCGGGATGCTTGAAGGTACGACCGCTCAGCGCTGAGGGTGGCACGCCGACCTTGTCTTGTCGGGGTTCAACCCACAATGAAGCAGTTCACTTGCCGGGACCGACGCGCGGCCCGGCGGGTGTGACAACGCAGGGAAGCCCTGCGCTGAGCACAGGATTATAGGTGGCTGTCGATGAACGCAGTCAACTGCGCTTTGGGGAGGGCGCCGACCTTCGTTGCAACGAGTTCTCCGGCCTTGAAGATCATCAAGGTCGGGATGCCGCGGATGCCGAACTTTGCAGGCACCTGCTGGTTGTCGTCGACGTTCATCTTGACGACGTTGAGGCGCCCATCGTACTGCCCGGCGATTTCGTCGAGGATGGGGGCGACCATCTTGCACGGGCCGCACCACTCCGCCCAGAAATCCACGAGTACCGCGGAATCGGCCTGGAGAACATCCTGCTCGAAGGAATCGTCAGAAACGTGTCGGATCAGTGCTGAGCTCATGTGAATGGAACCGGGCCGGTCATACAAGGCCATGCCGCGACCGGCCATGGCTACATTGATGGAAATTGTGACACAGGGTGCCCTTTATTCGCCCGAAAAGCGTGCTGTAACTGGGCGACAATCAACAAACGTGTGGGCGTTCGAGTGCCGGGATGTTCCCACAGGGCTGCGCCCGCAGGGAACAGCACATCCTTCAACGGTATCGAAGACTTCCACATCGGAAGACTGGTCACGCGACTTTGTCAATCATGGAATCGGGTCAGCGCTCCAACGCCGGTGGCACTGCCGCAGTTCGCAGACTGGGGCGTTTTGAACTGCGCGAGCTCGTGGGTCGCAGCCAGCGGACGATGGCCTGGCGGGTGCACGATCCTCGAAGCGACCGCGAACTGTTGCTGGTCATGCCGCGTGCGGCCATGACCGGCGATGAGGCGGTTCGCGTCTGGGAGTCCAACGCGCGCAGGGCGGCCCGGATGGGGCATGCCGGACTGGCCTACGCGGTGGAGGTCGGGTCCCACGACCGGTTCCCTTACGTTGCCTACGAGGTCGAGGGTCATACGCTGCTGAACCGGCTCACCACCGGGGCCTTGTCGCCGCGAGAAGGGGCCGCGGCAGTGGCGCAGGTGGCGCGGGTGCTCGCAGCCGCCCACGAGGCGGGAATCGTCCATGGGGACGTACAGCCCTATATGATCTTCGTGTCGTCTGCAGGTCAGGTCAAGCTGGCAGGTCTCGAGATCGCAAGCGTGCCGCCACCTGCCTTGACCACCCCGTCCGAGGTCGATGCATGGCGCAACGCCGTGTCCCGGGCCGGTAGCCGCAGCGACGCGGTCGCCTTGGGTGTGCTCTTGTTCTGGATGGCCACCGGCCGCGCCCCGATGGACGAGCAGGACACCGAAGTGGTGGCCGGGCGGATTTTGGGCGGGAGCGCCGAGCCCCTGAGGCTTCCGGCAAGTTTTCCTCAGCCGGTGGCCGAGCCGCTGCGCGCGATCGTCCAGAGAGCGGTCGACCGACAAGAGGCTTTCCGCTACCGGAGCATGCGTGGCCTGTTGCTGGCCCTGGACGGGTGGCTGAAGGCCGAGAGCAACGGTGGCGACAGCACCTTCAGGATGATGGTCGAAAAGGTGCGTACCGATGGCTTGTTGCCAGCCTCTGAGCATACGCGCGAGCGGCTCGCGAACCTGCGTCTTCTCGAAGGGGAATCCACGCGGGAGATGTCCGAGCTGATGCTGGGTGATGTGGCGGTGGCCCTTGAGTTGCTTAGGGTCGTCAACACCGCACAGCAGCGCGATACGCGCAGGGCAGGATATGCAGGCGTGCTGACCTTGCACCGTGCCGTCGCGATGCTGGGGTTGGAAGGTGTGCGCCGCAGCGCACTTTCACTGAAGCCCTGGCCGGGGAACCTCAGGGGTCAGGCCGTGGACGACCTCGCGGCGCTCCTGGTTCAGTGCAGGAACGCCGCGCGCGTGGCGCGCTTGCTGCGGCCGCAGGGCTACGATCCCGAGGCAGCTTACATGGTGGCATTGCTGCAGAACGTCGGGCGTATCGTCCTGCAATACCATTTTGCGGAGCAAGCGCAGCAGGTGCATGTCCTTATGTTCCCTCCCGGCAGCAGCGATGGCGACCACAACGAGACGCGATCGGCGCTGACTGAAGACTTGGCCGCGTTTTCAGTGTTGGGCGTGGACCTCGCTTCCGTGGGCGTTGCCGTGGGCCGCCACCTGGGCCTGGACGCGGTCACTCTGAGCGCGCTCAGGCGGCTGCCCGCCAAGGGCGGCATCTTCCCGTCCCCGCGCACAGACGAGGAGGCGCTGTGCCAAACAGGCAGTTGCGCCAATGACGCCATCGACGCCTTGCAATTGCCGCCCGAGCGGGCTGCGGCCGAACTGAATGCCGTCGTCAGTCGTTACAGCCGTGGGCTGCGTCTGACGGCAAAGGTCTTGCGCGACGCTCTTGTCCCGAACGGCCTGACACAGCCCGTTTCACGAGCCTGGATGCGACTCAATCCCACGCTGCCGGCACTCGGCGAAGACGAATGGTGACGAGCCTTACCCCCGGCACTGGTCGCCTCGGTTAGGGCTGCTTGGTTCCCCACCTGACCCGGTTGGCCGCACTTCCATGCGGGGAGGCCCGTCACCGTTGATTCTAGGTGATCCCCCCGGGCAGTGACGACGGACGCCGAACCGGCCTTGAGCCGAAGGAGGTGGTTGCGCGCCGGCCTCAGCGCAACGCCAGCGACTCCGCCCCGAATCGCAGCCCCAGAGGTTCGATGATGACCTGTTTCGGGCCCGCTTCGATGCGGCCGGCGATCATGGCATCCACCCCTTGTGAACGCGCCAGCTCGACCACACGGGACGCTTCGTCGAACTTGACGAACACAGCGAAGCCGGCCCCCATGTTGAACGTGCTGTACGCCTGTTCGGCGTCGAGTGCAGCGTGCCGTTGGATGTGGCGCAGCACCGTCGGTACCGCGGGCAGCGAATCGATGCGGTAGGTGAACGGTGCGGGGTGCCGCATCAGCTTGCGCCAGCCGTGACCAGTGATGTTGGCGCAATAGTGCAGGCCGACGCCTGCTCGGTGCAGGGCCTCGGTGACCGGGGAGTACAAGGTCGTCGGCGCCAGCAGTGCTTCCCCATAGGTCAGGCCTGGCTCGATCTCGCTCAGGTAGCCCTGCGGCAGGCGCTCGGCCAGCTTGCGAGCCAGCGTCAGCCCGTTGGCATGGATGCCGCTCGAGGACAACATGACGATCGCGTCGCCCTCGGCCAGCTTGTCGCCGAGCGACAGCCTGGTCTTGGGCGCGACGATGCCGGTGCAACTGGCGGCCAGGTCGATGCGTCCCGGCTCGACGATGCCGGCCAGCGCGGGCGTTTCACCGCCCCCCCAGCTGACGCCGCAGGCCAGGCATGCGCGCTTCCAGCCCTCGACGAGCGCTCGAGCCCGGACCGAGTCGACGAACCACTCGCTGCCGCCGGCCGCCCAGTAGGCCTGCACGACCAGCGGCGTTGCCCCCACCGTGATGAGGTCATTGACGGCCATCGCGATCGTGTCCTGCGCAATCCCGTCGTAGTAGGTGCGGCCGGTCAGGCGGTGCATCTCGTCGGCGACCAGTGCCTTGCTGCCCAGGCATTCGACGATGCTGGCAATCAGGAACGGACCCACATCGACGACGTAGGCCGATTCGCCCCTGGAGGCCGTGATCTCCTGGAACCCATGGTGCAGCAACTGTGCACCGGTGCTCGCCGCGGCCCGCTGCGCCTGCACCTTCAGGGGGTCGATCACGTCATAGTGAACACCCGCCTGTTCGTAGGTCAAGGGAGAGCCGGGAGCATCGTTCATGTGACCGATTATCGGCGTCAGTTCCAGGGCTGGAGTTCGATGGCCTCGTCGAGTGCGGCAATCGCATCCAGCGCGTCAGTGCGGCCCGTAGAATCGGGAGGTGTCTTACGTCGTGCTGGCCCGAAAGTACCGCCCCCGCAACTTTGCGCAGATGGCCGGCCAGGAACACGTGGTCAAGGCACTGACGAATGCGCTCGAGCAGCAGCGCCTGCACCACGCGTATCTGTTCACCGGCACCCGCGGGATCGGCAAGACGACCGTTTCTCGCATCCTGGCCAAGAGCCTGAACTGCACCGGGCCGGATGGCTTGGGTGGGATCACTTCCAGCCCTTGCGGCGTTTGCGACGCCTGCACCGCGATCGATGCGGACCGCTATGTCGACTACGTCGAACTCGACGCGGCCTCCAACCGCAGCATCGAGGAGGTGCGCGATCTGATCGAGCGCGCAGCCTACAAGCCGGCGGTCGGACGCTTCAAGGTCTTCATGATCGATGAGGCGCACCAGCTGACGCGCGACGCCTTCAACGCGCTGCTCAAGACGCTGGAAGAGCCCCCCGAGTATCTGAAGTTCGTGCTTGCGACCACCGATCCGGAGAAGATGCTGCCCACGGTGCTCAGCCGTTGCCTGCAGTTCAATCTCCGTCCGATGGCTCCCGAGGTGGTGACCGAGCACCTCGCCCATGTGCTCGCCGCGGAATCGGTGCCTGCCGACGACGGTGCGCTCCGCCTCCTGGGCCGAGCGGCTCGCGGGTCGATGCGCGATGCCTTGTCTCTGACAGACCAGGCCATCGCTTACGGGGGCGGGCGGCTGACCGAGTCGGGTGTCGAGGCGATGCTGGGAGTGGTGGGCTCCGGCCTGGTGCTTCAGTTGTTGAAGGCGCTCGCCTCGCGGGAGGGGCTTCGGGTGGTGGAGGCTGCAGACGCCTTGCGCGCCGCCGGGGGATCGCCTGCGTCGGTGCTCGAGCAACTGGCGCAGCGCCTGCAGCAGATCGCCGTGGCGCAGGTGGTGCCGGCCACGGCGATCGCCGTCACGCCCGAGGATGTGGAGTTTCTCGCGCTGACGGCTTCTTTTGCGTCGGATGAACTGCAGCTCCTTTACAGCCTGGTCGTTCATGGCCGCGCCGAGCTCGCCCTCGTGTCGGACGACCATTCGGGCCTGTTGATGGTTCTGTTGCGCTACCTGGCCTTCGCTTCAGGCGGGCCGACTCCGCCTGCTGCGCTACCGGCCGTGCCCGAGGTTCGATCATCTGCCGCGTCGGCCATGGCCGTGCAGGGGCAGCGTGGCGCCCCTTTGCGTGCCCCTGCGCCACCCTCGGCGCAGATGGCGCTTCCGCCCTTGCCTACGCTGGCGTCAGCAGCTACGCCTGCACCCGCGCCCGCATCGACATCGACATCGACATCGACATCGACATCGACATCGACGCCTGCATCGGCATCGGTACCCGCGACGGTGCCTGCTGAGGCGACGGTTGCCTCCACGAGCGTCGAGCGACCGGAACCCTTTTGCGATCCGGAACTGGCCGAGCGCTGGGACGGCGCGGTCCGGAAAATGGCCGCGGCAGGCGCCTTGTCCGGTCTGGTGCGTGAGCTCGCGTGGCAGGGTTCCCTCGAATCCGTCGCTGACGGACCGCCCGCGCGCTGGCGGCTCGCCGTGGCGCACGAGTCGCTGCGCAGCGCGACCGTCGCGGACCGGCTGGCAGAGGCGCTTCGCCTGCACGTGGACGACACCTTGAATCTCCAGGTGGTCCATGGTGACCCGCAGGACACGCCTGCTCGGCGCGATGCCGCGCAGCGCGCCCGCCGGCAGGCCGAAGCTGAACAGGCGATCCGAAACGATCCGCTCGTGCAGGAACTGCTTCAGCAGTACGGCACGGCGCGCCTGGTGCCGGGTTCAGTCAAGCCCTTGTGATCCGATACCTCCAGTCTTGAAAGGACACCCCGATGATGAAAGGACAACTGGCCGGCCTGATGAAACAGGCGCAGGCCATGCAGGACAACCTGCGGCGCGCCCAGGAGGAACTCGGATCCATCGAGGTCGAGGGCCAGTCGGGTGCCGGCTTGGTCAAGGTCACGATGACCTGCAAGCACGACGTGCGACGTGTCGTCATCGATCCCAGCCTGCTCGGCGAGGATCGTGACATGCTCGAGGACCTTGTGGCGGCGGCCTTCAACGATGCCATCCGTCGTGCGGAGCAGGTGAGCAGTGAAAAGATGTCGCGACTGACCGCCGGGATGCCCTTGCCGCCAGGGATGAAACTTCCGTTCTGAGCCCGTGGTGGTTGGTTGTGGCGGAAGTCGGGCGTCTTGATGCACTGGTGGCGGCCTTGCGTCGCCTGCCGGGTGTGGGTGCGAAGTCGGCACAACGCATGGCGTTTCATCTGCTGCAACACGACCGGGACGGTGCCTTGCTGTTGTCCCGTGCGCTTGGCGAGGCGGTGGCGCAGGTCGGTCATTGCGCGCGCTGCCATACCTTCAGCGAGAGCCCGGTGTGCGATACCTGTCTTGATCCGGGCCGCGACGCGCGGCTGCTTTGTGTCGTCGAGACGCCTGCCGATCAAGCGGCGCTCGAGCGCACGGGCTCCTTCTGCGGCTTGTATTTCGTCTTGATGGGGCGCCTCAGCCCCCTGGACGGCCGCGGTCCGGAGACCATCGCTGCGCACGAGTTGATGCAGCGCGCCTCTGACGGCGAGGTCCAGGAGGTGATCCTCGCCACCGGCTTCAGTGCCGAGGGAGAGGTGACGGCACAGGTGCTGGCCGACGCGCTGCGCGCGCGCGGGCTGCGCGTCACGCGCCTGGCTCGCGGTGTTCCCGCCGGGAGCGAACTGGAGCATGTCGATGCGGGCACGATCGCCCACGCCCTGGCAGACAGGCGCTGAGCAGGCCAACCGGCATACCAGGGTACTGCGACCTCGACACCCCCTCGATGGAGAACCGCGATGACCGTTGCCAATTACTGTCTGCTGTTGGCCTGCCTGCTTCCGATCGTCTGCGCGGGCATCGCCAAGGCGGGAACCTTTTCAACGAAGCCTGCCGAGGGCGGCTATGACAACCGCGACCCCCGCGCCTGGCTAGCAAGGCAGACGGGCTATCGGGCGCGGGCCAACGCTGCGCAGGCCAACAGTTTCGAGGCCTTGCCGATGTTCATCGCCTCGGTGCTGGTGGCACAGCAAGCCGGGGCATCGCAGCCCTGGGTCGACGCTTTGGCCGTGGTCTTTGTCGTCTTGAGACTGGTTTACATCGCGCTTTACGTGAAGGACCGCGCGGCCTGGCGTTCGCTCACGTGGATCGCGGGACTGGGTGTGTGCCTGGCGATCTTCCTGCTGGCGGCTATTGGCGCCCGTTGACCCGACGCTGAAGGGGATATGGGCCGCCGCCCCGCAATTCACCGTCTCGAATTGGGCTGTGCCTGAGCCACCTTGATACGTGAGCCCTGGGCTTGGCGAGCCTGGCGGGTCTCGCGCGACTTGGCGCGCGGACCCTGTTTGGCGCGTACACCAGGCGCCGGCGCCGAGAGCACGACAAGTTGTTGTCCTGGCTTGAGCTGCGCGTTGGCGGGCAGGCCGTTCCAGCGCGCCAGTTGCGCTGTTGCCACGCCATGCCGTCGCGCCAGTTGCGCGAGCGGCTCCCCTTTGGCCGAGGCCTGGATCGTGCGCCGTGCCTGCGCTTGACGTTCCGGCACCAGAGACAGCATCGCGCCTTCGGCCACGCGTTCGCTCACATCACTCTGCGCTCGACCCGTGCGCGGCACCAGCAGCGTCGAGCCCGTGCGCAGCATCATGCCTGCAGGGATACGGTTGAGTGACCGCAGCTGCTCTACCGAGAAGCCGGACAGCTGCGCCGCTTCCGCCAGGCGCATCGTCCGAGGAGCGACCCATGCCGTCCAGCTGGCCCACGGTCCTGGGTGGCGGGCCAGGCTGTCGCGGAACATCTCTGCGTTGTCGTAAGGCAACAGCAGCTGCGGTGTCCCGGCGGCCAGGACCAAGGGCTTGTTGAGTTGCGGGTTCAAGGCCTGGAAATCATCCACGCTCATGCCAGCCAGCCGCGCGGCGAGGGCGACGTCGATGTCGCGGTCTATCTCCACAGCCACGAAGTAGGGGTGGTTCTGCAGGGCGGGGAGTTCGATCTGGAACTGCCGCGGGTTCAGCACGATGTTCTTGACCGCCTGCAGCTTGGGCACGTAGTTGCGCGTTTCGTCAGGCATGCGCAGGAAGGGATAGCCCGCCTGAAGGCCTGAGCGCCTGGCGTTGTCGAGCGCCCGCTGGACATTGCCCTGTCCCCAGTTGTACGCGGCAAGCGCAAGGTGCCAGTCCCCGAACATCCGGTGCAGGGACTCCAGATAGTCCAGCGCCGCGCGTGTGGACGCCATGACGTCGCGCCGGTCGTCCCGGAACAAGTTCTGCCGCAGATCGAAGTCCCGCCCCGTGGCCGGCATGAACTGCCAGATGCCTGACGCACTTGCCACCGACAGAGCCTGTGGGTTGAAGGCGCTCTCGATGAAGGGCAGCAGCGCCAGTTCCGTGGGCAGACCACGTTTCTGGACTTCCTCGACGATATGAAAGAGGTAGCGGGCCCCCCGTTGCGTCATGCGCTCCACGTAGTCCGGTCGCGTCGAATACCACTGTTCCCAGCGCTGCACCAGATCGCCGTCCAGGTCGGGCAGCGCGAAGCCTCGACGAACGCGTTGCCAGAGATCGGCCCGGGCATCGTCGCGAGGAGTTTGCGTGGGGGCGGCGTCAGCATCCGTGCCTGCAGTTCCGTCGGCCGGACCGGCTCGTTCGGCACGCGCTGGGCCGGCACCTGCCGGGTCCGGCCCGATGTCGCCGGCGGCATCGGCGCCGCTGGGCAGCGGTTGCCTCACGGGAGGCGCCGTGTTGTCGGGCCACACCACGGCCGTGGACGCAGACTCTGTCGCACCTGCCGAAGCGCTGTGGAAGAGGGAAGCGAGTGCGATGCACGCAAGCCACAGGGGGGAGTGCGGCGGACGGCCGGCTGTCATTGGAATGCATCCTTCCATGCGCGCAAGGCTGCGAAGACGGAAACGGCGTCCGACGCGTCGACGCCACGGGCTCTGGCTGCAGATGCCACCTGCGGCTCGTGGCAGCGCAGGAACGGATTGAGCCTCAACTCGATTTCCAGCGTCGAAGGAAGTGTCGGCAGACCGGCGGCGCGCTGCTCCTCGCACCAGCGGGCGTGTTCGACGAGGTTCTGGTTCGTGGGCTCCACGGCGCGCGCGAACCGCAGGTTGGCCAGCGTGTACTCGTGCGCGCAGCAGACCCGCGTCTGCGCCGGCAGGCGGGCCAGAGCCTGCAGCGATCCATGCATCTGCTCAGCCGTGCCCTCGAAAAGCCGGCCGCAGCCGCCTGAGAACAGGGTGTCGCCACAAAACAACAGTGGATGGCCGCTCCCATGGGGGACGAAATAGGCGACGTGTCCGCGGGTATGGCCTGGCACGTCCAGGACTTGCCAACGCAGCCCCAGCACCTTGAAGTTGTCGCCGCCGACCACGGCGAGGCGCGGCTCCGGCGTGCTTTCACCCGCGGGACCCCAGACCGGGCCGTCAAGAATCGAGCGCAGATGTTCGACGCCGCCGACGTGGTCGCGGTGGTGATGCGTCACTAGAATCCCGACGAGTCGAAGATTTCGCTCGTTCAATGCCAGCAAGACCGGAGCCGCTTCGCCCGGGTCCACGACCACTGCGTGACGCCCGTCGTCGACCATCCAGATGTAGTTGTCCGAGAACGCCGGGATTGCTGTGAGCTTCATGCGACACCAACCGCAGATTATAGATAGTGCCCCCGAAGCGCCCCGCTGGTGGGACACCCCCTCGGGGCGCCGCGTGGTCGAATGGGAGCAGCGATGGGCCGACGGGGCCCTGGTCGACGCTTTCGGGTTTCATGCGCTGCAGTTGGGGATGCCGGCGCTCGATGCGCTTCGCACCAACCGCATTTCTCATCAGTGGGTCGGTCTGCCGTCCCATGATTTGCAGTCTGCGCCTGCCTTGTGTGGTCCGGACATGCCAGTCGATGCGCCGAAGCGGGCGGCGCGCCGCCCGATGGGTGTGCTTCATTGCGACTTCGACGCGCTTCCTTTTCCTGGTCGTAGCCTGGACGTGGTGGTCCTGGCGCACGCCCTCGAGCAGTCTCGCGACCCGCATCTGGCGCTTGCGGAGGTGGAGCGCGTCCTCGTTCCTGAGGGCCGCCTGCTGATCTTCGGTCTGAACCCGGGTAGCCTGTGGGGCTTGCGGCCGCCTTGGCGCCAGGAAGCCTGTCAGCCCATCGCCTACCGCCGCTTGCGCGACTGGTTGAGACTCTTGAGCTTCGAGGTCGAGGGGGCGCGGTTCGGAGGGTTCCGTCCGCCGCTGACACGACCCGAATGGCTGGATCGGTTGGAGTGGATGGAGCGGATGGGCCCCCGCTGGTGGCCTGTGTTCGGCGCCGTGTACGCCATTGAAGCCGTGAAGCGGGTTCGTGGAATGAGGCTTGTGGGCCTGGCACGTCGCCAGGCGCGTTACGCAAATGCACCCAGGAACGCGGTAGCCGCCAGGCAAAGCCGCCAAGGCCCTCCGCTGGCCTGATGCGCACGCAACGGTTTCGCGCGTCTGCGTCCACCCTTTTGCTGGCGGGCTTGCGCTTGCCCCACCCCGCATGGAGTCGAGCATGAAGGAAGTCTTGATCTACACCGACGGCGCCTGCAAGGGCAACCCCGGCCCGGGCGGTTGGGGGGCCTGGCTGCGCAGCGGTTCCCACGAGCGCGAGATCTGGGGTGGCGAAGCGTTGACCACGAACAACCGCATGGAGTTGACCGCGGTCATCGAGGCGCTGGCGGCATTGAAGTCGCGCAGCCGCGTGAGCCTGTATCTGGACAGCGACTACGTCCGTCAGGGCATCACGAGCTGGATCCATGGATGGAAACGCAAAGGTTGGCGGACGGCATCGGGCCAGCCTGTCAAGAACGTCGACTTGTGGAAACGCCTGGATGCTCTCGTGCCCACCCACGAGATCGAGTGGCAGTGGGTGCGAGGACACTCCGGCGACCCAGGCAACGAGCGTGCCGATGCGCTGGCCAATCGGGGCGTCTACGGCGTCTTGGGCAAGGTGGAGTGATCGGGCTCTAGAAGACCCTGAGGCATCAAAGGTCAAGCCCGATTACATTGCGAAGTTTGGAGCATGGCGCATGGCTGGTAGAAAGATTCATCTCGTCGTGGCATTGGTCTGCGTCGCTGTCGCCGGCAGTGGTGCATGGTGGTACCAGAACCATGGGCCTGGCGCCTCGGCACAGGCGTCCGGTTTGGGCAGCAGCAGTGCGGGTGCGGCGGTGCCAGCCGCTGGCGCAGGCCCAGCCGGGCCAGGCCCGGCTCCCGGGGCCGGCGGTCCCGGCGCTGGTGGTCCAGGCGCTGGCGGCGGTGGCCCAAAGGGTGAAGGCGCCAAGGGAGGAGGGGGCGGCGGCGGTCCTGCCCCTGTCGAGGTGGCTCGCGTCGAGCCGACCCGCCTGGCAGACGACACCCAGGCCGTGGGTACCTTGCGCGCGCGTCAGGGCGTCATCCTGCGGCCCGAGGTGAGTGGCCGCATTCGGACGCTGCAGTTTGCCGATGGGCAGCGTGTGCGCAAGGGCCAGTTGCTGGTCCAACTCGACGACACGCTGCAGCAGGCGCAACTGAAGCAGGCCGAGGCTTCGGCCGCCATTGCGCGCACGAATCTCCAGCGCAGCCGTGAGCTGGCCGCGCAGAACTTCGTCAGCCAGAGCGCGGTCGACCAGAACGCTGCCGCCCTGGAGGTCGCGCAGGCCCAGGTCGCGCTGGCCCAGGCACAGATCGGGCGCATGAAGGTGCTTGCGCCGTTCGATGGGGTGGCGGGCATCCGCAGCGTCAACGTCGGCGACTACGTCAAGGACGGCGCCGACTTGGTATTGATTGAAGATCTCTCCGCCTTGTGGGTGGACTTCCGTCTGCCCGAACGCTTCCTCGCGCGATTGAATCCTGGGCAAGCGATCGAATTGACGATCGACGCGCTGCCTGGGCGCAAGTTCCAGGCTCGAGTGGACGCCATCGATGCGCAGCTCGACGCGAACGGACGCTCCATCCTGGTGCGCGGGCGTATGGCGAACACCGATGGCGCGCTGCGTGGCGGCATGTTTGCGCGTGTTCGCGCCGTGTTCGAGGTCCGCGAGGCAGCGCTGGTGGTGCCCGAGGAGGCTCTCGTGCCCTTGGGTGACCGTCAATTGGTGTTCAAGGTCGTCGATGCGCCCGGGGATGCCGGGGGCAAGGTCGCTCAGCGCAGCCCGGTACGCATCGGCATGCGGGTGCCGGGCAAGGTGGAGATCCTCGAGGGTGTCGAGGCGGGTGATACCGTGGTCGTCGCCGGACAGGCCCGCCTGATGCGGGGTGAGACGGTGCCGGTTCGCATCGTCGATCTCAACCGCCCTGGCGGTGGTCGACCCGGCGGTGGCGGTGGCGGTGGCGGTGGCGGAGGTGCTGGTGCTGGTGCTGGTGCGGGCGCAGGTGCAGGTGCAGGTGCAGGTGCAGGTGCAGGTCCCGGTGCAGGCGGGGCGATGGGCGCCGGTGGTCCCGGTTCCGGCTCTTCCAAGGGCGGTCCAGGCCAGGGTGCCACCCCTGGCGCCGAGAGGCCGCCTTCGGGAACTGGCATGCCTGCCGGCGAAGGCAAGCCTGCAAGAGGCCCTTCGGGCGACGCACCCGGCGCCGGCTGGTCCAAGGGGGACCGGCCTGCCCAGCCGCCAGCCCCTGCGGGCCCGGCGCCTGCGGGCGGAGCCGGTGCCGGCCCCCGGCCTTGATCCTGTCTGACGTTGCCTGATCCTCGAAGGGACTGGTCATGAAGTTGTCGGAAACCTCCATTCGCCGTCCAGTGTTCGCGACGGTCATGTCCTTGATGATCGTCTTCCTCGGGGTGGTGTCGTTCTCCAAACTCTCGGTGCGGGAGTACCCCCGAATCGACGAGCCGGTGGTCACTGTCAACACCAAGCTGCTGGGCGCTTCCGCGGAGGTCATCGAGTCGCAGGTCACCAAGCCGCTCGAGGACTCGATCGCGGGCATCGACGGCATCGACATCCTGACTTCGATCTCGCGCGCCGAGCAGAGTCAGATCACCGCCCGCTTCAAGCTCAGCAAGGACCCGGATTCGGCTGCGGCAGATGTGCGTGACCGTGTCTCGCGCATCCGGGGCCGATTGCCGGCCTCCATCGATGAACCCATCATCGCCAAGGTCGAGGCTGATGCCTTCCCGGTGGTGTGGCTCGCCTTCAACAGCACGAACCTGTCGCCGCTGCAGATCACCGACCTGATCAACCGTATCGTCAAGCCTCGACTGCAGACCATACCTGGCGTGGCCGACGTGCAGATCAATGGTGATCGCAAGTTCGCCATGCGCGTCTGGCTCGATCCTGACCAACTTGCTGCGTTCCGCCTCACCGTCCAGGACGTCGAAGACGCGCTGCGGCGGCAGAACCTGGAGGTCCCGGCCGGCCGTATCGAAAGCCAGCAGCGGGAGTTCAACGTCACCGCGCGCACCGACCTCAACACAGAAGCGCAGTTCGCGCAGATCACGCTCAAGGTCGTCAATGGGTACACCGTCAGGTTGCGCGACGTGGCGCGGATCGAGCAGGCTCCTGCCAATGAGCGTTCGATCGTACGGATGAACGGCAAGCCCTCGGTGTCGGCTGGTGTCGTGCGCAATGCGACGGCGAATCCCTTGCTGATCTCCGAAGGGGTGCGGGATCTGTTGCCGAAGATCCAGCAGGATCTGCCCGCTGGTCTGGAAGTCACCATTGCCAACGACAACTCGGTCTTCATCGACCGCTCCATCAAGGCGGTCTACAAGACTACTGCCGAGGCGGTGGTGCTCGTCGCGCTGGTCGTCTTTCTGTTTCTTCGTACCCTGCGTGCTTCGATCATTCCTTTGGTGACGATCCCGGTCAGCCTGATCGGCGTGTTTTCGCTGATGGCGCTTGCAGGCTTCTCGATCAACACCCTCACGCTGCTGTCCCTCGTGCTCGCCATCGGCCTGGTGGTCGACGACTCCATCGTCGTGCTCGAGAACATCTTCCGCCACATCGAGGAAGGCCTGACGCCGGTGAAGGCGGCGCTCAAGGGGGTGCGGGAAATTGCGTTTGCCGTGCTGGCGATGACCATGACGCTCGCGGCGGTGTTTGCGCCGCTGGCCTTCACCCCGGGTAGAACCGGGCGGCTGTTCATCGAGTTCGCCCTGACGCTGGCCGGCGCCGTGGTTGTCTCTGGTTTCGTCGCGCTTACGCTCACGCCGATGATGTGCAGCAAGCTGCTTCGCCACAACCCCAAACCCAGTGCATTCGACCGTGGGATGGAGCGGGTTCTGGTGGCCATCACCGATGCATACTCCGTAGCGTTGCGGTGGGTGCTGGGTCACCGCTGGGTGATCCTGCTCGTGATGGCGGGGTCTGCCGGTGGAAGCTGGTGGCTCTACTCCACGACGCGCAGCGAACTCGCCCCCATGGAAGACCGAGGCGTGATCCTCACCAGTGTGACGGCGCCCGACGGCGCGACGTTGGAGTACACGACACGCTACCTGCGCGCCATCGAGCGCATCACGGCGGACTACGGCAAGGAGTTCGATCGCACCTTCATCGTCGCCGGTAGTCCCACGGTGGCGCAGGGATCGGCCGTGCTGCGCGCAGTCGATTGGGAGCAGCGCGACAAGACCACGATGCAGATCGCCCGTGAACTGCAAGGCAAGCTGGCCGGCCTGCCCGGCGTGACGGCCTTCCCGATCACCCCGCCAAGCCTGGGGCAGGGCTTTCGCTCGCGACCGGTGAACTTCGTCGTCGTCACCAACGACAGCTATGAGAACCTGTCCCGGGTGGCACAGGCTTTCGTCGCGGAGATGGGGCGCAACCCTGGCATCGTCGCCCCGGACGTCGATCTGCGCTTGAACAAGCCTGAACTGCTGCTGGAGGTGGATCGCGACCGCGCCGCCGACGCCGGCGTCAGCGTGGATCAGGTGGCGAGGATGGTGGAGACCATGCTGGGTGGCCGGGCGGTCACACGCTACAAGCGCGACGCCGAGCAATACGACGTGCTGGTCCAGACGACCGCGCGCGGCCGCACGACGCCTGAGGACATCGAGCGTCTGTTCGTGCGTGGCCGCAACGACACGATGGTGCCTCTGTCGGCGCTGGTCAAGGTGAGGGAATCCGTCAGCCCACGCGAACTGAACCACTTCAACCAGAGGCGGTCGGTCACGATCACGGCGAACCTCGCACCGGGTTATTCGCTCGGGGAGGCGCTGCAGTTCATGGACGCGACCGCAGCCAAGGTCCTCAAGCCCGGCTACGCGACCGAGCTCAACGGTGAGAGCCGTGAGTTCAGGGCAGCCAGCGGCGCCTTGGCGGTCGTCTTCCTCCTTGCGCTGCTGTTCATCTTCCTGGTGCTGGCGGCGCAGTTCGAGAGCTTCATCGACCCCTTCGTCATCCTCCTGGCCGTGCCCTTGTCGATGCTCGGTGCGTTGGCAGCCCTGCAGTGGAGCGGAGGCACCCTCAACGTGTATTCGCAGATCGGTCTGGTGACCCTTGTGGGTCTGATCACGAAGCACGGCATCCTCATCGTCGAGTTCTCGAACCAGTTGCGGCAGCAGGGGCGTCAAGTGATCGAAGCCGCCGTGGAGGCCGCAAGCCTGCGTTTGCGTCCGATCCTGATGACCACGGGCGCAATGGTGCTGGGCGCGCTGCCGCTGGCCCTGGCCACGGGCGCCGGTGCGGAGAGCCGACGCCAGATCGGTTGGGTCATCGTCGGGGGCATGAGCCTGGGCACGCTGTTGACCATCTTCGTGGTGCCCGCGGTGTACACCTTGTTCGCTCGCAAGGCGGTTCCGGGTGAGGTGGCGGTGCCCGACGACGACGGCAGTCACGAGGAGACGCATCCGCCTGCCGCGGTCTCGAGGCCGGTGACGCCTGTGGCCGCTGCTGGGGCAGGCGACTGAGCACGTTGCGCAGCATGTCGTGCCGCGCCTGCCGCCCGATCATGTCGAGCGGCTGACGCTGGCCCATGAGTTCCACGCCCGCCGGTACCGGTTCAGGCGCCGGCGCGTGCGACGCATGTGGCGGTGCTGATCGACAGTTCTCAGCTCGAGAACGAACTTCGGCATCTGGTTCAGCTTTGCGAGCAGCATGGCGTTGCAGCGCCAGCGAGCGGCACCACACCATTCAGCGTCACGCTTCGAGCCGGCTTGCGTTTGAAGTGGGAGCGGCACGGAGAGTTTTCCAGCTACGGCATCTACGCCGATGGCCTGGAACCGCAGCCCTTCGAAAGCCCCGCGGCGGCCTTGCTGCCCTCCGGCTGGTTGGCCGGCATTCCTGGGCGGACGATGGCGGCTCTGCATGCCGCGGTACAGAAGTATCCTGACCCAGGACTGCCCGACGCCCCGAAGCTGTCGGCGATGTTCGACGGACACGCCGTGGCAGGCTCGGAGGTTGCTGACGGCGCCAGTGTGGTCTGCACCGACTTACTGACCCGAGACGACGGCTTTTCGCGGGCCTTTTGTTGCTCGACCGCAGCCTGACGCCCAACCAGACCGGCCGCGTGTTGCAGCGCCTGTTCGAGATCGAGTCCTACCGGATGACGGCGCTGCTGGCTTTTCCAGTGGCGCGCCACCAGTCGCCGCGGATTCTTGCCATCGACCGCGCGCTCGCGGAATTGACCGATGGCATTGGCAACCGCAAGGCTGACCATGACAGCGACGAGACCCTGCTGCACGAGTTGACCCGCCTGGCGGCGGAGGTCGGGAGAGGCCTGGCTGCCAGTCAGTTCCGCTGCGGTGCCTGCCGGGCGTATGGGGATCTGGTCACGACCCGCATCGGCGAACTGCGCGAGCACCGCATCACCGGGCTGCAGACCGTCGACGAGGTCATGACGAGCCGGTTTCGGCCGGCTTTGGCGACATGCCAGACGATCAGTCAGCGCCTGCACGACCTTTCCGAACGTGTGGCCCAGGCCAGCGGGCTGCTGCGTACACGCGCGGAGATCGCCCGGGAGCGACAGAACCAGGACCTGCTGGCGTCGATGGACCGCCGCGCCCGTCTGCAGTTACGCATGCAGCAGACCGTGGAAGGTCTTTCGGTGGCGGCCATCGCCTATCACGTGGCGGGCTTGATAGGGTACGTTGCCAAGGGCCTGGCGTCCGCCGGCCTGCAGGTCGATCCCGAGATGATGGTCGGAGCGTCGGTGCCGGTGGTGGCCGTGCTCCTCTACCTCGCACTGCGCCGGATGCGCAGGCGACTCCCTCGGGTGGATTGAAACCTCGCGGCCGGACCGACCCAACGGTGGCCAAGCCGTCTAGGCGTCACGGTCTGTGGGCCTCCTGAGGCACCGTTTCCTCCGTGGCTCAGCCGCCGATGTAGTGCATTTCGACGCGGCGCGTGCCGCGCTCGAGTGCTGGGGCCTCGGCGCTGCGAAGCTCCGAGTACCGGTCCGCACGCTCGCTCCAGATCAGCCCGATCGCCGTGGCGATCTGGGCGTCGGTCCAGGGCTGCTGCGAGGCTTGCACCCCGCGCAGGAGGGCGCGCAGGTCGTGTCCCCGTGTGGCGAACAGGCACAGGAACAGCTTGCCTTCGGTCGACAGGCGTGCCCGGTTGCAGTCGCGGCAGAAAGCCTGCGTCACCGAGGAGATGACTCCGATCTCGCCCGCCCCGTCGCTGTAACGCCAGCGCTGGGCCGTTTCGCCGGGCTGCGCCGGCTCCAATGGCTCGAGGGGGAAGGCTTGAGACAGGCGCTCCAGGACCTGCGCCGAGGGCAACACCTCGTCCATGCGCCAACCGTTGGTGCTGCCCACATCCATGTATTCGATGAACCTCAGGGCGACGCGAGGGCCGTGACGGTCGCGGAAGTACCGGGCCATCGGCACGATCTCATGGTCGTTCGTGCCGCGCTTGACCACCATGTTGACCTTGACCGGCCCGAGGCCCGCAGCGAGCGCCGCGTCGATGCCCCGCAGGACGTCGGCCACCGGGAAATCGACATCGTTCATGCGGCGGAAGACCGCATCGTCCAGAGCGTCGAGGCTGACAGTGATGCGCTTCAGCCCGGCATCGGCCAGCGCCTGCGCCTTGCGCTCGAGCAAGGACGCGTTCGTCGTCAGCGTCAGGTCGAGTTCGTCACCCTCGGGCGTACGCAGCGCCGCGAGCATGGCCACCAGTGTCTCGAGGTTCTTTCGAAGCAGCGGTTCGCCGCCGGTCAGGCGAAGCTTGCGCACGCCGTGAGCGACGAAGACCCGTGCCACGCGCGTGATTTCCTCGAAGCTCAGGAGCGATGACTGGGGCAGGAATCGGTAGTCGCGATCGAACACCTCCTTGGGCATGCAATAGCTGCAGCGGAAGTTGCATCGATCGGTCACCGAGATGCGCAGGTCGCGCAGCGGTCGGCCCAGGCGGTCGGACAACAGGCCCGAGGGCATGACGAGCTCCGCAGGAATGCGTGGCAATTCCGCCGCGTAGCGCAGATCAGCCAACGGAATCACGTTGTCGCCCATGGGGCCGGATTGTGCCGCTGCTCGAGGCCCTCCTTCTGCTTCGTGGGTTCAGCGGGCGAGGGCCGAGGATTCTGCGGGGGGTGGTGGTCCGCTCGGAGGGCCCGAGCCGGGCGGTGATGCGCGGCGCGCGCCGGTGAAGCGGTGGTCCCAGTAGGCCTGCCGCATGTCCTCGATGCGCACGTCCGAGCCTGCGCGCGGCGCATGGATGAACTTGCCGTTGCCGATGTAGATGCCGACGTGCGAGAACGTGCGCCTGAGGGTGTTGAAGAAGACGAGATCCCCGGGGCGCAGTTCCTCGCGCCCTATGCGCACCAGCCCCGTGGCGTTGGCCTGATCGTCGACCCGGCGCGGCAGGACGAGGCCGAGGCTGACCTCGAAGACGTGGCGCGTGAAGCCGCTGCAATCAAAGCCCTCGACCCCACCGCTGCCGCCGGCTCGGTAGGGAACGCCCAGGAAGTTCATCGCGGCCAGCACGAGTTCGGAGGCCGTGTCTCGAACCTGCCGCACCAGTTCCTGGCCGCCTGTCGCAGCCTGGCTGGGCAGCAGGCCGCGCTCACGCAGCAGTTGCAGGATTGGATCGCCATCAACTGTTGCTTGAGGCGCCGCGTGGGCACCTGCCGACAGCAGTGCTACCAGCATGACCTGAGCGCACATGCGGCGCAGACGCACGGGCCGCGCGCCGGGCGCCTTCGCCTGGCTTGGGATTTCGGGCGGGTGCCTCATCTCGGGCGGCAGAATAGGGGGTGGCCCGGTCCGTGTCAACGATCAGGACCAGAACGGCCCGCGCGACGCGGGGCCCCCCACGCGAGAGGATTCGAGGATGTTCAAGGCTGTACTGCTGGAAAAGGACGCTGCCGGGTTTCGCGCCGGTCTGGCGGAACTCGACGAGTCGCGCCTGCCCGAGGTGGGCGAGGGCGGCGTGCTCGTCAGGCCCGAGTACTCGACCCTGAACTACAAGGATGGACTGGCTTTGACCAACCGCTCGCCCGTGGTTCGCGTGTGGCCGATGGTGGCGGGCATCGACGGTGCCGGCACGGTGCTGCAAAGCGCTCATCCCGGCTGGAAGGCCGGCGACCGTTTCATCCTCAATGGCTGGGGAGTGGGTGAGACCCATTGGGGTTGCCTGGCGCAGCGCGCTCGCCTGCGGGGAGACTGGCTGGTGCCCCTGCCCGCTGTCCTGAGTGCTCGCCAGGCCATGACCATTGGCACGGCGGGCTACACCGCGATGCTTTGCGTGATGGCGCTCGAGCGCCACGGCCTGCAGCCGGGCACCGGCGACATCCTCGTCACCGGTGCCACCGGGGGGGTGGGCTCCGTGGCGGTGGCGCTGTTGTCGCGCCTCGGGCATCGGGTGGTCGCGGCCACCGGCAAGACCGCCGAGGTTTCGTACCTTCGCGGCCTCGGCGCGGCCGATGTCATCGACCGGGCCGAACTGGCCGTCGCAGGCAAACCCCTGCAGAAGGAGCGCTGGGCCGCCGTTGTCGACGCGGTGGGCAGCCATACGCTGGCCAACGCATGTGCCCAGGTGCGTTACGGCGGTGCGGTCGCAGCCTGCGGTCTGGCGCAGGGCGCCGACCTGCCGGCGACGGTGATGCCCTTCATCCTGCGCGGTGTGGCCTTGCTCGGCGTTGACAGCGTGATGGCCCCGCCAGCCCTGCGGCGCGCGGCCTGGGACCGGCTCGCGCGGGACCTCGATCTGTCGCTTCTCGAGACAATGTGCACCGAGGTGGGCCTCGGCGAAGCCGTGCCGGCAGCGCAGCGCCTGATGGATGGGTTTGTCCGCGGGCGCATGGTCGTCAGGATCGATTGACGTCGCTGCACGTCAGCCGCCCGAAAGACCGTTGCGGCACAGTCGCTGCCGCATAAGCAACCAGCCTCAGCGAAGCACATCATGGGATTCGACGACTTCCACAGCCGCTCCTTGGCCGACCGCGACGGCTTCTGGGCGGAGCAGGCGCAACTGATCGACTGGCGCTCGCCCCCCACCCAGATTTGTGACTACAGCCAGCCGCCGTTCGCGCGCTGGTTCGTCGGCGGCACGACCAATCTTTGCCACAACGCGGTGGACCGGCACGCGTCCACCCACCCCGACCGGCGCGCCCTCATCTGGGTATCCACCGAGGTCGACAAGGAGGTGGTCTACACCTTTGCACAGTTGCAGGCCGAGGTCGAGCGCATGGCTGCCATCCTGCGCTCCCTGGGCGTGGGGCAGGGCGACCGCGTGCTGGTGTACATGCCGATGATCCCTGAGGCGGCCTTCGCGATGCTGGCCTGCGCGCGCATCGGCGCGCTGCATTCGGTCGTCTTCGGCGGGTTCGCCAGCGTCAGCCTGGCCAGCCGCATCGACGATGCCCAGCCCACGGTCATCGTGAGTGCCGACGCTGGAAGCCGCAGCGGCAAGGTCGTGCCCTACAAGGGGCTCCTGGACGAGGCCATCCGCCTGTCGACCCACAAGCCGGCCAAGGTGCTCATGGTCAACCGCGGTCTGAGCGACATGCCGATGGAGCCGGGGCGAGATGCCGACTACGCGGCCCTGCGCCAGCAGCACATGAAAGCGCGCGTGCCGTGCACCTGGGTCGACTCGACGCACCCGAGCTACACGCTCTACACCAGTGGCACCACCGGCCGGCCCAAAGGCGTGCAGCGGGACACCGGCGGCTATGCGGTGGCGCTGGCGGCGAGCATGAAGCACATTTTCATGGGCCAGCCGGGCGAGACCTATTTCTCCACCAGCGACATCGGCTGGGTCGTGGGTCACAGCTACATCATCTACGGGCCCTTGATCGCCGGGATGGCCACGATCATGTACGAGGGCTTGCCGACGCGTCCCGACGCGGCGGTCTGGTGGAGCCTGGTCGAGAAGTACCGCGTCACCTCGATGTTCAGCGCCCCGACCGCGGTGAGGGTGCTCAAGAAGCAGGATCCGGCCGCGCTGACCCGCCACGACCTGAGTTCCCTGCGCGCGCTCTTCCTCGCCGGCGAGCCGCTGGACGAGCCGACCGCCAAGTGGATCGCGCAGGCCCTGGGTCGGCCCATCATCGACAACTACTGGCAGACCGAGACTGGCTGGCCCATCCTGACGATCTGCAACGGGGTGGAAGCGGCGCCGAGCAAGTTCGGCTCTCCGGGCAAGGCGGTCTATGGCTATGACGTGAAGCTCGTGGACGAGAACACCGGGCAGGAACTGCTGGGCGCCCACCAGAAGGGCGTCGTGGTGATCGAGGGCCCGCTGCCGCCCGGCTGCATGCAGACCGTCTGGCGCGACGACGAGCGCTATGTCAAGACCTACTGGAGCAGCATCCCGGGGCGCCAGATCTACAGCACCTTCGACTGGGGTATCCGTGACGAGGACGGCTACTTCTTCATCCTCGGTCGCACCGACGACGTCATCAATGTGGCCGGCCACCGCCTGGGCACGCGAGAAATCGAGGAGAGCATCTCCAGCCACCCGAATGTGGCTGAGGTGGCCGTGGTCGGCGTGGCCGACAACCTCAAGGGTCAGGTGGCGATGGCCTTCGCGGTGCTGAAAGATCCTTCACAGGCCGCCACCGACGCCACCGCGTTGAAGCTCGAAGGCGAGATCATGAAGGTGGTCGACAGCCAACTCGGTGCTGTGGCCAGGCCGGCGCGTGTGCGCTTCGTGACCGTGCTGCCGAAGACGCGCTCGGGCAAGTTGCTCAGGCGCGCGATCCAGGCCGTGTGCGAAAAGCGCGACCCGGGCGACCTGACCACCATCGAGGACCCCACTGCGTTGCAGCAGATCAAGGATCTGGTGGGTTGAAGCCTGTGGCCCGGGAGCCCCGGGCCGGGTCCCCCGCATGGGGGATCTTCGACCCCCCTGAAGGAGTATGGCGGGCCAGCTGCGTGGCCCGCACACTGGCGGACATCCCCACCCGGAGCAGGCGCGATGTTCAACCAGATCCATACCCTCAGCTGCCCCCCGAAGGCCGACCCCCGCGCCGGCGAGTCGCTCGCGGCCGCCGGACTCGAACGTTTCAGCGCAGGCCGGCGGCTGTGCGCGGCGGCTCTGATGCTTGGCGCGCCAGGGTTCGTTCCAGCGGCTCTGGCGGCGGCCCGCCGTGACGAGGCGCCGTTGCAGTTGGCGCTGGAAGCGCCGTCGGACATCGACCCGCGCGGCTGGCTGGTCAGCGAGAAGCTCGATGGCGTGCGCGCGTGGTGGGACGGCCGCGTGTTGCGATTTCGCAGCGGCATCGAGATCCACGCGCCCGCGTGGTTCCGCTCGCATCTGCCCAACGTTCCTCTCGACGGTGAGTTGTGGCTGGGACGAGGCCGGTTCGAAGACCTGGTCGGCATTGTGCGCAGGAAGGATCCCGTCGATGCGGCCTGGCGTTCGGTCCGCTACCAGGTCTTCGACCTGCCCGGCGCGCCAGAAGGCTTTGCGCAGCGCTCCCAACGCCTGTCGCATCTCGTGCACCGCTCGTGCACGCCTTTCCTGGAGGCCGCTGAACAGTTCGAGTTGCCGAACCGCGCGGCCTTGTTCAGCCTTCTGGACGAGGTGGTCGGCGGCGGCGGCGAAGGCCTGATGCTCCACCGCGCCGATGCGGCGTGGCGCAGCGGCAGGACTGGGGCCTTGCTCAAGCTCAAGCCCTTGCAGGACGACGAAGCCGTGGTCATCGGCCACGAGCCCGGTCAGGGACGCAATGTCGGCCGCCTTGGCGCGCTGCGCGTGCGCGATTCCCGGGGCCTGGAGTTTCGTCTGGGCACCGGCCTGGATGACGCGTCGCGCCTGCAACCGCCCGCCGTAGGCACCGTCGTGACCTACACCCATCAGGGGCGTACTGCGCAGGGAGTGCCTCGCTTCGCGAGCTTTCTGCGCGTGCGTGGTGAGGGCCTGTAGCCGGCGCGCAGCGCGGGCGTCGGGCACTCCGAAAGGTTCAGAGCACGTCGGAAGCGTGGTCTGCCAGCCGCGAGCGCTCGCCGCGCGCCAGGGTCACGTGGCCCGCGTGCGGCCAGCCCTTGAAGCGATCGACGACGTAGGTCAGGCCGGAGGAGCCCTCCGTGAGGTAGGGGGTGTCGATCTGGGCCAGGTTGCCCAGACAGACGATCTTCGTGCCCGGGCCGGCCCGTGTGACCAGGGTCTTCATCTGCTTGGGCGTCAGGTTCTGCGCCTCGTCGACGATGAGGAACTTGTTCAGGAAGGTGCGGCCGCGCATGAAGTTCATGCTCTTGATGCGGATCTTGCTGCGCACCAGGTCGTTCGTGGCGGCGCGTCCCCACTCACCGGCGCCGCTGTCGCTGCGCGCCAGGACCTCCAGGTTGTCGTCGAGCGCGCCCATCCAGGGGCTCATCTTTTCTTCCTCGGTACCGGGCAGAAAGCCGATGTCCTCACCCACCGGGACGGTCACGCGCGTGACGATGATCTCGTTGTAGCGCCGCTCGTCGAGAACCTGGCTGAGCGCCGCGGCCAGCGTCATCAGCGTCTTGCCGGTGCCCGCGGTGCCGGCGAGCGTGACGAAGTCGCACTCGGGGTCCATCAACAGGTTGAGCGCGAAATTCTGCTCGCGGTTGCGTGCCGTCACGCCCCACACCGCATGGCGTGCGTTCGTGTGGTCACGCAGTGTTCGCAGCACTGCCGTCTTGCCCGTGATCTCGGTGACACGCGCATGCAGCGCAGGCCCGCCGTTGCCGTCGTGGTAGACGAACTGATTGATCAGCAGATGCGGCACCACCGGGCCGCTGATGCGGTAGCAGGTGTGACCAACTTGCTGCCAGCTTTCCATGGTCTTGCCGTGCCGTTCCCAGAAGTCCGGCGGCAGTGCCAGCACGCCCGTGTAGAGCAGGTCTCCATCTTCGAGCGTCTTGTCGTTGAAATAATCTTCAGCAGGCAGGCCCAGTGCTCGCGCCTTGACGCGCATGTTGATGTCCTTGGACACCAGCACGACCTCGCGCCCGGGTTGCTGCTCACGCAGGGCTTGCACCACGCCCAGGATCTGGTTGTCGGCCTTGCCCTGGGGCAAGCCGGCGGGCAGTCGCACGTCCAGCATGGTGGTCTGGAAGAACAGGCTGCCGTTGGCCTCGCGGTGGCCGGTCTTCGACAGCGGGATGCCCACTCCCGGGTCGAGCGGTCCGTGCGCGGCCAGTGCGTCCAGATCGCGGCTGACCTGCCGCGCATTGCGCGCGACCTCGCTCATCCCCTTCTTGTGGCCGTCGAGTTCTTCCAGCGTGATCATCGGCAGGAAGACATCGTGCTCCTCAAAGCGGAACAGGCTCGTCGGGTCGTGCATCAGAACGTTGGTGTCGAGCACGAAAAGCTTGGCAGGCTGACCGGGCTCGACGGGCGAGCGGCGCCGTGACCGCGCTGGCGTGGGCCCGGCTGCCCGCACCGGGGCCTTGGCTGCCCTTGAAGCGACGGCGCCGCCGGGGAGGCGGGCCGTGGTCGCCAGGGGCTGTTCTGCTGGCGACGGCGAGGCTGAGGGCGCAATCGCGGGCTTTACCGGCGTCGCCGCAGGCACAGCAGCTTTCGCTTGCGCTGCTTTCGCGCGCACGGCGGTGCCCACAGGAGCAGCCGCCGCGTAGGCCGATGGCTCGAGGATGTCGGCCTTGCGGGATGGCGGGCGAGGCAGAGGCATGGAGAACTACCTTCGGCGCTGGCAGTCTGGGGCTGGCGCCGCCCAAGACTCGAGGCGGCGTTCTTCTTGAAAGAGACGCAGGCTTTGCGCGTCAGGCCTTGTGCAGAGCCTGGACCGCCGAGAGTACCTCGTCCACGTGGCCGGCCACCTTGATCCCGCGCCATTCGGCTCGCAAAACGCCCTCGGCGTCGATCAGGAAGGTGCTGCGCTCGATGCCCTTGACCTTCTTGCCGTACATGATCTTGTTCTTGACCACGCCGAACATGTGGCAGAGCTTTTCCTCCGTGTCGGCCACGAGCTCGAAGGGCAGTTCAAGATTCTTCTTGAACTTCTCGTGCGATGCCATGTTGTCGCGCGAGACACCGAACACGACCGCACCCGCCGAGGCGAATTCGTCGTGCTTGTCTCGGAACTGCATGGCTTCCGTCGTGCAGCCGGGCGTGGCGTCCTTCGGGTAGAAATACAAGACGACGGTCTTGCCCAGAAGGGATTGCGGAGCCACCTTGACGCCGCCGGTGGCCGGAGCCTCGAAGTCAGGAAGGGCTTTGTTGACCGAAGGTGTCATGGACATTGGTTGCTCGTCACTGACGCCGGGCCGGAGCCGGCAAAACCCTCGGATTATAGGGGGGCTATCGGGCTTGCCCGGCGGACTGGCAGCGCGTCGGCTGCCGAGGCCGTTCATCGAACCCGGCCCGACGGCGCGATGGTGCAGTTGCTCGCCGGTTTCAGCGTGCTGGCAAGAGCGCCGCCACGACCGAGCGGTGCTCCGTCGCGAGCACGTTGTAGGTCCGGCATGCCGCTGCCGTGTCCATGGTCTCGACGCCGACCCCCGCCGCGATCAGCGCGCGCAGCAGGGTCGGGGCGGGAAAGACCAGGCTTGGGCCGCTGCCGAAGAGCACGAGTTCGGGCTTCAGGGCGAGCAGGCGCTCGAAATGAACTGCGCTCAGGTCCTTGACGGTCTGCACACTCCAGTGCTGTACCGGCCCTTTCCAGGGCACGACCACGGCCCCCTCGAAGGCCTGCGTCCCCACCCAGACGCGGCCGGGCTCGTGGCGGGTGATCAGGTTCACGCCTTCAGCGCGGTCTGGCTGGAACTTCATGTGGTCAAATTCTAGGTTTTGCGTGGCCGCAGCGCCTCGCTGCCCTTCGGAGCCACTCTTGAAGAACATCGCCAAGTCCGCCAAGCTCGCCAACGTCGGTTACGACATCCGCGGCCCGGTGCTCGACAAGGCCAGGCAGATGGAGGACGAGGGCCACAAGATCATCAAGCTGAACATCGGTAACGTGGCAGCGTTCGGCTTGATGCCTCCTGACGAGATCGTGCAGGACATGATCCGCAACTTGCCCAGCCAGGTGGCGGCGGGCTACACCGACAGCAAGGGCCTGTTCGCCCCGCGCAAGGCGGTCGTTCACTACACCCAGGAAAAGGGCATTGCCGGGGTGACCGTGGACGACGTCTACCTCGGCAACGGCGCGAGCGAGCTCATCGCCATGAGCATGAACGCGTTGCTGGATGCCGGCGACGAGGTGCTGATCCCCGCGCCCGACTACCCGCTGCACACGGCAGTGGTATCTCTGTCGGGCGGCACGCCGGTCCACTACCGCTGCGACGAGGGCTCGGGCTGGATGCCCGATCTTGACGACATCCGCGCCAAGGTGGGTCCACGGACGAAGGCGATCGTCGTCATCAACCCGAACAACCCGACCGGTGCCCTGTACCCGGTGGACCTGCTGCTTGACATCGTCGAGATCGCGCGTCGCCACCAACTCATCGTCTTCGCCGACGAGATCTACGACAAGACCTTGTACGACGGCGCGACGCACACCAGCATCGCTTCGCTGGCTGACGACGTGCTTTTCGTTACCTACAACGGTCTGTCGAAGAACTACCGCTCCTGCGGGTACCGCGCGGGGTGGATGGTGGTGTCGGGCGACAAGCGCTGCGCGCGCGACTACATCGAGGGGCTGAACATGCTTGCGTCGATGCGCCTTTGCGCCAACACGCCGGGTCAGCTCGCGATCCAGACCGCGCTGGGGGGCTACCAGAGCATCAAGGATCTCGTCGCGCCCACGGGCCGCTTGTGTCGCCAGCGGGACCTTGCCTACAGCCTGTTGTCGCAGATCCCCGGGGTGTCCGTCGTCAAGCCGCAGGCCGCGCTCTACATGTTCCCTCGGCTGGACCCGAAGATGTACCCGATTGCAGACGACCAGCGGTTCGCCTACGAACTTCTGGCGGATGAAAAGGTGCTCATCGTCCAGGGCACCGGCTTCAACTGGCCCGAGCCCGACCACTTCCGGGTGGTGTTCCTGCCCAATTCCGACGACCTCACCGAGGCCATCGGCCGCATCGAGCGCTTCCTCGGCAACTTCCGCCGCCGCCACGCCTCGCACTGACGCCACGCTGGCGCCGCACTGTCCTTGCACGGACCGATACACCCATGACCTCCAGCAGACCCGAGCCCGCCGCAACCGACGCAGCCCTCGCCCCACCCATCCGAGTCGGCCTTCTGGGCATCGGCACCGTGGGCAGCGGCACCTTCCAAGTGCTGCAGCGCAACCAGGCGGAGATCCGGCGTCGCGCCGGGCGAGGGATCGAGGTCGCCGTCGTCGCCGACCTCGACGTGGCGCGCGCCCGCGGCATCGTCGGTGACGCCATACCGGTCGTGGCCGATGCCCGCGCGGTCATCGCCAACCCGGCGGTCGATGTCGTGATCGAGCTCATCGGCGGCTACGGCATCGCCCGCACGCTGGTGCTCGAGGCCATCGCCGCGGGCAAGCACGTGGTCACGGCCAACAAGGCCCTGCTCGCCGTACACGGCACCGAGATCTTCGCCGCCGCGAGCGAGCGTGGAGTGGTCGTCGCCTTCGAGGCCGCGGTGGCCGGCGGTATCCCAATCATCAAGGCGCTGCGCGAGGGCCTGACCGCCAACCGCATCGAGTGGATCGCCGGCATCATCAACGGCACGACCAACTTCATCCTGTCGGAGATGCGCAGCAAGGGGCTGGACTTCGACGAGGTGCTGAAGGAAGCCCAGCGCCTGGGCTACGCCGAGGCCGACCCGACCTTCGACATCGAGGGCGTCGACGCCGCGCACAAGGCCACGATCATGAGCGCCATCGCCTTCGGCACGCCGGTGCGCTTCGATCGCGCCCACGTCGAGGGCATCACGCGGCTGCAGGCGGCCGACATCCGTTACGCCGAGCAGCTGGGCTACCGCATCAAGCTGCTGGGCATCACCAAGCGCCGGCCGGAGGGCATCGAGCTGCGCGTGCACCCTACGCTGGTGCCGGCCGCGCGCCTGATCGCCAACGTCGAGGGCGCGATGAACGCCGTCGTCGTGCAGGGCGACGCGGTGGGCACGACGCTGTACTACGGCAAGGGCGCGGGCAGCGAGCCCACCGCCAGCGCGGTCATCGCCGACCTGGTGGACATCGCGCGGCTGCAGACGGCCGACCCCGAGCACCGGGTGCCCTACCTGGCCTTCCAGCCGGGCGAACTCGCCGACACGCCGGTGCTGCCGATCGACGAGGTCGTGACCGCCTTCTACCTGCGCCTGCGCGTGGCGGACGAGGCCGGCGTGCTGGCGCGCGTGACGACCATCCTGGCCGAGCAGGGCATCTCCATCGACGCGCTGCTGCAGCGCGAGAGCGCCGAGGGCGAGCGCCAGACCGACGTGATCATCCTGACGCACGAGACCGTCGAGGGCCGGATGCGCGAGGCGATTGGGCGCATGCAGGCGCTGCCCACGGTGCTGGCGCCCATCGTCAGCCTGCGCAAGGAAGAGCTGGCCTGAGAGCGTCATGAAATACATCAGCACCCGCGGCGACCGCACCGAACGCAGCTTCAGCGAAATTCTGCTCGAAGGTCTGGCGCCCGATGGCGGGCTGTACATGCCGGTGGGCTACCCGCAGGTGGATGCTGCGACGCTCTCACGCTGGCGCAAGCTTTCCTATGCTGGGCTCGCCTTCCAGATCCTGTCGCTCTACATCGACGACATCCCGCCGGCGGACCTGAAGCGCCTGGTCGACCAGACCTACACCGAGGCCGTGTTCGGCACGCCCGAAATCGTGCCGATTCGCCCGCTCGAGGCGGGCCTGTGGATCGAAGCCCTGTCCAATGGCCCGACGCTCGCGTTCAAGGACATGGCCATGCAATTGCTGGGCGCCTTGTTCGAGTACGAACTCGGCCGGCGCGGGCAGACGCTGAACATCCTTGGCGCCACCTCGGGCGACACCGGAAGCGCGGCCGAGTACGCGATGCGCGGCAAGCGTGGCGTCAACGTCTTCATGCTCTCGCCGCACGGCCGCATGAGCCCCTTCCAGCAGGCGCAGATGTACAGCCTGCCGGACGCGAACATCCACAACCTGGCGGTCGAGGGCGTGTTCGACGACTGCCAGGACATCGTCAAGGCCGTCAGCGCCGACCTGGAATTCAAGCGCCGCTGGCGCATCGGCACCGTCAACTCGATCAACTGGGCGCGCCTGCTGGCCCAGGTGGTGTACTACTTCGCAGGCTGGTTCCAGGCCACGGCCGTGGCGGCCGAGCGCGGCGACCCGCTGCCGCGCGTCAGCTTCGCCGTGCCCTCGGGCAACTTCGGCAACATCTGCGCCGGCCACGTGGCGCGCATGATGGGCCTGCCGATCGAGCAACTCGTGCTCGCAACCAACGAGAATGACGTGCTGGACGAGTTCTTCCGCACCGGCACCTATCGCGTGCGCGGCCGCGCCGAAACGCACGAGACCTCCAGTCCGTCGATGGACATCAGCAAGGCGAGCAACTTCGAGCGCTTCGTCTTCGACCTGCTCGGCCGCGACGGCGCGCGCACGGCCGAGCTCTTCGGCCCGGTGCTGGCACGCGACGGCGGCTTCACGGTGGCCCCCTCGGAGCAGGCGCGCCTGCGGGGCTTCGGCTTCGTCTCCGGCCGCAGCACGCACGCCGACCGGCTGGCCACGATACGCGACACCTGGCAGCGCTTCGGCTCGATGATCGACACCCACACGGCCGATGGCCTGAAAGTTGCCCGCGAATACCTGCAGCCGGGCGTGCCCATGCTGGTTCTCGAGACCGCGCTGCCGGCCAAGTTTGCATCTACCATCGTCGAGGCCTTGGGCCGCGAGCCCTTGCTCCCGCCCGGGCTCGAGGGCATCGAAGCCTTGCCCCGCCGCTGCACGGTGGTGCCTGCGGACGTCGAGCGTGTCAAGCGCTACATAGAGAGCCATGCCTGAACCTGCACCCGCGCC
Source organism: Rubrivivax sp. (assembly GCA_027491255.1). Lineage (GTDB taxonomy): Bacteria > Pseudomonadota > Gammaproteobacteria > Burkholderiales > Burkholderiaceae_C > Rubrivivax. The sequence goes on along the minus strand of JAIXWM010000083.1, from coordinate 13,433 downwards.
CCGCACGCCCCTGCTGAGCCTGGACGAGGCCGTCGCGCGGCTGGTCGCGGCGGCAGCGCCCTGTGCGCTGAGTGCCGCCGAGGAGGTGCCGACGAACGCCGCCCTCGGGCGTACGCTCGCCGAGGACGTGCGCTCGACGCTGGACGTTCCGCCGGCCGACAACACCTCGATGGACGGCTACGCGCTGCGCTGCGCCGATGTGCGCGCAGCTGGCGCGGTGCTGTCCGTGTCGCAGCGTATCCCGGCCGGTGTGGTCGGCGCGGCATTGGAGCCGGGCACCATGGCGCGCATCTTCACCGGCGCGCAGATCCCGCCTGGTGCCGATGCCGTCGTCATGCAGGAGCAGTGCGCGCCGCTGGAGGACGGCCGGGTGCGGGTCGACGCTGTGCCCGCAGTCGGACAATGGATCCGCCGCCGCGGCGAGGACATCGCCACCGGTGCCGTCGTGCTCGCACGTGGCAGCCTGCTGACGCCGCAAGCGCTGGGGCTGGCTGCCTCGGTCGGACGGGCGGCGCTGGCTGTCGTGCGCCGGCCGCGCGTGGCCCTGTTCTCCACCGGGGACGAACTGGCCATGCCCGGTGAGCCGCTGAAGCCCGGCGCCATCTACAACTCCAACCGCTACACGCTCAGCGGCCTGCTGCAGGCGGCTGGCTGCGAGGTGCACGACCTGGGCATCATTCCTGACCGGCTCGATGCCACCCGCGCTGCGCTGCGCGAGGCGGCCGAAGGCGGCGACCTGATCCTCACCTCCGGCGGCGTCTCCGTCGGCGAGGAGGACCACCTCAAGCCGGCGATGCGCGAGGAGGGTCGGCTCGACTTGTGGCAGGTGGCCATCAAGCCAGGCAAGCCTCTGGCCTTCGGCGCCGTGCGCCGGCTTTCGGGGGGGCAGGCGCTTTATCTCGGGTTGCCAGGCAACCCGGTGTCGAGCTTCGTGACCTTCCTGCTCGCGGTCGCGCCGGTGCTGCGCGTGCTGCAGGGGCGCGAGCCCGGCGGCGCGACCGATGCCCGTTGTGGCGTGGCCGTCCGCGCCGATTTCGATTGGCCGCGCCCGGACCGGCGACGGGAGTTCCTGCGGGTGCGCCTGAATGGGCAGGGGGGTCTCGATCTCTACCCCAACCAAAGCTCAGGCGTACTGACCTCCACGGTCTGGGCCGACGGCCTGGTCGATGTGCCCGCTGGCATGCCGGTGCGGCGAGGCGACTCCGTACGTTACTTGCCGCTGCAGGGGCTGCTCGGATGACGCGCCGGATTGCTCTCCCCTCGCGAGCCCGCGCTCGGGCATGCATGTGCACATGCTGATCCGGGTCCGTTACTTTGCCGCTTTGCGGGAGGCGCTGGGTGCCGAGGCCTTGATCGACGCCTCGGGCCTGGCCACCGTCGGTGCGCTGCGCGATCACCTTGTCGCCAGCGGGCCCGATCACGCCCGCCTGCTCGGTCGTGACCGTGCCGTGCGCAGCGCGCTTGACCAGCGCCTGTGCGGCGACGACACGCCCTTGCGCGATGGCGCGGAGGTGGCCTTCTTTCCCCCGGTGACCGGAGGCTGACCATGGGAGGCCGTGTCGAGATCCGTCACGGGGACTTCGACCTCGGTGCAGAGGTCGATGCGCTTCGCGCGGGTGACGGGGGTGTCGGCGCCGTCGTCAGCTTCATCGGCACCGTGCGTGACCGCGACGGCGCTGTCGGCGGCATCGCCGAACTCGAGCTCGAGCACTACCCGGGCATGACCGAGGCGGCGATCGAGTCCATGATCGAAGAAGCCTTTGCCCGCTTCGACATTCGCGCCGCCCGGGTCATCCATCGTGTCGGGCGGCTGCGGCCGCTGGACCAGATCGTGCTCGTGGCGGTGTGCAGCGCGCACCGCGGGCAGGCCTTCCAGGCCTGCGAGTTCCTGATGGATTACCTGAAGACTCAGGCGCCTTTCTGGAAGAAGGAAACCCGCCCCGACGGTGCGTGTTGGGTCGATGCGCGTGTCAGCGACGACGCCGCGCTGCAGCGCTGGGGCATCGACCGGCGCAACGCCCAACCGTGACCGCAGACAGGATGCCCATGCCCAAGGATCTGGTTTGGCCTGACGAGGCGGCAGCGGAGTCTTCCGCGACCGTTCAGGTAACCGCGCCCGAGGCGCCGCCGGTCGATGTCTTGCGCGCGGCATTCGGCCGCTACGCCACGGGCGTCACATTGGTGACCTGCCTCGATACCCGTCAGCAGCCCTGCGGCCTGACCGTCAATTCCTTCAGTTCGCTGTCGCTGGAGCCCGCGCTCGTGCTGTGGTCGCTGCGCCTGCGGAGCACGCAACTCGAGGCCTTCAGCGCTGCGCCGCACTTTGCGGTCAACGTGCTGCGGCAGGAGCATCTTGCGCTGTCGAGCCAGTTCGCCGGTCGCCCGGCGCAAGAGCGCTTTGCGGTGGGGCAATGGAGCGCTGGCCTTGGTGGTGCGCCGGTGCTGGCTGACGCATTGGCCAGCTTCGAGTGCGCTTTGCGTGGCTGGCACGACGAGGGCGATCACCGCCTCTTCATAGGCCAGGTGCGTCGTGTGGCGCAGAGCGAAGGCCGCCCCTTGCTTTACCACCGGGGCGCATACCGCCGGCTCAGCGCTGACGACTGAAAACGGCCGCCGATCTCGCGCAGCGCCTTGAGGGTCCGCCTTGGCGCCGGGCTCTCAGTTCAACACACGCGACGGTGGTTCCGTCGGTGCAGATTCCGGTGCACGCGGCGTGATCTCTATGCCCCAGTCGGACTGGGCCAATGCGTTCTCGATCAGCTTCATCCAACCGTTGGCGAGATCCTCGCCGAGTTGGAGCTCGAGACTGCGGCCTTGGGCGTCCCGGATCGCGAGCACGATGGCGCCACGAGGCGCCTTGCGCAGGTCGATGGCTGCAGGCAGCATGGGTTCGGCTCCGAGCGGGAGCTTGGTGGCAGCCGGATTGAACTGTGTCTTGAAGTCGGTGGATTTCAAAGCCCGCTCGCGGGCAGCCTGGGCCAACATCTCCCGGGCCTCGGGAACGGCCATGGCGCCAGGGGCGCTGCGGTCCACCGCGATGGCGGTCATGAGCTGACGCACCGGTGGCCACATGCGCATGACCATGCGCCGCGTCAACCACAGCCCGAAAAGTTGGTCGTCACGGGTGCGCACCTGCATCAGCAGGCGATCCTGCACCGGGTCGTACTTGACCTGGATTTGGTGAATGTCCACGTGACCATTCTAGGGTCGGTGCGAAATGTTGATCCGGTGGCATCGTCAAGGCGCGCCTGCGACTTGAAACCAGGAGTGGCCACCCCAACTCCCCGGCAGTGACAAGGAGAATCACATGCGCATCGACAAGCTGACCACCGCTTTCCAGCAGGCCCTGGCCGAATCGCAGAGCCTGGCGCTGGCGCGCGACAACCCCTACATCGAGCCGGCGCACGTGCTGGCCGTGATGCTGCAGCAACCTGACGGCCCCAAGGCCCTGCTCGATCGCGCCGGCGCCAACACCGCGGCGTTGAAGACGGCGATGGATACTGCAATGGCCGCACTGCCGAGTGTGCAGGGCGGTGGCCAGGTACAGCCGGGGCGCGATCTGGTTGCGCTGTTGCAGGCGGCAGAAAAGGAAGCCGGCAAGCGTGGCGACAACTTCATCGCCAGCGAGATGTACCTGCTCGCGCTGGCCGACAGCAGATCCGACCTGGGCGGCGTGGTACGCGGCCACGGCCTGACGCGCAAGGCGCTCGAGGCCGCCATCGAGGCCGTGCGCGGCGGCCAGAAGGTCGACTCTGCCGAGGCCGAAGGCCAGCGCGAGGCGCTGAAGAAGTACACGCTCGATCTGACCGAGCGGGCGCGCATGGGCAAGCTCGACCCGGTGATCGGGCGCGACGACGAGATCCGCCGTGCGATCCAGGTGCTGCAGCGGCGCAGCAAGAACAACCCGGTGCTGATCGGCGAGCCCGGGGTCGGCAAGACCGCCATCGTCGAGGGTCTGGCGCAGCGCATCGTCAACGGCGAGGTGCCCGACACCCTGCGTGACAAACGCGTGCTGGTGCTCGACATGGCCGGCCTGCTGGCCGGGGCCAAGTACCGCGGCGAGTTCGAGGAGCGGCTGAAGGCCGTGCTGAAGGAGGTGGCCGCCGACGAGGGCCGCATCATCCTGTTCATCGACGAGCTGCACACGATGGTGGGTGCCGGCAAGGCCGAGGGCGCAATCGACGCGGGCAACATGCTCAAGCCGGCGCTGGCCCGTGGCGAGCTGCACTGCATCGGCGCGACCACGCTCGACGAGTACCGCAAGTACGTCGAGAAGGACGCCGCGCTCGAGCGCCGCTTCCAGAAGGTGCTGGTCGACGAGCCCAGCGTCGAGGCCACGATCGCCATCCTGCGCGGCCTGCAGGAGAAGTACGAGGTGCACCACGGCGTGGAGATCACCGACCCGGCCATCGTGGCCGCGGCCGAGCTGAGCCACCGCTACATCACCGACCGCTTCCTGCCCGACAAGGCCATCGACCTGATCGACGAGGCCGCGGCCAAGATCAAGATCGAGATCGACTCCAAGCCCGAGGCGATGGACAAGCTCGATCGCCGGCTGATCCAGCTCAAGATCGAGCGCGAGGCCGTGCGCAAGGAGAAGGATGAGGCCTCGGTCAAGCGCATGGCGCTGATCGAGGAGGAGATCGGAAAGCTCGGGCGCGAGTACGCCGACCTCGAGGAGATCTGGAAGGCCGAGAAGGCCATGGCGCAGGGCTCGGCCCAGGTCAAGGAGGAGATCGAGAAGATCAAGCTGCAGATCGAGGATCTCAAGCGCCGGGGCGACTTCAACAAGGTCGCCGAGTTGCAGTACGGGCGCCTGCCCGAGCTGGAGAAGCGCCTGAAGGAGGCCCAGGACAAGGAAGCCGGCAAGAAGGGCGGGGCGCAGGGCCCGCAGTTGCTGCGCACGATGGTCGGTGCCGAGGAGATCGCCGAGGTCGTGTCACGCTCGACCGGGATCCCCGTGTCCAAGCTGATGCAGGGCGAGCGCGACAAGCTGCTGCAAATGGAGGACAAGCTGCACGCGCGCGTGGTGGGCCAGGACGAGGCCATTGTCGCGGTGGCCGACGCCATCCGCCGCTCGCGCGCGGGCCTGTCCGACCCGAACCGTCCGCTCGGTTCCTTCCTCTTCCTCGGCCCCACCGGTGTCGGCAAGACCGAGCTGTGCAAGGCGCTGGCCGGCTTCCTGTTCGACAGCGACGACCACATGGTGCGCATCGACATGAGCGAGTTCATGGAGAAGCACAGCGTCAGCCGCCTGATCGGCGCGCCCCCTGGCTACGTCGGCTACGAGGAAGGCGGCACGCTCACCGAGGCGGTGCGGCGCAAGCCCTACAGCGTGCTGCTGCTCGACGAGGTGGAGAAGGCGCACCCGGACGTCTTCAACGTGCTGCTGCAAGTGCTCGACGACGGGCGGTTGACCGACGGGCAGGGCCGCACGGTGGACTTCAAGAACACGGTGATCGTGATGACGAGCAATCTCGGCTCGCACCAGATCATGCAGATGGCCGGCCAGGACAGCGCGCTGATCCGCGACGCGGTCTGGACCGAGGTCAAGCAGCACTTCCGGCCCGAATTCCTGAACCGGATCGACGAGACCGTGGTCTTCCACGCGCTCGACCGCCAGCATATCGAGGCAATCGCGAAGATCCAGCTCGAGGGCCTGCGCCAGCGTCTGGCCAAGATGGACATGCAGCTCGAGGTGTCGCCGGCGGCCCTGGCCGAACTGGCCAAGATGGGTTTCGACCCGGTGTTCGGCGCCCGACCTCTCAAGCGCGCCATCCAGCAGCGCATCGAGAACCCGGTGGCCAAGCTGATCCTGCAGGGTCGCTTCGGTCCCAAGGACGTGATCCCGGTGGACGTTCGGGGTTCGGAGTTCGCCTTCGAGCGCGTGGTGCACTGAGGCGCGGCCGGCGGCCGGCTTCGGCCGCCGACTGCTGCAACCTCAGGCCGGGCCGATGGCGGGCACGAAGCCGCCGCGCGGCTGCGTGACGCTGCCAGGGTTGCGTTGCACGAAGTCGAGCATGCGCTCGATGCAGCGCTGGGCCCGGGTACTGGTCGACTCGTCGACGTGGATCGCCCCCTCGCCGCTGGCCAGGCAGTCGATCACGCCCTGCAGGCTGTTCATGGCCATCCAGGGGCAGTGGGCGCAGCTCTTGCACGTGGCGCCCCGGCCGGCGGTGGGGGCCTCGAGCAGCGTCTTGCCCGGGGCGAGCTGGCGCATGCGGTGCATCAGGCCGCTGTCGGTGGCGATGATGTACTCGCCGGCGCTGCCGTTCACCACGGCGTTCAGCAGTTGGGAGGTGGAGCCGACGACGTCCGCCTGGCGGACCACGCTCTCGGGTGACTCGGGGTGGACCAGCACCTGGGCCTGAGGGTGTTCGCGCCGCATCAGCTCGAGTTCCAGGCCCTTGAACTCGTCGTGCACGATGCATTCGCCGTGCCACATCAGCATGTCGGCGCCCGTCTGCTCCTGGACATAGCGACCAAGATGGCGGTCAGGCGCCCACAGGATCTTGCGTCCCTGGGCCTTCAGGTGCTCGACGATGGCCAGCGCGCATGAGCTCGTGACCATCCAGTCCGCGCGCGCCTTGACCGCGGCGCTGGTGTTCGCGTAGACGACGACCTCGCGGTCGGGATGCATGTCGCAGAAGGCGGCGAAGTCGTCTGGCGGGCATCCGAGGTCCAGCGAGCAGGTCGCCTCCAGGTCGGGCATCAGCACGCGCTTTTCCGGCGAGAGGATCTTGGCCGATTCGCCCATGAAGCGCACGCCGGCCACGACCAGGGTTTGTGCCGCATGCTCGCGGCCGAAGCGGGCCATCTCCAGCGAGTCTGCGACGCAGCCGCCGGTTTCGAGCGCGAGGTCCTGCAGGTCGCCTTCGACGTAGTAGTGCGCCACCAGCACGGCGCCCGCCCGCCGCAGCGCCTGGGCCGCCTCTTCCTTCTTGCGCTTGCGCTGCGCCGGGTTCAGCGGCGGGGGCACCTTGGCCCAGGCGTGCGCCGTGCAGGACGCGCCTTCGGCGTCCTGCCTCGTGTAGTCGTACATCACGGCGCTCATGGTGTCCGCACGGGGCTGTGTTTCAGGGGACCGAGATGGTAGCCCAGGCGCGAAGTCCTCGTGGAGCGACCTTGGCGCACAATCGTCGCAGATCAAGCTTGCGCACGACCGGCGGGTGCCGGCGGCTGATTGCGCGAGGCGCAGACACCCCATCCGTCCGTACCGCCGGGCGATCCGAAGCACGCATGTCCTCTACCGCCACCGCTGCCGTACCTCTCGGGCAGGACGCCCGCATCATCGGTGTCGTTTCCGTCGCGCACGGCACCTCGCATTTCTTCCACCTGCTGCTGCCGCCGCTGTTCCCGGTGTTCATCAGCGAATTCGGGCTCAGCTACTCGGAGCTTGGCCTGCTGGTGAGTCTTTTCTTCCTGATCTCGAGCATTGGGCAGGCCCTGGCCGGCTTCCTCGTCGACCGGGTGGGGGCGCGCGTGGTGCTGTACGCCGCGCTGGGTTGCTTCCTGCTCGCGGCGCTGGCGGCGGCTTCGGCCCAGGGGTACGGCGGATTGGTGTTCGCGGCCATGCTCGCGGGTCTTGGCAATGCTCCGTTTCACCCGGTGGACTTCACGATCCTCAACCAACGCGTCTCGGCGCCGCGGCTGGGGCACGCCTTCTCCGTGCATGGCATCAGCGGCAATCTGGGCTGGGCCGTGGCGCCGGTGTTCCTGGTCGGCGTGACCGCCAGCGGCGCCGGCTGGCGCGCGGCCTATCTGGCCACTGCACTGTGGGTTGTCTTCGTGCTGGTGCTCGTCTGGCTGCACCGTGATGTGCTCGAGGACCGGTCCGCGGCGGCGACCAAGGCGCCTGCGGGAGGCGCGGCGCCGGGACGCGGTCGCGAGTCGGCGGCGGTCGAGCATCCGCTCGCCTTCCTGCGCCTGCCCACGCTGTGGATGTGCTTCGCCTTCTTCCTGTTCAGCACCTTCGCGATGTCGGCCATCCAGGGCTTCGCCGGGCCGGCGCTGGGTCAGTTGTACAACCTGCCGCTGTCCGCCACCGCTTCGGTGCTGACGGGGTACATGCTCTTCGGCGCGGTCGGCATGCTGATCGGCGGCTTCGTCAGCACGCGCGTGTCACGCTTGGAACTCACCATCGGCCTGGCCATGACGGGCACGGCGCTGCTGTTGTTGATCGTGGCCAGCGGCTGGCTTCCCAGTTCGCTGGCGGCATTCGTGACGGCACTGGCGGGCCTGGGCACCGGCATCGCGGGCCCGTCTCGTGATCTGCTCATCCGCCAGGCCGCGCCTCCCGGGGCGACCGGACGTGTCTACGGCACGGTCTATGCCGGCTTCGACGTCGGCTTCACGCTCGGCGCGCCCCTGTTCGGCTGGATGATGGACCGCGGCTGGGCCGCGGGTGTGTTTGCCGGATCGGCCGCGGCCTTTATCCTCGGGATCACGGCCGCCGCCTGGGTGGGTCTTCGCACGGCATCGCGGGCCCTCGGTAAAGGAGCGACATCGTGATTTCCTCGACTTCGGTCCCCCGGCTGGCCGGCCACGCGCTGGTGGAGGCGCTGATCGCACAGGGCGTGGACACCTGCTTCGGTGTGCCCGGCGAGAGCTATCTCGCCGTGCTCGACGGTCTTCACCAGCACCGCGACCGTATCCGCTTCATCGCCTGCCGCCAGGAGGGCGGCGCCAGTTTCATGGCCGACGCGCAGGGCAAGCTCACCGGCAGGCCCGGCATCTGCTTCGTCACGCGCGGGCCGGGGGCTTCCAACGCCGCCATCGGCGTGCACTCGGCGTTTCAGGACTCCACGCCGATGATCGTCTTCGTCGGTCAGGTGGCGAGCGACCAACGTGACCGCGAGGCCTTCCAGGAGGTGGACTACCGCCAGATGTTCGGCCCCGGCACGCTGGGCATGGCCAAGTGGGCGGCCGAGGTGCAGAGCGCCGACCGGCTGCCCGAGTACGTGGCCCGGGCCTTCCACACCGCGATGCAGGGCCGCCCCGGGCCTGTGGTGCTGGCGCTGCCCGAGGACATGCTGACCACCCCCACCGCCGCACCGGTGCTGCCGCGCGTGGAGCCGGCGCTGGCCTGGCCCGCGCCCGGCGCGCTGCGCGACCTGCGCGCCATGCTGGTGGCCGCGCGCCAGCCCCTGGTGATCGCCGGCGGCAGCGGCTGGACTGCCGCTTCGGTGGAGGCGCTGCAGCGCTTCGCCGAGAACTGGCAGCTGCCGGTGAGCTGCGGCCTGCGCTTCCAGGACACCTTCGACAACCGGCATCCGCTGTACGTGGGCGACGCCGGCATCGGCATCAACCCGGCGCTGGCGCGCCGCATCCGCGAGGCCGACCTGGTGCTGGCCGTGGGCGTGCGCCTGGGCGAGATGACCACCAGCGGCTACACGCTGCTGCAGGCGCCGCGACCGACGCAGAAGCTCGTGCATCTGCACGCCGGGCCCGAGGAGTTGGGTCGCGTCTACGCCGCCGACCTGATGCTGCAGGCCTCGCTGGCCTGCGCCGGCAAGGCGCTGGAGACGCTGGCCGCGCCGCCCACGGTGCCGTGGACCGCCTGGACCGAGGCCGCGCGCGCCGACTACCTGGCCAACCAGCAGGCCCAGCCGGTGGAGCCGATGGACATGGCCGCGGTGATGAAGACCGTGCAGCGCCTGACGCCGCAGGACACGGTCTACACCAACGGTGCGGGCAACTTCAGCGGTTGGCTGCACCGCTACGTGCAGTACCCGGGGCTGCAGCACCATGGCCGCACCCAGCTGGCCTGCACCTCGGGCGCGATGGGCTACGGCTTCCCGGCGGCGGTGGCCGCGGCATTGCTGTACCCGCAGCGCACGGTCATCAACGTCGCCGGCGATGGCGACTTCCTGATGACCGGCCAGGAACTGGCCACCGCCAAGGCCTACGGCGCGCGGCGCCTGGTCAGCATCGTCGTCGACAACGGCAGCTACGGCACGATCCGCATGCACCAGGAGCGCGAGTACCCGGGCCGCGTCAGCGGCAGCGACCTCCACAACCCCGACTTCGCTGCGCTGGCGCGCGCCTACGGCTGGCAGGCTGAGCGCGTGGAAAAGACCGAGAAGTTCGAGCCCGCATTTGCACGCGCGCTGGCCGGCGGCGAGCCCACGCTGCTGCACCTGAAGCTCGACACCGACGTCATCACCTCGCGCACGACGCTGGGCGCCATCCGCGCCAACGCGCTGGCGCGTCAGGCTGGGGTTTGAGCAGCGCCGCCGGTCGCCGTTGCCTCGGGCCGGTACAATCTAGTGCTTCGTCGGGGTGTGGCGCAGCCTGGTAGCGCAACTGCTTTGGGAGCAGTGGGTCGGACGTTCGAATCGTCTCACCCCGACCATCTCGCCTCCAGCCGCCCGGCCACGAGCGGCGGCACCTTCTGCCCGTAGCTCAACTGGATAGAGCAGCTGCCTTCTAAGCAGCAGGTCGGGGGTTCGAGTCCCTCCGGGCAGGCCAAGCGGATCTTCTTCGTCACGGACCTTGATTCCGGGCGCGTAGTCGCCATATGCTTGGTCACTGTCGGGGGCCGTTCCCACCTCAACCCGGGCAGTCCTTGGAATCGACGATGAAGTCACGTGTTCATCACAGGTCGTCGCGCTTGCCGACTCTCATCTTGGGCCTGATCCTTTGGCTGTGCCTGGGAGCCTCGGTCAATGCGGCGGCTTCGAGCCCCGTGCGCAGCGTCGAGGGCATCAGCGAGTACGCGCTGCCCAACGGGCTGCAGTTGCTGCTGGCGCCCGACGACTCCAAGCCGACGACGACGGTGAACCTGACCGTGCGTGTGGGCAGCCGCCACGAGAACCATGGCGAAACCGGCATGGCCCATCTGCTCGAGCACATGCTGTTCAAGGGCTCGGCCAAGCATCCGCGGCCCTGGGCGGATTTCGGGCGCCGCGGCCTGCGCGCCAACGGCACCACGTCGATGGACCGGACGAACTACTTTGCAAGCTTCGCCGCCAACGACGAGACGCTGGCCTGGTACCTGGGCTGGCTGGCGGATGCGATGGTCAACAGCCATGTCGCGAAGGCCGACCTGGACACCGAGATGACGGTGGTGCGCAACGAGATGGAGATGGGGGAGAACAGCCCCGGGCGCATCCTGTTCGAGAAGACGCTGGCGGCGATGTACCAGTGGCACGGCTACGGCCGCTCGACGATCGGTGCGCGCAGCGATGTCGAGGGTGTGGACATCGAGCGTCTACGGGCCTTCTACCGCAGCTGGTACCGGCCTGACAATGCGACGTTGATCGTGTCGGGCCGCTTCGACCCGGCGCGCGTGCGTGCAATCGTCGAGGGCGCATTCGGGCCCATCCTGCGCCCGGCTGTGCCGCTGCCCAGGCTGGTAACGCTCGACCCTGTGCAGGACGGTGAGCGCGAGGTGGTGCTGCGCCGAGTGGGCGGGAGCGCCTCGCTTCTGGTGGGTTACCACGGAGTGCCGGCGGCCCACCCGGACCAGGCGGCCATCGAGCTGATGACCCAGGTGCTGGCCGACGAGCCTGGTGGCCGCCTGCACCGGCGCCTCACCCAAGCCGGTCTCGCGGCCCGTACCTGGGGTTGGGCGGCGGGACTGCACGACCCGGGCTTCATTGTCTTCGGCGCCCAGCTCGCGCCGGGACAGGATCTTGCCGCCGCACGCCAGACGCTGCTGCGCACCCTCGAGGCCCGGGCCGATGAGCCGATCACGGCCGAGGAGCTCGAGCGCGCGCGCACGCGCTGGCTGAACGCCTGGGAACAGGGCTACACCGACCCCGAGCAGGTCGGCCAGGCGCTGTCGGAATCGGTGGCCCAGGGGGACTGGCGCTTGCTGTTCCAGCTTCGCGACCGCGTTCGCGAGGTGCCGCTGGCGCAGGTGCAGCGTGTGGCGCAGGAGCGCCTGCTGCCGGCCAACCGCACGCTCGGCAGCTTCGTGCCGACGCCCACGCCGGTACGCGCGCCGGCGCCGGCCGCAGTGGACGTGGCGGCTCAGCTGCAGGACTTCCGCCCGCGCCAGGCCGAGGCCAGTGCCGAGACTTTCGCAGGCACACCGCAGGCCATCGAGGCGCGTGTGCAGCGCTCCCAGGCGGGGGGCCTGAAGCTGGCACTGTTGCCCAAGGGCACGCGCGGCGCGGTGGTTCAGGCCGAGCTGCAGCTGCGCATCGGGGATGCCGCATCGCTGCAAGGGCTCGGAACGACCGGTGCCGTGATGGCCGATCTGCTGGGCAAGGCGACCGCCGCGCGGTCGCGCCAGCAGATCCAGGACCGGCTGGACGCGCTGCGGGCCGAGGTGTCTTTCGAATTCACGCGTGGCCTGCTGTCAGCGCAGATGCGGACACGGCGCGAGAACTTCCCGGCGCTGCTGGAACTCGTCTCAGAGATGCTGCAGCAGCCCGTCTTCGACACCGCACTGCTGGACGAATCGGTACGCCAGCAACTCGCTGCGCTGGCACGGGCACGTACCGAGCCCGGGGCCATCGTCGCCCGGGCGATCGAGCGCCATGGCAATCCGTATCCGCGCGGCGACCTGCGCCACGCGCCCACGTTCGAAGAGACGGAGGCCGACCTGCGCGCCCTCACGCCTGAGGGACTGCGCGCCTTCCACGCACGCTTTGTCGGTGCAGGACTGGGCGTCTTCACGGCAGTCGGTGACTTCGACCCTGCGGCTGCCCGCGCTGTGCTCGAGCGCGCGTTTGCGGGCTGGACTGCTCCACAGTCGCCCGCGCGCTTGGAGCGACCCTTGTGGACGTCGCCTGCGGCGCGGCTGGTCTTCGAGACGCCAGACAAGCAGAACGCCAGCCTGCGTATGCGCCAGCCCCTGGCATTGACGGACCGCGCCGACGACTACCCGGCGCTGCTTCTGGGCAACTACCTGCTCGGCCAGGGCGGGCAGTCGCGCCTGTGGCTGCGCGTCCGCGAGCGCGAGGGGCTTTCCTATGACGTGGGCAGTTGGATCGAGTGGAATCCCTGGGAGCCGGGTTCGTGGTGGCAGTTCCGCGCCATCTTCGCGCCCGACAAGCTGGCCGCCGTGGAGACGGCGCTGCGCGAGGAGATGGACCGTGCGCTGCGCGAGGGCTTCAGCGCGCAGGAGGTCGCCGAAGGCCAGGCCGCGCTGCTGACCCTGCGCCGCCTGTCGCTGGCGCAGGACGAGACGCTGGCGCAACTGCTGGCGCGCCAGACCTGGCTGGGCGAGACCATGAAGCGCCACGCCGAGATCAGCGCCGCGATCGAGGCGCTGACGCCCGAGCAGGTGAGCGCCGCGCTGCGGCGCCACCTGCGGCCCGACAGCCTGGTGACGGGTGTGGGCGGGGATTTCAGGGCGCGGCGCTAGCCCGAGTTTGTCATCCTCTCAGCGCAACCCAAATAAAATCAACAGCTTAGCTCGTCACGGAGGCGCGTATGGCACTACGCTTGCTTTGCCCGCCGCCTTCTTGATTTGACTGCTG
>JAIXWM010000198.1 GCA_027491255.1 Rubrivivax sp. | reverse complement strand
CCCGGCGCCCGGCGCCCGGCGCCCGGCGCCCGGCGCCCGCGGCTGCCGCCCCAGCCCCTGGCGCGCGCCGAGCCGTCTCGCGGCGCCCCCCAAAAGGAAGCCGCGCCGTCGTCTCGTGACCGCCAGGCCCGGCCGCGTCGGCGACACTGTGGCCTTGTCGAAGGAGTGAACCGATGACCGGATACGTTCGCAGCGGCGGCCGCGCCGCTGCCGCACTGCGCCCCGTGAGCCTGGAGCGGGGTTACACCCGCCACGCCGAGGGCTCGGTGCTCGTGGCTTTCGGCCACACGCGCGTGCTGTGCACCGCCTCGGTGGAGGAAAAGGTGCCGCCGCACAAGCGTGGCAGCGGCGAAGGCTGGGTGACCGCCGAGTACGGCATGCTGCCGCGCAGCACCCACACCCGCAGCGACCGCGAGGCCGCGCGTGGCAAGCAAAGCGGCCGCACGCAGGAGATCCAGCGCCTGATCGGGCGCTCGATGCGCACCGTGTTCGACCTCTCGGCCCTGGGCGAGCGCACCATCCACCTCGACTGCGACGTCCTGCAGGCCGACGGCGGCACCCGCACCGCGGCCATCACCGGCGCCTTCGTCGCCGCGCACGACGCCGTCACCTGGCTGCTCGGGCAGGGCCGCATCCCGGCCACGCCGATCCGCGACTTCGTCGCGGCGGTTTCGGTGGGCATCGTCCAGGGCACGCCGCTGCTGGACCTGGAATACACCGAGGATTCGGCCTGCGACACCGACATGAACGTCGTCATGACGGGCGCGGGCGGCTTCGTCGAAGTCCAGGGCACGGCCGAGGGCGCGCCTTTCTCGCGCGCCGAGATGGACGCGCTGCTCGCGCTGGCCGGCGACGGCATCGGCGAGTTGGTGCGTCTGCAAAAGCGCGTCCTGGGGCTTCAGGAGTGAGGCCGTTGATGCGCGCGGCCGGCGGCAGGCCTGTGCCCACGTCGGTGCGGCGCGGCGGCGCGGCATGTCGACGCACCGCGCGGGGGGCGCGATGACTCCGCTGCGCCTGGTGCTCGCGTCCAACAACGCGAAGAAGCTGCTCGAGTTGCGCGCCTTGCTGGGTGCGCTGCCGCTGGAACTGGTGGCGCAGGGCACCCTAGGCATCGCCGAGGCCGAGGAGCCGCACGCCACCTTCCTCGAAAACGCGCTGGCCAAGGCACGCCACGCGGCGCGCGCCGCCGGCGGGCCGGCGATCGCCGACGACTCCGGCCTGAGCGTGCATGCGCTGGGCGGTGCGCCCGGCGTGGTCTCGGCACACTGGGCCGGCACCGTCGCGCCACAGGCTGACCGCGAGGCCACGCGCCGGGTGCAGGACGCGGCCAACAACGCGCTGCTGCTGCAGCGCCTTCAGGGCGAGGCCGACCGCCGGGCCCGTTTCGTCAGCGTGCTCGTGGCGCTGCGCGCGGCCGACGACCCCGAGCCGCTGGTGGCCTTCGGCCGCTGGGAAGGCGAGATCCTGCGCGAGCCCCGCGGCGCCGCCGGCTTCGGCTACGACCCGCTGATGTTCATTCCGGCCCTCGGTCGCACCGTGGCCGAGCTTGGCGCCGACGAGAAGAACCGCGTCAGCCACCGTGCCCAGGCGGCGGCGCAGATGTCCGGTTTGCTGCGCCAGGGCTGGCACCTGGCCGCGGGCGCTGCGTGACCCAGGACCCACAGGTGCGGACCGTCGCGAGCCTGCGCCAGGCCGCTGCCGACGCGCCCGGGCCCGGCAGTGCGCCGTTGGCGTCAACGCAGGACGGCGCCGCTTCGGCGCCCTGGCAGGACGTCGTCGCACGCCACCAGCGGCCGGGCACCCTGCAACTGCGCGAACTGCCGCCGCTGTCGCTCTACGTGCACCTGCCCTGGTGCCTGAAGAAGTGCCCCTACTGCGACTTCAACTCGCACGAGCACACGCGCGCCGGGCTGCCCGAGGCGCGCTACCTGCAGGCGCTGCGCTGCGACCTGGAGTCCGCGCTGCCGCTGGTCTGGGGTCGCCGCGTGGGCACGGTCTTCATCGGCGGCGGCACGCCCAGCCTGTTCTCGCCCGAGGGCATCGAGCGTCTGCTCGCCGACGTGCGCGCGCTGCTGCCGCTGGAGCCCGGGACCGAGGTCACGCTCGAGGCCAACCCCGGCACCTTCGAGCGCGAGCGCTTCCGCGCCTTTCGCGCCGCCGGCGTGACACGGCTGTCGGTGGGCGTGCAGAGCTTCGATGACGCCGCCCTGCAGCGCCTGGGCCGCGTGCACGACGCCCGGCAGGCGCGCGCCGCGCTCGAGGAGGCCGCCGCCGCCTTCGACACCTTCAACATCGACCTGATGTACGCGCTGCCCGGGCAGAGCCTGGAGGCGCTCGCGGCCGACCTGAACACCGCGCTGTCCTTCGCGCCGCCGCACCTGTCGGTCTACCACCTGACCGTCGAGCCCAACACCCGTTTCGCCCTTGCGCCCCCGAGCGACCTGCCCGACGAGGACACCGCCGCGCAGATGCTCGACCTGATCGTCGAGCGGACCGGCGCAGCCGGCCTCGCGCGCTACGAAGTCTCGGCCTTCGCGCGCGCCGGGCACCGATGCCGCCACAACCTGAACTACTGGCGCTTCGGCGACTACCTCGGCATCGGCGCCGGGGCCCACGGCAAGCTCAGCTTCGCGCACCGCATCGTGCGCCAGGTGCGCTGGCGCGATCCCGGCACCTATGTCGACAAGGCCCTCGCGGGCCAGCCCGTGTCCAACGAGCACGAGGTCGCCCGCCGTGACCTGCCCTTCGAGTACATGCTGAACGCGCTGCGCCTGCGCGAGGGCTTTGCGGTGGCCGAGTTCAGCGCCCGAACGGGGCTGCCGGCCTCGGCGCTGCGCCAGGCCTTGGCGCTGGCGCGCGCGCGCGGGCTGGTCGAGCCGGCGGATTCGGCCGAAACAGCCGAAACAGCCGATGCGGCCGCCGCGCCGGGCGGCGACGAGCGTGTCGTGCCTACCGCGCGCGGCTTCGACTTCCTGTCGGACCTGCAGGCGCTGTTTCTGCCCGCTGGCGACCGACCCGCTGCTAGACTGCCGCCGGCCGATGCCGAGCTGGCGGATTGAGTTCCAGTTACCGGGCTGACGGCGGCCCGTCTCGACGACACCATGACCGAACCCCTCCCCGCCGCGGGCGCTGACCGGCGCGGCCGCATCACCGCCATCACCAGCGGCAAGGGTGGTGTGGGCAAGACCTTCGTCTCGGCGAACCTGGCCGCGGCCTTGAGCCGCCAGGGCGAGCGTGTGCTCGTGCTCGACGCAGACCTGGGCCTGGCCAATCTCGACGTCGTGTTGAACCTGTTCCCGAAGATCACGCTGCACGATGTCTTCACCGGCCGCAGCTCGGTCGACGACGCCATCCTGCCGGCCCCCGGGGGCTACTCGGTGCTGCTTGCCGGCTCGGGCATGGTCGAGTACTCGCGCCTGACGCCCGAGGTGCGCGACCAGCTCCAGCAGGTCATCGCCGAGGTCACGCCGCGCTTCGACCGCGTGCTGCTCGACACCGGTGCCGGCATTTCCGACGTGGTGCTGTACACCGTCTCCCTGGCGGACCGCGTGGCCGTGGTCGCCACGCCCGAGCCCACCTCGCTGACGGACGCCTACGCCACGATCAAGGTGCTGGCGATGACGCAGCAGCGCTATGCGCCGCAGCTCATCGTCAACCAGGTGCGCAAACCCGGCGAGGGCAGGGGGGTGCGCCAGCAACTTCAGACGGTGATCGACCGCTACGTCTCGCCGACGCTGCCGCACCCGGTGAAGCTCGAATTGCTGGGAGAGTTGCCGCTGGACCCGGTGGTCCGCGAGGCCGTGCTCAAGCGCGAGCTCGTGATGAACCGCTCGCCCGGCTCGGCCGCCGGTCTGGCAATGTCGGCGCTGGCCACGCGCATGCGGGCGGTGTGATGGCGCGGCTGCGATCGGCCCGCCAGGGCGGGCCTCGGCAGTGTGTCGCTGGCGTGCCGGCAGCATCGGGGCATTGCCCAGCCTGGCCGGTCCTGGCGCAACGAGGGGGCGCGCATGGCTGACGACGACGACAAGGGCGCCGCGCCGCCCGGCCCGACGCCCTACGAGCGCCTGGGCGGCGATGCGGGAGTGCGCGCCCTGGTCGACCGCTTCTACGACCTGATGGACCTGGAACCGGTCTACGCCGGCATCCGCGCGCTGCACCCCGCGCAGCTGGACGGCTCGCGCGACAAGCTGTACTGGTTCCTCAGCGGCTGGCTCGGCGGCCCCAGCCTGTACATCGAGCGCTTCGGCCACCCGCGCCTGCGCGCGCGCCACCTGCCGTACGCCATCGGCATCGCCGAGCGCGACCAGTGGATGGCCTGCATGATGCAGGCGATGGAAGAGCAGGGCGTCGATCCCACGCTGGCCCAGCGCCTGGCCGAGGCCTTCTTCGGCACCGCCGACTGGATGCGCAACAAGGGCGGGTGACGGCGCCTGGGGCGCAGGGCCGCGGGGCTTCGACGGCTCAGGGCGAGCGGTGATTCGTTCGTTTCAGGGCGGACGGTGTGAGGGAAGGCCTGCCCTTCGACGGGCTCAGCCCGAACGGATGGGGGCCTCGAGCCGGAACGGGTGGGATCTCGAGGCGGACCGGGTGATTCAGCGCGTGCCGGCCACCAGCGCCCGCGCGAGCCGGTTGTGCCGCTCCACCAGCGGCCCGGCGTCCACCGTGGCGAGCCGGCCTTCGCGCACGACGATGCGGCCGTCGACCACGGTCCAGGCCGCCTGCGCCGGCGCGCACAGCAGCAGCGCGGCCACCGGGTCGTGCACGGCGCCGCCGGCAAAGGGCAGGGTGCGCAGGTCGAACAGTGCCAGATCGGCGGCCATGCCCGGCGCCAGGTGGCCGATGTCGTCGCGCCCCAGCACCTGCGCGCCGCTGCGCGTGGCCACGGCCAGCATGTCGCGGGCCGTCATCTCTGCCGGGCCGAGGTCGCAGCCCGGGCGCAGGCGGCCGTCCGGCCCGGTCGCGGGGGGCTCCATGGCCCGCCCCACGCGCGCCAGCAGCAGGCCCATGCGGGCTTCGCCCAGCAGGTGGGCGCCGTCATTGCTGGCGCTGCCGTCCACCCCCAGGCCCACCGGCACGCCGGCGTCGAGCATGCGCCGCACCGGGGCGATGCCCGAGGCCAGACGCATGTTGCTGCAGGGGCAGTGCGCCACGCCCGTGCCTGTGGCGGCAAAGCGCGCGATCCCCGGCGCGTCGAGCTTCACGCAGTGCGCGTGCCAGACGTCGCCGCCCACCCAGCCCAGGCTCTCGGCGTACTCGGCCGGGGTCATGCCGAAGCGCTCCCGGCTGTAGGCCACGTCGTGGTCGTTTTCCGCCAGGTGCGTGTGCAGCCGGGTGCCGAGCGCGCGCGCCTGCGCCGCCGCCTCGCGCATCAGGTCGCGGCTGACCGAGAACGGCGAGCACGGCGCCGACACCACGCGCAGCATCGCGTAGCGGCCGGCGTCGTGGTGGGTCTCGACCAGACGCTGCGTGTCGGCCAGGATCGCGTCTTCGCGCTCGACCAGCGCGTCCGGCGGCAGGCCCCCGGCGGATTCGCCCACGCTCATGCTCCCGCGCGCGGCGTGGAAGCGCATGCCGATCTCGTGCGCAGCCTCGATGCTGTCGTCCAGGCGCACGCCGTTGGGGTAGAGGTAGAGGTGGTCGCTGCTGGTGGTGCAACCCGACAGCAGCAGCTCGGCCATCGCCAGCTGCGTCGACACGCGCACCATCTCCGGTGTCAGTCCGGCCCAGATCGGGTACAGCGTCTTCAGCCAGCCGAAGAGTTCGGCGTCCTGCGCCGCGGGCACCGCCCGCGTCAGGCTCTGGTACATGTGGTGGTGGGTGTTGACCAGACCGGGCAGCACCACGTGGCCGCGGGCGTCGATCACCTCGTCGGCCTCACGCGGCAAGGTCTCGGCCGGGCCGATCGCCTCGATGGCGCGGCCGCGCAGCAGCACGCTGGCGCGCGCCAGCTCGCGCCGCTGGTCGTCCATCGTGACGACGACATCGGCATCGCGGATCAGCAGGGTGTTCATGGTGACATTGTCCGGGGCGCACGCACAATCCAGGCTCAGCCCGAGGAGATCGCCCCATGCCCCGCTTTGCCGCCAACCTGTCGATGCTGTTTGCCGACGCCCCGATGCTCGAGCGCTTCGAGCGTGCCGCGCGCGCCGGCTTCAGCGCGGTGGAGATCCAGTTCCCTTACGAGGCCCCGGCGGCCGAGGTCGCGGCGGCCTTGCGCGGGGCCGGGCTGGAGATGGTGCTGCACAACCTGCCGGCCGGCACCTGGGCCGCGGGTGAACGCGGCATCGCCTGCCACCCCGGGCGGCAGGATGAGTTTCGCGCCGGCGTGCGGCGCGCGCTGCAGTACGCCGACGCGCTGGGCGTCCCGCGGCTGAACTGCCTGGCCGGCATCGCCCCGCAGGGCGTGGACGCGGCCACGCTGCGCCGCACCTTCGTCGAGAACGCGCGCCACGCTGCAGCCGAACTCAAGGCCGCCGGGCGGGTGCTCGTGATCGAGCCGATCAACGCCTTCGACGTGCCTGGCTTCTGGCTCAACCGCACGGACGACGCCGTGAGCCTGCTCGACGAGATCGGCGCCGACAACGCCTTTGTGCAGTACGACCTGTACCACGCCCAGCGCACCCACGGCGAACTCTGCGGCACGCTGTCGCGATACCTCGCGCGCATCGGCCACCTGCAGATCGCCGACAACCCCGGCCGCCACGAGCCCGGCACCGGGGAGATCGCCTGGGACCACGTCTTCGCCCACATCGACCGCGTTGGCTACACCGGCTGGGTCGGCTGCGAGTACATCCCCGCCACCACGACCGAGGCCGGCCTGGGCTGGATGAAGCGTTACGCACCCTTGCCAGAGGGCTCGTCGGCGAGGGGTTGAGCGTCCCCGGGGCGGGCGGGCGGTCGCCATGTCCCGCGGCAATCCGACGCCAGGCGGCTGCGCACGCAACGGCCGCGCGTGCGCTGGGCCCTCGGCGCGGTGTCCGACCAGCGCGGTGATGCGGCGCCCGCGGCCAATGCCCGGCGCCGCCCGAACGCCGGACGAACGCCGACTTCGCAGGCCGTGGCGTCATCGCGTTGACGCCGGGTCGAATCGTTGGCATTATTAGACGACTAATATATGGCTCCCCCCGCGAGCGGCGGTCCGGGGCTGCAGGTTCTCACTGACCAGGAGACAGGTCCATGTTGACGCCTGAAGAGAACGATCTGCTCTGCCGCGTCGAGGGCGACGCGCCGATGGGGCAGTTGATGCGTCGCCACTGGTTCCCGGCCTGCCTCAGCGAGGAACTGCCCGAGCCCGATGGAGCGCCAGTGCCGGTGCGCCTGCTGGGCGAGGACCTGGTGGCCTGGCGCGACTCCGATGGCCGCGTCGGTCTGATGGCGCGCCTGTGCCCGCACCGCAAGGCCTCGCTCGTGTACGGGCGCAACGAGTCCCACGGCCTGCGCTGCCTGTACCACGGCTGGAAGTTCGACGTCCACGGCCAGGCGGTCGAGATGCCCTCGGAGCCGGCACAGAGCGCGCTCATGGACAAGGTGCGGATCAAGGCCTACCCCACGCACGAGCATGGCGGCGTGGTGTGGACCTACATGGGACCGCCGCAAGGCATGCCCGAGTTCGCCCCGCCGCCCTGGGCGCCGACGGCGGACACCAAGGTGAGCATCGTGAAGATGGTGGTGGACTGCAACTGGGCGCAGGTGCTGGAGGGCGCGATCGACTCCGCGCACAGTTCCTCCTTGCATTCGTCGGACATCGTTCCCGCGCGCGTCAGCGGCACGACGCACCAGACCGGCACGATGATGCGGCGGCCCTCCACCGACAAGGCCCCGCGGATCCAGGTGCAGGCCACCGAGTACGGGTTCAAGTACGCTGCGATCCGACGCCCGATCCAGCATGCGGACCTCCAGGACTACGTGCGCATGACGATCTTCGTTGCCCCGTTCACGGCGCTGATCCCGCCCAACGCGCAGTACAACTCGGCCAACGTCAACGTGCCCATCGACGACACGCACACCGCCTTCCACTTCATCTCCTGGTCGCACACCCGCGATGGCGCCCTCGACCAGGAGGAGTACCGCAAGTTCATGCGTGCGCAGGTCGGCATCGACCTCGACCGCGGCTACCGCAAGCTCGCGCGCAACGCCGCCAACGACTACGGCCAGAACCGCCTGGCCATGCGCAACGGCAATTTCTCGGGCATCGAGGGCATCCCGAACCAGGACATCGCGATGTGGGAGAGCATGGGCCCGATCGTCGACCGCAGCAGCGAGCGCCTGGGCGCCAGCGATCTGGCCATCGTCGAGTTCCGCCGCTCGATGCTGGAGGCGGTGCGGCGCTTCCAGGGCGGCGAGCCCGCGCTCGGCTCGCACGCAACCCTGACCCGACCACAGGCGCAGATCACCTCGTTCGAGGGCATGCTGCCCAAGGGGGCCGACTGGCGCGGTTTCGACGTCGTCGGCGCGCGGGTGGGCGACCCCGCCACGACAGCGGTGGCCGTTTGAGCACCCCGATCCAGTCTGCAGGAGAACCTGAATGGAAACGCTGACCCTGAGCATTGCCCTGTCGGACAACGAGCGCACGCGCCCCATCGCGCAGGGGCGCTTCCAGCCCCAGGGCGTGCGCCTGATCCCGACGGTCGTCCACCCGTCGGAGATGTTCTGGCGCCAGTTGAAGTTCGGCGACTTCGACATCTCGGAGATGTCGCTGTCGTCGCTGTTCATCGCCACGGCCCGGGGCGACCGCAACTGGGTGGCACTGCCCATCTACACCTCGCGCAATTTCTTCCACACCAACATCCTGGTGCGCGCCGACCGCGGCATCGCGCAACCCCAGGACCTGCGTGGCAAGCGTGTGGGCGTGCCCGAATACCAGCAGACGGCTGCGCTGTGGTCCCGGGGCATCCTGGAACACGAGTTCGGCGTGCCGGCGCGTGACATCGAGTGGTTCATGGAGCGCGGCCCCGACAAGAGCCACGGCGGTGCGACCGGATTCCAGCCGCCGCCGGGGGTGCGGCTGAATCAGATCCCGCCCAGCACGAACATCGGCGAGATGCTGGTGTCGGGCGAACTCGACGCGACCTTGCTCTACCTGAACAACCGCAACCTCGTCGACCGCAGCACGCTCGATCTCTCGGCGCACGAGGTCATCCAGCCGCTGTTTCCCGACAAGGCGGCCGAGACCCGGCGCTACTACGCCAAGACCGGCATCTATCCGATCAACCACGCCGTGGTCATCAAGCGCTCGCTGCACGAGCGCCACCCCTGGCTGGCACTGAACCTCTACCACGCCTTCGTCGCGGCGAAGAAGGAGGTCGAGCGCGACACCGCCGAGACCCTGCAGTCGTACTTCGACACCGGACTGATCGACCCCGCGGGTCGCCGGGGCCTGCAGGCGGACCCGAAGGCCTACGGCATGAAGGCTTCGCGCAAGGTGATCGAGACCATCGCCCAGTACGTGCACGAGCAGGGGCTGACCGAGCGCCGCATCGCCGTGGAGGAGGTGTTCGCGCCGTCCACGCTCGAGATCTGAGGATGGCGATCGAGTCTGCGGGCACGCTGGCGTGCTCCCCACGCCGCCGCGCACGGGTCGGCGGCGTCTGCGGTGGCATCGGCCATCGGGCGCACGGCCTTTGCGGCACGCCCGCTTCGATCGACAACGCTGACGGCGTCGATCGCACCGCGGCCGCCTGCGCGCAGCCGGCACGCCCGCTCGGGCTCGCGCCCGATATGCTGCGGCACTGAACACACCTCATGCCCACCGCCGACATCGCCGCCTTGATCGCGGCCTTCTGCTGGTCCTGCGCCAACATCGCCATCGCCCGAGGCTCGGGAGGCCGGGGCGGGGACAACGGCGCTTTTCTCTCCATCCTGATCACGTCGGCGTTTGCGGCCGTGGTCTGGGTGGCCGAAGCCAGCCGCCGGGGCTGGGTGGTGCCGACCTGGGCCGCCATCTTCTGGTTCGCGCTCGCGGGGGCGTTGACGATCTTCATCGGGCGCGTGTTCTTCCACTCCAGCATCCAGTGGCTGGGTGCCGTGCGCGGCTCGTCGGTCAAGCGCCTGGCGCCGCTGTTCGCGGTGCTGCTGGGCGTCTTGATGCTCGGCGACCCGTTGACCGGTCCGCTGATCCTGGGCGCGGGGCTCATCTTCACCGGGTTCGGTGTGCTGGTCCACGAGTCCCTGAGCAGCAGCGCCGCCGCCGCGCGGGCGGGTGCCGGTGGCCCGGCGGCCGATGCCGGTGGCACGCGCGCCTGGCGCGCGTGGGTCAACCCCGGACTGTTCTTCGGCGCGGTCTCGTCGCTGGCCTACGCCGCAGGCAACATCGCGCGCAAGTACGGTCTGCACGACATGCCCGATCCGGCCTTCGGCGCCATGCTGGGCTCGCTGGTCGGGGCGATTCTCTACGTCGTCACGGCGGCTTTCGTCGACGAGTACCGCACTGCCGTGCGCAACGCCTTCACGCGCTTCAATCCCTGGCTCCTGGGCGCTGGCGTGCTGGCGTCGGCCGGGCAGCTGCTGTTCTTCGTCGCCATCGACCTCGGCACGGTGTCGAGGGCGGCGCTGATCGTGTCCTCGGAGGTGTTCGTGACGATGGCGATCACCTACCTGCTGTTCCGCAAGCGCGAGCCGCTCACGCGGGCCGCCGTCGCAGCCGCCGTGCTGGGGTTCGCGGGCACGGTGGTGATCATGGCCGACGCGCCTGCAGGAAATGCGCCGCCGGCTGCGGCCGCGTCGCCCAGGCCATGAGCCGCGCGGCTGCGCCTGCCCGCCGGCTGCGCAGCCGTTGACCACGGGCTGAACATGGATCGCACCGGCCACGCCGCGTCCACCCGGCTGCGCCGACGCGCCGCGCTGACCCTGATGGTGGGCATCGTGTGCAGCGCCCTCGACGCTGCGGTCATGTCCCTCGCACTGCCCGGCATCGCCCGGGACCTGGGCGTCAGCGCCGCCAGTTCGGTGTGGGTGGTCAATGCCTTCCAGCTCGTCGCCCTGGGCATGCTGCTGCCTTGCGCGGCGCTGGGGGACCGCTGGGGCTACCGACGCGTCTACATGGCTGGGGCGACCTTGTTCGCCCTGGCCTCGGCGGTCTGCATGGCGGCTCCCGACCTGCCGGTGCTGGCGGCAGCGCGCGGCCTGCAGGGCCTGGGGGCCGCCAGCATGATGGCCATCAACGGGGCCCTGTTGCGCCTGATCTACCCGCCCGAGCTGCTGGCACGCGGTCTGGCGATCAACACCGCCGTGGTCGCCTTCACCTCCGTCTGCGGTCCGCCGATGGCTGCGGCCGTGCTGTCCTTGACGAGCTGGCACGGGCTGTTCGTGCCCGGCGTGGTGCTCGGGCCGGCTGTCGCGCTGCTTGGCGCGAGGGCGCTTCCCTCCAACCCGCCGCGCACCGCGCCCGCGCCTGCGCTGCCGCTTGCCGACGTGGTGCTCAACATGGCCATGTTCGGGCTGTTCTTCGTCGGCGCGCACCTTGCCGGCGAGCGGCCGCTGCACGGCGCAGACCCCGGTTCCGTGCCGGGCGCCAGCCCCTGGTGGGCCGCCTTGCTGGTCGCCGCCGCGGTGGCTGTCGGCGTGTTCCATGTGCGGCGCCAGTGGCGTCGCCCGGAACCCCTGTTCCCGGTGGACCTGCTGCGCATTGCGGTGTTCCGCCTGTCCATGTGCACCTCGGTCTGCGCCTTCGGCGCGCAGACCCTGGCCTACATCTCCCTGCCCTTCCTGCTGTTCGAGGGCTGGCAGCGCACGCCGGCCGAGGCCGGTCTGCTGATGGCGATCTGGCCCCTGGCCTTGATGTGCACATTGCCCGTGATCACCCGCCTCATCGGCCGCCACCCGAGCGCGATCCTCGGCGCGCTGGGCCTGGGCGGCCTGGCGTTGGGCCTGGTCGTGCTGGCCCTGCTGCCCGCCGCGCCGACGCTGACGGCGATCGCGGTCGGCATGGTCTTGTGCGGCCTGGGCTATGGGGTGTTCCAGTCGCCGAACAACCACACCATCCTGACCGCGGCACCGGCGCCGCGCGCGGGCGCGGCCGGGGGCATGCTCAGCTCGGCCCGCCTCACCGGGCAGTCCCTGGGCGCGGTCCTGATGGTCGCGGTCTTCAACCTGGCCGGTGCGCAGCAGGGGTCGGTGCTCGGGCTGTGGCTGGGCGCGGCCCTGGCGGTGGTGGCCGCGGTTTTCAGCCTGATGCGCCTGTCGAGCAAGTCATGAGCATCTGGCAAGGTGGGCGGCACGGGCACGCGGCGGCGCGCGCGCCTCAACCGAGCCGGACGTGGAAGGCCTTGGCCTGGGTGTAGCTCAGCAGTTCCTCGAGGCACTCCTCGCGCCCGATCCCGCTGTTGCGGGTCCCGCC
The DNA here is from genome assembly GCA_027491255.1 of Rubrivivax sp. Classification (GTDB taxonomy): domain Bacteria; phylum Pseudomonadota; class Gammaproteobacteria; order Burkholderiales; family Burkholderiaceae_C; genus Rubrivivax. The sequence goes on along the minus strand of JAIXWM010000198.1, from coordinate 12,793 downwards.
GAAAGGCGTGCCCGTGTGGTGGGTCGGCGTGGCGTTGATCCAGACGCCGCCGCAGTCCAGGCGCCGGCCCAGCTTCAGCGCCGCCCCGACGTCCTGCGTCCAGATCGCCGCCGTGAGCCCGTACTCGGTGGCGTTGGCCAGGGCGGCGACCTCGTCGACCTCGCGCCAGCGCAGCACCGACAGGACGGGCCCGAAGATCTCCTCGCGGGCGATGCGCATGCCCATGTGCACGTCGGCGAACACGGTGGGCTGGAGCCAGTGGCCGCGCGCGAACGCGGCGCCGGCGGGGCGTTTGCCGCCGTGCACCAGCGTGGCGCCTTCGGCCAGGCCGCTGTCGACGCAAGCCCGCACGCGCTCGTAGTGCCGGCGTGAATTGATCGGTCCCATCTGGGTGGCCGGGTCCATCGGGTCGCCCAGGCGGATGGCTGCGACCCGCGCGGCGATGCGTTCCAGCACGGCGTCATGGATCGAATCGTGCACCAGCAGGCGGCTGGTCGAGCCGCAGGACTGGCCCTGCCACGCGAAGTTCATGCCCGCCACGGCGGCGTCGGCCGCACGGTCCGCGTCGACATCCGGGAAGACCACCAGCGGGTTCTTGCCGCCGAGTTCCAGGCTGACGTGCTTCACGCAGACCTCGGCGGCCGCCCGCTGGATCGCCAGCCCGGTGGGCACCGATCCGGTGAAGGCCAGGCGCCGCACCTGCGGATGCCTGACAAGGGCGTCGCCGGTCAGCGGCCCCGGGCCCGAGACGATGTTCACCGTGCCAGGCGGCAGCACGTCGCGACACACCTCGCCCAGGATGGAGGCCGACAGCGGGCTCTGCTCTGGCGTCTTGACGACGACGCAGTTGCCGGCGGTCAAGGGGCCGGCCAGCGCGCACACCGCGAAGTAGATCGGATGGTTGAAGGGCACGATGCGGCCGACGACGCCGAACGGTTCGCGCAGCGTGAAGTGCAGGGCCTGCGCCGTGGCCGGGATGGTCTCTCCCTTGATCTCCAGGCCCAGGCCTGCGTAGTAGTCGAGCAGCCGGGTGGCCGCTGCGAGGTCGCCCCGCATCTTGCCTATCGTGTTGCCGGTGTCCTGCACCTCCAGGGCCAGGATCTCGGCCTGTCGCTCGAGCAGCCTGCGGGCCACTTCGCGCAGCCGGTCGGCGCGCTCGGCCGCCGACAGGGCCTGCCAGCCCGGCTGCGCCCGCGCGGCGGCCCGGGCGGCGCGGTCCACGTCGGCGGCGCCCGCCAGCGGAACGCGCCCCAGCGGCTCCTCGTTCGCCGGGTTCTCCGACACCAGCCACTCGCCGCTGGCTGCGGCGCACAGTTCGCCGTCGATGAGCATCAGGTGATCGGGCAGGGCGCTCATGTCGTCGTCTCCATGATCAGGCGCATGTGTGCGGCGGGACGCGCCTACGATACCGGGTGTGCAGGCCAGCCGCGTCGCGTTGACAGCCCTCGGCCCGGGAAATTATTATTGATCTAAGTATTGGCGGCGACGCATGGGCCATGGTTCATGCCATGCCTGCAGGACCGCTTGGCAGCGCAGGACACGCACGCCCCAGGAGACGTCATGAACACCACCACCGCGCTGGAAGTCCGGCGCCTGTCCCCCGCGCTGGGTGCCGAGATCCGGGGCGTGGATCTGCGAGAGGCGCTGTCCGACGCCGTGTTCGAGCAGATCCTGAAGGCATGGCACGCCCATCAGGTGATCCTGCTGCGCGACCAGGACCTCAGCGAGGACCAACAGTGGGCGTTCGGCACGCGTTTCGGGCCGCTGGCCGGGGGTCACAACCGGCAGCTCGAGGCGAGCCGCGAGGGCATCGCCTACGTGTCCAACGTGCGCAAGGATGGCAAGCCGATCGGCATCCTCCCCGACGGCGAGATGCAGTTCCATTCCGACCAGTCCTACCGCGAGCAGCCTTCCCAGGGTTCGATGCTGCATGCGATCACCGTGCCGGGTGCTGGTGGCAACACCGTGTTTGCCGACTGCTACGCGGCCTACGAGACCTTGCCGGCCGAGGTCCAGCGCCGCATCCTCGGCCTGCAGGCGCTGCACGTCTACGACTACAGCCTGAACCCGACGCAGCGCGGCGGGCGCGACGTGGCTGCCGACGTGCCGCGCCACGTGCAGCCAATGGTGAGGGTGCACCCGGTCACGCGCCGCAAGGCCTTGTACGTGAGCCGGCTGATGACCGCCCATGTCGTCGGTCTGCCCGACGCCGAGAGCGAGGCCCTGCTGTCCATGCTCTTCGACCACGTCGAGCAGCCCCGATTCATCTACTCCCACGCCTGGCGCAAGGGTGACGTGCTGATGTGGGACAACCGCTGCGTGCTGCACGCGCGCACCGACTTCGACCCGCGCGAGACGCGACTGATGCGGCGCATCACGCTCAAGGGCGAACCGGTCCTGGCGGCCTGAGACGCTGAACGACTTTCCCCCATGACTGCTCTGCGCACCAACGCACCCCGGCTCGGCGTCGTGAATCCTCGTCGTGGCCCGAGCCCTGGCCGCGTTCTTCGCCTCGATCCGAGGCGTTTGGACGCGTCTGCAGGGCAGGGCGGAACAGCGCTCGGCCGCTGAGCGCGCCCACGGGCCGGCCGGCTCAGCATTTCGCCGGGAGACCCCACCTTGGATTACGACTACATCGTGGTCGGTGCCGGCTCGGCGGGCTGCACGCTGGCCAGCCGCCTGAGCGAGGACCCGTCGGTCAGCGTGCTGCTGCTGGAGGCCGGCGGTTGGGACCGCAATCCCTGGATCCACCTGCCGCTGGGCTGGGGCCGACTCGTGCCGGGACGGCGCTACGACTGGAAGTACGACTCCGAGCCCGAGAGCCGCCTCGGCGACCGCGAGATCGAGTGCACGCGCGGCAAGCTCGTGGGTGGATGCTCGTCGGTGAATGCCATGGCCTATGTGCGCGGCCACCGGGGCGACTACGACCGCTGGGCGGCCAGCGGCCTGCAGGGGTGGTCCTATGACGACGTCCTGCCGCTGTTCCGACGCCAGGAGAGCTGGGAAGACGGGGGCAGCGACTTCCGCGGCGGCAACGGGCCGATCGGCACCCGCCGATCGCGCTTCGACGACCCGATCACCGAAGCCTACTTCGACGCCGGGCGCCGCTTGGGACACCCGGTGACGCCGGACTACAACGGCGCCCGGCAGGAAGGATTCGGCGTCTTCCAGATGACGGTGCGCCATGGGCGCCGCAGCAGCGCGGCCACGGCCTACCTGCGGCCCGCGCTCGGGCGGTCCAACCTCACGGTCGCGGTCGCGGCCCATGCCACCCGGATCGTGTTCGACGGCCCTCGTGCGGTCGGCATCGACTACCTGCAGCAGGGGCGCAGCGTGCGCGCGGGCGCCCGGCGCGAGGTGATCCTTTGCGGGGGCGTCATCAATTCGCCTCAACTGCTGATGCTGTCGGGCGTCGGCGACCCCGGGGAACTGGCCGCGCACGGCATCTCGGTGCGGGTGTCGCTGCCGGGTGTGGGCAGGAACCTGCAGGACCACCTGTGGGCGAGCGTCGAGTACCGGCGGCGCGAGCCCGGCACCTTCCATCGCGCCATGCGCCTGGACCGCGTGGCCCTCGGGCTGGCCCGCGGCTGGCTCGCGCGCAGCGGCTTGTGGACCGACCTGCCCAGCGGCTGGATGGCCTTCCTGCGCACCCCCGAGGCCGGGGCGCTGCCCGACGTGCAGTTGCTGTTCCGCTGCATGCCGGGTCATGCCGCCCCCTGGCTGCCCCCCTGGCGCCCGCCCTACCAGGACGGTTTCGTCGTGCGCGCGACGCTGTTGCGGCCGCACAGCCGCGGCACCGTGTCGCTGCGCTCGCGCGACCCGCTGGCGCCGGCGCGCATCCGCTTCAACTTCCTGTCGGCGCCACAGGACCTGCGCACGCTGCGCGCGGGCATCCGTCTCATCCGCGAACTCGGCGCCCAGGCGCCGCTCGGGCGCTACATCGCGACGGAACTGCGTCCCGGCGGCGGACACGATGACGATGCCGCGCTGGACGCGCACGTGCGCGCCACCTCGGCCACGGCCCACCACCCGATCGGCACCTGCCGCATGGGCACCGACGCCGATCCGCTGGCCGTGGTGGACGCCGGCCTGCGTGTGCGCGGGACCGACGGCTTGCGCGTGGTCGACGCCTCGGTGATGCCGGACCATGTGGGCGGCAACATCCACGCCGCCGTGGTGATGATCGCTGAGAAGGCGGCCGACCTGCTGCGCGGATCACGGCAGTGAGCTGTTTTTCAAGGGTTGCGTAACTCTTGTGTGCGGTGGCGGTGTGGTGCGCCAGGAGAGGCGGTGTCGCCGCAACCGCCCCGCAGACCCGCGCAGCGCCCGCAACCGGCGAGGGAAGGCGGTTCGCGAGATCGTCATGCATCCCCTAGGGAAAATGCCTAGCGGTCGTCGACGAGGGTGGCGTTGACGCAGGGCGAGACGCTGTTTAGGATTAGATAACTTAGATAGGAGCCGACATGGCGGAAGTCGCGCCTGAACCCGTCGAGCAGACGATCGCGACCGCGTGCCGGCTGCTGGCTTATCTGGGTCTGGTGCGCGAAACCACGGGCCATGTCAGCGCGCGGCTTGACGACCAGCGCATGCTGATCCGCTGCCGCAGCCCGCTCGAGGCCGGTCTGGTCCACACCCAGGCCGAGGCGGTGCGCCGTGTCGATTTCGACGGCGCGAATCTCGACGGCGCCGGGTCGTACGAGACGCCGACCGAGCTGCCGATCCATGGCGAGATCTACCGCGCCCGGCCCGACGTCCATGCCGTGGTGCACGCCCACCCGCGCGCCTCGCTGATCTGCACCTTGCTGGGTCTGGAGCTTCAACCCATCTTCGGCGCCTTCGACCCGAACGCGATGGCGCTGACGGTGGACGGCGTGCCCATCTTCCCGCATTCCATCCTGGTGCGCGAGCGCGCCGTGGGGGCGGAGTTGGCGCGCACGCTGGCCATGAAGCCGGTGTGCATCCTGCGCGGCCACGGCACGGTGGCCACCGGCGCTTCGGTGCAGGAGGCCACGATCCGCGCGATCCAGCTCGAGACGCTGGCCAGCATCACGCTGGAGATCGCGCGGGCCGGCGGCCGGCCGCAACCGATCAGCCCCGAGGACGCGGAGTACTTCCGCCGGCTGCGCGAGACGCAGGACCGCAAGGCCCAGGCCCATGGCGCGGACGTGTTCAAGTGGACTTGGCGACACTATGTGCGGCTGCTCGAGGACAGCGAGCGCGGTGGTGTCGCCCATCCGCCCGCGTCCTGAACGTCCTTCGCGTCCACAACCACCACAGGAGACAAGCATGCAGCAAACCTCGCGGATCGCTTTGCGGCGTCGGGCCGTGTTCGCCGTGGCCGGCCTGGCACTGGGCCTGGGCGCGGCAGTGCCGGCCTTCGCCCAGGACGCCTTCGCCGTCGGCCTGGTGCCGGGCGACATCACGTCCCTGGCACCCCGTTTCGCCCAGGCCGCAGGGACCTACGCCAACCACCGCATCAAGGCCGAGCTCGTCACCATCGAGGGCGGATCGCGTGGTGTGCAGGTGCTGCTTGCCGGCAAGCTGCAGGCGATGCAGGTGGGCTTCTCGGTGGCGGTCAACGCCAACCGTGAAGGGGCCGACCTGCGCCTGATCACGTCCAGCAGCAACGTGATGCCGATGGACATCTACGTCAACTCCAACGTCAAGTCCGCTGCCGACCTCAAGGGCCAGAAGATCGCCGTCAGCGCGTTCACCTCGGAAAGCGACATGGCGGTCAGCCTCGCGCTGCAGCAGCTCAAGCTCACCCGCAAGGACGTCACGGTGGTCCCGCTCGGCGGGGCCTCGCAGCGCCTGGCCGCGCAGGTGTCGGGGCAGGTGCTGGCGGCGCCCTATGTGTCGCCGGCCACGGCGATGGCCAAGGAGCGGGGGCTGAACCTGCTCGTGGACCTGGGCAAGGACGGCGCGCCCTGGGTGTTCAACGGCCTGGTCGTCAGCCGCGACGTGCTGAAGTCCAACCCCGACCTCCTCAAGCGCTTCGTCAAGGCCAATGTCGAGGGCATCTACAAGGCGCTGTCGGACGAGAAATGGGCGCGCGAGGTCATCGCCAAGGAGTTCAAGACCACCTCCAAGGCGGTGATCGACGATGCCTACGACACCTTGAAGCGGTTCTATCCGCGTGACTTCACGCCCAGCGCTGCCGCCGTCGGCAACGTCATCAACGAGGTTCACACCATGGGCCCGGCGCTGTCCTCGCGGGATGTGGCGCAGTACGTGGACCTGACGATCGTCGAGGCCCTGCGCAAGGAGGGCTTCTTCGACGAGATGAAGAAGCGCTACGGCCTCTGAGCCGCGCCGACCGACCGTGTGTAGCCTCCCGCAGGCGGCGTTGCGCCTGCGCGGCCGGCTGTGCCGACCCTTCTTTCCCGACGGACATCGCCTTGAACGCCATCGACCTGGAAGTCATCTACCAGTCCACGCAGCAGATCGCCCGGGAGCTGACGGTCAACATGATGCGCACGGGCTACTCCAACGTCATCAAGGAAAGCCAGGACTTCACCTTCTGCATCTTCGACCCGCAGGCACGGCTGGTGGCCCAGGGCATCCCCCAGCCCCTGCACATCGGCCCGATCTCGGCGCAGGTGCGGGAGGTTCACCGCGTCTTCCAGGGCCGGCTGCAGCCGGGCGACGCCATCATCGTCAACCACCCCTACCGCGCCTGCCAGAACCACGCCACGGACGTCACGGTGATCTCGCCGGTGTTCTTCGAAGGCCGACTGGCGGCCTACATCGGCAACACCGCGCACAAGCCTGATTTCGGCGGCATGGTGCCCGGGACCAACAGCCCCGCGGCGACCGAGGTGTTCCAGGAAGGGCTGCTGCTGCCGCCGGTGCGACTGTTCATCGCCGGCGAGCTCAACCAGGACGTCTACGAGATCATCGTCGCGAACACGCGCACGCCCGACGTGACCTGGGGCGACGTGAACGCGCAGGCCCAGACCAACGTCTATGGGGTGCAGAAGTTCAGTGCCCTGTTCCGCAAGCACGGGGTGGACAAGGTCCAGGCCTGCTGGAGCCGCTGGATGGACATCTGCGAGTCCGAGCTGCGCAAGGAGATCGCCAAGCTGCCCGATGGCGTGTACGGGCCGGAGACGGACTGGCTCGACGACGACGGGGCGGCGCGCGACCGGCCCCTGCGCATCACCTGCTCGCTCGAGATCAAGGGCGACAGGCTGAACTTCATCCTCGACAGCGACAGCCAGGCGCACGGTCCCTTGAACCTGCGGCCCTGCGTGTCGCGCACGGTGCTGGAGTGCTGGGTCAAGATGGCTTTCGGCCCTCAGCTGCCCGTGAACGACGGCATGCGCCGGGTCGTCGACATCACCTTCCCGCCCGAGGGCTCCCTGCTCAACCCGCGCTATCCCGCGCCCGTGAACATGTATGTGCGCGCCGGGCAGATGGTCGCCTCGGTCTGCTGCCGGGTCCTCGGTCGCGTGGCGCCGGGCCGCATCCCCGCGCCCGGCAGCGCCGCCAGCGGCGGGCTCACCGGCTCGGGCCACAACCCGCGCACCGGGCGCTGGTCGTCCTTCCACGAGATCTACAACGGCGGCGGCGGGGCACGGCCGCACGAGGATGGCGTCAGCGCGCAGGACGAACTCGTCATCAACGTGATGAACACGCCGGTGGAGGCGATGGAGACCGAGTTCCCGATCCGCATCGAGCGCTACGAACTCATCCCCGACTCCGCCGGCGCCGGCCGCTTCCGCGGCGGCCTGGGCACGCGGCGGGACTGGCGGGTTCTGGAGAACGAACTGTTCTTCAATCTGCGCACCGACCGCTTCAAGCATGCCTCGCCGGGCGCGCTCGGGGCCCTGCCTGCGCGGCCCGGCGGCGCGCTCCTGAACCCTGGGGAGGCGGGCGAGAGGGCGCTGCACTCGAAGACCGCGGCGTTGCGCGTGCAGGCCGGCGAGGTCATCTCCTGGCGGCTGGCCGGTGGCGGAGGCTGGGGCGATCCGCGCACCCGCGCGCCCGAGCGCGTGCGGCAGGACGTCGTGTGCGGTTACGTGTCGCTGGAGTCGGCACGGACGCAGTACGGGGTGGTTCTCGATCCCCTGACGCTGGAGGTCGACGCGCCGGCGACCGCCGCGCTGCGCGCGGGCGCGGAGGCCACGGCATGAGGCTGCGCATCGGCATCGACGTCGGCGGCACCTTCACCGACGTCACGGCCTTCGACGAGGACGTGGGCGAGGTCATCGCCATCCGCAAGTACTCGTCCAACCCGGCGCAGCCGATGAAGGTCATGGACCAGATCGCGCGCGACTTCCGGGACGAGTTCGGTGCCGGCTCCGTCGCGCTGATCCTGCACGGGTCCACGGCGGCGCTGAACACCATGCTGGAGGGCAAGGGCGTGCGCGTGGGCCTGCTGACCACGCGTGGCTTTCGCGACGTCTACGAGATCGGCCGCCAGTGGCGCGGCGCCGATGTGTTCAACCTGTACGCCCCCGCCCCGAAGATGCTGCTCACGCGCGACCGCGTGTTCGAGGTCGACGAGCGCCTGGACTTCCGCGGCGAGGTCGTCCGCCCGCTGGATGCGGCCGGCGTCGAGCAGGCGGTCGGCCAGTTGCTCGCGCAGCAGGTCGACGCGATCGCCGTGTCCTTCCTGTTCTCGTACGCGAACCCGCGCCACGAGCAGGAGGCCGCGGCCGTGATCCGGCGGCTCGCGCCGCAGGTCTACGTCTCGCTGTCGAGCGACGTCAACCCGCAGTGGCGCGAGTACGAGCGCACGGCCTCGGCCGTCGCCAACGCCTACATCGGGCCGCCCACGGCCCGCTACCTGCAGGACCTGGAGGACCTGTCGCGGTCCTACTTCCCGCAGGCGCGCATCCTGATGATGAAGTCCGACGGCGGGGCCGCCAGCGCCGCCATGCTGGGCGCCACACCGGTGCAGACCATGATGTCCGGCCCGGTGGCCGGCGTCATCGGCAGCCGCCATCTCGGCGATGTCAAGGGCATCGAGAACCTGCTGTCCTTCGACGTCGGCGGCACCAGCACCGACATGGCGGTGATTCCCGGGCGACCGCTGACGAAGTCCGAGCTGACGGTCGCCCGCCACCCGGTGCGCAGCGAGGCGGTGGACATCGACACCATCGGGGCGGGTGGCGGCAGCCTCGCGTCGATCCAGCTCGGCGGCGTGCTCAAGGTCGGGCCCCAGAGCGCCGGCGCCTGGCCCGGTCCGGCGTGCTACATGCGCGGCGGCACGCAGGCCACGCTCACCGACGCCCTGGTCGTGCTCGGCCACCTCAATCCGCAGGTCCTGCTGGACGGCAAGATGCCCATCGACAGCGCGCGGTCGCAGGCCGCGGTGATGCAGTCCGCCGGGACGGCGCTGGGCATGTCGGCCACCGAGGCGGCCTGGGGCATCCTGACGGTGCTGTCGGCCAACGTCGTGGCCGCCATGCGCACGATCACGGTGGAGCGTGGCTACGATCCGCGCGAGTTCACGCTCATCCCCTTCGGCGGCATGGGTCCGACCACGGCCAACCGCATCGCCGCCGACCTGGGCGTGCGACGCATCCTCGTGCCCCGCGATCCGGGCACCTTCAGCGCCTACGGCATGCTCGTGACCGACATCCAGCAGGAGCGCTCGGTCACGCGCCTGACGCGGCTGGCCGCAGCCGACTCCACCCAGCTCGACGCGATCTACCGGGAGCTCGAGGCGCGGGTCGAGGCCGACCTGCTGCGCGAGAACGTGCTGCCCGACCAATTGCGGCTGCTGCGTCACGCCGGCATGCGCTACGCCGGCCAGAACTACGAGGTGCTGGTGCCCGTGCAGGGCTTCTCGGAGACCGAGCGCGCGGACATCGCCGCCCGTTTCCACGCTGCCCACCTGCGCCGCTACGGGCACATGGCCGGCGACCAGCCGCTGGAGATCGTCACCTTCAAGGTGGTGGGCCTCGGGGTCATCCCCAAGCCGCACCTGCGCGAGTTCCCGGCCGCGACGTCGCAGGCTCCGGTGCAAGCGCGGCGCGCCGTGTGGTTCGGGCCCGACCATGCGCTTGACACCCCGGTGTATCGGCGTGCCCGGCTCGAGCCGGGCATGGTGGTCCAGGGGCCCGCCGTCATCGAGGAGCCGACCTCCACCACGGTGCTGTACCCGGGTGATGTGGCGCGTGTGGATGCCTTCCTGAACCTCGAGGTCGACCTGCCGGCGGCGGATTCGACACCCTAGGTTGCAGACCCAACACGAGGATGCAGTCGGTGCGCGCCGATAACAGCTTCTTGCAGCGGCACGAGCGCGCGGTCTTCGCCGGCGGCACGCTGTTGGCCTTCCTGCTGCTGTGGGAGGCGGCCTTCCGCCTGGCCTGGGTCAACCCCCAGTTCATCTCTTCGCCCAGCATGGTGGCGCTGGCCGCGGTCGAGGTGCTGTCGTCGGCCGAGTTCCGCGCCGACATGCTGGTGAGCGCCACCGAGTTCCTGGTCGGCTACCTGATGGCCATCGCCGTGGGCGTCCCTTTCGGTCTGGCGGTGGGGTGGTACCGGCGGCTGTACTGGTTCTTCAGCCCCTTCATCCACACCCTCAACACCATCCCGCGCATCACGCTGCTGCCGGTCATCATCATCTGGTTCGGCATCGGCATCTGGTCCAAGATCATCGTCGTCTTCCTGGGCGCCGTGATCCCGATCCTGATCAGCACCTGCGCGGGCGTGCGCACGAGCGAGGAGCGCTTCCTGCGCGTGGCTCGCAGCTTCGGCGCCAGCCAGCCGCGGATCTTCACCACCATCGTGCTGCCGGGCACCGTGCCCTTTGTCTTTTCCGGCATGAAGTACGGCTCGGGCCGAGCCCTGCTGGGCGTGATCGTGGGCGAGTTGTACGCGGCGACGGCGGGCATCGGCTACTTCATCGCCACGTCGGCCAACTCGCTGCAGACCGACAAGATGCTCGTCGGCGTGCTGCTGGTCGTGCTGGCGGGGCTGCTGACGACCGAGGGGCTGGACCGGCTCGAGCGCCGCTTCGATGCCTGGCGGCCCCGGGCCTCGGGCGGCGAGTGATGGCGATGACGGGCCTGTGGCGCCGCGCCGAACCCCTGCTGTGGGGCCTGGCTGCCGTGATCGGCTTCCTCGTGTTCTGGGAGGGGCTTTCCGCCGGCTGGTGGGCCACGCTCGCCCAGCCGATCCTGGGCGACTCGGCCCAGGCCTTGCGCGTCAGGCCGATCTTCGTCTCTGCGCCGTCACGCGTGTGGACGCGGCTGCTGCAGATGGCCGCCAGCGGCGAACTCCGGGAGCACCTGGCCGCCAGCGGGGTCGCCTTCGGTCTGGGCGGCGTCATCGCGCTGCTCGTGGGCATACCGCTCGGGCTGGCCGTCGGCTGGTACCGTCGCCTGGGCCATGCGATCGAGCCCTTCCTGACCGCCTACAACGCCACGCCGCAGGTGGTGTTCATCCCCTTGCTGATCATCTGGGTGGGGACCGGCACGATGACCAAGGTCCTCATCATCGCGATGGTGACCTTCATCCCCTTGACGATGAGCGCCATCGCCGCCGCCCGGACCGTCGATGCCCGGCTGCTGCGGGTGGCGCGCAGCTTCGGGTCGTCCGAGTGGCAGCGGCTGCGCGACATCGTGCTGCCGACCTCGGTGCCTTACCTGCTGGCCGGCCTCCGATTGGGCGTGGGCCGTGCCATGGTGGGCATCGTCGTCGGCGAGATCTACGGCTCCAGCGCCGGCATCGGCTTCATGATCAACGCCGCGGGCTCCGCGTTCCAGACGGACCGGGTCTTCGTCGGCATCTTCGTGATCGCCGCCGTCGGGCTGCTGCTGACCGGGGCGATCCACCTCCTCGAGCGCCGCTTCGAGTCCTGGCGCCCGCAGGCGACGAGCCGCTGAGGCGGCACATGGGCAGGCAGCACTGGGAAGGCATGGCATGACGGTCAAACTCGAGGCCCGGGGGATCCGGCTGGACTACCTGCGACCGCGCACGACGATCCGTCAGGCGGCCTTGCAGGACGTGGACCTGCAGGTCATGGAAGGCGAGTTCCTGTCCATCGTCGGCCCGTCGGGTTGCGGCAAGACGACCTTCCTGTCGGTGGTCGACGGGCTGATCCCGGCGACCGCGGGCACCATCACCGTCGACGGCCGCGAGGTCAGCGCGCCGGGGCCGGACCGCGCGATGGTGTTCCAGGACGCCTCGCTGCTGCCCTGGCGCACGGTGCTGGGCAACGTCGTCTACGGGCTGGAGTGCCAGCGCGTGCCGGCGCGCGAGGCGCGTGAGCGCGCCCGTCACTTCATCGACATGGTGGGCCTGTCGGGATTCGAGCAGCACTACCCGCACGAACTCTCCGGCGGCATGCAGCAGCGGGTGAACCTGGCGCGCGCGCTGGTGATGGATCCGCAGATCCTGCTCATGGACGAGCCCTTCGCCGCCCTGGACGCGCAGACGCGCGAGCTGATGCAGGAGGAGTTGCTGCAGATCTGGCTGAAGGCGCGCAAGACCGTGCTCTTCATCACGCACCAGATCGACGAGGCGATCTTCCTGTCCGACCGGGTCGTCGTCTTCACGGCGCGGCCAGGGCGCGTGCGCCACATCCTGCCCGTCGGGCTCGAACGCCCGCGCCGCCTGTCGCTCAAGCGCGACGCCCGCTTCCAGGCCATCGAGGACGAGGTCTGGACGCTGATCCAGGAGGAGGCCCGCCGCGGCGGAAGCGAAGCCCAGACCCGGACTTAGCCCGAGTTTGTCATCCTCTCAGCGCAACCCAAATAAAATCAACAGCTTAGCTCGTCACGGAGGCGCGTATGGCACTACGCTTGCTTTGCCCGCCGCCTTCTTGATTTGACTGCTG